>CAZWIM010000021.1:0-52995 GCA_964634265.1 uncultured Chitinophaga sp. | reverse complement strand
TACGGCGAATAGAGAACATGCTGGAAGCAAAGCGAACAAAAACACCCGGCCACCTGGTACTGCTGGCACATGACCAGGCCTTTCAAACCGAAGAAGCGGTACAATTGCTCCATCTCGTATTACAGTCCTTAAAAAACAAACCGGATTATGAACTGGTACTGGCCAGTAAATACCCGGGTGTACAATAAGTGTTTTATCTCCTCACCCTAAGTGAGAAAGGCCAGGGATGAGGAAACGTCTTATTCACTAACGACTATCGACTGTTGACTAATGACTATTTACTCCCGTCCGTCAAACAAATTACCCAAACCTCCCAGCACACTGCCTTCCTCCTTACGCTTATAAGTGCCGTAAGCAACGATGCGGCCGGCAAGGCGGCTGATCGGCAATGATTGAATCCATACTTTGCCGGGACCTTGTAACCTGGCAAAGAACAGACCTTCACCACCGAACATAAAGTTCTTGATACCTTTTACAAACTCAATATCGAACTGTACCGTTGGTGAATAGCCCACCACGCAGCCGGTATCTATTTTCAGCACTTCGCCTGCCTGCAGTTCTTTTTCTACTATATAACCACCGGCATGTAAAAAAGCCATCCCGTCCCCTTCCAGCTTTTGCATGATGAATCCTTCGCCTCCGAAAATGCCCACACCCAGCTTACGCTGAAAATGCAATCCTACACTTACACCCTTTGCAGCACAGAGAAAAGCATCTTTTTGGCAAATAATGGTGCCGCCCAGTTTCTGCAGGTCCATCGGGATGATCTTGCCGGTATAGGGAGCGGCAAAACTAACTTTCCGTTTACCTCCTGTTGTATTAGTAAAAGCGGTCATGAAAAGGCTTTCACCTGTCAGCACTCTTTTTCCGGCGCTGACCAATTTGCCAAAAAAGCCGGTAGGCTGCTGGGCCGAACCGTCGCCAAAGATGGTTTCCATCTGTATGCCGTCATCCATCATCATCATGGATCCGCTTTCGGCAATAGCCGTCTCATTCTGATCCAGTTCAATCTCAACAAACTGCATTTCTTCACCATAAAGCTTATAGTCAATTTCATGATTGACACGGGGAGCTGTACTCATATAGTATTTTTTTTCAAAGGTATGAAGGGAGGCAAAGAATTGACAAGGAGAACTTTTATGCTGACAAACCGGCCAGCACGGCTAAATATGATAAATGGCAACTATTTGCAGGCGGGATTTGTTTATTTTGCCAGACCGAAAAAAAATCAAATTATGAAACAACGCTTATTGATGCTTTCGGCTTTCCTGTTCATCGTTTCTCTTTTTGCAAACGGGCAGACAAAGCTGGTGGAGAAAGTTACCAAACAGGGTAACGAGATCGTTATCCCTTACGAAAAATATGTATTGCCCAATGGCCTAACCCTCATCATCCACGAAGACCATAGCGATCCGGTGGTGCATGTAGATGTTACCTACCATGTCGGTTCTGCCAGGGAAGAGATCGGCAAATCCGGGTTTGCCCACTTCTTTGAACACATGATGTTCCAGGGAAGTGATAACGTAGCAGATGAGCAGCACTTTAAAATTGTATCGGATGCCGGCGGTACATTGAATGGTACTACCAACCGCGACAGAACCAACTATTTTGAAACGGTACCCAGCAACCAGTTGGAAAAAATGTTGTGGCTGGAAGCAGACCGTATGGGCTTTTTGCTGGATGCGGTTACACAAAAGAAATTCGAGATACAGCGTTCTACCGTGAAGAATGAAAGAGGACAGAACTACGATAACCGTCCTTACGGTTTGGCCAATGAAACAGCTTCAAGGAACTTGTATCCGTATGGTCATCCCTATTCATGGCTTACAATTGGCTATGTAGAAGACCTGAACCGTGTAGACGTAAATGATTTAAAGAATTTCTTCCTCCGCTGGTACGGACCTAATAACGCAACAGTTTCTGTAGGTGGCGATGTAAACCCTGCTGAAGTGGTAAAGCTGGTTGAAAAATACTTTGGTGGTATACCCCGCGGGCCGGAAGTAAATCCCGTTGTTGTACCCCCTGCTGTATTGAGCAATGACCGCTATGTATCCTATGTAGACAATTATGCCAAACTGCCTTTGTTATTGGTAGTATATCCCACTGTTCCCAATTACCATAAAGACATGGGTGCCCTTGCCTGCTTAGCACAGGTTTTGGGCCAGGGAAAGAATTCTGTACTGTACCAGCAGATGGTAAAAAAGCAAACAGCCCTTCAGGCAAGTACTTTCAGCAGTCTTTCAGAGCTGGCAGGCGAATTTTTCATTCAGTTGATTCCTTCTCCGGGTAAATCACTGGCTGCCCTTGATTCCATTTACCGCAACTCTCTTGATTCATTTGAAGTAAGAGGTGTTACCGATGAGGATATCGCCAAGTTCAAAGGCGGCATTGAATCACAGCTCATCAATGGATTGCAAAGTGTTTCCGGAAAAATTTCCCAACTGGCTTCGTTCCAGACCTTCACCGGTAATCCTAATAAGATCGCTGACCTGATCAAGATGTACCAGGCAGTTACAAAAGAAGATGTAATGAGGGTATACAATGAATACATAAAAGGTAAAGGTGCAGTTGTACTCAGTGTTTTACCAAAAGGACAGGAAAAACTGATCGCCGCGGCTGATAATTATAAAATCGACTCTTCAAAATATGATGCACCGGATTATGGTTATGCCGGTTTGAAATATACAAAGGCTAAAGACAATTTTGACCGGAGCAAGATCCCCGGAAACGGAGCCAACCCGACAGTGAAGGTTCCCAAGTTCTGGAGAAAGGATATGCCAAATGGAGTAAAGATGATTGGAACCGAGTCAACTGAGATTCCTACCGTTACCATCACCATTACCATTCCCGGTGGTCACATATTGCAGGCAAAGGATACAGCAAAAGTCGGGCTGGCCAGTATGTTTGCCAGCATGATGAATGAAGACACAAAGAACTACACAGCAGAGCAAATGGCTGTTGAACTGCAGAAACTTGGCAGCAATGTTTCTGTTTCCAGCAAATTCAACGGTATCACCTTCAGCATTCAAACATTGAAGAAAAACCTTGACCAGACACTGGCCCTGGTAGAAGAAAGAATGTTCAATCCTAAATTCACACAAGATGCCTTTACCAGGATTCAAAAACAGCGTCTGCAGGGATTCAAGCAGGCAAAGGCTGATCCTGCTGCCGTAGCTGATGTGGTATTTGCTAAACTTAATTATGGCCCCAACAGCATAATGGGCATGAGTGAAGACGGAACTGAATACACTATTGCCAACCTGAAATTGCAGGATGTGGAAGATTATTACAAGAGCTATATGACTTCCAAAGGAGTGAAAGTAGTGATAGTGGGTGATGTGAAGCAAACAGAGGTGCTGCCTAAACTGGCCTTCCTGAATAAACTGCCCAACAAAAAAATTGATTTACCGGCTGTAGATGCAAAGGCCACTGATATTGATAAATCGAAAGTATATCTTGTAGATGTTCCCAAAGCAGCACAATCACAATTCCGTGTGGGCTACGCCACCGGTTTGAAATACGATGCCACCGGTGATTTCTACAAGTCAAGACTGATGAACTATGCATTGGGTGGTGATTTCAATAGCCGTCTGAACCTCAACCTTCGGGAGGACAAAGGCTGGACCTATGGTGCCCGCAGTTCTTTTACTGCTGATGAATACACTGGTGATTTCGAATTCAGCTCTGGTATCCGTGCCGATGCAACAGACAGCGCATTGATAGAAGTGATGAAAGAACTGAAAAATTATCGTGACAACGGTATCACTGAAGCTGAACTGAAATTCATGAAGAATTCACTCGGCCAGCGGGATGCCTTATCGTATGAAACAGGCTTCCAGAAAGCAGGTTTTATTGGCCGCATACTGGATTACAACCTGCCAGCTAATTATGTAGATCAGCAGAATAAAATTCTCGCCGGATTAACCAAACAGCAGGTGGATGCCATGGCTAAAAGAATGCTGAATCCTGAAAAGATGAACATCTTACTGGTCGGCGACAAAGCCAAGATCATTGAGGGAGTGAAGAAAACAGGTTACGAGGTCATTGAGCTGGATGTGGATGGAAAGCCTGTACAGAAAAAAGCTTTCTAAGCAGAATTCTTATTAAAACTCAGACCGTCACCTTATGGTGGCGGTTTTTTTATGCCTGGCTGGTACCGACCAGTGGGTATTTTTTACCTTTTTAACACTCTAAGCCGTGAACCTTTGCGGAATTTGTTGTTATTTAAAGAACAAAAACCTTGTAATATGAAGCTAATCTACACTTTCCTTTTTCTTACTATCAGCATTCTCTCCTCTGCCCAGTTTTACCTGAGCAGCGGTTATTCACTCAGTTTACCAAAGCAGGATATGAAAAAAAATATCAGGGCTGTTCATAGCCTTGCCCTGAGCGGATTGTACCGGTTACCAGGCAAAATGGACCGGGTACAGATTGGTGCTGACGTTGGATGGGGCATGTATGCGAGTACAAGAAAGGAACAAACATTTACTTTCTCAAACGGAGACATAACCCGGACAGATGTTTTCTATAGCAGCATGGTAGTGCAGGGCGGTCTGCAAACAAGGATAGACCTGCTGCGAAATAAAGCCGTTACGCCTTACCTGAACGGAAAAACAGGTTATGCTAGTTTTTACAGCAACATATTCATTGAAGACCCGCATGACCCGGGAGGATGTGCACCCCTGGACCAGCGAAACATTATTAAAGATGGTACCATCTATACCGGTTACGGAGGAGGTTTGCAAATAGACTGGGGAATATTTGGAAAAAGAGGAAAGAGAAATAACGGATGGATTGACCTGAGTGTAAATAATATTCAGGGAGGAAACATCAATTACATCAACACCAGGAAACTGGTAGATGCCAATAACCCTCCTGTAAACTCTGATGGAAAGCCTTTAAATATCACTTTTGTGAATGCTTCTACACAACAGCTACATGAGCACCAGGTAGCTGAAGTATACACAAGCCCTTTACGAATGCTGGAAATAAAAATCAGCGCTACATTTCTTTTAAACTAAAAAGTCAGCAGAATAAAAAAGTAAAGCGGCTCCAACCACAGAGCCGCTTTTTTATAACCAAAACCAACCACACATTTCAGACAGTCTTTAAGCCGTTTTCGCTGCCGGCTTTGGCTTACCCAGCCACACTTTTTTACCCTGAATTCTTCTTACCAGGTACATGATACCTACGAATATGAAGAAGAATGGTCCGGCAAAACCTAACAAAGCAATGTATTTTGTTCCATAGAATTGCTGCATAGGTCTCTTCAATCTCTCTGCAATCAAATACATACTTGGTACCATTACCAACGTCAGGAAAAAGGAGAAGATCAAACCAAAAATGATCGTCCATGCCAGCGGTCCCCAGAACACAACACTATCACCACCAAAGAAAAGATTCGGACGCAAATGCTGGAACAACCCGGCGAAATCAATATTCAATCCAACTGCCAGCGGGAACAAACCAAGTATGGTTGCTACTGCTGTGAGCAATACAGGAATGATACGGATCTTACCTGCCTGGATGGCGGCTTCACGGGTACGCATACCACGATGACGCAATTCATCGGTAAACTCAATCAGCAGGATACCATTTTTTATCACAATACCAGCAAGTCCAATAATACCTACTCCCATCATAATGGTCGCCACCGTCATTCCGGTAAGGGCATAACCCAGGAACACACCAATAATAGAGAAGAATATTTCTGTCAATACGATAAATGGCTTACTCATACTGTTGAACTGCAGCACCAGAATGAAAAAGATAAGACCCAATGCTATCAGAAGAGCCTTACCCAGGAATGCCTGTGTCTCTCTTTCCTGCTCACTTTGACCACTCAGTTTAATATTCACATCTGAAGGCACAGCATTTTTTTCTTTGAACTCTTTAATTTTTGTTTCCAGCTGCGCATTGATAGGTGCCACCATCGTTGGGTCGAGTACATTACTTTGTAACTGAACGGTACGCTTAACATTCTTACGGTTAATACCACCGGGAGAGTTGGTATAGTCGACAGAAGCTACAGAACTGAGCGGTAACGATTTCACCTGCATGGTATTCATGTCCATAAAAGTGATTCGCATGTTCAACAGGTCTGATACATTTTTACGGAGATCTTCTTTGAAACGTAATTGAATTTTATATTCATCTTCACCGTCTTTGATCTTACTTACTTCTTTACCAAAGATGGCTGTACGAAGTTCCATTCCAATTTGCGCTGTGCTCAGGCCTTCCATAGTAGCTCTTTGCCTGTCAACTTTTACGGTGATCTCAGGATTGAAAAGATCCACATCAGGCTGCAGGTTCTCAATTCCTTCCACACGGTTGGTATCAAGGAACCGGAAAAGGTCTGTTGCAACCTTGGTTACATTTTCCAAATAATCACCCGATACTTCTATGTTTACCGGGGGATCAGTTGGAGGTCCGTTATCTTCCTGTGCCACTTCCACACTGGTGCCTGGTATTCCCTGCACCACTTCCCGGATCTTATCCATATATGGTCTCGTCTCTTTACCATGTCTCTTTTCAAACTCCACAAATGAAACCTGTATCCGCCCAAGATGAGATTGCACACTCCTGTTATTGTCCCTGGGATTATTGGCATTCACTGCTACATTGGTAATGATGCTCTCTACAATGCCGCCGGGTGTTCCTGGTTTTTCTTTCTCCAGCACTTTTTCTACCCGGTGCTCCAGTATATGTAATACACTATCTGTATGACGAACATCCGTACCAACCGGCATTTTCAGGTATACATACACAAAATTAGGATCACCACTTGGGAAGAAGGTTGATTTAGTCCTGCCTGTTGTAATACTGATTACCAGCATCAGTAATGAAATAATAAACAAACCAAACAGGGAAACAAAAGCCCATACAGGCCTCTTTCCTTTCAATACCCATCTCAGCAATCTCTCATACCTGCTCATCAATTTTGGAAGAAAACTATTCTGAAACTTATGTATCACATCATTCAGCACATAGGCATTGAATACCATCAGTATAGCCATTAGCAAAAGAAAATTGGCAACACCATGGAACCCCGGCAGGTGAAGAAGCACACCACCGATAAGTGATGTCAGGAACCATTTATTTCTGAAAACAGACTGTTTGGGTTTTTCAAATTCTTTCCCTTCTGGTTTCATAAAGCTCACCGCAAACACCGGGTTGAAGAAGAATGCCACTACCAGCGATGCCGCCAATGTCAGGATTAGTACCACGGGCAGGTAAATCATAAATTTTCCAATCAAACCCTTCCAGAGCAATAGCGGGAAAAATGGCGCCAAGGTAGTAGCCGTACCGGCCAGCACCGGAACAAAAACTTCGCCGGCTGCTTCCTTGGCACTTCGTACTATGGGAATCTTGCCGTTGGCATAAATACGGTGGGTGTTCTCAATTACCACTATCGCATCATCGACTATTATACCCAAACCAAACAACAATGCAAACAGCACAATAAAGTTGAGGGTGATATTGATACCGGAGATACTGCTAACTAACGGGATAAATAAAAACGCCACAAAAACCGAGAGTGGTACACTCAATGCAACAAAAA
The DNA here is from genome assembly GCA_964634265.1 of uncultured Chitinophaga sp. Taxonomy (GTDB): domain Bacteria; phylum Bacteroidota; class Bacteroidia; order Chitinophagales; family Chitinophagaceae; genus JJ008. The sequence goes on along the minus strand of CAZWIM010000021.1, from coordinate 45,434 downwards.
AGGCATTGGTAACACCCATAAAAAACATCAGGATGATGAGTACCAATAAGAATCCGATAATGATTGTGTTGATCAGTTCAGTGAATGAGGTTTTTGTTTGCTTACTGGTATCACCGGTAAACTCTACCCTTAGATTCTTAGGCAATTCACCAGATTTCTGCATGCTTTCTACCTCGGCCTTTACCTTATCAGCACAATCAATCAGGTTTTCGCCAGAACGCTTAACGATATTTAGTGTTACCACATTCTTACCATCCAGGCGGGCAAAGCTTTCTTTTTCCTTCACGGTATCTTTTAATTCCGCTACATCCCTCAAATAAACGGAAGCTCCCTGCGCACTGCTTCGTACAATTACATTGTATAAATCATTTACACTGGTAAATTGTCCTTTTACTTTCAGTGTTCGCTTCATGTTACCGGTTTCTATCAAACCGCCTGTGATATCGTGGTTCTCCCGGCTGATGGCATTTTCCACATCCATCAGGCTTACCCTTGCAGCTGTCAATTTGTAGGGATCTACATTTACCTGTATCTCTCTTTCCGGTGCACCAACAATTTCGGCCCTGTTTACTTCTCCCAGGCTTTCAAACCTGTCCTGCATTTTGTCGGCATACCGTTTCAGTTGCATGCCGTCATAATCACCACTGATGTTTACAAACATGATGGGAATTTCACTGAAAGCAAATTCCTGGACATTGGGCTCAGAAGTCAGGTCGTTTGGAAGATCCGACATAGCTCTGTCAATAGCGTCTTTTACTTTTTGCTTGGCTATATCCGTTTCCACATCAGTATCAAACTCTACTACAATAAGGCTGTAATCTGCCTGTGAGATACTCTGTATCTTATTCACCTTGGCACCACTAATACCCTTTAATTCCTTTTCAATGGGTTGTGTCACCAGGTTTTCTATATCCTTGGCAGAGTTACCGGCATAAATTGTTGTGACAGAAATTGTCGGTACAACAATATCCGGAAACTGTTCTTTGGGTAATGTAATAAACTGGAGAAAACCAATGGCTGATATAATGATGGCCAGAATATACACTGCCACCCGGTTGTCAATAGCCCAGCTGGTTGGTTTAAACTCCTTGAATTTCTTTATTGCTGATTGAATAACTGACATAATTGTTTATTTGATAGTTCTCCTCTCAAAACTGACTATTGACCTGTAGTAACTGCCTGGCCATCGTAAATAGACTGATATCCTTCGGTTATCAGTACTTCGCCGCCGCTTAAGCCATTCTTAATTTCAATGATCCCGTTGTATACTTCACCCACATTTACTGTTTTTTTACGAGCCACCATCTTATCACCCGATTTTTCCATTACATACACATATTTTCCTTTCTCATCAGTTTGTACAACATTGACCGGTACAGCAATGGTTCCCTTTGCTTCATAATCAAGTATTTTCATTACCGCTGTCTGATTAGGCTTGAGCAGTGGATCAGAAGGCAGTTTTGCTTCAGTGATGAATGAACGGGTTTTTTCATCAATTGAGGCGCCTACCACACTTATTACTGATTCAAAAGCAGGTTTTCCTGTTTCCGGAACAGAAATCAGTACTTTATCACCTTTTTTCACTTTTGCCACATAGTTATCCGGTACGGGTACTTCAGCTTTTAATGAACTGTTGTTGACAATCACTATCTGACCTCCCTGTTGTGTAGCACCACTGAAGAACTCACCTACCCGTACATTAATGTCTTCCACCACACCGCTCATTCCAGCAGTAACACTGGTCATATTTACCGCTTCACGGGCCTGTGCCACCTGTGCTTCTGCAGCCCTTAGTTGCGCACTAATGGCATCCACATCTGCTTTTGCATTTATCACATTGATCTCAGCGCCGATATTTTGTTTCCAGAGATTCTGGTAACGTTCATAAATCGTTTGAGCTTGTGCTAATCTTGCCTTTAACTGACCAGTTGATTGCTGGGCTGCTATCAGTGCCTGCTGCTGAAGGGCATCATCTAATTTTACCACCACCTGGCCCGCACCTACTTTCTGCCCCACTTTTACATATATGGCCCTTACTACTCCGCCACCACCTTTAGGCGCTACATATCCGATACCACTGTTGGATACTTTACCCTGAAGGTCGATATAATGAGCAAAGTCCTGTACCCGAAGTGTATCTACTGCCACCAGTCTTTTTACCTGCTGTGCTGCTTCCGGATCGGCCTTGGCTATTTGTTCTTCGATTTTCCTTATATCTGCATCCAATGTGCTTTTTTCCTTTTTCAGCTTTTCCAATTTGGATTTAAGATCACTAAGGCTGCCTTTCTTATCCTTTGCGCCGCCACCGCAGGCTGCCAGCACAGCTGTGAAAAAAACAGCTATAGATACTTTCATAATATTATTCATATTCTTGTTTTTATTGGCCATGGTTATTGATTTATAATTTTCCGGTTGCTTTCATGTAATCGATCTTAGCAATGATCGCATCATATAAAGCGGTTATATAACTTGTTTGTGCTGTCTTTAATTCTACCTGAGCAGCATTGATCTCCGTTTGTGAACCTGTGCCTACTTCGTACTTCTTTTTTGTCTGCTGGTATACTTTTTCTGCGAGTTCCATATTTTTTTTCTGAAAATCCATGGTGGCAATGGCTGAACGGAAATTGTTTTTTGCCGTCTCTACTTCATTATCAATGGTCAGCTTTAATGCTTCAATCTGGTTTTCTGTCTGGCGCAGTTGTATTTTAGTTTGCTGAATTTTTGATTTGGTATAAAAACCGTTGAAAATGGGAATGTTGATATTCAGGCTGACACTGGAGATAGTGAACCAATCTCCTTTCCCAAAAAAGTTCCATTTATTCCGCTGGGCATTCTTCGCATATTGTCCATTGAGCAATACAGTGGGTATCTGGCTCAGTTTGTACCGGCGTATATTATATTCATTCAGCTCTTTTCCGATTTGTGCATATTGAAACTCCTTCCTGTCCTCGTATTTATAAATACTGTTTTCTAAAATTCCTTCTTTTATCTGCTCATCAGTAAGTTTGTCAGTCAGCACCAGTTCATCCCTAACCGGCATACCCATCAGCACTTTCAATCCAAAGTATCCGTTGGAAATACTGTTCAATACTTTCTGTTTTTCCGTTTGCAGGTTGGTCAATTGCACATTCAGTTTGTCTACATCCAGCTTTTCAGCAAAGCCGTTTTCATAAATGATCCTTGTATCCCTCAAAAGCTTTTCCAGCCGCTCGATATTTGCATCCAGCAATTCGACCTGCGTCTTACTTACCACCAGCTGGTAATAAACTTTGTGAATATTTGCTTTGATCATTTCCTCAGTAACCTCCACTTTCTTCCGGGCAAAACGCATGGTGGCATCCCGGGCCATCAGGCCAACAAATACCTGCCCGTCAAATAAAATTTGTGTAAGACTGATGGCTCCAACCGCACTGTATTTTGTTCCAAACTGCGCAGCAATAAAGCCAAAATCACCGGGCATCTGTATGGGATTACCATTCCCATCCTTTACCCCTTCATCTACCAGCACCTGGTAAGTTGACGGAGAAATAAAATTGGGAATTACCTGTGTGGCAACATTGGGGTTGTAAGTTGTTCCAAGACTAGCATTGATTTTGGGGTACGCATTGGAAGTAACTTCCCTGTTCACCTGCGCCTGGTATAAAACGTCTTCCAATGCATTCTTTACATTCACATTATTTTTCAATGCATAATCAACCGCCTGCTGAACGGAGAATTCATGCTTTGTCATTTTTACAGTATCTCTGTTTCCGCCCCCCTGTGCCTGGGTCATGCCAGAAACAGAGAGAGCAAGGATGAGAAAAAGAAAAATTGGTTTTCTGAAGGTCATCATGGTTAATTTTTTTGACGTTGTTCTTTATATTTCTGTATCATCTTATGTCCTTTTAAAGTAGCTACGCCATAGATAAATAACTCCAGTATCATATTGGTCGTTTCCGCTACATTATATTTTCCCGGAGGAAAAACTGCTACATTGAAGGGCAACATCATAGATTCCATCCTGTATTTTGAAATGATGTCTATATTCAGGTCTGCTCGGTAGAGCTCATCCTTTATGCCCCATTCAAGATTGTTTCGGATAATACTTTGCAGATAACTGTCTTTGTGTTCCCTGAATTTCTGGTAAGCTTTAAAGTGAAATTTTTCAAGGTCGTATAACACCATTGGGTTCATATTGCTGAACTCTTCCATCAGCAATTCCATAGTATTAAATATCTCATGTATAGCATCTTTGGCATTGTTCTTACAATTCCCGCAATCATCCTGCATTTGAATAATATGCAGGTCCACCACTGCCTCTACCAGCGCATCTTTGTCAGCAAAGTGCTGGTACAATGTTTTTTTACTCATGCCCAGCCCGTTGGCAATGTCGTCCATCGAAACAGAGCGAATACCATACTGCATGAACAGCTCATTTGCCTTCTCCAATATTCTGTCACGAACTTCCATTTCTAAAATTGAGGGGACAAAACTATGGAAACTTTTTTCGTTACCAAAGTTTCCATCATCTTTTTTTACCATTTATCATGAATAATGATGAATTCCTTATGCTGAAAGAACTTTGAAATGTAAGTCAGCAGCTATCACTTTGCAATGGTTTACAATGATTTAAAAGTTAATAGTGGTTTATCGTACATTTATTCTATGAACAACCGTTTTTCCCTGCGTAGTTATTTACCTAAAGAACCATTCCGTTTTAAAAAAGTAGTTCAATATTTCCTGCAGGGCTTATTGATCATTGCACCGCTGGCTATTACTATTTATGCCATTTATTGGGTTGTATCAACTGTAGATAACTGGCTTCCCATTTTTCGGGAAGAGGTTAAGGATGCCCAAGGCAGGGTTATTGGCCACGAAGTAAAAAATTACGGGTTGGGCTTTGTTGTAATTATAACGGCGATCATCTTAATTGGATATCTCAGTTCCTTTTTTATACAATCCAGGTTATTCAATTTGTTTGACAGGTGGCTGGAAAAAACGCCTGGTATAAAATTCATCTATACAAGCACCCGGGATTTTTTTGAAGCCTTTGCCGGCAACAAACGAAAGTTCAATAAAGCTGTGCTGGCCAATGTTTTTTCTGATGAAGTGTGGATTGTTGGTTTTCTTACGGATGAAGAGATGGCAAAATTTGATATGGGTGCAGATAAAGTAGCAGTATATGTGCCACAAGCCTACAATTTTGCCGGTCAGTTATATATCCTGCCCCGGGATAAAGTAAAGAAGATAGAACACATTACCTCTGGTGAAGCTATGAAGTATGCCGTGACTGGCGGTGTGGTAGACCTCGAAGCAGAGGATACTGATCATGAACAAAAACATTAATTTCATAGCAGTTTAACCTTATCACATTTCCAGTTTACATGAAGAAAATTCTGCTGCTTACCATTATTATTTTATCATGCCTCAAAAGCTTTTGCTGGGGTTTTTATGGCCATCGCAAGATCAACTATCATGCTGTGTTTCTTCTTCCTCCGGAAATGATGGTCTTATTCAAACCACAAATTGATTTTCTTTCCGAACATGCAGTGGACCCCGACAAAAGAAGATATGCCGTACCCGAAGAAGGCCCAAGGCATTATATTGATATCGACCGCTATGGCAATTATCCCTATCCTGAACTACCAAGAAAATGGGAAGATGCGGTTGCTAAATATTCCGAAGACACACTGAACACTTATGGAATAGTGCCCTGGTGGCTGCAAACAATGCTTTATCGGTTAACCAGTGCCTTCAAAGAAAAGAACCAGGTCAAGATATTGCGATATGCAGCGGAAATTGGTCATTACATTGCTGATGCACATGTACCGCTGCATGCTAATAGCAATCACAACGGTCAGTTCTCCGGGCAAAAGGGGATTCATGGTTTTTGGGAAAGCCGTGTGCCGGAATTACTGGCAGAAAAAGAATGGGATTTCTTTATCGGGAAAGCAGAATATGTAAAAAATCCGGCTGACTTTATCTGGAAAAGAGTACTGGAAAGTGCAGCCGCTGCAGATACAGTACTGAAAGTTGAAAAAGAACTAACAGCCAGTTTTCCGCAAGATCAAAAATTTTCGTTCGAAGAAAGAAATGGAATTACCATACGACAGTATTCATCTGCCTTTTCAAAAGCATATGATGAACAGTTAAAAGGAATGATAGAAAGAAGAATGAGGCAGTCCATACATGCTACTGCTTCTTTTTGGTATACCGCATGGGTTAATGCAGGCCAGCCAGATCTGAAAAAGCTGAATAACAGGGAATTTACTAATGAAGAACTGAAAGAATTCGAAGTTTTAAATAATTCCTGGAAAAATGCACCTATTAAAGGCAGGGAACATGAATAAATCCTGATATTTTACTGCACAATCGATTGTGTCCTGCTGGCATTTACCAGTTTTATTGTCTACTTTTATCAACTTTTTTTTACCTATGTACAAACCTCCATATATGAAAAAATTTTTACTGCTTGCATTGGTATGTATGTCCGTCATCATCTCCCATGCCCAGATTTCTGTTTACGAACTGATGGAAAGAAACGATATATCTATTCAGGAAGCTGAGAGAATTGCGAACCGCCATTTTGATACAGCTGGCGCAGGAAGGGGAACCGGTTACAAACAATTTCAACGTTGGCTATATGAGCGAAAGTTTCATATAGACGAAAACGGAAACTATCTGTCACCTCAAACAGAATGGAACCGCTATACAGAAAGCCGCACTTCAATGGGTTCTTTCAGAACCGAAGCCGGGAACTGGACAGAATTAGGGCCTTGGGGCTGGAACCGTACCAGCGGATGGAATCCCGGAACAGGAAGACTGTCTGCTTTTGCCATTCATCCGGCAAACGAGAATATTATTTATGTGGGTTCGCCCGGAGGAGGTATCTGGAAGTCTGTAAACGGAGGGCTTAATTGGGCACCTCTGACAGACAATAATGCCAATTGGATGTCTGTTTTTGCTTTAACAATAGATCCCTTAAATCAAAACATTGTTTATGCGGGTATGAGTGGAAGCGTTGGTATCATCAAATCAACTGATGCCGGCGCTACATGGTCTGCAGCCGGAGCAGGGCCGTCAGGTACCGTTCGAAAAATATTAATTCACCCGGCAAACAGCTCAATTGTGTTTGCTGCTGCAACAAATGGAATCTGGAGATCGGTAAATGCAGGAGGATCATGGACACAGGTACATAGCGGCAGTAAAGAGGATATTGAATTCAAACCAGATGATGTGAACATTATGTATGCAACCGGTAATGATGTCTATCGTTCTGCAGATAATGGAATAACATGGACCCCGGTTACAGCGTCACAGGGTATTACCAATACTGGCCGCACTTTAGTATCAGTTACACCGGCTAATCCCAACTATGTATACATTGCCCAGGCCAGTGGCAGCCTTTTCGGAAGAATGTATAAATCTACTGATGCGGGACTGACCTTCACTACTACAGTTGTTGGCAGCCCTGCCAGCGGTACCAACTATTTTGGGTATGAAACGGACGGAACTGGTACCTCAGGCCAGGCTACATATGATATGGCGATGGATGTTTCTCCGACAAATGCAGCTGAAGTTCATATTGCAGGTATTATTTGCTGGAAGTCTACCAATGAGGCTAACACATTTACAGCTGTCACTGCATGGTCACTACCCAACAGTATCGGATACAACCATGCCGATGTGCATGGGTTGTTCTTCATCAACTCAAATCTTTATTCCATATCAGATGGCGGTCTTTATAAGAGTACTAATAATGGTGAAGACTGGACAGATCTTTCTACTGGATTAGGTATTCGCCAGTTTTATCGCATAGCCAGCTCACAAACTAACGCAACTGTAATCACGGGGGGTGCCCAGGATAATGGTACTGCAGCCAAACAGGCATCAGGCACATGGGTAGATTGGCTTGGAGCTGATGGAATGGAAGGCCTGGTAAGTCCTACCAATCATTTGAACTTGTGGGGTACCAGTCAAAACGGATCAATCTACCGGTCAATAAATGGAGGCAATTCATATAGTAACCTGCCAAGGCCTTCCCCCGGCCAATGGGTTACACCTCTCGCAATACATCCTACAAATGAAACAATTTTATACGGCGGTTGGACAGGTGTATATAAATCTACCAACAGCGGTAGTAGCTGGACCAACATTTCGTCTGGTGTAATTACTACCACATTAGTTGATTTAGCTGTAGCTCCCTCAGACCCTAATTATATTTATGCTTCTACAGGGTCGACACTTTATGTTACAACAAATGATGGCGCCACATGGACTACCCGCAGTGCACCAGCCACCATTAATGACATTGCTGTAGACCCGACTAATCCTTCTAAAATATGGATTGCCTGCAACAGTACTACCAACAGAGTGATGGTTTCAAACGATGCCGGGGCTACTTTCACAAATGTATCAGCAAATTTACCTGCAATTGTTGCCCGTACTGTTGTCGTTGACGACAATACTCCAAGAGGCATTTATGTAGGCATGAATATAGGGGTCTACTACAAAACTGAACCTGATGCTAACTGGAACAATTATTCTGACAATCTTCCACTCGTTGCTATTAATGAATTAGAAATTCAAAAAAATGCCGGCAAAATACGGGTTGCAACTTATGGCCGGGGTGTATGGGAAAGTCCAATGGCTGCCGTTCCGGGTGGGTTTGTATTTGGCTCGTCAACTCCTGCTACTGCAACTTGCCCTGCTCCATCAGTGATGAATGTTACTCTTCCTACAAGTTCAGTTGGAGGCTTTGTAAACCCAATCAGTTTATCAGCTACAGCCGGAGTACCTGGCGGAACCACCGTCAGCTTCTCCCCAAACCCTGTTACACCGGGAGGCAATACAATTGTTTCGCTTAGCAATGCAAATACATTGGCAGCTGGGACTTACACTATCACCGTAACCGGAACTGCGACCGGGGCTACCACACAGGTAACCAATGTTACATTTATCATCAATGCAGGAAGCGGACCAGCAATAACTGCACAGCCTTCTGATCAAACAGTTTGTAGTGGAACTAATACTTCATTTTCTGTTACAGCCACTGGTGCCACTGGTTATCAATGGCAGTTGAGTACAGATGGCGGAGTTACATTTAATAATATTTCAAATGGAGGTGTTTATGCTAATGCCACAACTGCTACATTAAATCTAACAGGAGCAACTGCAGGCATGAGTAATTATCGTTATCGCTGTATTGCTTCTGCTTTATGTGGAAGTACCACATCAGCAGCAGCAACTTTAACCGTTAATTCGGCCCCCGTAATAACCACACAACCACAAGATGTGTTGTTGTGTGCCGGAAGCAACCATACTTTCAGTCTATCAGCGACGGGTAGCGGATTATCTTATCAATGGCAACTGAGTACAGATGGTGGGGCTACTTACAATAATATCGTCGGTGCTAATACTGCCAGTTATTCATTAACCGGAATAACTATAGGTATGAATGGCAACAGGTATCGCTGTATTGTAAATGGCACATGTTCACCTGCTGCAAATTCTAACGGTGCAACCTTAACAGTTGTAACTTCTGTAACTGTAACAACTCAACCTGTTAATAGTATTGTATGTGCAGGCTCTAACACAAGCTTTACAGTAGCGGGAAGTGGTTCAGGGATTATTTATCAATGGCAGGTAAATACTGGCAGCGGCTTCAATGACATCACAAATGGCGGTGTATATTCCGGAGCTAATACAGCTACGCTTAATCTCACAGGTGTAGTCATTGGTATGAATGGATATCAATACCGCTGTATGTTATCAAATGTCACCTGTACAACACCAGGCACATCTAATGCCGCCATGTTAACTGTTAACTCACTGCCGGCTGTTTCAACCAATCCTCAGAATGCAACCATCTGTGAAGGAAGTAGTACCAACTTCTCAGTAACTGCTTCTGGTACAGGTATCTCTTACCAGTGGCAATTGAGTACAGATGGTGGAGCAACTTATAGTAATATAGCTGGTGCTACTACCGCTTCATATACTATTGCCTCAGCCACAATAGCGATGAATGGTAACAGGTATCGTTGCATAGTAAGTGGAACATGTGCACCTGTTGCAACTTCTGGCGCAGCAATATTGACTGTAATTGCTCCTGTAACCGTAACAAATCAGCCTGCCAATGCAGAAAGATGTTCGGGCAGTGACGTCACATTTAACGTAACGGGAAGCGGATCAGGGATAATCTATCAGTGGCAGTTAAGTACAAATGGGGGCAATACCTGGACAAATATCAGTGGAGCTACGAATGCAAGCCTGACTATCAATGCAGTTACCACCGGCATGAACAATTACCGGTATCGCTGCCTCTTGTCCAATGCTACCTGTACCAATCCTGTAGCATCTGCCGGAGCATTACTTATAGTACGACAGTTACCTGCTGTTTCATTAAGCGCTGCTCCTTTAACAAGTTTGTTACCCGGACAAACAACCACCCTAACAGCTATACCAAGTGCATCTACAGGCGGAACCTTGACGACATCCTGGTCTTTAAACGGCTCAGTATTTAGTAATGCCACTAACAGTTATGTTGTAAATATTGAAAACACAGGTTCATACCAGGTCAGCATACAAGAAGTGTTTGCCGGCGGGCTTACCTGTTCAAACCAGTCTCCTGTTGTAACTATTGATGCCACCGTAAGCAGTAAGCTGTTCATCTTCCCTTCTCCCAATGATGGAAATTTTACCGTTTCTTATTACAACAATGGCGGTGCTAATACACAAAGAACAATCTCCATCTTTGACAGTAAAGGTGCAAGAGTGTTCAGCGGACAGTTTCCTGTTACAGGACCATACACATTAATCCCTGTCAATTTGCAGAAAGCAAATACCGGAATCTATTATGTTGTAATTGGCGACGCTACCGGTAAAAAACTGGCAGAAGGAAAAGTACATATACATTAAGATAAATTAATCCCTATTAAAATCCCTTACAGTTTCTTCTGTAAGGGATTTTTTATACCCGGTAAAACCTGCATTTAATACCTTTGCGCCATGATTCATAATTTCAATGCGGGCCCTTCAATTTTACCAAAAGAAGTTTTTGAAGAAGCCAGCAGAGCTATATTAAATTTCAACGACACAGGTCTTTCTCTTTTAGAAATTGGTCACCGTACACCATTATTTCAGCCTGTAATGGAAGAAGCCAGAAGCCTTGTTAAAGAGTTGATGCAGCTGGATAATGATCATGAAGTACTTTTCTTACATGGTGGGGCTACAACGCAATTTATGCAGGTGCCCATGAACCTGCTAAACGAAAATGATGTTGCAGCGTATACTGAAACCGGAACATGGGCGAATAAAGCCATCAAAGAGGCTAAACTATTCGGGCATGTAGAAATAGCCGCATCAACCAAAGACACTAACTATACCACAATGCCTAAAGGTTTGTCGGTTAGTCCAACTGCTGCCTACCTCCATATCACTACCAATGAAACCATTGCCGGTACACAATGGCATAAGATGCCCTATGATTGTGGTGTGCCAATAGTGGCAGACATGAGCAGTGATATCATGAGCCGTGTACTGGATTTTAACAAGTTTGATCTCATTTATGCCGGAGCACAAAAAAATATCGGGGCAGCCGGGGTAAATCTTATTGTAGTAAACAAAAATATCCTTGGAAAAATAAGCCGGCCTATTCCTACTATTCTTGATTACAGGAATCATATAAAGGAAGAAAGCATGCTGAATACGCCACCTGTTTTTGCTGTATACGTAGCCATGCTCACTTTAAGATGGCTGAAGAAAAAAGGAGGTGTTGAAGCCATTGAAAAGATCAATGATGAGAAAGCGGCCTTATTTTATAACACATTGGACAGCTTACCCATATTTAAGGCACCTGTGGCAAAAGAGGACAGAAGTAAAATGAATGCGGTGTTTGTAATGGATAATGAACTGCTGGAAAAAGAATTTCTTGACTGGTGTAAAAATGAAGGTATGGTTGGTGTAAAAGGTCACCGGAGTGTGGGCGGTTTCAGGGTTTCGATGTACAACGCATTACCAATTGAAAGTGTGAAGGCACTCACACAGTTAATGAAAGAATTTGCAATAAAAAAATCATAGTAAATGGCCATAATAAAACCATTCAGGGCATTAAGACCAAAAACAGAATTGTCTCAACTTGTAGCATCAAGACCCTATGATGTGCTAAACAGCGAAGAAGCGAGAACAGAAGCAAAAGACAATCCTTTTTCATTTTTACATGTAACCAAATCAGAAATCGATCTTTCACCTGAAACGGATATTCACAGCACAGCCGTGTATGAAAAAGCAAAAGAAAATTTGCAGGAACTGATCAAACATGGTATTCTTTTCCAGGAAGAAAAGGACTGTTACTACATATATCAGCTGGTCATGAATGGCCGCAGCCAGACCGGACTTGTTTGTGTTTCATCCGTTGAAGATTATTTCAATGATACTATCAAAAAGCATGAGTTTACAAGGCCTGAAAAAGAAAAAGACCGTATTGATCATATGCGGACCATTGAAGCACAAACCGGTAATGTATTTTTAGCTTATCGTGATGTTATGGAGATCAATGCCATTATCAATGGCTGGAAAATGACCAATAAACCGGTATATGATTTTACAGCAACCGATGGTATCCAGCATAGCATCTGGATCATTGACAGGGATATTGTTGTTAACTCTATATCACAATTATTCAGCACCCATGTACCCGCAACATACATTGCCGACGGGCATCACCGGGCAGCATCTGCAGCCAAGGTAAGCAAAGAGCTTCCTGGCAGCAAGAATGCAAAATATTTCCTTACAACGATCTTCCCGGAAAGCCAGCTGGCCATACTTGACTATAACAGGGTGGTAAAAGATCTCAATGGCCTGACACCCGAAAAATTACTGGCAATGCTCCAAGATGATTTTTATATCACCTTAAGCCCCGAACCGGTGAAACCCTCACAGCTGCATGAATTTGGGATGTACCTGGAAGGACAGTGGTATATCCTTACTTCACGACAAGGTACATGGTCAGATGACCCAATTGGTGTTTTGGATGTCACTATTTTGTCGAATAATGTACTTGACAAAATTTTTGACATAAAAGACCAGCGGACCGACAAACGGATTGATTTTGTTGGAGGCATCCGCGGCTTGCAGGAGTTGGAAAAAAGAGTCGATAACGGGGAGATGAAAGTAGCCTTCAGCCTTTACCCTGTTACACTGGCACAATTATTTGCCATCGCCGACAGCGGTAATGTGATGCCGCCAAAAAGCACCTGGTTTGAACCAAAACTGAGAGATGGCCTGCTTACACATCTGTTATAAGTGCTTTCGCTGAAATATTTGTTATTTTGCAACAGAGACGTCCATTACAGCGTCTCTTGTTTTTTAATTTGCAACATGAAAAAAATTCAGCTTCTTTTTATCGCCTTATCCCTCGTCCTTGTCAGCTCGGCTCAGCCAGAAGACTCCAAAACAATGCATGAAACAGCCAAAACATTCATGAGGACCGGCGACTTTGATAATGCGATTATTGTTCTTACCCGTGCCTTGCAGCAGGATAAAAACAACCTGGAAATGCAAAAAGACCTGGTAATGAGTTATTACCTGAAAAGGGATTATGCAAAAGCCCTTGACGGAGTAAAAGCATTAATTGACCGGGATGATGCAGATGTAGTGGTTTTCCAGATAGCAGGCAATGTTTACAAAGCACTGGAAGAAGTAAAAGAATGCGAAAAAGTCTATAAGAAAGGTTTAAAGAAATTTCCCAAAAGCGGACCTCTTTACAGTGAATATGGCGAGTTATTATGGGCCCTCAAAGACTTCACTGCTATTCAGCAATGGGAAAAAGGCATTGAAGCAGACCCGGCATATGGCGGAAATTATTATAATGCTGCCCTTTATTACTTCTATACAAAAGACAAAGTTTGGAGTCTTATCTATGGAGAGATCTTTGTAAACATGGAAAGCCTTAGTGAAAGAGGCGCAGCTATGAGGCAACAGCTATTCCAGGCATATAAAGAAAAATTATTTGCAGAAGCAGACCTCATGAAGGATGAAGAAAAAAACAAAAGCGAATTTGCAAAAAACTTTTTGCAGGTTATGAACAAACAAAGTTCACTTGCATCTAAGGGTATTACTACTGAGGTGCTTACAATGATCCGGTCAAGATTTATTATAGACTGGTATACCAATTATGCAGTAAAATACCCATATCGTTTGTTCGACTATCATCGTCAGCTTTTGTCAGAAGGAATGTTTGATGCCTACAACCAGTGGTTGTTCGGCTCTGTTGAGAACCTTGCAGCGTACGACAACTGGACCAAAACCCATAACGAAGAATATAATAATTTCTCTGCCTTTCAGAAAAGCAGGGTGTTCCGTATGCCAGCCGGCCAATATTACCAGGTGAACTAATTTTTGAAAAACTTGTTTTTATCCTGTTTTACATTGTAAGACAGGATTTTTTTTATCCGGGTTTTTAACTAATTTGTCCAAGTTAAAAATGCTTACTCTGATTGGTTAACGATTTAATGATTGCCCCATGACTGAACCAAAACGTCTGTTTGATGCTATACAGCTTCAATTGGAAAACAAACCCCTCCCCGATATGCTGGCTGGTAAAACAGGGGGGCAATGGAAAAAATTCAGCACTGCTGAAGTAGCAGAAACAGTGAACCAGTTAAGTGCCGGCCTGCAAAGTTTTGGCATAAGCCCAAATGACATGACCGTAGAAGGCAGGGATAAGGTGGGTATTATTTCCAAGAACAGGCCTGAATGGGTTATGGTGGACCTTGCCGTTCAGCAAATCGGAGCTTTATTGACCCCAATATATCCAACGATAAATGTAAACGAACTGGAATTTGTACTGAATGATGCGAAAGTAAAAGTGATGATTGTAAATGATGAAGACGCATTTTTAAAAGTAATGAGCATAAAAGAAAGAGTTCCCTCATTACAGTATATTTTTTCATTTGAGCATATTGCCAATTGCAGGCATTGGAAAGAAATACTGGCTGCATCTACTCCGGAATTAATTTCACAGGCAAAATCAATTTCTGAAAAAATTAAGGAAGAAGATGCTGTAACCATTATCTATACATCTGGTACAACCGGTGTACCCAAGGGAGTAATGCTGAGTCATCGAAATATTTTATCTAATGTGATTGCTTCAAGCCCTTGTTTCCCACCAGGAGAAAATTTAAGATCACTAAGCTTTTTGCCCCTGAATCATATTTTTGAAAGAATGGTCACTTACCTGTACCTCTTCAATTATACTTCTATTTATTACGCAGAAAGCCTGGAAACGATTGGAGACAACCTGAAAGAAATTCAGCCAGATATGTTTACCACTGTTCCAAGACTATTGGAAAAAGTGTATGATAAGATCATGCAAAAAGGAAATGAGCTGACAGGCACAAAAAGAAAAATATTTTTCTGGGCACACAGTTTAGCTGAAAAATTTGAAATCAATAAGAACCAGGGAGCCTGGTACAATTTTCAACTAAGCCTGGCAAATAAATTAGTATTCAGTAAATGGAGAGAAGCATTAGGCAATAAATTAAAATGTGTGGTGACCGGTGGTGCTGCCTGCCAGGTAAGACTGATCAGGATATTTACAGCAGCCAATATCCCTATTATGGAAGGCTATGGTCTTACAGAAACATCGCCGGTTATATCGGTTAATACGTATGATGAAAAAGGAAGAATGTTTGGTTCAGTGGGTCCCATTATTAAAGATGTAATGGTTAAGATTGCGGAAGACGGGGAAATACTCTGCAAAGGCCCCAATATTATGATGGGGTATTATAAGCGGCCTGACCTTACCAGTGGAGTAATCGATGCTGACGGGTGGTTTCATACAGGAGATATTGGAATGATGGTTGACAACACTTACCTGAAAATTACAGACCGGAAAAAAGAGCTGTTCAAAACAAGTGGTGGCAAATATGTAGCGCCGCTGCCAATTGAAAACCGATTAAAGGAATCCATGTATGTAGAACAGGTGATGGTGGTTGGTTCTGAACGGAAATTTGTCGGCGCACTGATCATACCTTCTTTCCCTAATCTTCGTGACTGGTGCCATCATAACAATGTACCGGATGGTACCAATGAAGAGCTGATACAAAACGAAAAAGTAATTGCCTTATACAAAGACCTTGTAGAAAGCTTCAACAAATTTTTTAACCATGTAGAGCAGATCAAAAAATTTGAATTATTACCACATGATTGGAGTGTGGACACAGGGGAACTTACACCCAAATTATCTTTGAAAAGAAAAGTAATTACGGAAAAATTCAGAGATGCTATAGAAAGGATATATGCCTGATTATTTATTTATCTTTTTTGGTAGCTGAATCTCTTCTGCCCCTTTGCATCATCTTTTTCATAAAGCTGTCATATTGCGGCAACTGATCAGGATTGAAAAGTGATCTTACTTTTTTGAAGTGAGTAAAAGTTACTTTATCAATTGCAATTTGTCTTTGAGCTATTTGTTGACCATATAAATTCACAAGGCTGTCATTCACCGTGTCCATCTTCATCAGATCATAAAAAGCAGTTTTTGCAGCCCTGAGAGAGTCAAATAGTGGTTTTACCTTTTTCTGATGTTCCTCCCTCAAGATCTTATAATCGTTTCTTTGCTGTTCTGTCATCTTCAATTCCTTAGCCATCATTTCAAATGGCTCTCCTTTACCCTGGCGACCAGCATCCTTTGGGCCTTTCCCTTTTACCAACATGAAAACAAGGACTATATTGGCAAGCAGCAATAACAATACTGCTATAGTGAGTATACGGTTATTCGAATTTTTCATCTTGTTTATTTATCCTGTGCTATATCGTACAGAGAGTTATCGTTCAGGTTATATTCAGCAGCAATAGACTGCATCGGATCCACAGTGGTTGTGGTTTGTTTAGCATCATTTTCCTTGAATAATACAAAGGCATTGACAAGTAGTACAATGACCAGGGCAGCTAATGTGTAAACCGGCCTTAAAATCCAGGGTCTTGTCGAAGGAACTTCGGATTCCCTGTCCATCCGGGCCTTCAGGCGGGTATAAAAGAAATCAGGAGCCTCCGCTTTCTGAATATTATCAAGACTGCTGAGGATTTCGTCCGTCTTCTTATCGTAATCCGTTTTCATAATACAACATTTTTGACGGGAAGAGGGGGTAAAACCTTCGTCCCGGTAGGTTTATCAGCTTATTTCTTTTTCTAATATTTTTCGAAGATTCAGCTTGGCCCGGTGCATCAATGACTCCACTGCCGGTACAGTGGTCTGCATTACTTCACTCACCTCCTGGTAACTCAAGTCCTCCAATTTATGTAACGCAAATGCTATTTTTTGATTTTCAGGGAGTTGGCTAATAGCCCTGAATAAACGGGCGGCATTTTCCTTTTGCTCAAGGGCTACACCCGGGTGATTAAAATCAGGTATTTCAAAAGCCGGTTCATCTCCCTCCCCAAAAAGCCGCTGGATAATGCCAAACCTTTTTTTACTCTTTTTACTTCTTAGGAGATCCAGGGACCGGGTAGTGGCAATCCGGTAAAGCCAGGTAGATAATTTTGCATCACCTTTGAATGAGTGAATGGAGCGAAATACCTGGATAAAAACTTCCTGGGCTACATCTTCGGCATCTTCCGCATTCTGCACTATTCCTAAAGCAGTATTATAAACCCTGTCTTTATAGGTGTCAACGAGTTCTTTAAAGGCAGATTCATCAGCATCCTTAAGTCCTTGTATCAGCTCTGATTCGGTCAACGATTAGTGGCTTTATGTTTTGACGCTGTAACTTACGAAAACAAGTAATTCATTATATGAAAAAAGGCAGTGTTTAACTGCCTTTTGTTTGGTAGTCCCGACAGGACTATTAAATTTATTGGGAATCAAGCTTATCTCTGAAAACCGTAAACGAAATCGTAACCGGGTCTACTGGTTGTCTTACTTATCAAAACTCTTTTGTAAAAATAGTATTATTCTATAGTTAATCAACGTTTTTTTAGCTCATTTCAGTTTGAAATTTCCAATGAGTAAATTTTATTACCCATACATACATCTTAACAGATGGAGTGGAGATTTTTTCCCTGCAAATCAGCAGGGCGAGCGAAGCGCAGACCTTGACTTCCGAATATAGAGCCAATATCTTTGCTGTGACGCTGGCTGAAAAAAGTTGTATTAGGATTAAATACTAAACTATCTTAATTCATCAAGCTTAGCCCTATTATCTTCATCTTTTGCGTCTTTTTCATATCTTTTTGCTAAGTTGTACAATGCAGAAGCAGTAATTGGATATTTAGAGATAATCCGATTAGCCGCATTCTTAAACCATGCAGCGAGGACTCTCTCTTGCTCCCCACCAGCATATGGTGATCGTACAGTTACACCTCTGCTATTGAAAATTTGGGTCTCAAAACCCGACAGTACATTTTTATTATTTAATTCATCAATAATTTGACATATTTCTTCAGGGGGCCAGTCGTTATCTGTTCTTGGGGCATGCGCCAAAATAGTCCCAATATTGGTATCTACAGCATTTGTGCGATTTTCCTGCTTGGCCCTTTCTCTTGCCAGCGAAATCCAGTCCATCAGCTTCTTTTTATCAATCATATCACCCGATTTTCCGGGTATTTCTCTCCACGCATGAAGCAGCTGATATGCATTTTCGGCCATGATACCTTTTACTTTCTTTTGGTCATCGCTTAATTCATCTTCAATAATTCCTGTTTCAGGCTTATATAAACATTTTATTGCTTCCACAAAAAAATAGGGGTCGTTTGATAATTCCGAAAATAAGTTTTGTGGTTTGTGATCTCCATGATCTCCTGTGAGAAAAGAAAGGTACATCCATTCAAGCAAGATCATCTCCTCTTTTGGAACATCTTCCCTCCTATGCAATACTTCAAACAATTTACTTACATGATAATTGTCAATATGTGAATTCTCTTCAGTTTTTTCTGTGGCAGCTCCTCTTAGTATTTCAAAGATTACCTTAGAAGAGATTTCTTCAGCGAAATACCAAGTTTCATCAATGAGTGCCAAGTATCGTTTTGCCGCCATGAGTTTTTCAATGACATAGTTTTTTTCATCAACATTTTTTTGATTCAACCAGAAATTGACTTTTTTCCAATAGCTATTGGAAACATATTCTGTAGCTGTTTCCAGAAGCTGCCAGTTATTCATTCTTTGAGGAAGCGGAAGAAAAAAGGACACATAAACATCCTCATTATCGCTGATTTCTTTAATGATCTTCCATGTATCCACAGCCCATGAATCACTGTTGAATGATTTATAGAAAATATATGCCTGTGCAAATTGGTGTTTGCTATTACGAGCGTCTTCACAAAGTTGTTTGAGAATTTCTACCTCTTCAACAGGCGTTAAAGTTGACTTGGCGGCAATCCTGGCTATTTCATTTATGTTTTTTAGATCATTGACTACTTCAAATATTCCAACTAAACCTTCTGCAGCATATATTTCCCTAAAAGCATCTAATCTCCTGTTATCATGATAATTTTCCGAATCCTCATGACTAACCCCTCTTCTTTTAGCACCATCCGGGAAATCCGGCCATTGTTCTTCAAACAGATACTTGTATTTATACTTCAAATCTTTGGGTGTAAGAGTGTTAAATATTTTCTCAAGCTTATTAAGTTCTTCTGGAGGTAATGCCCAACTTTGCTCTGAGTGTTCTTTATGTCGTGCAAGAATTTTTCTGAGTCTATCCCAAATAAAAGGTTGAGAGTTTTCAATCGGAGGGCCGCTTTCCTCAAAGAACTTCAGCAATTTTTCTCTTTCTTTGAGTGAAAGGTCTGGGTAACGACTAATTAGCTGCGCCTTTTTTTCTTCATCTGTAGCTAATAACAGCAACTTATCCAAAATAAATGAATGGAAATCAAATAATTCCTCATAGGCCACAGAACGTTTTAACTTTTGTGGTTCAAACCTCCATTTACATTGGTGAATGTATCCAACGATGTTATGATTGTTTGGCAAAATTCCAAGTAGGAGCTTCCAGCAAGTATTCGGCATTATCCGAGAAAGTGTGGTTATTACAGTTTTTTTAAGTGCCAGATCAGCTTGAGTTTGTCCAAACCAGGGAATATATGTTTCTCGTAATGAGTTCATAGGCTGGTTTACCAACTTACCCTTTGGCGCAACCTCATCCAGCTTTGCTAATATTAAAGTTGTTCTTAAAAGATAAACAGGTGAGATAAGAAGGTTTTCAAGCGCCCATAATAAATTTGGATAATAGGCTCTGTTAAAAAAACTATCTCCAGGGTTCTCAAACATTTTCAAGATTGGCGAATCGTCCGCCTGGAGAGATTCTTCTATGGCCTGCAAAAAAGATTCCGGTGAAGCCTCTGATAACAATGGTAATACGTCATATAACGAATTCCATTTTTCTCCGGTTGCTTCATGCAGCAAATCCTTGACGAGCTTATTAGAAAAGCTCTGCAAGGAGCCGTGATAGTTTATTTTAAATTGTTCTCCAAATACGGAAATCAATATCAGAGACTGGCAAAGCCCCTGTTTCATTGAAGAGGAATATTTAGGAGTTTTTTTATAGAGAGCAGACAAATGTCTTTTGTCAGGCTGAAGTTCAAGCGCAGGATCAATTTCAGAGAGTACGCTATGGAAAGCAGACGTAAATTTCTGTAAATATGTTTCAGTTAGAAAGGAACCCAAAACAGACCAACTGTCAAATGCTGATGTAATTTTCCATAATGTCCCTATTTTTCTAACCGGTGGGTCTTTTTCTGTTATCCACCTTGCCAACCTAGGGACATACTCCTCGTATGGTTTTGAAGCAAATAATTCAATAATTTTTCTATCATTCTCATTGAAGTCTTCCCACATTCCTGCCAACAATACCGGAAGTATATCGATATGATTGCCTTGCTTTGCCCACTCTGGCTGGCTATTTTTTTCAAGCCCCAACAATCTTCGGAGAACAGATAGGCTTTGTCCCGAATCCCTAATTACTTGTTGTCTTTCATCAAAAGTAAAGCCCATTTCTTCTAGCCCTTTTTCAAACCCGGTTCTTTTAATCCAGGGAAGTTCTATACAATCCTTTACAGCTGTAATATCATTACTTACTGGTATTAGAACATGATGTCCGTTTTGAATAGCCAGGTCAACTAAACTGTTTGTTTCAAATTTGGCGATTAGGATCATATGGTTTGGACAGGAGATAAGAATCCGAAATTCTTCTTCATTATCCACGATTATTGCCCGGGAATAGACTCTTTCCTTTAGTTCATCATTTAATCTCTCAACCGAAGCTGCAAAAAAGGCAATTACTTCCTTGTCAGTAAAAGATTTTATTGTTAACGCTCTGGGTGATCCTCCTACAAATGCTGTTATTTCTTTTTCTTCGTGTTCTCTCCCGGAAATTACTAAGCCCGGAGGTATTGAGAACTTTATGCTCTTGCTCCACTCGTTCCAAAACTCATCAAGGGGCTGAATATTTGCAACAGGTAAAGCAAGGGATTTTGAAAGCCATACACCTACATGAGGATACTGCTCTATCCACTCTTCAAGTATTAGTCCGTCAATAACAACTACATCTTTCCATATATCTGTTTGTTTCTTTTTATTAACCCACTCCCCTTTCTTGGACCAAACATATGGTGTAACGAATACATATGTAATTTCATTTGCATCTGTAAAGTCAACATCTTTCGTCCTAGCTTTAAAATCCTTCTGGGCTTTTCCCTTAAAATTTATACCGCTCCCAATTTCCCAAACTGATTTTCCGGAGGGAATGTATTCAGTCCCTTTTATTAACTCAACTGTACCATCAAAGCCGGGAAGTATAATATTATCGCCTGCGGGGATCAATAGTTTTTTCACATCGTCAATACTAGCCCTGATAAGCCTCCTAATTAGTAAAGGAAGATTTTCCTGGCAATTTCTGGTCGGAGCCCAATTAGATAAATCCGTTGAAGTGATTCGCCTCATATATGTATATTTCATTTTACACGAGGATGCTCAAGCCTGATAGTTTCAAATTTACTTAATAGCTATTAACATTTTTGATAACTGTTTATTCCTGCCCCACCTCCCTTGCGCCATGCATGTACTGCGGCTACGTTTGGGTGTACACCGTATAAAAACGTAGCTCATGGGTGGCTTAGTTTGCGTCGCATGCTCATATAAGTGGGCTTTGTGGCAGCAAACCAATTCTTAGCTTCGTGTGCCAGCGACGGGAGATGCAGCAGGTGGCGCCCCACCGCAAGGCAGCCAAAAAGTATCAGCGATACTATTTGTGGGTGGAGATACTTTTAGGATTGCCGCAAGCGGTTGGACTACTATGAGGATGCCGCCAAGATGTAATAGGGCTATGCGTTGCATTGTGCGGTGGCCAATAGCGCTATTACAGCTTGAAAAGCGGCAGGACGAAGGCGACTGACCGCAGCCAAAAACCATGACAGCGGGTGCAAACAGGCCTATTCCAAGCGATAGCATGGGATGGCCTGTGAAGTAACAAGCCCACCTCTATGTGAATAGTGGTGGGCTGTACGCTGGCAGGTGTTTTTGTTGGCAAGGGAGGGAGACCGAGACCTTTTTCACCGCATTTTGGAATACTATCAGCCATAGAAATACAATTTCAAACAGGCGGTAAGCATTAGAATGCTCTTGCTAAAACAAATAGTCTTTCTTGCCAAGCGTTTTATATGAGTACGAAGCGTAAGGTTATTTCTCTCTATTGTATTGGTATGGTACCGGAAAACCCGGTGCAGGTTTTGGGGTATCAGGGAAGGATAAATATTTAACCCATCGGTGTAAATCTTTTTTGGTGAAAGTGATAACAATTTAGCCGTTACTTTTCCTATCACTTCTTTTGACCGGCTTCCCACTACAAAATCAATTACCTGTTTTGTAGCCCGGTTAATGGCATAAGTGATATAGGTATAAGAGGAGGGTTTGTTCTCTTTTATAAAAGTCTGCATTTCATCTACCTCATATACCTGGTTGGTTTCACTTATTGCGGGTGGTTTGAGTTTTTTGCTTATTAGCAATATCCTCCTTCTTACTGTTGTTTTTGGGATATGCAGGTAACGGCTGATAGAACTAATGCCCATGCCTTCGTTATTGAGCAATACAATATTATGATCATTTTTTAGGGTTGCTAACCTGTACCTGTAAGCAACCCGCTGGTACCTATTACAGGCAGGGCAATACAGCTTTTGAATGCCTTTGTAAAACCCCTTCTTTTTACAAGTAGCGCTGCAATACCGGCATGTATCAGGTGATGATTGGCCCATAATAGTTTTTACAATTCAATCCGGGCCTTAATTTCAGCGAATCTCTGCTTTGTAGATGATAATATCAATACCAAAAACAGGGTATAAAAAAACCGGTGGCTTTTAGTAACCAACGGTTTATAAATTAAATTTTATTTATGGTGACAAATGGCCCACTGCCCATCGCTGCGGCCTTGTTGTTTATTTTGTCCTACATACTTATCTATCTATTTTTTTCAATTAATGGCTTTGATGTAAAAAAGGTATACAAAAAAGCCAATGATACCAATAGGAATGCAATCCCAAAATTTATAACTGGTAAATATAAAATAATATACCAGGGATCAACCTCATACTCATTGCCCTGTAGTTCCCAATTAATATCCGGGTTTAAATAAACTTTAAATATCCAATACACAAAAAGCAAGAGATTAACCAAAAAGAATAACAGCAATATGTTTAGCCAGAGCTTTAATTTGTTAATTGATGATTTCCGTATGAGCAACCAACAACCAACTATTATTGCAATTATGTAAGCAAGTTCGTGAACTATGAGTACTATACGCTCTAAGGTGTTATTATAAACATACCACACTAACACTTGCCCTAATAAATACACCAACAGGCAATAGAGAAGTATCTTGTTTTCTTTGAGCAATTTCATTTTTTAGGCGGATTATATTGTTGAATAAAGAAGTTAATTACATTCTCTATAAGAGTTTTATTTTTTTCCTGAATGTTGCCATGTGTTGTGTCGGGGCTGGAAACATTTCTATTGATAACATTTGTCTTTTTAGGATCATCAGCAGTATTTGGTTCTCCGTTAGCTCTTGTTGTACCCGATGGCTTATCTTGATAAACGTTTAGATTGGTATTGACATTTTCAGGTATATCTGTGTCTACTGTAAAATTTCCAGGGCCATCAGAGTTATCTACAGTAACAAGTAAGTCTACCTTTTTACCTTGCTCATTTAAACTTTTTGATAGTTCAACAGCAGCATCACCGCCATAGCTATAGCCATATATAACCACCATATCACCCTCCTCATAATTGCTTTTAATAAAGTCATTGGCTGTCTTAACACTGTTATCTGAATTAGCTCCCGGAGCAATGACTGTACCTGCAAATCCTTTCCCTGTACTTTCGGCAAACCTTTTTGTATCGTTGTATATAACTCCTGTGCCTCCGGCTTTCTCAGGGGTAGTTGTTTTTGCACCACCAAAAGGACCACCATGATAAAAGATCGCTAACACTTTTTCAAGACCTTCTAACTCCCGGTAAGATATAACTTGATTTTCACTGAAGGCATAGGTAGAGTTATAAACATATTTATCAGCAAGTGGGTCTATCTGCCAGAAACGTCCTATTTGCGGATCATGCATTCTGTACTTAAACTCATACATCTCCAGTCCGCTGCCATCACTAAACTCTTTGTGTGCAAATTCTTGCTCTTGAAATTTAATCTTGTTCTCAGGGCCACCAAAACTTAAAGCACTTGAAGATATCCCACTCATTGTTAACCCGAAGGGATAATAATGCGTCTCTTCCAAAATCGGGCTTCTGGTATGCACCACCTGCAGGTTGTCAAAGAACACATTTACAGGGCTCTCATTGCTTACATAAATGTACACATATCCATTCTTTGTTGCAACCTTGTTTTGCAGTTCACTGATATGATCTTTTAAGCCCGGTGTATTGTTAACAGCACTAAAGCCACCACTCACAAATCTAAACTGTTCATCTAAAAATAAATAGTTAATAAATGCCTTTGGCCGTTGCGGATAACCGGCATTATCCCTTGCAGGATCGGTTAAATAACTACTGCTGATCGGCCCTGTTACTCCTGTAATGCCATTTAATTCCGTAGCTGTTGTGTGTCCCCCTGCTGTTGCACTGCCCGGTGCTCCTATTAACCCTGTTAATAGTTCCAAAACAGGTACGTTTGCATTGGCACCACTGCCACCTGTATTATTCAGAAAATAATAGCTCTTTCCCAGTATATCTATTTTATCACCTGCCATTACTTTCAGGGTGATACCCAGGCCTGTTTTATTAGTATTGCTATTTAGCTTATATAGCTTTTGACTGTTCGTTGTTTCAAAGCCAGGGTCACTGGGATTGTTACCTATCCCATTGTCATTTGTATAGGCCGGTAATCCTGACACGTTGGTGGCCAGTTCGATTTTTGAGTTATCAATAGTATAGTATTGTTGCTCCGTAGCAATCTTTGCATCTTCCAAGCTTGCAACCGGATATTTGTCCTGCTTTTGTTCTTCTGTCAGCACCATCCGCACATTACCCAGATGATCCTTCAGCATATAATCATATTCCAAACTGGCGGGGCTTACACCGGGTACCGCTTCCTTGTAGCGGATACGGCCTTCTTCATGACCAAAAAATTGTAATTTATTTGTGTAATTCAGGGAAGTCAGGTTGCTGTTGCTGTACGATTTACTCTCATACACAAAGCCTGCAATGTAGGAAGTTGTAGTAGTGACATTCGTCGTATAATTGGTTCCGTTATGGTATACAGTGGCGTTATTTTCAGTGGTTTCTTTTTTTAGTTTATTGCCCGCTGCATCATAGGTATAGGTAATATTGCCCTTACCTGTAACACTAATGACGGATGGCAGGTTCAGGTGGTTATAAGTGATACTGCTGATCGCCTTGTTATTATCCAGCACCAGGTTGCCATTGGCATCGTAACTATAATCTGTAATAGCATCAAAGGAAGCCTGGGGGCTTGATGGGGTGAGTGCCGTTTTAGCTGCAAATTGATAATGCGAAGAGGCCGTCCGAAAATCACCCAAGCCTGTCTGCGGATCATTATTGAAATCTGTTACACTCTTTAGCTTATTGCTGGCCTCGATATAGGTGTTTCGGCTATTATCTATCTGCACACTGCCTGTCAGTTTCAACCCCCATTGCTGCATCTGTTTGATATTGCCATTGGCATCATAGGCCAGGTTGGGGTCTGTGCCATTGCCCATCTTTACATCAAAGTTTACCCCGGCGCTCTGGTTAAAACTGCCGCTGGTATACTGAGTAAAATCAGCACTCAGCAGACGGTTGGCAGCATCATAAGCAAAATCATATTTTCTTTTTTCTCCATCGCCTTTACTTTTCCATACCATGCCGGTAATGTTGCCATTATACTGAGCGGCAGCATATGCCTGTCCGCCTATCAGGTTATTATTTTGTTTGTCATACCCAAGGTCAAAACCGAAATAATTATTATTGCTGGCATCCCTTGCATAATCACGGTTGGCACCCAGCATCCAGCCGCGGATATTGTAATCATAAGTGAGTGTTTCCAGTGGGTTAGTGGAATTGTTCGGGTCAGTGCCTATTTTCTTTTTCTTTAGCTGCCCCAGTTTGTCGTATTCATTTTGTGAAATGGTTTTATAAGAAGACATGCCTCCCATAACTCCATTCACCATTACCTGGCTATTGCTTTGCTTTTTTTCTGTTTTGACTAATCTGCCTAATTCATCGTAAGTCATCTGGCTTACGACGATTGTTGTTTGTCCAGCAACTCCTGCTACTTGCTGTTTTTGCACAGCTATCAATGGCTGGCCTGCCCAGCTGTACTGCGTGGTGACCACATCTGTGCCGCCGCTGAGGTTGGTGCTTTGTACTTGTATTACTTTACCCTTGGCATCATAAAAGCTAACAGTGTATAAGTAAGTAGTACCACCCTGGCTTCCGCCCATACCACCTGTCTGTCCCAGCACCTTTACCATTGTTCCTGTAGTAAGGCCCCTCGTATGGTTACTGGCACTGTTAGATTGAGGATAGGGCCAGGCAGTGTTACTGGCAGCTAAAAAATAAATATCATACTGGTTATTATAGGCAGAAGGGAGCGGGTTACCGTAAGTTCCCAGCCAGCTGTAATCGTCATAAAAGGTCCTTGTCAGCTCTTCAAAACTGTAGTTGCTCAAATTGGGGTACGCCTCACTGTTTGCAGCTGCTGACCGGTGATAGGAAGGATTATTGTAATTGGTAGGATCGGTCAGCAAACCTGTCGCAACGGGGCGGTTTAATGCATCGTAGCTGGTATACATCCACTTTTGCTGCGTTCGCATATTGGCGTCCTGTGTCATCACCAGCCTGTCCCGCTGGTCATATACCATATACACTTCACCGGCACCAGGTACTTTTTTCAAGATCATCCGGTTGCGGGGGTCGTATTCGTAGCGAAAGCACTGTTCATTTAAAATTGTAGTGCTAAGGGAGGGCCAGCCAGTTCCTGCCAGGGTTTTAACCCCCTCAGGCTGTATCACACAACGCAGGTTCCCGATATCATCATAAATATAATAGGTGCATAACCATCCTGTATATCCACTACCCGTTCCATTATCATTGGAGGCGGTTAACTGAACTTTCTTAAGTATCACTTTTCCATCCTTATCCTTATACTCCAGCACCTGTTTATTGTGCTCATCAGTCGTGATAGTTTTAAGTAACTGTCCTGTACTATAGTTACCGGTTACAGCATAACTACCCAGGCCGTTAGTTACATTGGTCACAATCCATTTTTTCACATCATCTGTACCGGTATTTGCCCACTGCTGTTGAGTAATGCCTCTTGATGAACCGGTCCAGCTGTTACCGGGCGCCATTGTTTTTTCCGGTGCACCGCCTGGTGACGCCTGGAAAATAGTTTGTCCATAAAAAAAAGTTTCACCCTGCCCGCCATACTGGCCTTGCATAAAGGAGGCCTGTTGCTGGAAAGGGTTAGTTTTAAATAACCCATCATTTGCAGTTGATGCAAATGGTAAATATTTGAACTGCTCCCTGCCAAATCCGTCATACTCAATTGCTGTCACCAGGTCCGTAGCTGATCCACCGGTTTCCATTGAGGCCTTCCTTGCCACAACCTGCAAAGGGCGGCCAAGTCCATCCAGGTACTGGGTGGTTTGCCGTACATCCTGTAAAGGCCTTGTCAGCAGATCAGTTCCGTTATCTTCTGGTGCCAGGGCATCCCAGGTTCTGATAAAATTCACCGGTACGTTTCCCGGATAGTTAGCAGGCACTGGCCGCTGTCCGGTCATGCTTACGGGAACATTCAGCAGGGAATAAACAAAACTTATTCTCAGCAGCGATCGTACTATTTTTATTTTGCACATCATAAAAACATTCATTTAGTAGGCTTGGATGTATTCATCTTTACAGCTGAAGGGTACGTTGAACAGCATTGCTGCTTACTTTAGTATGTGGCCTTAATACTCCAATCAGTTCACCGGTCTGTTTGGTAAAAAACTTGAACCCGGGGCCTTCCGCATCTATATCAAATACTTCATTCTGACTGGCAGTGGTCAGCCATTTGAACAACGGGTGTTGTTGTGAACCGGAAGCTTTCCTTGTATAAAGTCCGCTGGTCACCAGTACATGACTGCCCAGTTTACTGAAATACCATTGCTGAAGGGCTGAGTTATTCCCGGCAGTATAACCGTCCTCTATAGCCGGTACGCCAATTATCTGCAAGGTTTGTGCCCTTGCTGCGCCCAGCGTATCTAAACTGTAAAGCAACGAATCAGCTGCCGGACTTTGCTCCACCGGTAAAGTAATAACCAGTATCCTTTTACCCTGGTAATCAGAAAGTGATTGAGTTCCTCCGTTAATCCTGGGAACCGAAAAATCATAGATTCTGCCGGTAAAGGGCATATACAACAGCAGGGCTGTTATTGAGAATACAATTGTGTTTACTATTTTTTTCATGTCGGGAGTTTCAGTTTTTTAATAATCATGTTCAAGTGTGACCACATTACAGTTGGATGGGGGCCCTACAATCACCTTATTGAAATAGGCTGAGTTTCCTGACAACGCAGAACAACCCGTACCAAACAATACCAGCATCATATTACCGGGCTTGGAAATACTTAGCGAATAAGTCCCTGCCGGTATACAACCCAGGGTTCCGCTGCCGGATGCAGGTACTGAAAAAGAATAGACCTGGCCGGTGCTGCTATGGCTGTATGTTGCAGTAAAACCAGCGGTATAAGTCAGGTTACTATAAGTAATAGTGATACCCGAACCAGGAGTACAGGTGGAAGGATTATAGACCTGTATTGTCCGCAGTGAATTGTAAGTGGGACTGCAGGGATTCATATCCCGCTGCTCCTGCAACTGGTAACCCGTATTACCGCAACTGCCTTGCTCACAAACTGGTGGAGTGGCAGTATTTTGCCAGTCTGCATTCGTATTAGTGCAACTGGTAGTGGCACAGTTTTCTACCTGCCCGGCAAAATTGTAACAGATCTTCTTTAATACATTTTTATCCTGGTCCTTTATCAGCACCAGCCTTCCAAACCCATCATACTCATAATAGCTGATCCGGTTATTGGCATCACACTGGGTTTGCATACCAATTAACGGTAGGTACGTGTAGGTAGACATCAGGGCCCCTTTGGGATAAAGGCGCAGTTCATCTATTAATCCGCTACCACTGACTGTCACCGTGCCGCTTGCTGGCGTTACCAGGTGCTCATAATAAGTCCATCCGTTCAGTGACAGACCTGTTGTTACAGTGCCCCCTGCATTTTGCTGGCCGTTCTTACTCCAGTAGGAAACAATATACTGCTTGCCGGGGTCAAGCTGTGATTTTGTGACAGCACCTCCGGAAAGGCTATATATTTTGGAACCGGTTGGTGCGCTGTTGTCAGTCGAAGTGGTACCACTATAAGTCCAGTTCCCTTTTGCATTACTTTCAAAAGATGTTGCTGCAATGTCAGAAACAGGGGTATTCACTGCTGTTGCCAGCAAATAATCATGGTCCCAGACAAGAGACTGTGTTTTATTGCGCAGCCTGATCTGTAAAGGATTTTTATTGGCATCAAAAGATTCGATCTCGTTATCTGTAACATACCTGCTGTCATAATAAAAACCATTATTATCATTGCTGACAGGCAAAAAACTGCTGTAGGCAATATCCTCCTCCAGTACCATATTCTTTTTGAGTTTATTATTCTCATAAAAGAACAACTCTGCCTGCACCAGGGTCTCAGTCCCTCCCGGTCTTGTTACTGTTTTTACAATTTCAACAGGGGCTGCCAGTATATTGGCATCTATCAGTAAATTCAATTGCTGGTTGACCGGGTCAGACCCATTGGTATATTGCAGGTCGGCTGCATAGGTAAAATAGGTACGTTCTGTATTACCATTGCTTTTGATTGCAGTTATGGTTTTAACATTGCCATTGTCTGTGTCAAAAGTCTTGGTTATTGTTTGGCCGACGGCCACATTATTATCATCATAAATCGTACTGGTGGTCACATCATTTACTACAGACTCCTGGAAAAGCTTGTAAGCATTAACAGAAGGTGATGGTTCAATTGGATTAAACATGTAGGGGTCGTGGCCTTCCCATTCATTAAATTGACCTAACGGATTCGCCCAGGCGGCCTGTACATTCCAGACAGATCGGGAAAATTGTCCAAGTGTGCTGTACTCCTGTATATCTTCTTTAATGAGCTTATATTGAGTACCGACCTTTTTGAGTACTTCCGTTTTAAAAGGGAGGTTAGAAAACCGCTTGATATCAGGTACTTTATTATACGGAACACCCATGATATACTGGTATGTCATTTCGGTGTTCATGTTAATACCACCCAAATCATTATAGAAATAATGCCTGGATTTCAACTCCTCCCCATCCCCTGTTTCCACTTTTTCAACCAGGCTGTAGTTAACAGGCGATCCCTGTGAACCAAACAGCGGAAATACCGGTTCACCACTGATACGTAAATGAGCAATCCCCTGTTGACCTTTATCGACAATATAATAATAAGATGGTCTTGCATATACCGTACCGGTTGATTCGCCATTACCATCCACATACCTGTATTCTGTCACCAATGTCTTACCCGTCAGATTATCTGTATTAGTAATTTTTTTTATCCTGAGTCCCCCTGCAAGAAGATTACCGGTTTCTCTGTTGTTCTCATATAAGAACTGGATATTACCACCGGTAGGATAGGTTATTTGCTTTAAAATACCCGCCTGTGTATAATTTGGATCAATACTTCTGTCTGCATATGGAGGAATACCCAAAGAAGAAAGACCTGGCTGATCAGGTATATTGGTGGTATTGGAGGTCTTGCCATTATTGTAGCCCCATAAATCCTGAGCATAAGAAAACCTCGGGGGCATCGGAATGGACAATTCATATTGAAAAACATAAGGCTTACTTTCCAACGAAGAGCCATTGAGATAATTTATTTCCTGCACTGATTGTAACATAAGCCTGCTGGTATTGGCGGCTCCATTCCAGCCATAGAAATAGGTCAGCTCAAACTGTTTTCTGAGAACATTGTTTTGATCGTAGATCTTGATCGTTTTAAGCGCATTAATCCCTTCATCTATTCTTGCAGTAGGGTCTTTGATAAATTCTATTCTTCCTTCCGCAAAGACAATACTCTGGACATTTAACTGATTACCGTAACGACGAATAATATTTGAGTAGCCTCCGGCAAAACTGGCCGGTATACCATTCATGGTCCAGTTTTCTGTACGGGAAGTCCCTCCTTCAAAATAACGCATGGAGGAGTAATCATAATTGATGGTAACACCTCTGCCGTTAACATTGTCTCCCATCCCTGTCATATACCAGGCAGAAGTAAAGTACTTATCGGGATAGGGATAAACCGGGTCCTGGAAATAGGGACTCAGGGCTTCTTCCCTTGCCGTGAAATAATAACCTTTACCATCTTTACCTTCAATTGACCATGTATTGTTGTTAGGATCAAAATATACCCTCCAGCCATTGATCTCATTGTTTTGAAAACTGGCAGTCTTCTGGTTATAAAAAATACTGCCGCTCCCTTCCGGCGTGGAATAGTGATACTCGTCTGATTCACCATCATACCAGTTATAGATAATCCTGCCCAGTATTCTGTTAGCACCGTCCTGGTTTCCGGGAACACTAACGAAAGTAGAAGATCGCAAGCTGTCAATAATATCCGACATATTCTGAAAACCAAGATTACCATCATAGGCCATTGTATAGCTGGGATTCATATACGTTGACCATGCAGGATGACCTGACCCGTTCTGCGGCTGTGCATACTGCTCCAATGCGTAAAAATCATCCAGGCCATTTACCTGCTTGGTTATAACACCTCCGCAATTAAGGTCCCAGCCAAACCCTACCCAACTGGCTGGTGTGTTAACCTTTATTCCTGCCGGGCTGTAAGAAAGGGCAATGGGAAAACTGATATTACCTGTCTTGATCGTATATATAGGAATTTGTATGGTAGGTAACCCCGTTGACATATTCACCGGCACATCAAAATATTTTCCAAGACTCGCCGTATTGGGTGCAGCAGGTGATCTTTCCACGATCTTGATACCTGAACTTTCTGCCTCTGGTTGCGCCCAGATTTTTGTAGCTGCCAGTAGCAGCAAAACGCATGAAAATAATTTCTTTCGCATGTACAATTTGTTCTTTAAAAATTATAGCCAATCCTGAAAACCACCGGCTGTGTCCGCGGCACCTGCCGGTAACTCAGCATATCCCAGAGCAGTAGCAACCTGGTTTTCTTGAATAATTTTGTTTTGACCGATACTACTTTGCTGATCCCGATAAGGCCGCTCTGCTGCCAGCCGCTGCGGTTTCTCAACTGGTCAAAATCAGTAAAAGCAGTCCGGTAGTTCTGCTCATACCCGCCGCTGATCCAGAACGAGCCTTTCAGTTTGATGTCCACATAGGACCGGAGGCCCACTCCTTCAGCACTCAGGCGAATATTATTCCAGCCCCTGCCCCATCCCAGTTTATAACTGGCGCCGATACCGATCACACTTTTGTCATTGAGCTTATAGCCCAGCGATAACCCGATATCACTGGTCACCGGGAAAAAGTTGGTGGCTTTTTGTGATTGTATATTGGCGCCGTATTCTAACCGCTGCAAAAATGTTTTGGTCTTCTGGTTATTGGGCTTGAATCCTTCGGGCTCCCGATAGCTATCGGGATCTGCATCACTGCTGCCACCTCCCATTTGCAGCACTTTATTTTTTAGCTGGTTCAGTTGCGATTGGGCAGCCTGCAGGTTTTGCTGCAACTGTTGCTGGGCATTAGGGCCGCCGGTTGCAAGTTGTGTTTGTATCAGGTTATTTACCTGTGCCCTTGTCTGCAGTCCCGCCAGGCTGGCCATATTCGCCGGGTCATTGGGGTCTCCTCCCGGTAAGCGGAACAGGCTGGCCAGCATACTGTTTTTGCGGAAAAACTCCTTCCAGAGCTTTGTTTTACTCAACAGCTCCAGCGCCTTCCTTTCTATTTTCTTCGGGTCTTTTAATATCGCTTTATATTCATGAAGCTGCTGCGCATAATAATATACCTGCTTATTGAGTCGTTTCAGTTCTTTCACTAATCCTAACTTTTCCAGACTTTGTTTCAGCAGTTCCTTCCGTTCTTTTAAAAACGCCTTGATAGTCTCCGCTTTTTGTAATTGCACTTTTAATGCCTCTGTTTTAGCAATGGCATCACTGAGTTTTTCCTTCACCTCCTTCACCTGTGATAGCATTTCGCTTTGCTGTAAAAAATCCAAAGAAGTAGAAAGTGAATCTAACTGAGGTATGTACTGGGTCAACTTTCCGGGATTGCTTAACTTTTCTTGCAACTCTTTAAACCTTGCAGTTGAAGTTGCCAGTAATTGTTTGGCTGCGGAAGAATCAAGCTTTGATAGTTTCCTGATTATTTTCTCTTCCTGCTTCTTAAACTGATCAAGGGCTTTCTGTGATTGTTTGTCCAGCTTCTCTTCGATACTTTTTGCTTTGGCCGATACTGCATCAGCATACTTTTGAGGAGAGGAAAGGATTGTTTGAGAGATTGAATCATCACCGATACCTTGTTGTCCGCATATAGGTATGACTGCAGAGAGGAAAAACAAAATAGCGATGAGGCGTTGCAGCATGCGCAGTTGGTTAAGGTTTACAAGTGATGAACAAAAATCTTTATTCCACACGAACCTGGCTTCTGATATTGGTCATACGATCGTATGACTTTTTTGAATTTTGATTGCACGGTCTCAGAGATTGCAAAAAAGCAGTTCCTTCCAGTCAATAATGACCGGTTCACCTATACGAAAAGAGCAGTATTAAAATACCATACTCTTTTCCGTTATATCCACGCTGGCAATATCAATAATTTCTGTATACCAGTCAATAACCATTTTGTGGTATTTTTCATCAAAGTGATGAAATCCACTTATCACTATACAGAAATAGAAAAACAACGAATGAATTGCCTGATTTTCACGATAGTACTTTCATTTTGTTTTATCTAAACGAGTTTTCGGTTAAGTAGATACCATTAGTTTTTATTGGGCATTGGATCACTCACACAGTAAAGGTGCTGTGCACCGCATACAAAAAAAACCGTAGTAATACGGTTATTTTTAAAATCTCTTCCTTGGTTTCAACCCCGTGATTGTTTGCTTATGGTTACTGAACTAATCTTTAAAAAACATGCAGCAATCTTAACCATAATCACGGTATAACTAGTCATCAGTTTCTTTCTGCTTGCATAATATGCGCCTGGTTCATTTCCACCATCAAAGTGAAATGTTGGTTTTCCTAAGTGCCATGATAGCCCGGAGTCGTTGCCGGATCACCGTGTCGGGTTCAATCTGGAGTTGTTGAGCAATCTCCCGATTTGTTTTTCCCTCGATGTAATAAAGCCGGATAATTTGTCTCAGGGCCGGTGAAAGCGTTTCAATAAACTGATACAGTTCACGGGCGGTTTCAGCTGCTATAACGGCTTCTTCCATGCTGGGTTCGGCTTTATCCGGTTCATTGAACTCAGCTTGTCTTTTTTGCTTTTCCAGGTGTTTCAGGCACTGGTTGCGTACCGAAGTGTACAGGTAGCTTTTAATTGCTTTGATATGACTTAACCGGTCACGTCGTTGCCACAACAGTACAAAACAATCCTGCACCACATCTTCAGCGGTATCTGGGTCAGAAAGAATTCGATTAGCGAAATAGCTAAGAGCGGGAAAATATTCCTGGAACAGACAGTCAAAAGCAGCCTCCTCTCCCTGCCGGAAGGAGTCAGCAAATAAAGGGTCCTGTGTTCCGTTTAGCCGAAGCAATATAGCAGTGCAATGTTGACAATTCGTGAGAGTCTGTAAGCGAGGATTAAAAAAATGGCGCAGGTCTCCGCTTATCGATCTGAGGCTCTAGGAGGGCCCAATCCCGAATAAGGGAGCCCACGCCTGAACGTGAGCTCTTGCTTATTGTCCCGGGATTTTGAAATTTCCTAGATTTCAGATCGAGACTCAAAGCGAAAGCTTCAAATAAGTTTGTTCAATATGAAGATTCGCAAACTAAAGATAAGGATTAAAATGAAATGATGTTATATCTAACGTCAAAATGAGATCAAAATGATGGGAGTTTTCCAGTAATGGAAAATGCAGAGAAAAATATCATTTTAATTAAGTTTGGATTAGCAATCCAGAAAATTATCTCAGAGAATAAGTCAATTGCTAAAGAAAATAAACTTAAAGGTAAAAAAGATCATACCTTAATCACTAGCCTTAGAAAATTGTCCGCTTCATCCGGTGTTGAGTATGCAATAATTCAAAGAACCGTTGCAGGAAAAAAGAATACATCCTTAACAACTATTATTGCAATTGCAGAAGGATTTGGAATTTCGGAATTAGAATTATTTAAGTATTACAGCCAGGTTACGGATCAGGAAATAAAAAGCTATCAAGTATTATCAAAAAAATCAAAAGCCTCAAAGAAGAAAAAATAGCGTCAATTAGCAATAACAACTGTTAGACTAAATTATCTGTAATATGTAATACCAGTTGACTATTCGGATAACAGGAATAAGCTTTTTTCTCATCAGTCTACTGCTAATTTATATAGTCGCCAAAAGAAAATTTAACCGTCGTGCCATAACAGGGCTTGAAGGCTTCAAGTCCTTTGAAAAGGCCTGGCTTATCAGTTTTTTTGAGAAATTCGGATCCTGGTTGGAAAATTGATCATATTGGCGAGAATTGTATTGCTTATCCTGAACTTTACCTGAAATGAAAATTGAATCAATTTACTATTCTCCTGAAATTATTATTCTAAAGTTTAACGGCAGTATCTAATCCATTTTCCGTCAACCAAAAATTTTTATAGCAAATATGAGGCCTCCCAGTCCCTTGACTAATTCTCTTTTCCATACTATCTTAGCTGTATACCTTATCCGTCCTGCAAAAAAATACACTGGTTTTAAATGGGTATTACTCTATAAGTAAAAAGCCGGAAAATCTGGTACAGTTTATCGTTGATTATCAGTGAAATTTCGTACTAGCTATTCCGCAAATACAGATGTTGCCTGTTATTTTTTACAGACCCCTCATGCTATCACAGCTTTTAATAAAATATATATTCCGATTTGACAAAGAGTTTTGCATTTTCTTAGGAACTGTAAAACAAAAGGGTTCGACGGTTGCTATTTTTAGTTCTCAAAAAATATGGAAGAGAGAAACCTTTCTTAAAAAACTTAAAAGTGTCCTTACATTAAGGTGGACACCCTCTGAAAACTTAGTTCAACTTGCGGCTAAAGAAACACTTAATGAAGCAATGTTTGGCAACCCTTCTGACTATAACGAAGGACTCTTCAAAATAAATGCGTGGCACAATTCGCAAGAATGGAATCTTGACAAACTAACAGAGGCAGACTTGCAAAAATCAGATGGACTTAATGCAATGACTGTTTTATCAAATACTAAACACCGAAAATTAACCTCTGACTATCTTCATCTCAATCTTTTTGAAAAAGCTCCCTCCATTTGCTTCTTATTACACCCGATGGTTGTTAAAATTCCTGTAACATCAATTCAGCATTATATCACTATCCATAGTGCCTTTGCATTTAATGAAATTCGATTAGCAAATATTGAAACAGCAGACGATTTAATTTCATACATCTATGAACTCCAATATTTGCAACAAAAAACGGCAATAGCTTTACACGAATTTCTGTATTTAATTGACTACACAGAAAAAAATAAGGGCGAAGCTTTGCTTATTCAAGCTGAATTGTCCGCAATAAATGAAGCTGAAACCATTCTTACAACTCTAAAAGCGACTATCGAAAAGATAATTGTGATAATTGGACTAATATATAATTTAAAGAGTTTAGAGACAAAGAAAACACATAAAGCCAAACTTGACGCTTTGGATAAAGCAATACCAGAGGGCGTTAAAAAGTTACATTACTATGAATTGATTGCAGACCTCATAAAATCTGAAAGTATTGAAGAGTTAAATAACTATAGGACAGGATTATTACACAAGAAAGGGATTTCAACGCTACAGCCACACAGTTATGTTGGACAAAATGCACAAGACTTACCTTTAAAAGAAATATTTGCATTCTTAATCGAACAACATTCAAAGAATTCGGCAGTAATCATTTGTACGTATGCTTTATTGACAGACAAACTTGTAGAATTGAAAAGACCAAATATTAAATATGAGGACTTACCACTCTAAAGCAAAACAGCAGGCAACAAAAGGTTTGCCGCAAGGCTGGCGGACGGAATAACAATCGGCTGTTGTACTACTATTAACTAATATCGGGCTTGACCGAATTCTATTTGATCTTTAGTTGTTAACTTCATCATCAGTTTTTCAATCTGCTTCAGTTGCCGGGCGGACACAGAAACTATTCCAGCCCTGCGGCAAGCCTCGAACGTTGCCTGCAACCCTATGACGACCTTGCGATAACAAACAGACTGTT
Organism: uncultured Chitinophaga sp.; assembly: GCA_964634265.1. Lineage (GTDB taxonomy): Bacteria > Bacteroidota > Bacteroidia > Chitinophagales > Chitinophagaceae > JJ008. Next base: position 7,497 of record CAZWIM010000021.1, on the reverse strand, counting down.
CAAAATAATCTTATGAAGGTTTCACTTGACACGAATATTTTAGTTCAGGATTTTTGGCTTGACAGTCCACATTCAAGAGTTTTACTTGACGAGTTAAATATAATTCCAGCGACATTGCATATACCTGAAGTAGTTATTGACGAAACAATCAATAAATATCGGGAGTTCCTAACTGAAAAAATAGAGGAACAGAAAAAAATAACTGCTGATATTTCAAGATTATTAAACAAGGAAACAAATACTAAGTCAATAGACATCGTTCAAGCGACAAAGGATTATGAAAAATTCCTGCTTAAAAAACTTAAATCAATTAATGCCCAGATTTTACCTTACCCAAAAGTTGAACACAAAGAGGTTGTAAAGCGAGTTTTAGAAAGACGGAGACCTTTTAAAAAAGGCGACTCAGGTTACAGAGACTATTTAATTTGGGAAACGATAAAAAATCTTGAATTGTGGGGAACTGAACAAATCGTTTTCATAACTAACAATATAAAGGATTTCGGAGACAGTGGTTATTTGTCAGAGGAGTTTACAGATAAAAGAACTGGTAATAAAAATTTCAAAATTGTAGTTGCCGTTTCAAAATTCAACGATGAATATATTTTACCACGCCTCAAAAAGTTAGATAAATTAAAACTTCAACTCTCAAAAGGACAAGCTGAAAATTTTAATTTTAAAGAATGGCTTGACACAGAGTTTGTTGAATTTATTGAAGAGACAGAACTTGAAGAAGTTCTTACAGGTTTTCCGTATGGGGTTGGAAAAGTAAAAGTTGTTGAGATACTAATGTATGACGACTACAAAATTGAAGATGTAAGTGAAATGGTATCAGGAGAAAAATTTATTCACTTTACAATTGAATGCCTTGTAAATGCTTCCGTTGACATTGAATGGGAGGACTACATTAATCACAAAGAAGTTAGAGAATTTTACGGAGACACAAAAGAAGAATTTGGGTCTTCATACAGTATGGTTTCTGAAAAGATAGAAGTTCGTGGTTTTCTAATTCTTGACAAAAACAACAAAGAAGTAAGCAGCCTTGAAATAACATTACTTGAAGGACCAAAAGGTAGTATTGAAATGGGGGTTTGACAAGACACAAAATTCACAGACGAGAGAAGGGCAGCAGGCAACATGAACTGTGTTTGGCATTATTGAGGCAGGACGTTGTAATTTCAACTTTGGCTTTTTTCAATCAGCGGCGGTTCGGGGGACATTATAAAATTCCAGCAGAGCAGCAAGCCCTGCTCGTTAGCTGTCACCCTTGACAGACACTATGTACAAAACCAGAACTATTATGTCAGACATTTGCTTGTTATGTAAAGACAGAAAGGTTTATCACATTAAATCTCATTTGACACCGGCTGGAATTACAGAAAATACCTATGGAGAAAGAGATAGCGAACATATTTATACAATTGATGCCGAGGAAAAAATCATTGATGAATATTTTGGCAGAAAACATCCGCAAAAAGAGAATACGGAAATAAAAAAGGAACCCAATTCACGAAAAGGTATTTTTTGTAAAAAATGTGAGGAAGACTTAGGAGTATATGAATCAGCAGTACAAGACAAACTGACTGAACTAATCAACAGCATTGGGATAGATGCAACTGTTAAAAGAGCAGAAAACGGGACAAAGTATGTTGATATTGATACTCACCCCAATGTCTTAATAACATTTTTTTTAAGTGTAGTTTGGCGACAGTGTTTAGAGCAGACACTTGATGGTAAAGACAATCCGTTAAATCCTCAGCAGTATGAAGAATTAAGGACTTTGGTTATTTATTACATTGGAATTCCTATCAAAGAAATGGTGAAACGAGAACCATTGGCATCACCAGTAATGAGTATTTTCACAAGTTATAAAACTAAGATAGCGGCGACTTATGCTAACCCGCACCCAAAAGACACAAACCCTTTGATTTTTTTCATTGGTCCTGTTGTCTTACAATATTGGCTAATCGACCAACCAACTAATGAATTTGAAAAAATAACCCACATTGACAAAAATTTGCTTGATGAAAGTCTAACACTTGACAAATCAAGGTTAGCAATTGTGAACGAGGGAAAGTGGGAGAAAATTCATTACGTAGTTGCTCAAACATCGGCAAGACAATATCTGCGGTAACGACAGGGCGAACACCTAACATTGTATTGGCTATATGGCGGGGCGACAAATATATTCCCAGCTTTTTGTTTACTATTTAGCTTCAGTTTCGGCTAACGAATAAATCCGAGCTGCAGAATAAACAATGAACTTTAGTATCTTTAATCAGCAGCGGCTACGAACGGAATACTAAACCCCCAACAACGCCAAGGCCTGGAACGTTAGCTGTTACCTTATTGGACACCTCCCTACAATTCAAAATGACAGTTGACGAGTACAAAGCAATAGCCAAACAAAAAGAATTTGAAGAGTACCCTTATGTATTGACAGGGGACGAACCTTCTCTACCAGCGTTCATAAATTATGACGAAACAGACCTTGACTTAAAGATTTATTTATGCAAGCTGATTATTTGCAGATGTTTTTCACCAACAGGCGGTATTTATTGGCCAGACAATTCAAGATGGTTCATAACTAACTTCTTTAATTCTTTTCAGGGCGACCATTTAAAAATTTGGTTGACAGCTACAATCAAAGAAGCAAGTGAAATGATTTTAAGCAAAGACACTTTCACTAAAGGTATAATCGGGACAACTTTCATGTTTGGAGTTGTTGAATTTTATGCAAAGTATGAATTAGGGTTTAGACCAAATGATTATGATTTCTTTGACGACTGCAAGAAAGATTACTTTAGGACATTACTCCTCAAAAAGAAAAATAAAAATACACAAGAGCTTTCCATCGGGAAAGCGTTTGAATTATTACAAGAAACTAAAACTGATATAGCAAACTCACTAAATGAAATTGACAAGCATAATATTGAAAGATTAGACGAGATTGGAATTGAAGAAAGACGCTGGGTAAAAATAAAAATCAGCGACAGGCTTTCATTAGCTCGTAACACAATGCTTCACGGCGAAAATCATTCATTCTATGACAAAGGGCAATACTTGCTTATGCTTTTTATTTTGTTCCATTTTCACAGGACGAAGGGCAACAGCTAACATGAACTGTGTAATAAACCAACCAAAAAGTTGTAGCCCCCGACATAGGGACATTCAATTAAAACCCCTATGCCTCTTCTTTCTTCTTTTCTTTCTTAATTCAGGAGTAACGGAAGCCTGCCCCTGCCTATTCACTTCCGTCAGGATCTTTGCTGCCTGCTGAGTAATCCTGCTATCCATATTCCTGCCTGACTCTTTTGAAACATCCTTGGCTTGCTCTTTGTCCATTTTTCTTCCTGTTCTATCAGGTGCTATACCGGCCTGTTGCGGTTTGGTTGCCATCCTTTCCAGCAAAAGATTTCTGTGCAACCTGTCCATGCCCAACAACTGCTCAATTCGCATTAGTGAAAACCCCAGTTCACTGCCCTTTACCTTCACCTTCCTGCTGTCAATAAAACGTATTCCCCTGGCCCGGATTACTTCATATCCGGCTGCCTTTACCCGGGTTTCAAATTCCCGGTAGTCCCTGGCCTTTTGAAGAGATTTAATAATTATTTGCCGGAGCCTTTCTTTGCGCTGATCAAACCTTGGTTTACTACGTTCTTCCTTTGATAAAAAACGCCGGGGGCTTTGCACTTCCTGTAAGCCCAATTCCTTTTCCATCCGGCGGCATAATCCCGCTATCTTTTTGTAGTTATTGCTGTCTGACAGGGTCTTTCCGTCAAAGCCAATCCGGTTCACTACGATATGAAAATGCTTATGGGCTGTATCATGGTGGGCTATCGCTATCCATTGATTTTTTTCATAGCCCAGGTCCCTTGCTGCATTATCCAGTAACCTATGAACTTCCTTTTCCAAAAGCCTTTCTCCCGGTACCAGGGAAAGGGTGATATGCATGACCGGTTTGGCAACTCTTTCATTTAACTGGCGGACCTCATTAAATTGCTGAATGATCTCCCTTTTGTCGCCAAAACAAAGCTGCTGATACAGCAACTCTGCCCCCTCCTTTTCCAGGCAATAACCGATACAGCCCCGGAAGGATTTTCCGATGATGATTTTGCCAATCATTCTCCGTTTTTTTTGATATCCGCTGCCAGTTGTTTTACTTCTATGATAAGCTGCTGTAACTGCTTTATTTCAGCATCGGAAAAAAGATCATACTGGTTATGTTTTTTGGTGAGTTGGTTGATATTCGCCGCCAGGTGATTCAGCGTTGCCGTAAAGAGTAATACTTCTTTTGGAAAAGCTCTTTTCAGGCTGCCAGTTTGTCCCTGCAAGGCTACTGTTCTTAGCCAGACCGATACCGGTAAGTTATATTGCTTTGCCTTCTGTTCAATCTGCTCTCTTTCCTGCATTGTACACATGACAGCGAGCTGCTGGTCCCGTTTTTCTTTCTTTTTTGGCCTGCCGCCTTTACTGTTTTTTTTGTTTGTTGTCTCTTCCTGCACCGGTCTTCACTTTTTCTGTTTCTTCTGCCTTACTTTTTGAATCCGCCAGCCGGCGGATGAAAAAAGCCAGCGGTTTTGACGAAGGAAAAACATAGCTGGCTCCGTAAAACTTTATATATGTCTTCCTTTCCTTCGCTGTTGCTGTAACTGGGCTTTCATGGTACTGACAAGGCACTCGTTTAAGTCTTTGTACCCTGCGTAGGCCTTGCTATGATCCCTGTACCTGGAGGACCATTGAAGTGCTTGTTTGGTTTTTGTTATGCCTGCTTTATCCCGGTCAAGGAATAAATGAACCGCTTCATATTTTTCCATCCGCTCCCGGTTTCTGTCAAAAAAAGAAAGGGAGTTTAGCACCAGGTAACCAGCCTGCAATTCCGGCAGCTCTACCGGGATTTTTATTCGGGATTGCACCATAGTTTGAAAGGATAAAAAACTAAAGAAGCCTTCAAAAACAGCCAGTTCCTTTTGGGGTTTCTGGATAATCAACCGGGGCTGTTTGGGCGTGCTGCTTCCCTTGAAATACTCATTGCGCAGTTCATAGCCTCCCCCCTCATTTTTAAAGCCAATGGCCAGGTGTTTTTTGCCATAGAGTTCAAAGACCACTTCATCACAAAACTGGTTGGCTACCGGCAGCGGAATTTGTCTTGTACTGAGGTAATGCCGCAGCCCCGGATCAGCGATCTCCCGGGTGCTGATGATTTGGATTTTGGAGTGGCTCTCCCGGTTTTGTTTTTTTTCATCAGCGCTGGCCTTCTGCTGCGGGTGAAGGGAAGGAATAAATGTTGTTTCACCAGCCATTTTTTTTAGCAGTTCTGTTACCGTACACTTAAAATAAAGGATCCCAAAATCTACCAGTCTGCCTCCCTGGCCTGACCCGTGATCATACCAGGCATTGAGCTTGCGGTTGACTTTAAAAGAAGCGGTTTTTTCTTCCCGCAGTGGAGAGATATACCAGTAATCATTGCCCCGCACTTTCTGCGGCGCAAAGCCCAGACTTTGCAGGTAGTCTACCATGTCAAGGGTGTTGACCTGTCTGCATTGTAATGATGCATTTTTCATAGGACTGATTTATAAAATGTTGGGGTCTGAAAAATAACGGTTGACTTCCGTTACCGGCACATAAATCTTGCGGAGTTTTTTAATGGTTTGAATTTTATTATCAGCCACCAGCTGGTCGAATTTGGTGCGGCCGATACGCACCGCTGCCATGAATTCTTTGGCGGTGATAAAGCTTTCCATTCCGGAGGCTGATTGTTTGGCTGAACGTAAACTCCTGATCTCTGTTAAGACCAGCTCCAATGTCCCTTTAAGCTGCGCTAATTCCTCCCCGGGAATCATCACCAGCGTCCTTCCCTGCATGTCCATACGCACTGCTGTTTTTTAATTCTCGTTATAAAGGTAAACCCCAGCCACTGAAACCGAAAGGCCTGATCAAATTTTGAGCAGGTGAGAGGAGTTATTATCATTCAAAGACTTGGGGTTATTTCCAACTGCGCTGATACAAAAAGAATAAATCAACAATAGCCATTAATTATAGAAAGTTTTCAGGAATGCTTACTTAAGCAAAATGTATATGCAACAGGTGTCCCTAAAAAAATATTTAATAGGAGATACTGTTGTAGCTACATGAACCTTCATTTTGATAAAAGAATTTATTTTGGGCTTTAATTATTAATACAGCTTTAAGTTTCGCTGTAACTATATCCCCAGGATTTGAAAATCTACCCGTTTCGTGCCTTCCACAATTTCGGGCAGGTTTATCTCGTAATAGTTCCGGGTGGTTTCCTGTCTGGTATGGCCCATCATTTTGGAGAGTACCGCACCTTCGGCCCCGTACCTGATCCATAGCTGGGCATTGGTATGCCTGGCTACTTTGTTGGTTATGTTTTTATGGATACCGGCCATCTCTGCGATTTCTTTCAGGTTCCGATTATAAACCGGTTCTTCAATGAAATACTGCTTATCAAAAACCAGTCTATCATTATTGCGGGAGCGGTACTTATCAAGTATCGTTTGCGCATACGGAAATTTGAATAGGGGTATGATTGTTTGATTACCATTCTTATCCCTGGCTCCCAAAATAATATAGCCGTATTCTTCATCCCTTTGCAAATGGTCCCTGATGAAAACAAGCAGGTCTTTGTAGTAATACCCTGTATATATCTGAAACAAAAACAAATCCCGGTCCCGTTCGAGATGCTGTTGATTTGCTGTAAATGTAAGTGCCTTCCATTTCTTCACTTCCTGCAATTCGAGGAACACCCTTTTTGCTTTTTGAACCCGGACATTCAGACCATCGAATAAAAACTCCATTTGGGAAGGGGCAATATAATTTTCCCTCCGGGCATGCCGGATAACTTTCTTCAGGGATTCGATGTATTTCTTTGCAGATCCGCCACTGAGCCCAATTTCTGTTTGTAGAAACAGGCTGAAATCCCGCAATAACACATTGTCAATTTCCGCAAAAAGTATTTGTTTCCTGAATTTTCTCAAATGTATAAGTGTTGTCTTATACTTCTTAATGGTATTCAATTCGAGTTTTTCCGGCGGACGGATTATATATTTTTCCATAAAATCCAGAAAACTCTTGTTATCCCCTTTATTGGTGATATGTGCAATTATGTTTTCAACCGTCAGCGGCTTATCAAAATTGAGCGTCCGTTTTATGTATTCGTTAACCGAGGCTTTTACTTCAATAATCTTGTTATTAATTTCAAAGGCAAAGGGATGGCTGGACTTAACCCAGTTCCCTTCTTTTCCCTGCCACTGTTCCTTCCTGATTTTTTGAGGAACCGGTACATTATAATACCTGGCCGTATTACCTATTTTAACACGGATATGAACAGGGTACAGACCTGATTTGTGCGGCTGACCTCTCCAGTTCAACACTACTCCAACACACGGCATTCTAACCACCATAACAAGATAAATTTTGGCTTGTTAAAAAAACCGTAAACAAAACCGTAAACGAATTAACGGGAGTTCACGGGAATTA
>CAZWIM010000020.1:0-54194 GCA_964634265.1 uncultured Chitinophaga sp. | reverse complement strand
ATTGAACTCACGACCTCTTCCTTACCAAGGAAGTGCTCTACCACTGAGCTACAACGGCTTTTGGGTCATTGCAGTCAATGGGGTCATACTGGTCAAACGGCAAGCGCCTTTTCTGTCTGACTCATTTGACTGATATGACTCAAGTCTTGAGCGGGAGACCGGGCTCGAACCGGCCACCTGAAGCTTGGAAGGCTACCGCTCTACCAAATGAGCTACTCCCGCTGATGCTTTTATGTAAAAGAACTTATGTGGGCAAGGATGGATTCGAACCACCGAACTCCGAAGAGGACAGATTTACAGTCTGTTGCCGTTGGCCACTTGGCTACTTGCCCGGTAAAATAATTTACCAGAGCCACTTGTCGGAATCGAACCAACGACCTACTGATTACAAATCAGTTGCTCTACCGGCTGAGCTAAAGTGGCGTTACTGTTTCCGCACCTTTTCTCCGATTACCCCGGATTTTGCGTACGGATTGAACAATAAAGAACTACCCCCCATTTATTGGGGAGGCAAAGGTAAGGGAATTTGATAATCGGAAAAATTTTGAGAAATAATTTTTTGCTTGTTTTCAGCCAGTTGTGAATAATTCTATTTCATTATTGGAATCGAGCAATAAAAAAGCCCCGCCGGGGCGGGGCTTACAAAGTTTTAAGCGGCTTTTTTTTCTTTACTTTTTTTTATTTGAGCTACCATTGTTTCGAAAGCATCATCAAACGATTCTTCAAAGGATTTACTGGTTGATTTCACGAAGAAGTTGTGCCGGGGAACATGTACCCTGATTTCTGCAATCTTGTCTTTAATGGTATGAACTACGTTGTCAAGTTTCAGGAAAACATTTACCTGAATGATACGATCACTGAAGGTATTCAGCTTTTCCAGTTTTCGGTTCACATACTCAATCAGTTTACTGTCGGCATTGAAATGAACTGTCTGAATTTGTACGTTCATGGTCATCATTTTATAGTGAAACAATAAATAAAGAACTTTTTTCTAGCCTTTCATTGGGTTCGGTTCTTTAATTCTTTTTACAACTACAAGTTACTGCAAAAGAGAACCGCTCCCAAACAAAATTTTCTAAATTTTTTATTGTGAGTACCGGCATTTTTAAGATTTAGGATGGGCTTTTTTGTGTATATCTTTCAGCTTTTCAATTGTATTATGGGTATATACCTGGGTTGCCGCCAGGCTACTGTGCCCCAGCAGCTCTTTTACGGCATTCAGATCGGCCCCATTGTTCATTAAATGTGTTGCAAAGCTGTGCCGCAAAATATGGGGGCTTTTTTTATCCAATGTGCTTGTTTTGCTCAAATATTGATTTACGATCAGGTAGGCATACTTAGGGTAAAGTTTTTTACCTTTTTCAGAAACCAGCAAGAAATCTTCATAAACTTCGAATTCTTTTCTTTTTAACTGCTTATACTCCTTGATACTATTGATCAACTTATCACTTACAGGAATTATTCTCTCTTTATTACCTTTTCCAAGTACTTTAATTTGAAGCCGGGAAAAATCCACCTGTTTTTCTTTAAGATTTATCAATTCACTCAAACGTAAACCAGTTGCATACAATATTGTAATGATCATTCTGGCATTAAGGCTTCGCCAATTTTCTGTTGAGCTATTAAGAGAGTTTAATAATGATTGAGTTTCCTCTTCTTTTACAAAAACAGGCAATCTTTTTCCAATTTTTGGACTAATCACTTTAGTCATTGGACTAATATTAATAACCCCGTTTTTAAGGTAAAATTTGAAGAAAGACTTCAAAGTGGATATCTTCCTGTTCAGGGATTTGGCAGTAAGCCCTTGTTCCTTTAGTTGAGCAAGCCAGCTTCGGACTAATCCATGATTAACTGATGTCAGATCGAGGTCCCCGTATTGTATTTTGACAAACTCTTTAAACTCATGTAAATCAGTCTGGTATGCCGTAATGGTATGAATTGAGTACCTTTTTTCAAATTTCAGGTAATCAATAAAGGGCTGAATGGCTTGCTGAGAGATAAAGTGCATAAAAAAGATAGCTACAAAGCTATTAAACTTTGCAGCTATCTCTGAATATTTTGACGAAGATGAAATTAACCTTCAATCTTTCCACTTGCTATCTTCTGCTTGTAGACAGCTTTTAACACTTCTCCACGACGCTTTACGGAAGGCTTTGTAAAGCTTTGACGTTCACGCAATTGTAACAATACTTTTGACTTTTCGAATTTCTTTTTGTACTTCTTAAGCGCCTTGTCAATGTTTTCGCAATCTTTTGAGTCGATGATAAGCATAATTTAATGATACCTCCTTTGGTATTTTTAGGGTTGCAAAGATAATAGGTTCATTTCAAAACCCGAAATCAAAAAGGAAATGAATTACTTTGCTATTATGTTTACCGGAATCGTTGAATCATCAGGTGTTGTCAAAGAGGTCATTTCCAATGGCTCCAATAAAACATTTTGGATTGAGTCTCCAATAACACATGAACTGAAAGTAGACCAAAGTGTAAGTCATAGTGGTGTATGCCTAACTATTGAGGAGCTACATGGGCATTGTCATCGGGTTACTGCTATAAAAGAAACCCTGGAAAAAACAAATCTGCGGGATTGGTCCGCAGGCACTATTGTAAACTTAGAGAGGTCTCTTCAGTTGGGCGACCGGTTAGATGGGCATATTGTTCAAGGACATGTGGATGCGGTGGCCATTTGCAAAAGTGTGAGTGAAAAGGATGGCAGTTGGGAATATGAATTTCAATTTTCTAAAAAATTTGCTGCACTTATTATTGAGAAAGGCTCAATTGCAATAAATGGCATCAGCCTGACTGCCTTTAATGTCAAAAGGAAAAGTTTTACCGTAGCTATTATCCCCTACACTTTTGAACATACTAATATCAAAAAGGTAATTGTGGGATCGATAGTAAATCTCGAGTTTGACATGATTGGCAAGTATCTGCTCAGAAAGTTATCTTTGAAGGAGTAATAACTAACCCAATAAATGACTGTCGAAACCCCTAAAAGGTCTCATTACCCTGCCCTGGATGGCCTTAGGGGAATTGCCATTTTGTTGGTTGTTCTCTACCATAATTTTGGTTTTATCCGCCATTCTTACTTCGGCTGGCTGGGAGTGGATCTGTTCTTTGTACTCTCCGGCTTCCTGATCACTGATATATTAATGAATGCGGTGCGAAGACCCAATTTCCTGCGTAATTTCTATATGCGGCGGGTGTTGCGGATATTCCCTTTATACTACCTGAGCCTTATTATCTTTCTTTTTGTACTCCCCGCCTTTACGTCCCCGCTTATTAAATGGGATTACTACACCGATAACCAATTTTTTCTCTGGACCTACCTACAAAACTGGTTATATATATTTAAAGACCCTAACAATGCTCATATACTGAATCACTACTGGTCATTAGCAGTGGAAGAACAGTTCTACATTTTCTGGCCGCTGGTGATTCTTTTGCTCAAAAAACCTAAATATCTTTTGATATTTATTTGTACCCTTTTGTCGCTGGTGATCCTTTTCCGCTTTGGTTTGTGGATCTACAAAATTGAAAACCTCGCTTATTATAATCTTTATACATTCACCCGTATTGACGGTATATGCATTGGCTGCCTTGTTGCGTTATTAAAACACATGAATTTTGAATTCATCAAAAAGAATACGGCAGTCATAGTATTGAGCTTTGCGGCCATTAATTTTATTTTCTATTTTATCAACCGCTACTATTCCTTTTCATTCCCTTACACAAGCCTGGTGGGTTATAGTACTTTTGCCATGATATTTGGCTTATTAGTGTACGAGGCGGTTAACAAGGAAACAAAAATCATCAACTTTATTTTTAATATCCCAATACTAAAATTTTTTGGACGCATCTCCTATGCTTTTTATATATTTCATTGGCCGGTATACCTGATCATTAATAGTTATTTGCTGGATATTGTTAAGACACAAATACCCGGTATGGCCGCTCAGCTGATTATTTCCATAACAGCCGCAGCCTTTGCAGTCCTGTTGAGCTGGCTGAGCTATCATTATTTTGAAAGTTATTTTCTTAAACTTAAAACAAAGTACAGAGACTGATTTCCTGCCCGCATTTCATTATAAAAGGCATGCATTGTATCTTTAAACCCACACATGCAAAAGAACGTAACCATACTGTGTCCTTTATTTAATGATGACGAATCGCTGAACCGGCTTTTAACCGAACTTGCAAAGACGTTTTCTCATCTCAAAGATTATCGCTTCAGTATTTTAATTGTAAATGATGGTTCAACGGAAGAATTGAAAATTACCACAGATACATCTTTTCGGCTGCAGGTATTACAATTGCAGCGAAATATCGGGCACCAGAAAGCCTTGGCAATTGGCCTGGCTTATATAAAGGAGAATAGCAGCTGTGATAAGGTACTGATCATGGATACAGATGGCGAAGACCGGCCGGAAGATGCCTTAGAATTATTGATAGCGGCAGAGAAGAAAAGCAATGATATAATTTTTGCCCATCGCAGTTCCCGCCGGGAAGACCTGCTGTTCAAATTGTTTTACCGGCTTTATAAAATCAGTTTCAGGCTGCTGACCGGCCGAAAAATATCTTTTGGCAATTTTATGATCATGCCGAAAGCGTCCCTTGATAAAATTGTTTTCTACAGTGAAATATGGAGCCACCTAGCAGGAGGAATTTTAAAATCCCGGCTGGCCTATTCAACTATACAAACTCATAAGGGAACCAGGTATGCAGGGCAATCAAAAATGAATTTCAGCAAATTACTTCTGCTCGGACTTGGGGCCATCTCTGTGTTCATGGAGATCATTGCCGGCCGTCTCCTGATTTTCTCCTTTTGTCTTATTGGATTTTCTTTATTGATCATTCTTGCCTTACTTGGTATTAAAACGTTTACCAGCTTAGCCATTCCCGGCTGGACATCCACTGTTATTTCATCCATGCTGATTGTATTGCTTCAGAGCTTCCTGCTTTCACTTATTACGATGTTCCTGTATTTTTCTGCCGACTCGCAGCGAAAATTTGTACCTGCTCACCATTATAAAGATTATACCGGGGCCGTTGAAACAATTATTGCATGAATACAGATTACAAATACCCGGGAGAAGAACTAAAGCTTTTTGAAACAGCTACTAACTGGAAAAACTATTTTACCAGTCATATAGCAATGTTCCTAAAAGGGAAGGTACTTGAAGTAGGGGCCGGTATCGGGGGAACTACACTTTTATTAAATAAAGGTAAAAATGATTACTGGCTCTTATTGGAGCCGGATGAAAGAATGCAAAAATTACTCCAGGAGAAAATAAATAACAAGCTGCTCCCTTCCAATTGCAAGACAATACAAGGAACGCTGGATTCATTAGACAAAAATGATAAGTTTGATTCTATCATTTATATAGATGTACTTGAACATATTGAGGATGATGCAACAGAAATAATAAAAGCAGTTGAACACCTGGAACAGGGCGGGCATCTTATCATCCTCTCTCCTGCTTTCCGTTTTTTATTCAGCCCCTTTGACAAAGCGATTGGCCACTACAGGAGATATACCCGTAAAACATTATCAACCATACAGCCAGCTTCTTTAACCCGGCAAAAAATGATCTACCTCGACTCCGTTGGCTTTTTTGCCTCTTTATTGAATAAACTGTTATTACGACTATCATACCCGGCTCAAAAACAGGTCCGGGTATGGGATCAATGGATGATTCCGGTTTCTAAGATCACAGATCGTATTTTCTTTTATTCCTTTGGAAAAAGTATTTTGGCTGTTTGGAAGAAACAATAATATGCAAAAGATCAGTATTTTTTTTTTAACCCGAAGGCATTACCTGCTTTTACTACTGATTACTCTGGTTGCTTATTGGCCGTTGACCTTTCACATATTCAGCCTCAAGAATGATGCTTTAGTTTATTTTCTTCCCTATCGCTACCATATCAGCGAAGCGATACAAAACGATCATTTCCCCTGGTGGAATCCCTACCTCTATACAGGCCTTCCATTACATAGTGATATACAAAGCGGCGTATGGAATCCTGTCGTCATGATCATTTCCCTTTTCACCCGATATAACCTGGCAGTTCTGCAATGGGAACTGCTGTTCTATTTGTTTATTGCTGCCATAGGGATGTTTAAGCTGGTAAAAGAGTTTAATAATAGTGTAACAACGGCCGTCATCGCAGCCACTGCTTATCTATGTTGTGGTTTTATGACCGATAGCGGTTCCATCATTCCCTGGATCACCAGCGCAGCTTATCTTCCTTTTGTTTTTCTCTATTTCTTCCGCCTGTTAAATAATCCCAAACTAAACGCTGCCCTAAAGTTATCTCTTGCACTTAGTTTATTACTCACAGCAGGCTATCCCAGTTTTTTTATCTATTGTCTTTATATACTCCTTATTGGATTTATTATCTGGCAGGTCCGTCACTATAAAGAGAGGTCAGTTAAACCCCTTTTTATATTCTCCGGTATTACCGTGCTTATTTTCTTTCTTATTATCAGTCCGGCTGTTTTATCCTGGTGGGATTTTTTGGATTATTATGAGAGAGGAAGCGGGACCAGCCTGAACAGGATACAAACCAATGCATTTCCCCCTTTCAGCAGCATATCCTATTTACTGCCTTCTGCTGTATCCAGGGACCATTCCTTACTGCAAACCGACCTGGTTGCCCGGAACGCATCAACTGGAATTTTCATTCTCCTGTTCTTCCTGCTGGCCCTGGCCGAAAAACTAAAACCAGTTTATAAATTTACTCTCGGTGTCATCCTCTTTTCCTATCTATTCAGCCTCGGTGATGCCACACCGGTCAGAGAATGGTGCCATCGGCTCCTTCCGTTGATGAATACATTCAGGCACCCGGCTTCCATGCGGATATTCACTACAATCGCTATTATTTTAATAGCAGCCCAAGCATTGAATACATTCCTTATCACAAAAAGTGCTGCAGATAAAAAACTAAAAATAATCACAGCTACGATCCTCGTCTTGCTTTTTGGAATGCTGCTCTATTATATTTTTCAAAGCAATCTACCTCAACTTATCGGCCGGGAAAAAGGGAAGTCACTGCTTGATAAACTCAGCTTTGCCGATATAGCGGTAATACAGGGCATCATTCAAATCGCATTTATCAGCTTATTCCTTTTTGTTCTTTGGAAAGGGTTAAAGAAATATATACCAGCCCTGGTAATTATCAATTGCATTGCTTTTTGCTGGATGGCTTTACCCTTCACTTTTATCTCGCAGGTGAAGACATCAGCCGTTAATCAATATATAAATTCGTTTCCATCCGGCTATCCGATCCCCGATATATCTAAGCCGGTAATGACCGCCAGCACTGATTTATCAACCGTTTCTCCCTTAGGACAGGAAAAATTCTATAACAAACGAATCAGTATACAGGACCATATTATTACTCCGACCATTAACAGCAATTATATCATTTTCCTTAAAGACTCTGTATTAAGAAATGCGTTGACTAGTATGCCCTTTGCCTATTTTTCTGACAGTATTGTTCTATCAACAGCGGGGCTACCGGACAGCGGAAAAATCGTTTTGTTTGAGAGCATAGGCCGGGAAATTGAAATCAATGCCCATACAACCGGTACCATCTCTATAGTAAAGTTTGGGCCCAACAATATTGAACTGGAGGTAACTGCAAATAACTATGGTCTCCTAAACATCTTCCAGCAATATCATCACGGCTGGCGGGCTTTTGAAGATAACGTTGAAATACCGGTTTACCGTACCAACAGGGCATTTATCAGCGTGCCGGTATCAGCGGGGAGACATATTGTACAACTGAGGTTCCAGCCAAATGATTATATCAGGTTCGCTTTATATGTTTCTTCATTCACCCTGTTGCTGATTGCTATATTCTTTATCTTACAGTTTCGTAAAAAGAGAACTACCGAATGATCCCGCAAAAGAGAAACTGGTTATTTGCCTTGTTGCTGACTGCCCCCATGCTTGTATTTTTTTGGGGTTATCTTTTTAATCATTCCAATGACCTGGAACCGACCGGTTTTATACAACATGACAATGTATCCTATGTCGCTTATGCCAAACAATATCTTGACAGCGACAAAAACAGTTTGTTTTACAGTAACCCCTTTAATGATTCTGATGATCACCAGCCCATCTATTTTCAAACGCAGACCTTACTCTTTGCCGGCCTGATGAAAGCCGGTATACCACCTGGCTGGATATTGATCCCCTTCACACTGATCTGTTCATTTATTTGTTTCCGGATACTTATTTCCATCTATGACCATTTATTTCCCGGTAATAAACACAGGACCATTAGTATCTGGCTATTTGCCTGGGGTGGTGGCTTGCTGACCCTTTCTGGTTTTTTTGCACAGCTGATTTATGGTTCCTCAACTGTGAACAGCATATTTTTCCTTGATCCCGGATCAGGCTGGTGGGGGTTAAATTTTGGAAGATCCTTATTTTTTTCCTGCGAAGCTTATTACCATGTATTATTTCTTGGAGTGATATACTGTTTGCTAAAACAAAAATGGGCAGGAGCACTGGTCATATCAGCTATGCTATCTATATCACATCCATTTACCGGCATCGAGCTGCTAAGCATTACAAGTGCCTGGTTATTGGCTGAAAAAATAATATTCAACCGTAAAAGCATCCCGGCCTGGCTTGTGATTGGCGAGTTACTGATCCTGCTCTTCCACCTGTATTATTACTTGTATTATCTTAATCAATTCGACGACCACCATTCTGTGAATGAACAATATGCCCTAAACTGGCGGCTTCGATTTTTCAGTATCATACCTGCTTATTGCATCACCGGCCTGTTAGCTTTACTAAGCGTTGCGAAAATAAATACACCCCGAAAGTTTTTTTCGCAGGGTCAAAACCGTTTATTCCTGCTTTGGTTTCTTATAGCATTCAGCCTTGCTAATCATGAAATAGTAATGAAACCGATGCAACCGTTGCATTTCACGAGGGGTTATATCTGGACGTCTTTGTTTATACTTGGAATACCTGCTTTACATTATCTCCTTAGCAAATTAACTGCATCCCTTTTCCAAAAGATCATGCTTGGCTTTTTGATATTACTTTTCTTTTCCGATAACCTCGTATGGGTGTATAGCCAGGCTGATGCAAAGACCACAACTCCCTCAACCTCTTACTTAAACAGGGAACAAAAGGAAATATTTGCCCTGCTAAAGAAGCACACAACAAACCGGTCCTTAATTATCGGTTCAGATGAACTGATTCCTTATATGAGCACAGTCTATACAAGAGCCTACCCGTGGCTCTCCCATCCATTTACCACACCATATGTTGCCCAAAAGAAAGCAGCACTTTCCCGTTTTATTGAATCAGGAGCAATTGATCCGTCCTGGAAAGGAAGAGAACTGATATTTGTGATTGATAAAAAAGACAGCCTTGCTATAAAGAGAGCGGCAACACTTTCATTCCCCGCTACAGTACTGGCAGAAACAGTTTCTTATAAAGTACTTGAAACTGTAATTCCCTGAATATTTATTCGGTTATACTTTTCCCCTTCATAGCTGTTGATATGGCATGGTCCATCAATCGCTCTGCATAAGGCCTGGATATTTCGTTGAGTTTTTCAATGGCTGCCTGAATAGCATCTTTATCGGTTGAAGTTATTTTTTGTGCCAGGTCCTTCATCGACGCTTCTGTGATTTCTATTTCTTCTTGCAATAAGAAACTTTTATTCTTTTCTACAAATAGTCTTGTTGTATCCAGTATTTGCCGGGCTTCTGTCTGCGCTTCCACTAATGCCCTTGTCTGTATATCTTCTTTTGCATGGGTAATAGAATCCAACAGCATCTTTTCTACTTCCTCATCCGTCAACCCATACTGCGGTTTTACTTCGATAGTTTGTTCTACCCCGCTGCGAAGTTCTTTTGCCTTAACCACCAGGATTCCATCGGCATTCACAAGAAAAGTTATTTCCACCTTCGGCAATCCTGCCGGCATCCCGGGAATACCGGTAAGATTAAACTCGGCCAATTTCCGGTTATCTTTTACCAGGTCTCTCTCTCCCTGGTAAACCGATATTCTCATTCCGGGTTGGCCATCTTTTTGTGTGGTATATTGTCTGCCGGCCTTTGAAGGGATCTTAGAATTCCGTGGAATCAATACATCCATCAATCCTCCCATTGTTTCTATACCTAATGAAAGTGGTGTGATATCCAGCAATAAAAAATCTTTGTTGTTACCAGCCAAAATATCTGCCTGTACTGCAGCACCCAGTGCCACCACTTCATCTGGGTTTAATGAATCATGTATTGCTCTGCCAAAAAATTCAGCCACTGATTTCTTAACCAACGGCACTCTTGTAGAGCCGCCTACCATCACCACTTCATCTATATCAGTTATATGCAGCTGCGCATCCTGCATGGCATTTCTGCAGCACTGTATGGTTCTCTCCACAAATGGTTTTACCAATCTTTCAAATTCTTCTTTGGTCAGCACTATTTCTTCCCCGGCAATACTTCCCTTAAATTCAGCAGCAGAAGAAAGTTGTTTTTTGGCTTCTTCCGCCAGCAACCGAAGCTCCTGTGCAATATTTTTATTCGAGTTCAATTCTTCATCTGTCAGGCCCAGTTTTGCAGACCAGTATTGTACAATGGCCCTGTCAAAATCATCTCCTCCCAGGTACGTATCCCCGTTAGTTGATAATACTTCAAATATTCCGCCGGTAATTCTCAGTACAGAAATATCAAAGGTCCCGCCACCCAGGTCATATACAGCAATTGTCTTTGTCTCATCATTCCTGAGCCCCAAACCATACGCCAAACTCGCTGCGGTTGGTTCATTCACTATCCGCAATACATCCAGGCCTGCTAAACGGCCGGCATCTCTTGTAGCCTGTCGTTGCGCATCATTAAAATAAGCCGGTACCGTGATCACGGCTTTGGTTACCGGTGTTTTCAGGATATGTTCTGCCCTTGTTTTTAATTCTTTCAGGATATAAGACGATAATTCTATGGGTGAATAAAACGTATCGCCTACCTGCACTTTCACCAGGCTCTCACTGTTATCATCAATTACCTTATAGGTAAAAAAAGAAGAAGAATCTCTTACATCATTATAGGATTTCCCCATTAGCCGTTTAACAGAGAATATTGTATTGTGTGGTTCAGCAACCAGGTATTTTTTAGCCTCATCGCCCACAGAGAGCAATCCGGCTTCCCCGAAATGAATGACGGAAGGAACCAGTGCATTACCATCATGTTCCTTCAAAACGACCGGCTTCCTGCTTTCCGGGTGAATGATCGCCACCAGGCTGTTCGTTGTTCCCAGGTCTATACCCACGATCATTTCCTGCTGCTGTAAACTGCCAGTTGCTATATTAATCCCAATCTTTGCCATAGACATTTTTTGAACGAACAGCAAAAATAGTACTTCGTGGCTTCTTTGGTTTACGAATAAAGAAAAGGGCTGCACAAGGCAGCCCGTATTTTGAGTTAAAGAATCCTTTTTAGCGCATCAGGTACATTTTACCGTATCCTTTATTGAAATATTTATCGGTATTATCGCCTTCGGCTTTGTACTTATCAAGTGATTTACCATTCAGGTTGGTGATCACCCGGTAGAGGTAAATACCATTTGCCAGTTTCTGGCCATATTCGTCCGTTCCATCCCATTTGAATTCGGTGATATTTCTTCCGATATGTAACGGACCTAACTCATCCTTCGTTATCTCCCTGACAATTTTACCGGTGATGGTCATTACCTGTATCCGGATATTCTGCGGCACTTCGCTGCCGGTGATCGTAAAGACAAAGGCCGTCGAAGTGGTAAACGGATTCGGGTAATTGAGCATATTCGAGATCATTGGCTTATTTATAACCTCAAAAAGTACCCTATACTCAATATTTCCAGCCTCATTATTACTTCTATCCTTACCGGTAACGATAAGCTCATAAGTACCATCTTCCGAGAAATATGGCCTTAGATTAACTGTAGCAGTATTATCTGTATTGGGCGCTTGACCCGCAGGAATAAATCTCAATGTGTCATTATTAAAATAATAACGTCTTAAACTGCCATTCGGTAATCTGACCTGAACTGTTAGCAAAGAAGTATCATCCAATATCATCCATTTAGCTTCATCCTTAAGCTTTATAAGAACATCTGGTTTAGAAGATACAATATCCCTGTTAAGGATGTGAACACCATCAAATGTTACATCCAGCACCGGGCTTAAACTATCTGGTTTTACGTAAAAATCTCTGAAAGTGAAATTATTAAAATGATGTTGCTCAGGTTGATCATTATCCGGATTAGCCTCAAGAAACAAAGTGTTCTTTCCCGGGAAAGAAGATGTGTTTATAATTGAGCCAATATGCACAGAATCCGTTGAACTACCGAAAATACCCAATGGCTTTTTACGAGGCAATGGAATAATATTGGCAACATTATTTCTGTCAGTGACAACCATTTTAACCTGTAAACTATCAAAAGGAACCTGGCTGATATTCTTAAATGCAACGCTGAAGTTAAATGGCTCACCGACGTCAATAGTATCTTTATGTTGAAAATAAATGTTAGGAGCAACTGCACCTTCAGGTACTGGGTCATATGTTATTCTCCAATAGCTTAGTTGGTATGGTGTATAATGAATTGAATCTACATTCCGCATCCTTAGCCGTAAGTAAGGGTATTCAACCGCATCAATCGATGATATATCATAATCTTGCTGAGCAACGGTAAGATTACTTATAACAACAGACTCTGTCCCATTTTGCCTCACTCCAATAATATCAATGCTTGGATTATCACCCGGTGTAATATCTGGCAAGGCTGATCCTCTCCAAAATAATTGTTTCCAACGTTTTGCCTGGCCAAAGACAGGGGAGTAAACAAATCCTAATGTATCAGGTGATGGGCATTCTACACTAAGAGTTGGATTATCAAATACTCCATCTCCTACTATCCAACTTGGTGTAAAAGAGGGAACGTTTTTCCTATAGACAAATCCGAATGGTCTTGGCCTATAAAACGAGTCTATCCCAGTAAAACCAGCCGCCTTTAAATAATGATACACAGATTGGCCGGGCCCATATAAAGCTTCATCCGCAGCCCAGTCAGATATGTATGCAACGGGAAATGCGGGGTACCATGCCGGATACAAGGTAAAATTCCTTACTATGACATAATAGCCATCTGGAATACTATCTCTCATAAAATTCATTATTTTCCTGCGGCTGGCAGTATCAGTATACCTGAATTCAAAACTATATGGTCTATAATAAATAAAAGAAGGAGAAGTACTACCATACAATCCTTGTCCTAATGAATTTGGATTAGCTGGTTCACCAGCGTAAGAATGAGGAACGACTACCTGATTTTGCAAAGGCTTGAAAGTTACTGGATGAATTACATTAAACACCAGAGAAGAAAACCAGTTTGTCAATCGTGAAATTTGATACCCATTAATAGCGGCTATTAATGACGCCTCTTGCGTTGAACCACTTGTATTGTAAGTTCCCATTCGGAGAAATACGTTATTCATAACCTCGCCATATTGCAGTCGCCTCGAGGCACTGTCTAAATTCATTCTTTGGAACTCAGATTTTGTATGCTGATAGAAATGAGACTGGTTAAAACCCTCATCACTATTAGGAAGATATACAAATGAAGCGGTATTCCACTTTCTCTCACCTGTTGCAGGAGTCGGAGATACCCTCCAATAATATACTGTACTATCTATAAATGTAATTCCTGGTTCAAATGAGATAAGTCCGCCGACTGAATTAAAAGACCTTGACACTTTAAGTGGCGAGTTAAACAACGCAGTAGTATCGATCTCCATTCTATACTCCTGCATAACGGCAAAGGGATTTGCTGTGGAAACAAATAATTTCGTATTCTGGCGATTAATTATAGCATAATCATAAGGATAAACTGTTCTTGCCTCATTCTCGTAAATAAAAAATTCCTTTGTTATTGTGTTATTGGATTCATAAAGCTCATCTGCATTATTATCTGCATCTAATGTTATTGTGATTTTATTGAGCCCTTTATCACGGGTTGCCACAATAGGAATTACGTAGCTTAATGAGTCAATATATCTGACACCAGGGATAGTATCTCTTTTAACAATCTCTGTTGAGTTATTTGGATAGGTACGCTTAACTTCCACAACAATATTATTGCTGACTGCTTTTCCTATATTCATAAATTTTGCATCAACCCTGAAGTTAGTTTCTGCCACAGAGATAAAAGACGGATCCAGCTTAACCAAATTATCCTCTATTACATAATCAGGTTTAGAAAATCCATTTAAATTAACAGCGGGATCTCCGTGCAGCGTTGTTTGTTCACAATGAAATCTTGCATAAAAATCATTCTGAGTAGTCAGGTCAAAGGTTTGAGTAATGGCATCAACCATTGCATCACCCATAGTTCCACTATACTTATTTACGCTAAAAGAAGAATAATTTTTTGAATTATATATATCTAAATAATGTACAATTCCCAAATGAGTACTTGCAATTGTAGCAATGCTCCCTTTCTGTGGCGCCAGTACATATTTTTCACATATGGTTTCTTTCGTTTGCAACCTCAATGTGTTAAACATATAGAAATTACCAGCGTTACATCCCAGTAATATGAATAAAGGATACTTACCCTGATTGTTATAATTAACTGGGTTATCGAGATTAAACTCTAAGGTAGTGGCTGAGGAATGACCAAAATATGTCATAATGCCTATTCCCTCTTCAAATAAATTGTACAATCTCGTAGAACTTGCCTGTTCAACTGGCGCAGAAGAAAGTTTGCTAAATGTACTTACATGCCCTCCATAAAAGGTATCCTTGATAATGTCTGCAAACCTGTTCATTGAAGCAGTCAAAGCATCACCCAGTGCACCGTCATTAGCTCCAATTACATGAACAATATTTTTCATCCATGCTTTATCGGCTATAACAGGTGATGAAAAGGCCTGTTTCTGTTCATATTCTTTTACTTTGTTAAGATAATCAGTAATCTCGTCACCATTAATCACTGATAATCGGCCTATAGGGACTTTGGGTATTACATTCAAACCCGGCTCAGCTGCCAATAAATTATCTGATGCAGGATAGCCAAATGTTGGTACAAAAGACAATTTATCAAGATTAGGGTCATTCTGAAAATAATGATTGTGAATATAGTTTAAACCCTTACCAACCAGGAAAACATTTTTAACAGGTGAAGTAAATGTATTTCTAGCCCAGCGAATAAAGTTTCGTACAGACAAAGGGTGTTGCTTTATACCAAATCCAAATTGATCAACCAGTTGATCAATCATATAGATTTTAGCATTGTGACTTCCACCAGCAGCAGAATTACGATAAGCTTTATAATCCTCAACCGGTGTTGACCCGCCCGAGCCGTTTAATAATGCAGGATGAGTTATAATTAAATAGTTACCCTGGTTTGCCGGAAGAGCATAGTTAATAAAATTCCTCTGCTGTAAACTGGTTATTTGTTTTGGATAAGCTGCATCCTGTGTTACTATTAATAATTTTCTGGAGTTTGCAGAAGGTTCAAGTACAACTCTTATAGTCGGAGCATTAACAATATCGGTTACATAACGTTTTCCATTGGTAAGATCATATAGTACCGGAGGCAGGGTGCCATAATTAAACCCTGTAATCTCAAGGTAATTGCCCGCTGCATTAGCAGGTAATTCAAAAGAAAAATTATTGGCTCCTCCAAAATTGAACTGTCTGGCATATACCAGTTCTGATTTTGCAATCACCATTCTGTCACTGGCACCTGGTGAAATATTCTTAACCGCCAACACAGCCGTACCGGAATTAATATCAGTTATACTAATGGGGATATTTGCTTTTACATAGTCAAAATAATCCATTGTTTGTGTTGCTACCAGGTTCCCGTTGACCCTTACTTCAAATTGTCTCGGATTCAGGGCATCTCCGGTTGCATTAATTTTCAAGAATGGTGATGGGGCACCAGGATCTGATGAGGGGAAAAGATTACTGAATGTTTCCGATCTGGTAGCACCTGTAGAAATATTATTTGAAGTAAATCCTTCTCCGTTTTCATAATTGGAAGAATATACATACTCCCCTACAACTGCTGCATAACCAAAATGGTACTTTTCTTTATAATATCTTCCAACAGTATGAATAAAAAACGGATCTGGTGATAAAGATGTAGGAAGACTGTTTGCCGCTGGAGTTAATCTTAGGTTATTACCAGCTGAGTTAACTGTCAGAAAATAAACAGCTGTATCGGTCTCCAAACTCCATTTATCATTCAGTTGATGATCTGGAATTCTGTATAATGGCAAATCAGGTTTCCCATCATTCATTTCGCCCCAAAACTCAATATAATCTGAAACGCCAAATACACCAGTTTGAACTGAGGTGTAAAGCGGAATTTGCTGCCCATTCCTCCATAACTGAAAATGTTCGGCAGGCACACTGCCCAATCCGGCCGTAGCCAGAACAGATTGATTTATCCGGTATAATCCGTCAGCACCTACTTTAAACTTATAGTAGGTCTTGCTATAATCAATCCACTCATTGTTATACGTCTGACCCTGAATTAAGAGTACTGGGAAGAGCAGCAATGGAAGTAAAATTCTTTTCATTTGAATAAGTGTTTATCTGGAACAGATTAATCTTCTTTTTTCTTATTGTTATTAACCAGGTTTAACCGTAAGGAAAAAACATGGGTGAACAAAGGATTTGACTGGTTAGCAAGGTTGGTATACGCATAATCAATCGTCACATTCTGAATCTTGAAACCGGCACCAGCGCTGGGTTGATAAATCCACACTTTCTTTTGATTTACTGTATCACCATCAGACAATGCCTGCTGAAAATTATTGATACCACCCCTAAGGAAAAATACATTGTTGATATTCAACTCAAGTCCCAGTTTGGGATCTGCACTTACAGGATCTGCACTGATCAGCGTATTTCGCTGGCCATCAAAAGTTACATCAATATTAGCTTCAGCTAATAAACTTGCTTTTTTTCCCAGCTTGAAATCCCTGGCAACACCTAATACCAACCTTGGTGCTGTTAACTCTGTTGATTTAACCGGTATTTCGTTATTAGTGAGATAGAGCACTTCCTTCTCCCTCTCTGTAAAACTGAAGGACCATGCATTGAATGTGCTGGTAACATCTCTTGCAGCAATACCAAATTTCCATTTATTACTGAAAATCTGTAATCCTGCATCCAGCCCAAATCCCCATGCTTTGGCAAACTTTCCAACACTTCGGTGTATTACTTTGGCATTTAATCCAAAATGCACATTCTTCTTTTCACTCTCCTTAAGTTTTTGAGCATAAGAGAAAATGAATGCATAATCTGCTGATGAAAACGACTGAATATTATTGTAATTGATAGACCCATCCGGCTCAACCAGGAATAATGTATTCATGATGTCATCTACTGCAAATCGGAGACCTGTGATTCCGATGGTTCTTTTTTTACTGGAAGTAGGGAATGCAATGCTTGCATAATCATATTTTCCAATTCCCGCAAAATACTCCGCATGCATCAGGTTTACCTGTGGGTATTCATTAATACCTACAAGACCGGCAGGATTCCAGTAACCAGCAGTACCGTCATTTACAGAAGCTACCTGGGCACTTCCCATAGACAGCCCTCTTGCACCTGCGCCTATATTTAAAAATTCATTGGAATACTTCCTGAATTGGGCATTAGCAGAAATGGACAAGGCTAGTGTCACAACGGACAATAGAAGGATGGTTGGTTTCATTCGGACAATTTTCGATAAGCGTTTGAATTAGACAAGCTTTCATACGTACGGGCTGCTTGTAAAATTAGTCTTTAGGCCTGTAAAATCATAGTTCTGTTCAGCAAAAAGACTATTTATTGAAAACGAACGGTTTAGAAAAATATTGCCCGCATTATCCTGCAACCTTATTCTGCCTTACTTTTGCGCTAAATCACTGGTTTAGAAATGAATTTGATTGAAGAATTAAGATGGAGAGGTATGATCCAGGATATCATGCCGGGCACCGAAGAGCAGTTAAACAAAGAAAGGACAACAGGCTATATCGGTTTCGACCCTACAGCCGACAGTCTCCATATCGGTAGCCTGGTTCCTATTCTGCTGTTGGTACATTTCCAAAAGGCGGGTCATAAACCCATTGCCCTGGTCGGTGGTGCTACAGGGATGGTGGGTGATCCCAGTGGTAAAAGTGAGGAGAGGAATTTATTAAGCGAAGAAACTCTTCAAAAAAACGTTGCCGGAGTTAAAGCACAATTGGAAAAATTTCTGGATTTCAATCCCTCACTTCCCAATGCTGCTGAAATGGCCAATAACTATGACTGGTTCAAAAACATTTCTTTTATAGATTTCCTGAGAGATGCGGGCAAACACATTACTGTCAATTATATGATGGCTAAAGACAGTGTGAAAAAGAGAATCGAAGGGGAAACGGGTATAAGCTATACTGAATTTGCTTATCAATTAATGCAGGGCTATGATTTTTACTGGCTGTACAACCATAAAAACTGTAAGCTGCAAATGGGTGGTAGTGATCAGTGGGGAAATATGACCACCGGCACAGAGCTGATCCGCAGAAAATGTGGCGGTGAGGCATTTGTATTCACCAACCCACTTATTACAAAGGCTGACGGTGGAAAATTTGGCAAAACTGAAAGCGGAAATGTATGGCTTGATGCTAACAGAACTACACCATACCAGTTTTACCAGTTTTGGCTGAATGCAAGTGATACGGATGCAGAGAAATGGGTTAAAATTTTCACTTTCCTTACTAAGGATGCCATTGAAATGCTGATACATGAACATAAAATGGATCCATCTGCAAGAGTTTTACAGAAAACACTTGCACAGGAAATAACCTGCTTTGTACATGGCAAAGAAGAATTTGAAAAAGCCGTTGAAACAACCCAAAAACTCTTTGCTAACCAAAATGCTCCCGCAGAAAGCTTAAGTATTGAGGATCTTGAAGGAATGGAAGGAATAATAAAATCTGATTATTCAAAAGAGACAATTTCTGCTGGCACAGACATCGTTTCTTTCCTTGCTGAAACCGGAATACTTGCAAGTAAAGGGGAAGCCCGAAAACTGGTTCAGGCAGGAGGTGTAAGTATCAACAGGAAAAAAGTTAGTGCCGTTGATTTCAGAATTGAATCTTCTCTACTGCTTCATAGCAAATACATACTTGTACAAAAAGGAAAGAAGAATTACTACCTTGTTAAAGCAGTGTAGTAACTCTTCTTTATTGTATTCATTATTTAGACCAGTGCCCGGCAAACCAATGTTTGCCACCTTCCTCATAGCCCGTTACACACCGGGTGAGATAACCGGCTTCCAGACTTGCTTCATATTTTTCCTGGTAACCATCTTTATCTGACTTTCTAGTAGCGGTATAAGCATCATACCCGGAATTCTGATACCATATAACAGAAAATCTTGTTTGCCCATCATGATGATAAGCATTGATGTAGGCCTGCTCCCATTTCTTTTGTTTCATATCCTCAAACATATCCTGGTATTCCTGTTGAGATAATGAGCTCTTCAGTACACTACCCCCTACATTTCTCTTTTCATAAAATGCTGAATAATATTTCTTGCCTCCGACAGAGACGACAGAAACATTCACCGGAACAAACCCTTGTCCTGTATACGTTTCAAATAGCTGCTGGTGTTCTTCCGGTGATTGTGCATGGTAGGCCGGTTGTGCAGCTGGCTGATTAGGCTTCTTTATAAAGATGGCTGCAAATTTCAACTTGCCGTTATCATTGTAATTGTCCAGTTGAAGAAGGCGATAATCTTTTTGTTTAACCCATGTATTGTATTCCTGCTGGTAGCTTTCTTTGATCATATCGTGCCGTACCACCACATCAAAGTTGCCTGAGTTATACCTGAATATGGCATTGAAATATGTTTTACCGGCTACATCATAGGCATCTACCCAAACAGGATAATAACCGCACCCCCAAATACTGGTTATTTCCTGTTGATATTGATTTTCGGGTATAGCATGTCTTCCGATCTCTGCCCAGCCCCCCGGATAATGGCAAGGCTTTGTTGCAGAAGGCCATATCATACAACGACGATCTTGCAAAAATGGAAGTCCTTTCTTTTCCACTTTTGTCCAGGCTGCTGCCGGATCAGGACCTGCATTTAATTCATTTTTGTCAATTATGTAGATATCAGAAAAATTCATGGGCACCCATTGTCCCTCTCCATCAGCATCCGGATCAGTGATTGCATGTACATGCCCATGCGGTTCGCTGGAGTTGCCAGAATTACCTAACAATCCAAGTTTATCTCCCTTTTTTACTTTTGCCCCTTTCTTTAAAAAAGCTGTTGTTAATGTGCCAGGCTGCATATGATAATAGCAAAGCGTTTCTTTACCATTGTTTATTTTAAACCAGTTACCACCGCCGCTGCCACCGCCACCATTGCCTTCATTTTCTTTTACTCCATCCTTAAAATCAATTACCACACCATCTGCCGCAGCGATAACCGCTTTTCCATAAGCCCTGTAATGCTCATTTTTTGATCCGTCTTTACCGGGAAAAACATTAGACCATTTCTTTGCTTTTTGGTCCCATCCTTCTACTTTAAAATCATACGCATAAAACTGACCTCCCCCGCCATGTCCGCCATAAGCATACCAGTATTCTCCTTCTTTCAGATGAGACAGACGGCCGGGAAAACCATAAGCTCCGCCAGAAACCACATTAGTATAGCTTTTCAAATTCCGTGTTATGATCACCGGATTGCTATACCCCTCAAAGGTTAGCCTGATCTGAATACTTGTGGGAAATGGGCTATCAAAGAAAATAGCATTATCCACATCGTGATAGTCACGGCTATTTTGCCAACTGAATTGTGCACCAGAAGCAATGGTAAAATTCTTAACTGTGTTATCATCAATATCCAGTACCATGGTTTTCAATACTGGATTTCCTTTTTGTAAAAAAGAATAGGCAATATTCTTTAAGACCAATTTTTTCCCTTCTTTATTCTTCAAAGTGAACTTAACAGAAAGCTGAGCAGTTGGCTTATCCGTTGCGATTTTGGGGGCGCAAGTCATGTAATAAAGATTGCCCCCAGCATCGGAGGGCTGTACTTCCACTACTTCTACTGCAGGTGCAGCTGGCAAGATATTTTCTTGTTCTTTGTGGGGCTTTTTAAATGAGAAGCCAAGGCAAACCAACAGCACTACGAATGCTATTTGTTTCTTTTTCATGTTTTAAAGGTTTAGTGATGAATATAGCTGTAAGCTACTCTGCTAATACCTTTAAATATTAAAACTGATGAGTTTGCGGGCAGATTGACTTATTCTCCGGCAAAGATTATGGAATTACATTCCGGATTGAAGAGATACTTACTTCAGATCTTTTATCACTTTCCACATTTGATCTGCAATAAATTGATTGCCTTTGTCATTCATATGCACCCTGTCATAAGTAAGGATATTCTTTTCCTCGTTTTTGGGGTTGTTATCCTTTAAGTAATCAAGAAATTTCTTACGCAGATCTAAAAGAGGCAGATTGTTTTTCTTTGCCAGGTCACGAATAATATTGCTGTAGCGGTTCAGGTCGCCATCCAGTTGATTACTCATATCAGTTTTTTCACCTACCACTGCAGGTGTACATAGGATTGCTTTGATGCCTTTTGCAGAAAGCTTATTAATAATTGCCTGGTAGAATTTCTCGAATTTGTCCGCATCTGTTCCGGTTCCAAGTAACGTTTTATGCCATACATCATTCACACCCACATAGATGACCACTACATCAGGGTTCTTGGCCAGCACATCTTCTTCCAGCCGCAAGTAGAGGTCATACACTTTGTTGCCACCGATACCGGATCCGATCAATTCATACTGATCGTCTTTTTTCTCTGCTTTCAGCATGCTGTCCATTTTAATAATGTAGCCAACATACTTTTCCTTTTTTGCTCCCAGCTCAGTAATAGAATCACCAAAGAAAACGACTTTGGTTTTCTTTTGGGCAGTAAACGCACAGGAAATAAACAGAACGGCCGTAATAATGAATAATTTTTTCATATAAAGAATTTAAAGAAGTTAACATATGGCAAGCAAGATCAAAAGTAGCCGAGCAATAAGTTACTCCACATCAACTTGTTTAAGAATAACCGAGCCACTGCTTGCTTCCGGAAGATATTTCCTTTCCCTGATCAGGTAGCCATTACCTTTCTCACAAAAATGTACTTTTAAATTTTCAATGCTGATAGGATTGCCTTCGGGTATATCAGCAATATTGGAATGCATGATGTCATGTCCATCAACAATTACCACTAATCCGCTGCCGATAGCTTCCATTTTATTTCCCTCAGTTATCAGCATACCGGTATCCTCGCCTAAACCAATTCCGATACAACCGGGATTAGCTGCCACTGCCTGTGCCAACCGGCCAAATCTGCCTCGCTTTTCAAAATGAGAGTCTATTATAACAGAATTGATAAATCCAAGACCAGTAGTAATCTTCACTTCTCCTTTTAAATGAGCCCTTGTCGCATTGCCCTCATAGATCATAGTACTGCTCATAGCCATTGCACCGGCAGAAGTACCAGCAATCAAAAAATGATTTTCTTCCTGGTATCGCTTTTTTAGAATGGCCAGAAATTCGGTGCCGCCGTCCGTCACACTTAACCTTAACTGGTTGCCCCCGGAAAACATCACTGCATCACAATGACGAATTCTTTCAATGTATTCATCATTCATAGCATCCTGCCGGTTGCGGATGTGCAGAAGTCCTATATTGGTGCAACCGATTTTCCCAAACGCATTCAGGTAGTTCTCTCCCACTTCGTAAGGTATTGTGGAAGCAGTTGTTATTACTTCAATTCGGGAATTAACACCACCGGCCTCTTCTACTACCCGGCGAAGAATGCCTAATTCAAAAAAATTCAGATTATTACGGTGAATCTCTCCAATCTCAAGGTCAGTTCCCTTGTCTTCAGCTCCACCTATGGCGATCAGTTTTCCTTTAGGATGACTCATTCAAGAGGGTTTGATTATGACAAAATAAACGAAAAAAATCAGAACGTTATTTCTTCTTACGGCAGTATGTGTAAATGTGGAAAAGAAATCAGCTACTTACAAAATGCCGTATACCCTCCACCAGCACATCCAGGTTTTTGGTGGTCGTATATACATTCGGCGTTACCCTCACACCAACAATATTTTCCCAGGTAATGGCTACGGTATGTACTTTGTATTTATCCAGCAGAAAAGAATCAAGTTCATTAGGCTTTTTGCCTGCAATGCCAACATTACCAATAGCACAACCCCATTTAGGATCCAATGAAGTATTCAATTTTACTCCTGGTATGTCCCTTACTTTTTCCATCCAGTAATTTTTCAGGTAGTGTAGCCGCTTTTGCTTTCTGTCTATCCCAATCATATCGTGAAATTCGACCGCCTTGCCAATAGCCTGTTCAATATAAAATGGCCTTGTACCCAATGCTTCAAATTTGCGTATATCATCTTTCAGCGGATTATCACTTGTAGCAAACATTGGATAGATGTCCTTGATCTTTTCTTTGCGTACATATAACATGCCGCTTCCAATCGGAGCGTACAGCCATTTATGAAGGCTAGCAGCAAAATAATCGCAGTCAAGATCTGGTATTTTAAAATCGAAATGAGCAAAACTATGAGCACCATCGACCACTACTTCTATTCCTCTTTTATGTGCTTCTGCTGCAATCTTTTTAACAGGTAATATTTGCCCGTTCCAGTTTATGATATGGGTGATATGAACCACTTTTGTCTTTGGAGAAAACGCATTTACATACTGTTTTACCAGGTAATTTTCATCTTCCGTTGGCAGATCAAGACTGATCCAGACCATTTTTATTCCGTCCCGAAGTTCCCGTTGCTTATATGCGTTGATCATGTTGGGATAATCTTGCTTAGCTGCCACCACTTCATCACCTGCTTTTAATTGTAAGCCAAAAATGATCGTCTCCAAACCTTCTGATGAATTCCTGTTTATAGCAATTTCTTCCGGTGAGCAGCCAGCCAACCTGGCCAGGTTCTTCCTTAAGGGCTCCCTGCCCTGATCCAAAATACGCCACATATAATAGCTTGGCGCTTCATTACTCAGATCATAATATCGCTTCATGGCATCCTGAACGGTTTTAGGGGCCGGGGACACACCTCCGTTATTCAGGTTGATCAGTGAAGATGAAACAGTGAACGACTGCTGAATATAATACCAGAAATCCTCTTCTGTTGCAAGGTCTTCCGGCGACATACTTTCCGCATCTCTCAAAGCCGCTTCCAGATTTCGGCTCCAGGCCGGCTTTGCAAGCGATGACAATATAGCAGTGGAAGAAAAGATACCTGCCTTTTGAAGAAAGCGGCGACGATTTGTTGAAGACATGTCGTTTAGTTTAGTTCTTAAATGTACTGAATTCGTTTCCTTAAACTATAAAAGAAACCAATTGAAAAAAGATGCTGGCACAGAATCATACTTCCCGGGTACAAGTATTGGTCACCTTATGAAAAAAAACTATCTTCCAACCTGCCTGCCGGAATGCAGGATTCAACCATTTGTGTATGAAAATACTTGAGATCAAAGTGCTTAAAGGCCCCAATTACTGGAGTGTACGGCGTACCAAACTTATCCAGATGAAACTGGACCTGGAAGAGAAAGAAAACATGCCCACCAATAAAATTCCGGGTTTCAGGGAAAGACTGGAAAAGCTTCTGCCTTCCTTATATGAACACCGTTGCAGTGTCGGAAAACCCGGTGGTTTTTTTCAACGGGTAGATGAAGGTACCTGGATGGGACATGTGGTAGAACATATTGCATTGGAGATTCAGACACTTGCAGGAATGGATACTGGTTTCGGCAGAACCCGAACACCCGAAGGTGAAAAGGAAGGAATCTATTACGTAGTCTTCAGCTATATGGAAGAAGATGCAGGTGTGTATGCAGCAAAAGCGGCAGTTCGCATAGCACAAGCTTTGATAGATGGTGTGGATTATGATATGACGGATGACATTCAGAAGATGCGGGAGATAAGAGAAGATACCCGTCTCGGCCCTTCTACCGGATGCATTGTAGATGAAGCAGCCAAAAGAGGAATACCCTATATAAGATTGAACAAACAAAGCCTGGTTCAGTTGGGTTATGGTGTCAATCAAAAAAGAATCAGGGCTACCATCGCATCCACTACTTCTAACATTGCTGTAGATATTGCCTGCGATAAAGAAGAAACAAAGTTGCTTTTGGAAGCAGCAGAAATCCCGGTACCTCGGGGAACCGTGATCAGAACAGAATTGGGCCTGGATGAAGCTATTGAAAAATTTGGCTACCCCTTAGTTATAAAACCCATTGATGGCAATCATGGTAAAGGCAATACTACTAACATCACTACTAAAGAACAGGCATTAAAAGCTTTTGAAGCTGCCAAACAATATAGTCGCAGTGTGATAGTAGAACGATTTATAACCGGCTATGATTTTCGCTGTCTTGTTATTAATTATAAATTCATATGTGCGGCACTAAGAACACCTGCTTCGGTAGTTGGTGATGGGATTCATAATATTCAATGGCTGATTCACGAGATCAACAAAGACCCCCGCCGTGGATATGGGCATGAAAAAGTACTGACACAGATAACTGTCGACCAGTTTACCCAAAAAATGCTGGACGATATAGGATATTCACTGGATACAGTTCCGGTAAAAGGAGAAAGAGTTTTACTGAAACCAACTGCCAATCTCTCTACCGGCGGAACCTCCACGGATGTTACGGATGAAGTTCATCCCGCAAACGTTTTCATGTTTGAAAGAATAGCCAAAATAATCGGACTGGATATATGTGGTATTGATGTAATGGCCAACGATCTGCGTACTCCGATTAATGAAAACGGCGGTGCCATACTTGAAGTAAATGCTGCACCAGGCTTCCGTATGCATATTGAACCGGCAGAAGGCTTACCACGCAATGTGGCAGAACCGGTTGTTGATATGCTTTTTCCGAAAGGGAGTGTTGGAAGAATTCCTATCATCGCCATTACCGGTACCAACGGCAAAACTACGACCACCAGGCTTACAGCTCATATCGCCAAAAGTGCAGGCAAAAAAGTTGGATATACCACTTCAGATGGCGTTTATATACAAAACCAGCTGATGATGAAAGGTGATTGTACCGGCCCGGTTTCTTCCGCCTTCGTATTAAAAGATCCAACTGTAGACTTTGCAGTACTGGAATGTGCCCGTGGCGGAATCTTAAAATCCGGTCTTGCCTTTCAGAATTGTGAGGTGGCTGTAGTAACCAACGTTGCGGCCGACCATATTGGCCTTGGAGGCATTAACTCGGTCGAAGCAATGGCTAAAGTAAAAGCTGTAGTACCAGAAACAGTATTTCCCCATGGCTATGCAGTATTGAATGCAGATGATGACCTGGTCTATCGCATGAAATATGACCTTAAGTGCAATATTGCCCTTTTCAGCATGGATGAAAACAATCCCCGGATTAAAGAGCATTGTGCTGATCATGGTCTTGCCTGTGTTTTTGAAAATGGCTATGTTACTATCATGAAAGGCAATTGGAAAATAAGAGTTCTCGCTGCCAGGGATATACCGATTACCTATGAAGGAAAAGCCGTTCATAATATCAATAACTGTCTGCCGGCAGTTTTATCAGCATATCTTTTCAGGGATATAACCATTGAGGATATCCGTACCGGCCTCCAAACATTTATTCCCAGCGAAAAACTGACTCCCGGAAGATTGAATTTCTTCCATTTCAAGAATTTCACCATGCTGGCCGACTTTGCCCATAACCCTCATGGTATGCGGCTTTTATGCGATTTTGTAAGCAAACTGGACTATCCTTATAAGGTTGGTGTCATTAGTGGCACCGGCGACCGCCGTGATGAAGATATCCGTGAACTAGGTGAAATATCAGCACTGCATTTCGATGAAATTATCATCCGCTGCGATAAAAATCTGAGAGGAAGGACAGCTGATGAGATCATCGGATTGCTGAAAGAGGGTATTGAAAAAGTAAACCCAACTATTCCCGTAATGACGATCCCCAACGAAGACCAGGCACTGGATTACATATATGAAAATCACAGACCCGGGTCATTATATACCATTATGTGTGATGTGGTGGCAAGAGCCCTGGACAAGATCAAAGAGTTGAAAGTGAGGGAAGAAACTGAGGGGATAAAATCCCAGCAACCCGCCTAAAATCTTTCAAATTCCTTTTGGGAGAAAAGGTTGATAGCCCTATTTTTGCAC
Source organism: uncultured Chitinophaga sp. (assembly GCA_964634265.1). GTDB lineage: Bacteria > Bacteroidota > Bacteroidia > Chitinophagales > Chitinophagaceae > JJ008. The sequence continues at coordinate 26,943 of CAZWIM010000020.1, read as the reverse complement.
TCCCAAAACAGGATTGAGCTATGGTGTAACGGTAGCACTACAGATTTTGGTTCTGTCTGTCTAGGTTCGAATCCTAGTAGCTCAACGAATCCCGGTTAAAAGCCGGGATTTTTCATTTTAACCTGTTTAAACAACGCCTGAGGCTTTCTTTCCAGTCCTTTAAAATCATTCCATATGCCCCTGTAATTTTCGATTTATCCAAAACTGAATAAACAGGTCTTTTGGCCGGAGTGGGGTATGATGTGGTAGGGATGGCATTGATTTTACAATTGCTTCCCGTCAAATCCCGGATTACCACTGCAAAATCAAACCAGCTGATCACTCCTTCATTGCTGTAATTATAAACTCCCGGAGACCATTTGCCTGATGAAATGATTTGCATTATCGCATCTGCAAGATCTGCGGCATATGTTGGAGAACCAATTTGATCATTGACTACATACAACTGATCTTTCTCTTTCATCAGCTTTATCATTGTCTTTACGAAGTTTCTGCCAAACTCAGAATACACCCATGATGTGCGGATGATAATACTATCGGGGTTATAATGCATTGCCTCCTTCTCTCCTTCCAGTTTGGAGGCGCCATATACGCTTTGAGGATTTGTAGGTGCATCCTCTTTGCAAGGAGTTGTTGCCGTACCATCAAATACATAATCAGTTGAGATATGCAGAAATTTAATCCTATACTCTTTGCATACAGCTGCCAGCACACCTACAGCCTCTCCATTTACCTGGAATGCCAGTTCTTTTTCCGTTTCTGCCCTGTCTACAGCAGTGTAAGCTGCACAATTAATTAAATATTGAGGATGATAGCCTTTAAAAAAGTTCCTGGCCAGTTCAAAATGATGAATTGGTAAATCTTCTCTTGAAAGAAAGACAAATTCAAATTGAGGATATTGCGATTCCAGTTGCTTAAGCTCTTTTCCCAATTGTCCATTGGAACCGGTAACCAATATCTTTGGCTTTGCTTCCATTATCCTTCAAATTCAAAATTATTATTGCATTCAGCAAATACAGGCAATATTCTGTCTTTATCCGAAACCACCGCATATTCAGCCGGTATGTGCCAGTCAATATTCAACTCCGGGTCATTATAGAAAATACCGGCTTCGCTTTGCTTATTATAGAATTCATCACACTTATACAGGACTTCTGCCTTTTCACTTAACACAGAAAATCCATGGGCAAATCCTTTGGGTATCAGTAGTTGCCTCTTGTTTTTGGCAGACAATACTTTACTGTAACTCTTTCCAAATGTTGGTGAACCCTTTCTGATATCCACCACGACATCCAGGATTTTTCCACGAAGTACCCTTACCAGTTTACTTTGGGCATAAGGAGGCAACTGGTAATGCAGTCCCCTGATAACACCATAGGTGGATGAAGACTGATTATCCTGCACCCAGTGGCTGCTGATACCTTCTTGCTGAAATACTTTTTCATTGTAAGATTCAAAGAAATATCCACGGCTATCTTCGAAAACAGCCGGTTCAAAAACCAATAAACCCGGAAAGTCAGTTTTAATAAATGGCATAGTTATAAACTCCAGTATGGACGATTAGTAATTTTTGATCTGTAAATTCCTTTCAGGTCAGCGATGAGACCATGTGGCTTTGTGATCCCTGCAAAGTAATTTTCATCAAGCTCTTTATACTGCTTATGGGGGACAGGAATGATTACTGCATCATAATCATTTGCTATTCGATCTACCAGCCCAAAACCATATTCATGCATCAGCTCTTCCGAATCAGCATGAGGATCCTCCACTTCTACATTCACATAAAATTCTTTCAGGGCATTCACCACATCACTCACTTTGGAATTACGGATATCACTTACATCTTCTTTAAAAGTAGCACCTTTAACCAGCACTTTGGCTGATTTTACATCACCGTTATTCTTGATTATATGCTGAATCACTTTTTTGGCCACATACTTACCCATATTATCATTGATATTCCGGCCAGCCAGTATTACTTCAGAATGATAACCTAACTCTTTCGCCTTATATGTAAGATAATAAGGGTCAACCCCGATACAGTGCCCGCCAACCAGGCCAGGTTGAAATTTTAGAAAGTTCCACTTGGTACCCGCAGCTTCCAAAACTTCATAGGTATTTATATTCATTTTATCAAAAATCACAGACAGTTCGTTCATCAGGGCGATGTTCAGGTCTCTTTGTGTATTCTCAATTATTTTGGCCGCTTCTGCCACTTTAATGGAAGAAGCCCTATGCACACCAGCCCTTACTACCAGCTCATACGTTTTGGCTATTTCTTCCAGCGATTCAGCATCACAGCCTGAAACTACTTTTACGATGGTTGCCAACGTATGTTGCTTATCCCCTGGATTGATCCGTTCCGGAGAATAACCCAATTTGAAATCAGTAACATTTTTAAGTCCTGATAATTTCTCAATTACAGGCAGGCAGTCTTCCTCCGTACAACCAGGATAAACTGTTGATTCGAATACCACATAATCTCCTTTCTTTATCACTTTACCCACAGTTTCAGAAGCCCTAAGTACAGGAGTAAGATCCGGAACATTATGCTCATCAACCGGTGTAGGTACTGCCACTATTAAAAATTTAGCCTCCCTCAACACATCCAGCGAATCGGTGAAAACGATGTCACAACCTTCAAAAGCTTCTTTTTCCAGTTCATTGCTGGGATCAATGCCCTGTTTCATCAATTCAATACGTTTTGAACTGATGTCAAATCCTATTACTGAAACTTTACGGGCAAATTCCAATGCAATCGGCAGGCCAACATAACCTAACCCTATTACAGCCAGTTTTGCTTTTTTATCAATGAGATCCTGGTACATGATTATTTTATTTCAGGCTTATAAATTCTTTTGGTTGTTTGATCAACTCTTCGGGCGGGAGGGATTTAAAGTATTCATAAGTAATTTTCAGCCCCTCACTCCTGCTGACTTTTGGCTCCCATCCAAGAATAGTTTTGGCTTTGGTGATGTCCGGCTGCCTTTGTTTTGGATCATCCACAGGCAAAGGTTTGTAAACAATTTTTACTTTATTACCGGTGAGTGCTAAAATTTCCTCCGCAAAATCTTTCAGGGAAATTTCATTTGGATTTCCAATATTTACCGGCATTGCATAGTCACTTAATAGCAACCGGTAAATTCCTTCAATCAGATCATCCACAAAACAAAAACTACGGGTTTGTGAACCATCGCCAAATACTGTAAGATCCTCCCCTCTCAGGGCCTGGCCTATAAACGCCGGTAAGGCTCTACCATCATTCAACCTCATTCTTGGACCATATGTATTAAATATTCTAACAATCCTTGTATCCACCCCATGAAAAGTATGATACGCCATTGTGATGGACTCCATATATCGTTTCGCCTCGTCATATACTCCTCTGGGTCCAACCGGATTTACATTTCCCCAATATTCCTCGTTCTGCGGATGTACCTGCGGATCACCATATACTTCACTGGTAGAAGCTACCAGGATTCTTGCCCCTTTAGCCTTTGCCAGGCCAAGACAATTATGAGTTCCCATAGCACCTACTTTCAGTGTCTGTATAGGTATCTTTAAATAATCAATGGGACTGGCAGGAGAAGCAAAATGCAGGATATAATCAAGTTTGCCCGGCACATGGATGAACTTAGTTACATCATGGTGATAAAATTCAAATTGCTCCAACTTGAATAAATGTTCTATGTTTTTCAGATCACCTGTAATCAGGTTATCCATGCCAATAACTTGATAACCTTCTTTGATAAAGCGGTCACAAAGATGTGAACCAAGGAATCCTGCAGCGCCTGTTATCAATACTCTTTTTCTTTCCATATTAGTTTTGGTTTATGGTCTCACGGCCCACACTTACATAATGGAATCCGAGCTCCCTCATTGCAGAAAGATCAAAAAGATTACGACCGTCAAATATGGCTTTATTTTTCAGACTGTCAGCTACTTTGCCGAAATCAGGGGTCCTGAATTCGTTCCATTCAGTAGCAATGATGAGTGCATCTGCATTTTTCAACGTCTCATATTGGCTCTGGCCATATTCAATTTTATCGCCAACCGTTGCTTTAACATTATTCATTGCCTCCGGATCGAATGCACAAACTGTTGCACCGGCCTTTGTCAATTCCTCAATCATATACAGCGCAGGGGCTTCTCTTATATCGTCTGTATTGGGCTTGAAAGCTAATCCCCAAAGGGCAAAATGTTTTCCTCTTAAATCGTTATTGAAGTATTTATTGATAGCCGGAATAAGGTGCAGCTTTTGTTGCTCATTTACCTTCATTACAGCATTCAGTATCTCAAATTCATAGCTAACTTCTGAAGATGATTTCACCAAAGCCTGTACATCCTTTGGAAAACAACTGCCACCATAACCAATGCCGGGAAATAAGAAACGTTTACCGATCCGGTCATCACTTCCAATGCCACGTCGAACCATATCTACATCTGCCCCCAATTTTTCACACAGCCGGGCTATTTCGTTCATGAAAGATATTTTGGTTGCCAGAAATGAATTGGCTGCGTATTTGGTCAGTTCTGCAGAACGTTCATCCATGTAAATAACAGGGTTACCCTGTCTTACAAAAGGGGCATACAAATCTCCCATCAATTTCCTTGCCTTTTCCGAAGTAGTTCCGATAACAACTCTGTCTGGCTTCATAAAATCTTCTACAGCTACCCCCTCTCTTAGAAATTCCGGATTGCTTACTACATCAAACTCACCCTTATAATTTGCGGCAATGGCTGCATGTACTTTTTCTGCCGTACCAACGGGAACGGTACTTTTATCAACGATTACTTTATAACTATTTATCATTTTACCCAACTCATCTGCTACCCCCAGGATATACTTAAGATCGGCTGATCCGTCTTCGCCTGGTGGAGTGGGCAATGCCAGAAAAATAATAGCAGCATCTTTAATTCCTTCAGAAAGATCTGTAGTAAACTTCAGCCGATCTTCTTTAAGGTTTCGGAGAAAAAGTTTTTCGAGTCCAGGTTCATATATGGTAACAACTCCACCTTTCAACTTAGCTACTTTGCCGGCATCAATGTCTACACAGGTCACATCATTTCCTGTTTCAGCAAAACAAGTTCCCGTCACTAACCCAACATAGCCAGTTCCAACTACAGCAATTTTCATAAAATTATTTGTTTATGTATTCAAGTGTTTTGGTTGTTATAAAAGTCAGTTGTTCTTCATCCAACTCCGTATGCATGGGTAACGAAATAACCCTTTCTGTTAACCAGTCTGTAACGGGCATCACCTGTGATGCTGTTCCAAACTGCTCAAACATCTTTTGTTTGTGACCCGGAACCGGGTAATATATCATTGAAGGAATTTTATGCTCTGCCAGGAACTGGTTCAATCCATCCCTGTCTACTCCTTCAAGTATTAGTGTGTATTGATGAAAAACATGGTGAGAAAAAGAAGCCCTGAAAGGTGTTTTAATTTTGGGATTACCGGTAAAGGCTTTGTCATAAAAATCAGCAGCTGCCCTGCGGGCAATAATATACTCATCAAGGTGGCGGAGTTTTATATCCAGAATGGCGGCCTGTATGGTATCAAGCCGGCTGTTACATCCTACCACATCATGATAATACCGTTTGCTTTGACCATGATTGGCAATCATTCTGAGCTTAACAGCCAGTTCATCATCATTGGTAAAAATTGCACCACCATCACCAAAAGCACCCAGATTCTTGGAAGGATAAAATGAGGTGGCTCCTATATGCCCGATTGTACCGGTTTTCTTTTTAGTTCCATCAGAAAAAGTATAATCACAACCAATCGCCTGGGCATTGTCTTCAATTACATAAAGACTATGTTTACTGGCTATGGCCATTATTTCCTCCATCGGGGCTGCATGCCCATAAAGGTGGACTGGTACAATGGCCTTTGTTTTGGGACTAATGGCTTTTTCTAACACTGCCGGGTCAATACAAAAAGTCTTTGGATCAACTTCTACAAATACAGGCGTTAGTTTAAGCAAGGCAATTACTTCCGTAGTGGCAATGTAGGTAAAGGAAGGTGTTATCACTTCGTCGCCGGGCTGAAAGCCCAATGCCATCATGGCTATTTGCAAAGCATCGGTGCCATTGGCACAGGGAATAGTGTGTTTTACTCCTAAATAAGCTGAAAGATTAGCTGCAAAATCCTGAACTGGCTTTCCGTTGATGAAAGCCGAACTTTCCAATACATCCAATACTGCTTTATCTACTTCGGATTTAATTTTATGATACTGGGTCTTGGTATCGACCATCTGGATAGGCCTCATGGGAAAACTTTTGGTTGAAAATAACCACCGCTTCACTCCTTTTTCTTTTCAGGTTCAAGCGATTGGATCAGGCGGGCAAAAATAGTAAAATACAGGTAGTTTACCCGTTTGCTTTTACTTTTGCGCTTAACGATACAACCAGCAAAAGCGAACTTCTTGTCCATATTTTTATACAATATCTTTCTTTTACTGTACAGGTTTGGCCTGACTACTGCTTCCTTGTTCAATGAAAAGGCCAGGAAATGGGTAGATGGCAGAAAAAGGATATTTCAAGAATTACAAACCAGTATCTCGCCATCTGATAAAGTCGTGTGGATGCATTGTGCTTCTCTTGGAGAATTTGAACAAGGAAGGCCTGTTTTGGAGAAAATAAAAGCTGATTATCCTGGTTACAAAGTATTACTTACTTTTTTTTCTCCATCGGGATATGAAGTGCAAAAACAATATGCAGGTGCCGATTGGGTATTTTATCTTCCGCTGGATGGCGCATCTGCTGCCCGTCGTTTTCTTGAAATCACTCATCCCTCCCTGGTCATTTTTGTAAAGTATGAATTTTGGTACTATTACCTGAAAAAGATCAAGTATAGAAAAATACCACTGATTCTTATTTCAGCCATCTTTCGAAAAGAAATGTCATTTTTCAAATGGTATGGCAACATACAGAGAAAGATTCTTTCAAGATTTGACCATCTCTTTGTACAGGACGAAGAGTCAAAAAAACTGCTTGATGAAATCGGCCTTAATAAGATCAGCAGTGTTTCTGGTGATACCCGATTTGACAGGGTGAAAGAAATTGCAGAAAATTTTAGCCCCATCCCGGAAATAGAAAAATTTATTCAAGATAAGCTTATAATCGTTGCAGGCAGTACCTGGATCGAAGATGAAACTGAATTGCAAATTGCCTTCAAATCTTTAAGTAATAGCGCAGCAAGGCTCATTATTGCGCCACATGAAATTCATGAAGGGCATATAAAAGAGCTGAAAACGTTATTTCCCGATTCAGTGTTATTTTCTGATTTAAAAGAAGGCTTGAAAACCACTGAAAACAACAGAATACTGATCATTGATAATATCGGTATGTTGTCAAGGATATATAAATATGCTGCTATTGCCTATGTCGGAGGCGGCTTAAAAAGCAGCGGTGTTCATAATGTGTTGGAAGCAGCAGTTTACTACAAGCCGGTAATTTTTGGACCTTATAATGAAAAATACAAGGAAGCAGTAGACCTCGTAAAAAGCGGCGGGGGAATTGTTATCAAAAATGCCGGAGATCTTTCTGCCTGTTTTGAACGGCTATTGAAAACCGAAAATGTATTCTATGAAAAAACCTGCCATGCAGCCGGGGAATTTGTAAAAGCTAACGGAGGTGCTTCCAAAAGGATTCTTTCTTTTATTCAGGAGAATCGTCTTTTGACCAACTGATCAAAATGCTGTACAGTTGGATTGTCATTGTTCCAACCTAATTTCACTTTAAGTTCCCGGCTGATCCAATATTCAGCCTCAGCATAGATATTAAAACTGTTAATGGTTTTTATACTGCGTTCATAAACCGACTCATCTCCACGAAAAAGTTCATTAATAAAAAGAAACCGATCGTTAATACCAATCGCTTTGCGCAGGTCTTTAACAGGTGATTCTTTTAAAATCTCGACCAGCTCAGTTTTTCCCTGCTTCAGCTTATCATTCAGCGATTCTTCCTGAGCGCCGGACTCATTGATCTCCTTCTTATCTTTTGGCTGATGGGATAATGTCGGAATTTCCGTCATAGGATCAAATACCATATCCAGTTGTCCATTTTTCTGAACCAATGATACAGTTCCTTCATCTACCAGAACTTTTTCTTTCTTTTCTTTTACTGCCTGGTGCTCTTCTAACGGCTTTGGCGCATATTTTTCATAAGCCTGGGGAATATCTTCCATAACAGCCATTGACATAGTCATAGCCGGTAACACCACCGCTACTTTAGCCGTGCCAAGGCTTTGCTGTTTTTTTGTTTGCTGCTTCGACAATTCAAACTGCAATAGTTGTACTGTGCCCAGCATTTCCGCCGGGTCGGCCTGTTGTTCAAATTGCTGCTTTAATTTTTGTATAAGGGCTTCTATTCGTTCCATTGATTTATATTTACCGCCCGCAAATTGCGACCATTTAAAGTTACAAACTGTTTGCCAATAAAATCAGGCATTGAAACCTATAACAAATCTTAACAATGTTTATTGAACCAAATATTAGCGGCGAAAGAAGAGGAAGTATTGAAGTCATATGTGGCTCCATGTTTAGTGGAAAAACAGAAGAACTGATTCGCAGACTGAAGAGGGTAAAAATTGCTAACCTGAAAGTAGAAATATTCAAGCCAGCCATAGATGTGCGATACGATGAAGTAAAAATAGTATCACATGATACCAACGCCATACAGTCTACCCCCATCGATAATTCTCAGAAAATACTGCTGATGGCCCAGGATGTTGATGTGATCGGCATTGACGAAGCCCAATTCTTTGACAACGAGATTGCCAACGTTTGTGATGAACTGGCATTTCGGGGTATCAGGGTAATAGTAGCAGGCCTGGACATGGATTACCTGGGTAAACCGTTTGGCCAGATGCCTTACATCATGGCAAAAGCTGATTATGTAACTAAGCTGCACGCCATTTGTATGCAATGTGGCAATATTGCCAATTATTCATACCGGAAGATCCCAAATGAAGACCAGGTAATGCTGGGCGCTAAAGATGTATACGAACCAAGATGCAGGAAATGTTATCACAAATAAATAATGAAAGCCTGTCTATAATGCCTTACCCTTAACCTTGGTTTTTCCTATTATCTTAACCGATTTACCTTTTTCACTGGTATTAGCTTTTATGTCCTGGTCGGCATTTACAACCAATCCAGAACGGCTATCAATAACAAGTTCGCCTTTTATTTCACCTTTTAACTCGGATTCTGGATTGGCAGAACTAATTGTGGTAAGCTCTTCCACAGTTACCATCTCATCTTCTATATCAGTTACCTTGTAAACGGAATTGTATTTTGCATCCATTATTCCTTTTTGTGAGCTGTTTTTAGTCCAGCTATCTCCAACTTTTATTTCTTTATCCGGGAAAATAAATAAGAACCTTTCCATTTGCTCTTTTACTGCATCCCCATTAAATCTTTTTTTGAAAGCCTGTAGCATTTGCTCACGGCTGGCCCCCTGCAGGCCTAGGGAATCTGCAATAGATACCGCCATCTGATCAAACCCGGTAACTTCTGTTATACTGCCTTCAGAATTTACTTTTAGGAAGAATTCCTGTTTTTTTATCGCACCAAAAAACTTGTTCATCATACCCATTATTTCAGACACTTCAGTTTTGTTTCCTCCGGAACTAACAGGATTATCAGAATCGATAATAATATTTAAGCCGGCAATATCCAGGCTCATTTTGAATCTTTCGTATTTCGCTTTAATAGTCTTTACTGAACCGTTGTCATCTGCTACATACATGGAATAATAGGCAGTCATATCAGTTTGCCTTGTTTCATTGCCGGATACATAGTCCAGGTTCATGATTGTTTCATAATCATACCCCTTCCCTTTTTCAAAATTGAACCGAAGCATTTTTGAGGCTGTGGCCGATTTAGTGGACTGGCAGGATTGAATAACCGCCAGCGAGAAAATAGAAAGAATGAGTACCAGGCGTTGCATATCTTGTTTTTGCCGCAAATTAGAATATAATTGCCTCAGACTTCCAACGCCTAATCTGTATTTTCGCAGGCAAAGCAGTTTTAACATTCCATGCGCCACATTTTTACACTTTTGAAAAAAGACCTCCTATTGGAGATCAGACAGCAATACAGCTTTTACGGCATATTGCTTTATATCGGCGCTACAATTTTTGTACTCTATAATGCACTGGAAGAACCGGAAAGTAAAGTATGGAACGGCCTGTTTTGGGTGATCCAGCTTTTTATTTGCATAAATGCAGTAGCCAAGAGTTTTTTGCAGGAAAGCCGGGGCAGGATGTTGTATTTCTACTCCATTGCCAGCCCCGCAGATTTTGTATTGGCGAAATTAATATTCAACTCCATATTAATGCTAGTCATGAGTTTGCTCAGCCTGCTCTTATTTACACTTTTCCTGGGCAATCCCATGCAAAAAGCCGGAGAGTTTATTGGTCTTGTATTACTTGGCGGATGGAGCCTGAGTCTTGTCTTTACTTTCCTCGCTGCCATTGCTGCCAAAGCACAACAAAATGCGGCGATCATGGCAGTATTAGGTTTTCCAATTATCATTCCCCAGCTTCTGCTTTTAATGCGGTTATCCAATGCTGCATTTGCTCCTTTACTTACCATACCGCTAAGCAGTGTACTTTTATTAATTGCACTCGATGCAATGATTGTATTGATGGCCATCATCCTGTTTCCATTCCTATGGAAAGACTAAGACGTTACTATTGATTTTCATCGCTTCATCCTTTGATTAACATCATATTTACATTATTTGATGTTCGTCATTCCAATTTGACAATTCCCCTTATTTTTGCTCCCACATTTAGCAGGCGGGTAATCTTTGCCGGCCATACCGATGACTGATCGAAAAAACTATATGTACAAGTCCTGGTGGAAAATTGCAGCAGTATTGTTGCTGATTTACACTGTAATAGGCGGTTTTCTTGGCCCTGTTCCAAAATTGCAATTATTGGGGGAAACAATCAGAAATCTCTATTTCCATGTCTGTATGTGGTTCGCCATGATGATACTTTTCACTATATCTGTAGTGAATGCCATCCGGTATCTTAGGAGCTTTCAGTTAAAATATGATATTTACTCCCGGCATTATGCCATCATGGCCATCGTTTTGGGTATTTTGGGTTATTCAACCGGTGCAATTTGGGCTGCCTTTACCTGGGCAGACCCCAACAGCAGCATTTTAGATAATTTCAAAACTATTGCAAGGGATCCCAAACTGATAGGAGCGGCTATTGCCCTTTTGGTGTATTTTGCTTACCTCATACTAAGAGATTCAATACAGGATATAGATAAAAAGGCCAGGATTAGTGCGGTATACAACATTTTTGCCTATGCTATCCTGTTCCCGTCCATCTGGATATTACCAAGAATACTTCCCAGCCTGCACCCCGGAAATGAAGATAATCCTGCTTTAGATGTAAAAAATGATATCAGCGGTAATATGCGGGTCGTTTTTTATCCTGCTGTTATCGGATGGACCTTGTTGGCTGTATGGATCACCACACTCAAGATCAGGCTGACTTTGTTAAAAGAAAAAAAGATGATGTCATGATGAAATTCTGTAAAAAAATAGTTGCCCTATTTACAATGATACTGCTATCAACATCATTATTTGCACAAGACAAAGATGTGTCTGTAGCAGACACTATGCGTAGCAATGGACGCATCTATGTGGTGGTGGCAGTGGTACTCACCATTCTGACCGGTCTAATTTTATACATCATAAGACTTGACAGAAAAATCACTAAACTGGAAAAAGAAAGTAATTAATACGATTACTTATCACAATAACGATTGCTAAAACAAAAACAGAACTCATGTCAAACACAAATTACAGTTTCTTTGGTGCTGTTGAAAAAAGCTTCGACAAAGCTGCTAAATACACCAAATGGGATAAGGGGTTGCTTAACCAGATCAGGGCATGCAATGCCGTTTACCAGATGCGATTTCCAATTAAAAGAGATGACGGATCTATTGAAGTTATCGAGGCGTACCGTGTACAACACTCCCACCATAAAACACCGTGTAAGGGTGGTATCCGTTTTGCAGCCGAAGTTAACCAGGATGAAGTGATGGCCCTCGCTGCACTGATGACATATAAATGTACTATCGTTGATGTTCCTTTCGGAGGTGCTAAAGGCGGTATCAAGATTGATCCGAAAAAATATTCTCCTTTTGAGTTAGAAAAAATTACACGACGCTATACTTCTGAGCTGATCAAAAAGAAATTCATCGGGCCCGGCACAGACGTTCCTGCGCCAGATTATGGAACCGGAGAGAGAGAAATGTCCTGGATCGTGGACACATACAGCGCAATGCATCCGGGTGAAATTGATGCTGCAGGATGTGTAACAGGTAAGCCAATTTCACAAGGCGGTGTTCGTGGCCGCCGTGAAGCTACCGGGCTTGGAGTATTTTTTGGTCTTCGTGAAGTATGTAATATGCCTGATGTAATGAGCAAATTGGGACTTACTACCGGTGTAGAAGGCAAAAAAGTAATCGTACAGGGCTTAGGTAATGTAGGATATCACTCCGCTAAATTCTTCCATGACGCAGGTGCTAAGATCATTGCTCTCGCTGAATATGAAGGTGCCATCTGGAGTGATAAAGGACTGGATGTGGATGAAGTTTTCCAGCACCGTAAAAAAACAGGCTCGATTCTGAATTTCCCGGGCGCCAACAATTTTGCCAAGAGCTCTGATGCCCTGGAAATGGAGTGTGACATCCTGATACCGGCAGCACTGGAAAATGTAATTGATGGTGAAAATGCACCCCGTGTAAAAGCTAAAATCATAGGAGAAGCAGCTAACGGGCCTCTGACTCCGGAAGCCGATGAAGTATTTACTGAAAAAGGAATACTGGTTGTACCGGATATGTACCTGAATGCAGGTGGTGTTACTGTTTCCTATTTTGAATGGCTGAAAAATCTTAGCCATGTACGTTATGGAAGACTGGAAAAACGCTTCACAGAAAATCTGAATACACGGATACTCTCCCAAATGGAAGAGTTGAGTGGTAAAAAGGTAAGTGATAATGAAAGAGAGCTGATCATGCACGGACCAGACGAAGTTGACCTCGTATACAGTGGCCTGGAAGAAACAATGATCAATGCTACCCGTGAGATCATGAAAACATGGAAAGAAACACCCGAAATACCTGATATGCGTACAGCAGCTTATGTAGTCGCTATCAATAAAGTAGCTACTGCTTACGCTGAACTGGGTATTTTCCCATAATCAAACCAATTGCTTACTATTTCAAAATCCCACTTGCATAAGCTGGTGGGATTTTCTTTATATAGAAGTCAAAAAGTATATTATACAAGGCAGCTCAAATTGGATGACTAGCATGTTTAAAGATTGGATTTAAACTACTCTTCCTAATTCTCTTACCTTTGCCTATCAAAAATCAAAAAACCATGAAACGATTCTTAACAGCCTTACTTGGCTTCGCTTTTCTTTCAGCACAGGCACAAACAGCCGATGAAGTGATCAGCAAATACAGTGCTGCCATGGGTGGACTGGATGCTTTCAATAACGTAAAATCCGCTAAAATGACTGGTATTGCCACCTTGCAGGGCATGGATCTTCCAATTACCATCCAGGTAATAAATGGAAAAGCATTCCGTATTGATGTAGAAGTGATGGGCCAGTCAGTAGTGAATAGTTACAAAGATGGGAAAGGATGGAAAATCAATCCGTTTGGCGGTGCTGAAACTGCCACAGATGTTGAAGGAGCTGAATTATTGGACTATAAAGCCCAGGCAAGCCTTAGCAACAGCCTGATGGATTATAAAGCAAGAGGCCACCAGGTAGAACTACAGGGACAGGAAGATGTGGAAGGCATCAAAGCCCATAAAATAAAACTGACAAGTAAGGATGATGGAAAAATAACTACTTTCTATATCAGCAGCTCGGACAATATGTTGCTGAAGTCTGTGAGCAGCCGTGAGATGCAGGGGCAGACAGTAGACGTTGATACTTATTATAGCAATTTTAAAGAATTTGGTGGAATAAAAATCGCTATGACCCGTTCACAAAAAATTATGGGCCAGGATTTTCAAACCATTACCCTGAACAATGTTGAACTGAATGTTTCGGTTGACGAGAAAGTATTTGATAAATAAATCGAAGCCAATAATATTCTCAAAGCCATTTGAATTCAAATGGCTTTTTTATTTATGATCCGGCAACATATTTATTTCGTGAAGGCCAGTCTCTCCTCTTTGCCAACCTATGGTATGATTGCCGTTGGTAATAACAATGAAAGAAGCAGGTATGCTTATATTATACCTTAAAGCCTGTTGTAACACTTCTTCATCCAGCGGAATATCCATTGCTTTACATTCCACCATCAGCCAGGGTTCATGGCGACTGTCGTACACAAGGATATCAAATCTCTTTTTCAGTTCTCCGAGTTTTAACTCCTTTTCAACTGCTATTAATGAAGCCGGATATTTTTTAACTGAAACCATGTACTGAAGAAAATTCTGCCTGACCCATTCCTCTGGTGTAAGAACGATCCACTTTTTACGCAGAGGGTCGAAAATCTCTTCCGTTTCGCCTTTTTTGCGTAAGCGAAAAGCAGGCTCTGGATAGTTAATTACAACCATGCTTCAAATGTAAATGATTAAATTTGTCAGTATGAAGACAAAAGAAGAAATAGTACAGAACTGGTTGCCCCGCTATACGGGAGAACACCTGGAAAACTTTGGAGAGTATATTCTGCTCACCAATTTCAGCAACTATGTGAAAATGTTTGCCGAGTGGAATAATGTGCCGGTAATAGGCGAGGGCAAACCCATGCAATGCGCCACGGCTCAGAATATTACTATCATCAACTTTGGTATGGGAAGCCCCACCGCTGCTACCATTATGGATTTATTATCAGCAATACAGCCCAAAGCAGTTTTGTTCCTTGGCAAATGCGGCGGTCTGAAAAGAAGAAATAAATTGGGGGATCTTATCCTCCCCATTGCAGCCATCAGAGGCGAGGGTACTTCTAATGACTATTTCCCGGCAGAAGTTCCCGCACTCCCTGCGTTTGCATTACAAAAAGCAGTCTCCACCACTATCAGAGAGTATGAAGTTGATTATTGGACCGGTACAGTATACACTACTAACCGCCGTGTTTGGGAACATGATGAACCGTTCAAAGAATACCTGCAAAAAATCAGGGCTTATGCCATTGATATGGAAACAGCTACAGTCTTCACCGTTGGCTTCTACAATAAAATACCTACCGGTGCATTATTACTGGTAAGCGATCAGCCCATGATACCCGAAGGAGTTAAAACTGAGGAAAGTGACAAAGCGGTTACAGCGATGTTTGTGGAAAGACATCTTAAAATTGGTATTGACTCATTGAAAGAGCTTATCAATGACGGTCAAACAGTAAGACACCTTAAATTTTAAAGTATTGTTCGAATGAAATTATTCCTGCTTTTGTCCGGCTTAACTGTATTGACCCTTTCGGCCAGTAATTGTAATGATAAGAAGACTACTGAAAAGTATAAAGGCAAGCTGGAAATTGCAGGCATCTGTATGAACTATACTATCCGCATTACCGAAGGCACAATCGATACCGCAAAAATTTCAGCCAGTTGGACAGATGAGGTTACGAATAAAAGTTACACCAATGTATTCAGGCTTGGCAGTCCCTGTGATTTTCCTTCTGCTATTAAACAAGGCGATGAGTTTTACTTTATAATAGATACTGCCAAACCAAAAGAATGTGTGGTTTGTATGGCGTATTACCCTACTCCGCCGAGGTCATTAAACATTAAAGTGGTTGAAAAATAATGCAGCCCCTGTTAAGCATAAATGATCTGTCGGTTGATTTCATTGCTGAATCTGGTATTTCGAATGCTATAAAAAACATTTCCTTTACTGTTAATCGAGGAGAAGTAGTAGCACTGGTTGGCGAATCTGGTTCGGGAAAATCAGTTACTTCACTTTCTGTATTACAACTGCTACCCTCTCCTCCTGCCCGCTACAGCAGCGGTGAAATCATCTTTTCAGAAGACGGGAAGCAAAATATCAACTTGCTACGCCGTAACCGTTATGAGATGCAGGATATCAGGGGCAATAAGATCACCATGATATTCCAGGAACCGATGACCTCTCTTAACCCGGTTCTAACCTGCGGGGACCAGGTAATGGAAGCCATTTTATTACATAAAAAAATAGCAAAGGAAAAAGCAAGGCAAAAAACCATCGAGTGGTTTGAAAAGGTCAGGCTGCCTGACCCAAAGGCCATTTTCAACAGGTATCCTCATCAACTCAGTGGCGGTCAAAAGCAGAGAGTGATGATTGCCATGGCTATGAGTTGTGAACCGGCGCTGTTAATTTGTGATGAGCCAACCACCGCTCTTGATGTAACAGTTCAAAAAACAATTCTTCAGCTCATCAAAGAACTACAGAAACAATCCGCCATGGGTGTTATCTTCATTACACATGACCTGGGCGTAGTGGCAGAGATTGCCGACCGGGCTGTTGTGATGTATAAAGGTGAAATCGCAGAACAAGATACTGTAAAGAATATTTTTAATAACCCCCGGCATCCGTATACAAAAGCCTTGCTGGCCTGCAGGCCTGTTAACCATGAAAGAGGAAAACGATTGCCTGTCGTCAGTGATTTTATGGAAGAGCTGAAAACAGAACCGATAAAACAGGATTTAGCAAAAACTATCTCATCAACTGTAGCAACAAAAACAGAGGTGCTTTTGTCGGCACAGCAACTCTCCGTTTGGTTTCCTGCCAGGAGATCATTACTTGGGAAAACTCATGAATTTACCAAAGCGGTAAATTGTGTCAGCTTTGATGTGTACAAAGGAGAAACACTGGGATTAGTTGGTGAAAGTGGCTGTGGCAAGACTACACTCGGCAGGACACTGCTTCGCCTCATAGAACCTACCAGCGGCAAGATAATGTACAATGGTGCCAACCTGACGGCAAGAAACAAAAATGAGCTTCATTCACTCAGGAAAGAAATCCAGATAATTTTCCAGGACCCCTATTCTTCCTTAAACCCAAGACTTACTATCGGTTCAGCCATTGCAGAGCCAATGAAAGTACATGGTTTATTTACCAGTGATAAACAGCGTAAGGAAAAAGTAACAGCATTACTGGAAAAAGTGAACCTGAAGGCAGAACACTACAACCGCTATCCGCATGAATTCAGCGGAGGACAGCGGCAAAGGATTGTTATTGCCCGTGCCTTAGCCTTAAATCCATCTTTTATCGTTTGCGATGAATCTGTTTCCGCCCTTGACGTAAGTGTTCAGGCACAGGTGCTGAACCTCGTCAATGACCTGAAAAGGGAGTTTGGCTTTACTGTTATCTTTATTTCACATGACCTTTCAGTTGTCCGCTATATCAGCGATCGCATCATGGTCATGAACAAAGGAATGATTGAAGAAAGTGGCCCGGCTGATGAAATATATTTTAATCCACAATCAGCGTATACAAAAAACCTCATCGCTGCTATACCAAAGGGAATAACAGACTAATAATCATAATCATTTCGGTTATTATCCTTCCCATAGAATTCCTTTGCACTTTTTCTCCGTGAATAGAGCATCTTTTTTAACTCCTTGTTGAGCTGCTTATTCAATGGCTCATCATCTTTGATCTTTGTATCCGTAAGCTCTGTAAAATTGTACCTGTTATAATTAAACCTGTATGAAGGAAGTAATGGCGAATTAAAAAAGGGTATCTTAATACTGCTGCTATCCTCGAATTCAAATTGAGTGGGTTCAGCCGGCACCAACCCAACTGTTGCCAGCTTCCACGTCAGATCATCTTTCTTAGCCTTGTACTTATAAAAGTAAATGAAGCCTTTCTTACCCTTGTACTCTGCCTGCAGCCTGTCAATATATACAATTGAATCGGGCTTATCATATGACTCGCTTTTCAATAATGCACTTTTTCCAAGGTCAAGATGATTAAGATTTGCTGAAGGAAATTTATCCAGCTTCTTCCTCTTCTTCAAATCCGAATACAACTCATACCGGTATTCATCCAATTTGCTGAAATACCCAAATAATGTATCAGGCACAGGCTTGTTCTTGTCAAGCAATAATAGCATGGTGTTATATTTCAGTCTTTTGTCATTTGACCTCAACATTTGCTGGATAAGAGGCTGTACGGAAATATTAGTTTCCCAAAATGGCAGCAACAATGTAGCATAAAGATTCAGGTCTTCATTACCATAATCCTCTTCATCACCAGACCTGAAATAGGAAAAAGGCTTTTTATCTGTCTTGTTTTCTTCCGCCTTTTGAATTGCTTTCTTCTTTTCTGCGATAGCTTGTTTTTTCAATTCCTGCTTGGCTTCGATAAGGAATTTACTAAAATACATTTCATAATCACCGGGCCTTACCAGATTACTATCCACCATTTGTCCAAGCAGTTTCATGATACTGCTTTTATAATCTTCAAGGTTTAGCAATGGTAACAGATCAGGCAGGATCGTCTTTGTCAGCTTTAAAGAATCTGAAAGCTCATCCAGGAACCTGCCGTTTGTATAACTAAAGTTCCCGGACCGGTAAAGATTCAAATACCTGAAAGCTTCGTAAGGTGAATAATCGGTGGTGGCAAAATCAAGTACCGGAGGTTCTGCATTAACAATATCCCTGAAAATTGAATAGGCAAAATTAGTTTTATGCTGGAGAAGATTCTCCAGTACAGCATATTGCAACTGCACCGTATCATCCAGGGCATAATAAAGCTCTTTCAGGTATTGAGCCGAACCAACTGTTTTTATCCCGCCCAGTTTATTGATAAATTCTTTCTTTGTATCAAGGTATTTCTTGTCATTCCAGTTCAGCCAGCTGATTGCCTTCTTTAAGATCGGAAGATCTGATGAATCAAGATCTATGTCCCCGATATGTTTAACCGCTCTCTTGCGCAATACCGTATCACTGCTCATAAAATCCCCAAAGAATAATTTAGATTTTTTCTCCAAAGGATTAATTCCCTTAAGTGTATCTGCAGGTGTGAACGACTCAAAAAACTGTTTTACAAATTCGCTTGGTGCAGACAGTGTATCAGATTGTCTGATCAGAGAAAAACCGATTCCGTCTTTATAAAATGATTTGGAATGAACAATCCTGCTGCTGCCTTTTTCCGTTATGATAGCCTCCCATACTTTAAACTTATTGGGCAGCTCAGATTTACTTTTCCACCTTACCACCCAGTTAGAATCACCCTTGATGGAACCTTGCACTGAAAGCTCGTTATCCAGGTCAAGCTTTGCGCTGTCCTTTACATAATAATAACGGGGAGACCGGTAAAACGAAATAAAGATTTTCTCGCCGGTGGAATCATTAGCAATAATCTTATTACGGTACGCACCACTTTCCAGCAGGTCATCTTCTGACTCTTCCTCCTCTTCTTCATCACCGGCGCCAAAATAGTTATACTCTTTCACATCAATCTTTATCTTTTCCTCTTTAGGAAAATAAGGAGTTGCAACTGTGTAATAAAGGGATGTGTCCTTATGAATTTTCGCTTCTCCGTACGTCAGCGGCTTCAACTCAAATGAATTGAAAAATTGCTGTACCACCGGCTTCTCTTCTTTGCCATAGGCAATGAGTGAATAATAATGAGGTCCCTGAATGATAAACCTTGTGAGATAGATATTACCCGATTTGTCTTTGTATTTACCATCCAGTGCCGGATAGCCCTTATATTTCGTTTGCTTACGCAATAACTGGGTATCTATAAATTCAGAAGCCATAAAACTTTCATCCATCAGGCCAAGATCAAAACTGTCTTCCTCCGCAAACCTGTAGTTATGAATATCTGAACGAACCACCCGGTAGTTTATTCCGGCTGCTTTATCTTCTGCATCATAGATCCAGCTGCCATCGTTACCTACATATGGTTCATGTGGCAGGTCAACAGCAAACCCGCCGTAAGAGGGTGAATATCTTTTATAGGATCCGCCGTTTTTATATTCCTTCAATTGTATGCTGCCAAAGAACTTTTTTGCCTCATCACCCAGTTTTACATAATCGCCATTACCACTCATCTTGAAAAACATAATTTCAAAAGGTGTAATAAAAATATTGTACCGCTGCAGGTCACCCCTGCGGGTCCGGTTAGTAATATCAAATCCTTTATATCCGCTTTTAGTAATAGCAATTTTCGAAATGATCTTTCCCGGGATATTTTCATAAAGAAGGCTATCCACTTTCTTATATACATCCTCCTCATTATGATTCCACATCCAGGCATTGGTCATGATCCTTGTTACCATGTAATAGCTTCCATTGGCCATATCAGCATATTGCCGCTGATCCTGGGCTATATCATCACCCATTTTATAAAAGGTTCCCGGTATATCCACTTTATAGGCACCATCAGGTGCTGATTCTGTACGAAAAGTTACCGGCACTCGTATTTTATCAACCAGTTCCTTTTCTTTGCTGGCTCTTTCTCCCATTTTTACAGGCCGAAGTTTATATCCTTTTAGGCGCAGTATTTCAATAACTCCTCTTTCCCCGGGAAGATGTGCAGCCCCTACACCTACAAACAGGACCGAGCCACTTGCAATAATTGAGTCAATTGAATTTGCCTGTATCTCATTACGCCGGTACAAAAATTTCTCATCAAAAGCGGCCGACTCGCTGTTGTATTTATTTATTGAATCCAGCAGATCAAGATTGCCGGTGCGATAGGCTTCTTCCAGCTTCTCTTCACTGTATTCATCCCCGGCATCACCATAGCTTCTTTCTTTCCTGTTTTTGTCTTTAGCTCCGTCCCTATAAGCCTCTGCCATTAGTTTCATACTCTCTCCATAATCTTCTACACCAGTAACTTTTTTGCCCCATTTCTTACCACACTGAAAAATATACATATCGAGATAGGTGTCTTCTTCGAAATCGCTGGACTCATTGCCATAAGTCCGGTACAGCAAACTGTTGATAGTGGAAGGATTGCTATATAAAGCTTTTTCAATCTTGTTGTCATATTTGAAAAATTTCAGTGTATTGATTGACAGGTAATCAGATGGCATGGATGAATAAAGGCTGTACTTATATCCATCAGTATAGGATTTACCGCCGGAGAGGTCATACTTATTCAGGTCATCCTGCCATGTTTCGGGGTTTGTTTCAAGTGCTACTACTTCGGCATTTCGTATGGCATAGTAAAATGAGTCAGGCAGGTTAAAAGCCAGTTTACTACTTACATGCATAGTGCCTATCAGGTAGGAAGGCTTTTTTAGTCCCTTACCAGTAATTTCCCACAAAAGACTGGGGTATTTTTTAGCCTTGATAACAGGCTGTGCATGAACAGAAAAGAAGGATAAGGCTAACAAAGCAAAAACAGATGCAAAACGCTTCATAAAGATTGAGTGCCGGTTATTGCCGGGTTTTGATTTTGATGTAAACAAATGTAAGATGCCGGAGGCCATTGAAAAGCATAAAATTATTTTGAAAGTCAGTGACTTAACCCACAGGCCCGACTGTGAAAATATTCTGGAAATATAAACGGGATTTTGGCCACGAATAGTGTACTTTTGCCCGCCTTATAAACAGTCTCACTGACCAAACCCGGCGCCGTAAGGCCGGATTTAGGATCATCTCCCGGCAAATATTCCTGCCAGGTTTGTGTCAACGACTATTGATATAAACCCTAAATACACATGAAGCTTTCTCAATTCCGTTTCGATCTCCCGTTGAACCTGATCGCCCAGACACCTACCAAAAGACGTGAAGATGCCCGCATGATGGTCGTAAACCGTCATACCGGTGAAATTGAAAACAAACATTTCCGGGATATTATTGACTACTTTGATGACAAGGATTGTTTTGTAGTAAACAACACTAAAGTATTTCCTGCCCGTATGTATGGGCGCAAGGAAAAAACCGGTGCCAAAATCGAAGTATTTCTGCTCCGTGAACTGAATAAACCTAACCGCCTTTGGGATGTGATCGTTGATCCCGCAAGAAAGATACGGGTTGGCAACAAACTATACTTTGGCGACCAGGAAGACCTGGTAGCAGAGGTAATTGATAATACCACCAGCCGCGGCCGTACCATCCGGTTTCTCTGGGAAGGAAGCGAAGAAGATTTCAGGGCGCAACTGGAAAAGCTGGGTGAAACCCCATTACCCAAATACATCAAACGTAAACCAGACGAAGAAGATAAAGAAAGATACCAGACCGTATACGCCAAGCATGAAGGTGCGGTAGCTGCCCCGACTGCCGGTTTGCACTTTAGCCGTGAGCTGATCAAACGCCTTGAAATTAAAGGTGTTCGTTTTGCAGAAGTAACCCTGCATACAGGGCTCGGCACTTTCCGTCCCATTGAAGTGGAAGACCTGAGCAAGCATAAAATGGATGCGGAATATTACCACATCGATGAAACGGCTTGTAAAATTGTAAACAGGGCCAAAGAGTATGGTCACCGTATCTGCTCTATCGGTACTACCACCATGCGGGCACTGGAATCGTCCTTTACTGCGCAGAAATTACTAAAGCCTTCTGAGGGCTGGACGAACATGTTCATTCATCCGCCTTATGAGTTCAATATTGCAGACTCACTGGTAACCAACTTTCATTTACCCAAAACCAGCCTGCTGATTATGACCTGTGCTTTTGCCGGCTACGAACTGGCTATGGAAGCTTATAAAAAAGCAATCAAAGACAAATACCGGTTCTTCAGTTATGGCGATGCATTGCTGATAATCTAGAAACCGTTTATTCAATCTACTTTTAAGAAGGCCCTGTAATTGCAGGGCCTTTGTTTTTCTTAACTATCTGCTAACAGCAATTCGTTGTAACTTACATACAGGAGGATGTGGTTATGAAACGAATAGCAATAATTTTTTTTATCGGTTTATTCTCACTCCCTGTTTCCGCACAATCTTACAAAGGAGCAGACCGCCCTTTTAATTTCTCTCAAGAACTAAATGACCTTTATTGCAGCGGCTTGTTCCAAAGCACTGAAGGAACCATTATTGAAGTAGCTAATAATATGGGGGCAAGGTCCTGGCTGAATATCCTCGACTGGCTTGAAGGAAGGGTTGCCGGGCTACAGGTTTATAAATCAAAATCAGGAGCAAGGATTCCTGTCATCCGCGGAGGTGTTCCGGGTATTTATGTTGATGAAATGCCTGTTCCGGCCGATTATCTAAATTCATTGAATACAGCTGATATTGCCATTATCAAAGTTATCAAGACCCCATTCTTTGGAGGATTTAACGGAGGCAATGGCGCAATCGCTATTTATACTTTAGGTGGTGAGGAGGAAGATTTGGAACATATTGACTAAGCATCATTCCAAAAAATCAATTCAAATAATAAAGCCGGTAATGAAATACCGGCTTTATTCATAAACCATGTGGTTATTTATACTTCAGGTTTATTGATATAATATCAGATTTCAGCCCATTAGTCCTTGAGTAATGCCCATAACGGAGTTCCAGCATGCTTAGTCGCTTGATACCGAAGACACCTTTAGGGGGAGAAATCCTGAAACCTCCGCCAAAAAAATTACTGTTTAACTTTGAAAGATCATAGTTGCTTGTAAAATACTGGTCTGTTTGTTTATGCACATATATAGGAGCAAAATAATCAACTGCCGATTGGGTGTAATACCGGTAAAATGGGGTCAATGAAAAGAAAGGAGTTATTTTAACTGAAGATTCCAACTGAACTGTATGCGCATTAAGTCCCCAATCATCGCTATAATACCGGTAAAAACTTCTCAATACAACTTTATCCCCCAGGAAATAATTCGCCCTGAATCCAAGCGGTATCTTTAATCTTGTACCGGGAAGATTTTCCACCACTACACTGCTGTTATTCAGGTAAACCCGGTGAAAAGGCAATCCAAGATAGCCTTGCTGGTAAACCAAATCTGCAATGACCATCAGTTGCAGCCGCTGATTAACAATTTGTGAGTATGACAAAGAACCGCTGAATGAATTCCTGGATTTAGATGGGTAATCATCTTCCTCATCCTGTGGATTACCACCACCTCCGGGACGCAACTCCGCAGGCAGAATGTATTTAACCTGGTCAAAATAAGCCTGTGCCTTTGCGATAAACTCGCCATTACGGTTATTTGTCTTTTTTCCAAAGAGTGCATTAATACCCACTGACTGGTAATCGAATTCAGTAGAAAAAGATAATCCCGCACCGATAGTAGTTCCTTTTTTTTCATTTTCTGCAGACCAGTTCACTGAGGGATAAATACGGGTATCTGCATAAGAAGCGCCGGATATAGTCTGCGGGTTAACATTATCCGAAGAAGCCGATGTATAATGATCAATTCCAACTTCAAAGTCAAAGGTATGTTTAAGATCCTTCTTACCCCACCTTGTAAACTTTACGTCAATGGTGTTTGAAAAATCATTGAGCTTTTCTGTCCCAAGTCCTCCGGTAACAGCAGAATTATTTCCATCCTGCCGGTAATAACTGGAAACGAGATTGGCTTCTTCAAAAGTCAGCTTCCGGCTTTTATATTGGCTTGAATCCGGTGCCGAAGCCTGTGCGAATGCTGAAAATAGTGTTAGGAATATTCCTGCGACTGATAAACATATTTTTTTCATTACGGTGATTTAAATAATGAAATAATTAATTGCAGCCGCAGCCACCACCTGTCTTACCACCATTGGCTCCTGATGCGCCTTCCCTGTAAGTCTGAAAACTCATCTCTGTTTTTTCAACTTTACGGGAGCTTAAAGTCATTTCTCCATCATTTAATTTATTCTTCTGGTACTCTTTTACTGTAGTACAGGAAACAACTCCTGTAATGGCAATGCAAGCAGCTACAGTAATACCTGTTGCATTCCGGCCATGTGGTTTCTTTTTCATTTCAGGTTTATGTTTTTTGAAGTAAATATTTTACCATTGTCATCAATGATAATGCAGGCAAGTCCTTTAACCTGGTTGATCATATCCAGCCCCGCTTTAATACCCATAATCATGACGGGTGTTGCCATAGCATCAGCAATCTCTGCATTCGGACTTATGATTGTAACACTCTTGATACCACTTACAGGCAACCCCGTCTTTGGGTTTATTGTATGTGAATATCGTTTTCCGTTTATCATTACATACTTTTCATAATTACCAGATGTAGCAATTGCCATATCCGTAATATCCAAAAAAGAAAAAGGGTGACGGGCAGCATCCGGATCAGCAATCCCAATCGTCCAGGGTTTCCCATCAGGCTGATATCCCCAGGCGGTCAGATCACCGGAAGCATTTACAATTCCGCTTTCCACGCCTCTTTTTTTCAGAAGAGCCCTTGCCATTTCAGCGGCATACCCTTTTCCAATGCCGCCAAACCCAATTCGCATACCTTTTTCCTTTAGGAAAACAGTACTCTTCTCTTGATCCAGTATCACATGCTGGTAATTGATCAGCCGTACCATTTCTCTTGCAGTGGCAGCGTCAGGAAGCGAAGTCATTGTCCTGTCAAAATTCCAAAGGCTTTTATCAACAGAACCATAAGTAATATCAAATGCTCCTTGTGTGAGGGCTGAAATCCTCTTGGAACGGTTTATCAGGTCAAAAACTTCCCGGTCAACCTGTACAGGTTTGATGCCGGCAAATTGGTTGATAAGATTGGTCTGACTGGAGTCTGAAAATGTAGTAAGGAGTTTTTCAATTCTGCTGATCTCGTTGACAGCAGCGTCAATATGTAGGTGAGCTTTTTCTTCGGAAGTATTGGTAACTGTAATTTCAAAGCGGTTGCCCATGAGCCTGAGCACTCTTTTAAAAACCCGGGACGATATTGCCAGGCTTTTATTTTGCTCCATCGCCGACAGCTTTTATCTGGCCAATAAACTGAACAGGGGTAAGTTCAGGGTTTCCCTCCCAACTGCGAAGAATTTTACCTTCAGGATCAAGCAGGAGGGTTAAGGGAAAAATCCCCCTCGGATTATATAATTCAGCTAATTGCTCATTCCTTCTTTGCTGGTCCCTGGCAAGCTGGTTCTTTTTAAGCCGGGGAAAATCGGCTTTTACCATAACAAGGTTACTATCCGCAAAATTTACAAAAGCAGGTAGTTCTAACAGATCTTTATGTAACCGGATACAAGGCACACACCAATCAGAGCCTGAAAAACTGACCAGGATAAGCTTATGTTCTGTTTTAGCCTTTTGCTTAGCTGCTTCAAAATCTGTCTCCCAGCCATTAATTGACATTATAAGGAAGCCAGCCAGCAGCACAGAGAAAAATCGCATTGGTGTGTGATTATTGAATAAATGTAACGACTGACAATTTTATTTCTTGTGACTAAAATTACATTAACAAATGTTTATTCCTGCACACTACCAATTGTTAGTACAAATATTAATCAAGCCCAAACATTCCTTTATTCAATTGCTGCAGCATCTTTGTCTTATTTTCAGCTGCTATCAGCAGGGAAATATTATGCGGACTGCCGCCATAGCTTACCATTCGGACAGGGATATTCATAATAGACCCAAACAATTTCTTCACCATGTCTTCTGTTTGGGAAATTTCATTACCCACCACAGAAATAATCGTCTGATTCTTGTCCACCTCTACTGTACCAAAAGGCCCCAGTTCTTTCAATATCTCTTTCAGGTTTGCATCATTGTCAATTGTTAGTGAAACAGCCACTTCTGAAGTAGTGATCATATCTATAGGGGTGCGATATTTCTCAAATACTTCAAAAATTTTGCGCAGGAAACCATAGGCCAGCAACATCCGGCTGCTTTTGATACGGATTGCAATGATATTATCTTTTGCTGCTACTGCCTTTACTCCCACACTGCCCGCTTCTTCAGTGATGAGTGTTCCTTTGGCTTCCGGCTGCATGGTATTCAGCAGCCTTACCGGTATCTTATACGTTTGCGCCGGCCATATGGAAGCAGGGTGAAGAATTTTGGCACCGAAATAAGCCAGCTCGGCTGCCTCATCAAAACTCATCTGCTCAATAGGCATTGTTTTTT
>CAZWIM010000019.1:29808-58159 GCA_964634265.1 uncultured Chitinophaga sp. | reverse complement strand
CCATCTTGGAACTGGAAATAGTATGCGCCGGTACTCCGAGTCTTGCTAAAGTGGCATTATCTGAACGATAAAACAATTGCTGGGCAGGGTAAGGATCAGGGTGAAAAGTGAAGCCGGTACCTTGCAGGTCTTTGGCCATGATGGTACCCATATCTGTTTTATCATAACCGGTAATATAAGCGGAGTTCTTTCCCCACTTACTTTCTGTACCGATCATTTCAATATTGAACATGGCCACAACTTTGTCTGCATTCAACTGGCGGGAAAAATATTGTGAACCAAATCCTCCTACTTCTTCTGCTGTAAAAGCCACAAATATCAGCGTCCGTTCATTCTTATTCTGCTGTTTGAAATATTTTGCCAGCATAATAACACCTGTTGTACCTGCTGCATTATCATTGGCGCCGTTAAAAACAGAATCGCCATCAACAGGTTTGCCCACTCCCAGGTGATCATAATGGCCCGAAAACACCACATATTCGTTTTTGAGACTTTTACCGGGCAAAACAGCTACTACATTAGTCAGCTTCTGCTCCGTAATTTCATGAGTGGATTCAATTACATAACTGGTCGGCTCAGCATCTGCCAGTACAAATACCACCGTATTCTCTGTTTTAAACAGGGTAGACCGAAGTCTTGAAAGATTTCCAAAACTGTTAGTATAACTTTTATCAACCAGCACTATAAGATTTTTATTGGATCGGGCATATTTCCTTGCTTCGTTCTGCAGGGTCATTCCTGCTTTGATCGTCACTTTTTCGTAACCAGATTGTTCAGTAATCTTCAACTTCGGCTGGCAGGTGATCACCAGGATATTCTTTGGATCCAATGCTATGCCATCCAATGTAGCAGAACTGGATACATGTTTGGTACGAACCATAGCAAACTCCTGCTTGTAGCTGCCAGTGTTATTTAAAGTGCCAAGGCCTGCAGCTTTAAATTCAGCAGCTATGAAATCAGCTGCTTTATCTATGTCCGGTGTAAATGCTCTTCTTCCCCGCATATCATCAGAGGCAAGTACTTTTTCAATCCGTTCTACCTCTTTTACATTAATAATTTCGTCGCCAATACCTGCTGACTGTTGTGCCTGGCCAGAGCTTTTGCAACCCGTTAACAACAAAAAAAAGGTTGCTGCTGCCAACAACCCCGTAATTAGTTTTTTGATCATCATTCTTATTTAAATAGAAAATTCATTGATCATTCTCTCAGAGGCTCATCATCTCTTTAAACTTTACTGTCTGCCTGCGGCTTACTTCAATCTTTTCACCGCCTTTCAGTTCCAGCAATAAACCGCCGTTAAAATAAGGCTCGATCTTATCAATCATTCGCAGGTTTACAATGTGCTTCCGGTTTGCCCTGAAAAAGGTTTTTTCATCCAGCCTTTCTTCCAACGCATTCAGCGACTTTAGAATAAGCGGTTTATTAGAGCCAAAGAAAACTTTGGCATAATTACCTACACTTTCAAACAAACGAATATCACTCAGTTTCACAAACCAGCAGCGTTCACCGTCTTTTACAAATACCTGGTCATTTTCAGATAATATACTGTTATTGGTGTGTTCTGCTTCTGACCGGGTTTCCCTTCCCTCACCACTATTTAATTTTTGAATAGCATCCGCCAGTCTCTTCGGCTCAATCGGCTTCAGCAAGTAATCCAATGCATTTACTTCAAAAGCTTTTAATGCAAATTCATCGTAAGCTGTTGTAAAGATCACCTGCGGTGCCCTGTCCAGTTGGGCCAGCAGATCAAAGCCTGTTTTTCCGGGCATTTGTATGTCCAGGAAAATAAGATCTGGTTGCTGGCTCTCAATTTTACTAAGACCTTCATCGGCATTGGTAGCTTCATCTATTACCTCTACTTCCGGGTAATCCTGTAATAATTTCCTTAATTCGGTCCTGGCCAGGCGTTCGTCATCGATAATAATTGCTCGCATTTGTTATAATTTAATGAACAGATACAGGTAAACAAACCTTTGCCTCCACCAGGGAGCCATTGATTTGCTTGATATCAAAAGTTGCTTTATCGCCGTATAAAAGATTTAGGCGGTTAACTGTACTCGACAATCCAAACCCTTCGGCATTCAGGTTGCCATTTAGCTGCCCGGTATTTTGTACGATCAGTTCATGACAGTCTCCTTTAAAATCGGAGATGACTTTCACGACCCCGCCATTTATCTGACGGCTGATGCCATGTTTGATGGCATTTTCTACCAGCGTTTGCAGCATCATGGGTGGCACTGGCTGGTTAAGGGTGTCCTCGTCAATATCATACTCAATCCGAAGCCTGTCTTCGAACCGCATATTTTCTAAAGCCAGGTAATCTTTTACAATACTGAGTTCTTTTTCTAATGTTACCGTTTCAGATTTTTCCACCTGCATACTGCTGCGCAGAATATTGCTTAGTTCTGTAACTGCCCTTCGGGCCCTTTGCGGGTTTTCATCTACCAATGCCCGGATACTGTTAAGTGAATTGAAAATGAAATGCGGGTTAATATGCGCCTTGATTGTTTTCAATTCAAGTTCTTTTACTAAAGATTCAAGACGCAATGTATCCAGTTGTTGCTTGCGGCTTTTGGTAACGTAGTGATAAATAAAATACAGCAGGTTCCAGATAAAGAAATAAACAAAAAAGTAAAACGCACCACTGGCTATGAGCAATACTTTGTTGCTCAAAAATTCAAGCTCTCTTTTATTCAGCAGGTTATATTTCTGTAAAACCTGAGTATAATAAAATGCGCCGACTATGGAGAAAATAAATGTAATAAGAATGAAAATACCGATTTGCTTTTCCAGCTTTTTTTGCAGCAGGTTGATATTGATAATGACCAGCCGCATCAGGTGAGTAAGCACCAGGCCCAGCGCCACGAAAATTCCAAGGCGCCCAAGAACCTCAATTACCTGTTTTTTAGTATTGAGCTGATCAAATGAATAGGCAAAGAAAATATTGATCAGGGTAAATCCACCCCAACCGATCAATTGAAATAACCAATACCTGGCAGTACCAAACCACATAGAGCAAATCTAATCAATACCTTCCGGCAAACATATACTAATATACCAGTGGCAGATTAGTTAGACAAATGGGCCGGTTTCTTAAAAAAAACTATAAACCGGCGTTGAAAGGCAAAAACCTTATCGTAAGAACATTGTTAAACATTGTTTTGTCCGCCAAATAGCCTATACAGCTATAGGCGGGAAAACAGTACTTTTACATTTTCAAAACAACTACATGGAAATCACACCAGGACCGCTTTTGAAAACCATTGATTCCCCGGAAGATTTAAAAAAATTACCGAGAGAGAAATTACACCAGCTATGTGATGAACTTCGCCAGTATATCATTGATGTGGTGAGTGTGCATGGCGGGCATTTTGGCGCCAGCCTTGGTGTGGTGGAACTGACCACGGCTCTGCATTATGTGTACAATACTCCTTACGATCAATTGGTATGGGATGTTGGTCACCAGGCTTATGGCCATAAAATACTAACTGGCCGCCGGGATAATTTTCATACTAACCGGAAGTACAAAGGGCTTAGCGGCTTTCCCAAAAGAAGTGAAAGTGAGTATGATACATTTGGGGTAGGCCATTCCTCCACTTCAATCTCAGCAGCACTCGGTATGGCAATGGCCGCAAAATACAAAGGTGAAAAAGACAGAAAAGTTGTGGCCGTTATTGGCGATGGCGCTATGACTGCCGGATTAGCTTTCGAAGGAATGAACCACGCCGGGGTTGCAGACGCTGACATGCTCATTATTTTGAATGATAATGGCATTGGCATTGACCCTAATGTGGGTGCACTGAAAGAATACCTGACGGATATCACCACCTCTCCTACTTATAATAAAGTGAAAGATGATGTGTGGAAACTGTTAGGCAAATTACCCGTGGGTAAAAATTTTACCCGTTCAATGGCACATAAAATGGCCGAAGGACTCAAAGGGATGGTTAGCAGTAGTGCCAATCTTTTTGAAGCATTGAAACTGCGTTATTTCGGGCCAATTGACGGTCATAACATTGCCAAATTGGTGGATACATTAAAAGACCTCCGTGAAATCCCCGGACCGAAGATCCTTCATATAATTACTACTAAAGGCAAAGGCTATTCTTTGGCCGAGCAAGACCAGACCAAATGGCATGCACCCGGATTATTTGATAAAGTAACAGGTGAGATTCACAAGAAAAAATTCGATCTTCCACAACCGCCGAAATACCAGGATGTTTTTGGTCATACGATTATTGAGCTGGCAGAAAAGAACGAAAAGATTTTTGGTATAACTCCGGCAATGCCTTCCGGTTCTTCCCTCAAATTCATGATGGAAAAAATGCCTCACCGGGCATTTGATGTAGGAATAGCAGAACAACATGCCGTAACAGTGAGTGCCGGCATGGCTACACAGGGTATGAGAGTGTTCTGTAATGTTTATTCTTCGTTTATGCAAAGGGCATACGACTCCGTTGTACATGACGTAGCTATACAAAAATTGCCAGTGGTATTCTGTCTTGACAGGGCAGGTGTAGTGGGCGATGATGGCCCTACCCATCACGGTTGTTATGATATTGCTTACTTCCGTTGTATACCCAATATGATCATCAGTTCGCCAATGAACGAAAGTGAGCTGCGTAACCTGATGTACACGGCACAATTAGAATCAACAAAACTTCCCTTTGTTATCCGCTACCCAAGAGGTGAAGGTGTAATGCCGGAATGGAAAACAGAAATGAAAGAAGTTGAAATTGGCAAGGGAAGAAAACTGAAAGATGGAAAAGATATTGCCATCCTCTCTTTTGGCCATCCGGGAAATTTTGCAGCTGCAGCTATAAGAGAACTCAAAAATGACGGGTTGAACCCGGCGCACTACGATATGAGGTTTGCCAAGCCGCTGGATGAAGAATTGTTGCACGAAGCCTGCAGCCGCTATGAAAAAATACTTACAGTAGAAGATGGAACAGTGAAAGGAGGTTTTGGCTCAGCCATTCTTGAATTTATGGCACAACATGGTTATAAAAACGAAGTAAGAATACTTGGTATACCCGATAGGCTAGTGGAACACGGCACTCCAAAGGAATTGCACCGGGAATGCGGGTATGATGCACAAGGAATAGCTGATACAGTAAGGGAAATGATGAAAGAAAGAATCACTGTTAATCAACTACTCGGATAATTCAGAATACCCGATAAGTTATCAGACCGGCAATGTGATGTTGCCGGTTTTTTGTTTAGTGGCTGCAAAATTCATTCTACCTTTAGAAGGAACAAAAGCCATTTGTATGAAAAGGCACACCTTACTCATGTTGGGTATTGTCCTCTCCTGTTCAGGGATTGCGCAACTGAACATTTCAATTGGAGTAAAAGGAGGTCTGAACTTCGCCAATATTGCAGATGCATCAGACATAAACAATAGCAGCAAAACCGGCTATATGCTGGGTGGGTATATTGGTCCCAAAAAAAGAAATGGAATCGGGTTTCGCTCTGAAATAATCCTTTCCCGCCAGGGCTATAATTACAAAACAAACACCAATACAGGCAATGTAAACCTAGATTACCTGTTGTTGCCCCAGCTTTTCACACTCAACTTCACTAAACTGGTGCAGCTACATGCAGGAGGGCAAGTTGCCGTCCTGCTCAATGCAAACGTAGACAGCACAGGGGGTAATAGTAATAGTAACCTGCTGGATTACTTTAACCGGTTTGACTATGGCATAGTCGGTGGAGCCGAAATATCACCGCTGTTTGGTTTTTTTATCGGTGCAAGGTTAAATATCAGTCTTAGTGCTGCTAACAAAAATGCCTCCGCCAACTGGCCCAACTTTATTCCCAAAGTGGATGCCAGGAACAATGTAGTGCAGTTATACGCCGGATGGAGATTCTGAAGTTTTCAAAAGCTTTAACGCTTATCAGCCAATCTGATTTTATGGATTTCCGTTAACCGGGTATCTGAGCAATTACTCAACCGGATGTCACTATGAAGTTTTCCCGACTGCTACTGATTATTTTCCTCAGCTGCCTGGCTGTTTCCTGGTTTCCAAAAACAGCTTTTTGGAAAAAGACCAAAGCCATTAACTTACCCAAAACAAAAAAATCGTATCGGGCTAATTCAGCGTGGCTGGCAAAACTGGAAGAAAAAGTGAGTCAGGCTAAAACATTTACAAAACAGAAAGGATACAACAACAATTACTGTTTTTTAATTGATATGAGCCTTGCTTCTGGACAAAACAGGTTCTTTATTTATAACCTGAAAAAAGACAGCCTTGAAAGTTCCGGGCTGGTAGCACACGGCAATTGCTTTGAATATTGGCTGGAGGGAAGACGATACAGCAATAAAATAGGTAGCGGATGTACATCTCTGGGTAAATACAGAATAGGTAGTTCTTATACTGGCAAATGGGGCTACTCCTATAAACTGCATGGATTAGACAGTAGCAATAATAATGCGCTGGAAAGAACTGTGGTACTTCATAGCCACAGTTGTGTACCTGATAACGATGTAGCAGATGATATCTGCCAGAGTAATGGATGCCCTACGGTATCACCTGCATTCCTGCAAAAACTGAAATCCATTATCAACTCATCAAAAAAGCCGGTACTCCTTTGGATATATGAGTAACCGGCTTCAAAAAAATTCAGGCAGGTATCAGGCCAGCTTTGCTTCCATGGTAATTTCCGTATTCAGCAATTTACTGATCGGGCAATTAGCCTTTGCATCTGCTGCACATTCAGCAAATTTATCGGCATCAATGCCTGGCACAGTTGCTGTCACTTCAAGGTGACTTGATGTGATGGTACCACTTTCCAATGTAATAGTGCATTTAGTATCAATACTGTCAGGAGTAAATCCGGCAGCACCCAACACAAAACTCAGTTTCATTGAAAAACAGCCGGCATGTGCTGCCGCTACCAGTTCCTCAGGGTTTGTGTAAGTGCCATCCTCAAAACGGCTTCTAAAATCATAGGAAGTATTTTCCAGCACTTTTGATTTGGATGTCAGTGTTCCTCCGCCTTCTTTACCGGAACCTTTCCAGTTAGCAGTTGCAAAGCTTTTCATAATTAATCGTTTTATTAATAAAATTTATTGTTGATTTTGTTCTTCCATTTCAGCCAGCCTGTTTTCCGGCTCGTTGTACTCAATGATGAAATTATTTTTGCCTTCCCCGATCATAATCTTCAAAAATTTCTGCTGTACCAGTTCGAGCAAGGACAAAAACAGGAATATGGCATGCACCCTGTTTTCGCAACGATCAAAAATTTTCTCAAAAGAAACATTCTTATGTTCCCTGGCCATGTTCAGCATCTGGTCACGGCTGCCCTCCATGGTGTAATTGTACTGAACCACCGTATGAACCGGCTTGTTCAGCCGATCACTGTATTTCTGCATCACTCTTTCAAAGGCCTTCATAAGTTTGAAAAGAGTGATATTCTGTATTTCAGTTCCTTCTCCGGCCTCTTCACCGATCTGTGATAATTCTCTGTGTATATTACCTCTCTTCACCATCAGCATCCTGAGGGCTTCCATTTCGGCCATTTGTGCTGAAGCTTCCTTAAAGCGTTTATACTCCAGTATTTTATTTACCAATTCCTGCCTTGGATCAATCTCATTACCCTGGGCATCCAGTTCTTTCCGGGGCAAAAGCATCTTGGCCTTTATCCGCATCAAAGTAGAGATGAAGAGAATAAACTCGCTGCTTAGTTCAATATTCAGCTCTTCGCTTTTATGGATGTAGTCCAAAAAATCGTTAATGATATTCGTTATAGGAATATTGTAAATGTCCAGTTCATCCCTTTCAATAAAAAACAACAAGAGGTCGAAAGGCCCTTCAAATTGCGGTAGTTTAATCTGGTAAGAAGTATTCTGCACTTTTCTATTAAAATTGATTCAGAAAAAAAGTCCTGTCTTTCAACAGGACTTTGCAAATCTAAGGGAAAACGGCCTTCCGGCAGAAGGGCCATTTTCCACAGTTATTTCTTCAGGGCATCCCGGATTTCCCTCAACAACTGAATGTCTTCCGGGGTTGGAGGCGGAGCGGCCGGGGCGGCTTCCTCTTTCTTCTTCGTAGCATTCAATGCCTTAATCAGTATAAAAAGGAAAAAGGCGATGATAACAAAGTTGACGACGGCCTGTATAAACGCTCCGTATTGAATATTTACTCCATTAACCGTTGCACTAAGCGATTCAAAACTT
Organism: uncultured Chitinophaga sp.; assembly: GCA_964634265.1. Lineage (GTDB taxonomy): Bacteria > Bacteroidota > Bacteroidia > Chitinophagales > Chitinophagaceae > JJ008. The sequence continues at coordinate 49,980 of CAZWIM010000019.1, read as the reverse complement.
TTACCGATCAATGATCCGATTATTGGCATCAATATCTTGTCTACCATTGCAGTAACAATTGCTCCGAAAGCACCGCCTATTACGACCGCCACTGCCAGGTCAATAACATTGCCCTTCATAGCAAACTCTTTAAATTCCTTAAGCATACTCATAACTTTTAAATTTTAATAGTGATAAATATTTTTTTGTCCGAATTACTTTTTTAAACCCGGAAACTGCATATTCAAACCCGTAAGTAATGAATGTAGTTTGGATGCAATTATGTATTCTTTGTACCAGTTTTGATCGGCTGGAACGATCGTCCACGCAGGATTATTACAATTATTGAAGCAATCCTCATACATTCTCATATAAATATCCCACAATTTCGCCTCCTCAAAATCCTTTTCATTGTATTTCCACATTTTTGCCGGATCCTTCATCCGCTCCGAAAGTCTTTCGTGTTGCTCTTCCGGAGAAACATGCAGGTAAAACTTCAGGATATGGGTGTTATTATGTTCCTGCAACAACTTTTCAAAGTCATTGATAGCTCTCATACGTTTAACTGCCGTTTCATCATCACACCATTTATGCACCCTTGTCACCAGTATATCCTCGTAGTGTGACCGGTTGAAAACCTGTATCATACCTTTACCCGGGGCAGCAGCATGTATACGCCAGAGAAAATCATGTGAAAGCTCCTCCGGTGTGGGGGCTTTATACGACTTAACAGTGACTCCCTGTGGATTCATATTACCCAGTACATTTCGTATCACGCCGTCCTTACCACTTCCATCCATTCCCTGGATAACGATAAGGACTGAATGCTTGCCTTCTGCAAATAGCAGGTTTTGCAATTCATCCAGTTCTTCCACCATCCGGGCTGTTTTTTCTTTAGCCTGTTTTTTGTCGAAGTCTTCCGGAGCTCTTGTTGAAATCTCACTTAATCTGATTGCCATTATTAAATATTTACTATATGCAATATACTATTTCAGCCCTGTGATTTACATGAAACCTTTCATCAAAATAAAAAGTAATAACTCCCTGTATTTTGTGACCTTTGCGCACATTTCTATGAATAAGAAAATAGTTAACTGGGCTGTTTTTATCCTGCTTTGTATCATTTGGGGCAGTTCCTTCATTTTAATGAAATGGGGAATGTATGATAAAGACATGAAGCCCATCCTGTCACCCTGGCATGTAGCTGCATTGCGAATGCTTTCATCAGGATTAGTAATGCTTCCGTTTCTTTTCTATTCCATAAAAGACCTTCCCAAAAAATCGATCGGGCCAGTTTTGCTCAGCGGATGGCTCGGCAGTTTTTTTCCGGCATTCTTATTTTGTATAGCTGAAACAAGAATAGATGGGGCTCTTACAGGTAGTCTCAATTCACTCACCCCGATCTTTGTCATTCTTACCGGGACACTATTCTTTGGAACCCGAACCAACAGTAATAAATTGATTGGAGTTATTGTTGGCCTGGCGGGCAGTTTTCTTTTATTGTATGCCAATATCAGCAAACCTCCTGAATACCTCACCTACACCGGTTTCGTCATATTAGCCACTATTCTTTATGGTATAAATGTAAACATGGTACAGAATAAACTGGCGGGGGTTAGTTCTGTCCAGATTGCTACCATTGCCTTTACGGGACTAATACCACCATCACTTATAGTACTGCTGGTAAGCGGATTTTTTAAACTGCCTTTGCAAGAACCTGCCTATGCATTAGGTACACTGGCAAGCTGTGTGCTCGGAATCCTGGGAACAGCCACTGCTTCCATTCTGTTTTATATATTAGTAAAACGGGCAGGCGGACTTTTTGCTTCACTTGTTACTTACGGTATTCCATTTGTTGCTATCCTGTGGGGCGTTTATTATGGCGAGAAAGTGACGATTATGCAGGTAATTGGGTTATGTATCATCTTGCTTGGAGTTTACCTTGCGAACAAACAGTCAAAAAAAGAAGGCAGCACTGAATAAGTACTGCCCCACACTTATAAGTTTCCAGAAAAAATCAAACGGACATTATTTCTTTTTCTTTGGCTGTAAGGTGTTTTTCAACAGCGGCGGTATATTTATCCGTCACCTGCTGAACATCTGCTTCAGCATCCTTGGCAGCATCTTCACTGAGACCATTCTTTTGTAATCTCTTGATATGCTCAATAGCATCACGCCTAATATTGCGGATAGCTACTTTTGTATGTTCCCCTTCACCATGACATTTTTTTACCAACTCCTTTCTTCTTTCTTCTGTAAGAGGCGGTAAGAACAAACGGATAAGAGCACCATCATTTTGCGGAGTAATACCAATATTAGCAGCAATAATTGCCCGTTCTATGGGCTGCAGCATATTTTTCTCCCAGGGCTGAATGCTCAGTGTACGGGCATCCATCACACTGATATTGGCCACCTGGTTTATGGGCATAGGTGAACCATAATAATCTACCACCAGCCCGTCAAGCATCTGAGGGTTGGCCTTGCCGGCCCTGATCTTAACCAATTCTGTTTCCAGGTGGTTAATTGCCTTTTTCATGTGGTCTTCTGCTTCTGCAAAAATGGAGGCTATATCTTCTGCCATAGCTGTATGTTTTTAGTTATCTACAATAGTTACAGGGAGGCAAAGCTAATGAAACAGAATAATTTACCTGCCAACAGGGTCAAAAAAGGCAGTAATTCATTTGTTGTGCTGATTGATTAATTATTCCCAGCAGCCGGGGTTTCTTTGGTCAGGGTAACCACCTTGGAGTGAGTCTTAAGTTCAGTGGCCCCATCTTTCCTTTTAGAAATAACCATTTTACGGCTGGATTTATTACGATAAAACAACACACCCAGTCCGGTAAATGACAGAGCCAATATGATAAACAATAAATAATTAGGACCAATTGATTTACCTGTCCAGGCCAATACGATAAATCCGATATTTAGACCAACGCAGGTAAAGGTTACTGCAGCATGATTGAGACCGCTGTCAAGTAATAAATGATGAACATGATTCCTGTCTGGTGTAAAAGGTGATCTGCCTTTGAAAATCCTGATACCAAATACCCTCAACGTATCGAGCAAGGGCACTAATAATATGGCGAACCCAACTGCTACAGCAGATTGAACAGGTACTGCCACAAATGGTGTATTAGAAACATTGATAAACTTGATGACCAATATCGAATTGATCAATCCAATCATCAGAGAGCCTGAATCACCCATGAATATCTTGGCAGGATTATGGTTGAAAATAAGGAACGCCACCAGGCTGCCTGCCATGGCAAATGCCATTAAAGCATAGGCCTGGTAATCGATGGCAAAAAAGTAAGCGCCAAAAACAGTCATTGTCAGCACTCCCAAACTGGCTGCAAGGCCATCAACCCCATCAATCAGGTTAAAGGAGTTAATTACTACAATGATCGTAAGGTATGAAAGAGCCAGGCCAAAACCCTCCGGCAACTCATTAAAACCTAAAAGACCATGCATGCTATCCAGACGTATACCACCCAGGTGTATAAGTATTGATGCGGCAATAATCTGACCTACAAATTTTTTACTGGCAGAAAGAATCATAATATCATCCTTGAGCCCAAGAAAGAATATTATAATGGCCGCGGCAAAAAAGTACTGGAATTCCGGGTTTTGATACCCTTGTATAGATAATAGTGAAGCTAAAATGAATCCTCCGAAAATACCAACTCCGCCCAATGATGCTACTAATCTTGTGTGAAGCTTTCTTTCATCCGGTATATCATATAATTTCTTTTTCTCAGCCACCTGTATTACCACAGGTATAGCCAGAAAAGTGATGATGAAAGAAACAGAAGCAGTCAGCAATATATCGAGCATCCTAAGCAAGGTTTAATCGGTCACAAAATTAGGTTTTAACTTCCGGGTTTCTAAATAATTACGCTACTATTTATTGAATAGCTCAATTAATTAATTGTAAACCACAGGATGACTTGAATTTGTTGGCAGTTTGATTAATCCGGTTGGATTTTATATCAAAAAAGAATGCACTTTTGCAGCGCAACAGTGCTTCTGAAGCGTTAGAGTTACAAAAGTATAAAAAGTTTAATAATATCAAAGCTTATGGCAGAATTAACTGCAATCGCATCACAGATCAGAAGGGATATAGTACGTATGGTACATGGTGTAAACAGCGGGCATCCAGGTGGTTCATTGGGCTGTGCTGATTTTTTGACAGCCCTTTATTTCAAAATAATGAAGCATAATCCTGATTTTTCAATGGATGCCAGGGAAGAAGACGTATTTATACTATCTAACGGTCATATCTCACCTCTTTATTATTCAACATTGGCCCGTGCCGGGTATTTTGATATCAAAGAACTTGGCACTTTCAGAAAATTAAATACAAGGCTGCAAGGGCATCCTGCCACACATGAGCATTTACCGGGTGTTCGTATTGCATCAGGTTCTTTGGGCCAGGGAATGAGTGTGGCAATAGGAGCTGCATTGACCAAAAAACTCAATGGAGAAAATAATCTGGTTTTCTCCCTACATGGCGATGGTGAATTGGATGAAGGACAAATCTGGGAAGCTGTAATGTTTGCAGCTCACCATAAAGTTGATAACCTGATTGCCACGATCGACTGGAACGGCCAGCAAATTGACGGACCAACAGACAAAGTAATGGGTCTTGGTAATATAAAGGAGAAATTCGATGTATTTGGATGGACTACGCTGGAAATGAATGGCAATGATATGGATGATGTGGTGTCTACTTTAGAAAAAGCCAAAACTCTGACAGGTAAAGGAAAACCCGTTGCAATTATGATGCATACTGCCATGGGCAAAGGTGTTGATTTTATGGAAGGCACCCACGAATGGCATGGCATCGCCCCGAACGATGAACAACTGGCTAAAGCGCTGGCACAATTACCAGAAACACTGGGAGATTACTGATATCAACTATTCACTTCTTAAAGAAAAGTCCTGTGAAGCAGCTTTACGGGATGGCAGCCATGATGCAAGCAGTGCAATAACAAAAACCGTTGCACCCACCAGCAGGAAATCGGTAAGCTTCAATTGTACCGGAAAGTAACTTATAAGAAAGGAGCCTCCTTGCAGAGGTATCAAATGGTATTTTATCTGCAGCAAAGCAATAACTAAAGCCAGTAACATTCCTATTCCACCGCCAATAACGGCAAGCAATAGACCCTCACTTAAAAATATTTTTTGAATAAACCCTCTGCTGCCACCCATAGCATGCAGCACACTGATATCTTTTTGCTTTTCCAGCACCAGCATAGATAAAGCCCCGATCATATTAAAAGCAGCTACCACCAAAATGAGACACAGTACTCCGTATATTACCCAGCGTTCAACATTCATTATTGAATACAAACTCCGGTTTTGCTCATACTTATTCTGCACCAGGTAGGTTTCACCAAATATTTCTTTTACTTTTTTTTTGATCTCCGCGGTTCTGGAAGGATCTGTCACAGCTATCTCAATTCCGTTGTATTCATTGGCAGCCATTTGCATGGCTTGTTTAACAAAAGCAATATTTGTAATTCCATACTTGTTATCAAAATCCTGCTGAATCCTGAAAGACCCTGAAAATAAAACATTATTGCTGCTGATATCTTCCAGCATATTAAGTTGCTCTGCATTTCCTTTGCGGGGCAGGAGTATGCGTAATGATGTGGTATAAGCATCCGAACTAATCTGCAAGGCCCCTTCCACACCAATACCCAAAATTATTTTAGGAGAATCCGCCGTACCTATATTGTACTGTCCTGTCAGGATATTATCTGCCACACCGGTTATATAACGATAATTTTCATCCACTCCTTTTAGATGTATGACAGATTGATTTTCTCCATTCTGAACCAATGCCTTTTCTTCCACCACCAATGTGAAATTGCGGATACCGCTAATACCCCGTAACTTGTTTAGTTGCTCCTGGGTTACAGTAATGATTTTTCCTGAAGAGGCTGAAACTTTTAAATCAGTATAGAATGAGGAATAAAGTGACTTTACCAATCCCTCAAAACCATTAAACACACTAAGCACCAGTACCAGCGCCGCAGTTCCGATGATTATGGCTACAATACTTACCCATGCGATGATATTGATCGCATTTGTTGATTTTTTAGCCTTAAAATATCGCCAGGCAAAAAGAAAGTGCAAGGTATCGGGTGATTTTGATTATTTAATCCGGCCGGGATTTCTTTTCCTCATCAATTTTCTTAAACAACTCCTCCATTTTGAAAACATGGTCCAGCGTATCATCCTGGAAGAATTTTAATACCGGGATGCTGCGCAGCTGATGCCTTACATGAGCAGCCAGCTCCTTTTTGATTTCATGGTGCCTGTCTTCAATTTTATGCAGGGCAGCTTTTACATCTTTTACCTGGAAAAAACTCAGGTAAAACCGGGCCTCCAGCAGGTCTGGTGTCACTTTTACAGATGAAATGGAAACCATACCTCCGTCAATCATATTTAAACCCAGCCGCTGGAAGATGACATTCATCTCTTCATTCAGGAGACCGGCAATCTGTTTTTGTCTTTTTCCTTCCACCATAGTTTTGTCATTATTTACCGCCTGCACACAGAAGCAGTGCCAGACGCTGTAAAATTACTTACTTTGCTGCTTTGCAGCTGAAGCAATTTCAATGAAGCAATACGCCAGGATATTCAGGTATTTAAAAGCATATAAAGGAAAAATTGCCCTGTATTTTCTTTTTATTGTTCTGAGCATTGTTTTTTCTATTGTTTCAGTGGGTATGCTCATGCCCTTTTTACAGTTAATTTTTACCGGCGAAGGAACATTTAAAGCGACCAATAACCCTGCTATCCAGTTTTTCAACAATTTGTTGCTCGATTCGCTGAAAGACCCCAACAACAAAGTTCCCGTACTCGGTTATATCTGCGTTTTGATGATTTCCTTCATCATTATGAAGAACTTATTCCTATATCTCTCCTATTATATCCTTAACCCGCTGAAGAATGCCATTGTCAACGAACTGCGCCAGGATCTTTATGATAAAGTACTGAAACTACCTATCGGCTTCTTTACAGAAAAAAGAAAAGGAGACCTGATGAGCCGCATGACCAACGATGTAGGTGAAGTGGAAGGCTCAGTAGTTGGCACACTGGAAGGCTGGATTCGTGACCCGCTAACCATTATTATTAATCTGACCGTACTTTTTTTAATTAGTCCGCAACTGACGCTTTTCATATTAATACTAATTCCGGTTTTGGGGCTGGTAATTGGTCGTGTTACCAAATCACTTAAAAAACATTCAGAAGAAGCCGCAAAAAAATCAAGCGAAGCCCTGTCAACATTGGAAGAAACTCTGGGTGGCCTCCGTGTGATAAAAGCGTTCAATGTAGAAAAGTTGATGCGGTCAAGATTTAGAAAAAATAATGAGGAACTTTTGCATGCAAAAAATCATATTTCCTATAGAAGAGATATGGCTTCTCCGCTTTCTGAAGTAATGGGAGTATTGCTTTTTACCATTGTGCTTTATTATGGCGGCCGATTGGTACTACAGAATGAACTGTTGGAGGCTTCAGTATTCCTGGGCTACCTGGCTATCTTTTATAATATCATTAATCCTGCTAAAGCCTTATCTACATCTTTCAGCAATATGCGCAAAGGCGCTGCCGCTATTGGCCGGATAGAAGAAGTACTCACTGCACCGGTAACGGTTGATGATAACCCTAACGGAAAGCAATTGAACGAATTCAGGGATAAGATTGAGTTCCGTAATGTACGTTTTGCATATGATGACGCAGTGATCCTTGATGATATAAACCTTACTGTGCAAAAAGGAAAAACAATAGCATTAGTAGGCTCATCCGGTGCCGGTAAATCAACATTAGCCGACCTGGTTCCCCGATTTCATGATGTAACATCAGGAGAAGTATTAATAGATGGAGTTAATATCAAAGATTACTCATTACATTCTGTCCGAAGCCTGATGAGTATTGTTACACAAGAGCCAATCCTTTTTAATGACACCATTGCCCATAACATTGCATTAGGCCACCAGGAAGCCACACAAGATCAGATAGTGGAAGCGGCAAAAATTGCCAATGCCCATGAGTTTATCAGCAAGAAAGAAAATGGTTATAACAATAATATTGGCGACAGGGGCAGTAAACTAAGCGGCGGAGAAAGGCAACGTTTAACAATTGCCAGAGCTGTTTTAAAAAATCCGCCTATACTGATATTGGACGAAGCCACTTCTTCGCTTGACACTGAAAGTGAACGGCTGGTACAGGATGCTATCAACAATATGATGATGAACCGTACCAGCATTGTGATAGCTCACCGCCTTTCCACCATACGTCATGCGGATGAAATCATCGTTTTACAAAAGGGAAAAATCGTGGAAAGAGGCAATCACGAACAACTCCTTGCACAAGGTGGCTTCTATAAAAAACTGGTAGAAATGCAGGAAGTAAGATAGTTCCCTCTCTTCCTGATTTTAATTCTCCCCTTTCTTGAGTATAATCATTCCGTATCTGGCATCTAATGACAACCTTGCAGTTTGAATTACTGGCAGCAATACCTGTTAAACTATCCCTGCGGGGAAAGCGGATATGAAACAGCTTTCTATATCTTCTGAATCAACTAACTTTCAAGTAAATCTCATTCAGTATGGCAGAAAACAATAAGACCTTCAAGGTTAAAGCCAACGACTTTATCTTTTCTTTTGACCAGGCTATGATAGATAATGCCGACTTCTATAAAAAGTCACCGGAAGAATTTAATATCATTAAAGATAACCGGTCAGCTAATGCAAAGTTGCTGGAGTCAGACATTTCCGGTAAAAAACTCAAAATTGAAGTAGAGGGCGAAGTATTTGATATTGAAGTAAAAGATGAACTGGACCAGCGGCTCGATAGCATGGGTTTCAGCAACGTATCAACCAAACATATCAAAGAAATAAAAGCGCCGATGCCGGGTCTTGTTATAGATGTAACGGTAAAAGAAGGACAAGAAGTAAAAGAAGGTGACCGGCTGCTGATCCTCGAAGCCATGAAAATGGAAAACAGTATCATGATACATGCCAATGCCACCATCAAAAGGGTGGCCGTTACCCCCGGCCAGGCTGTTGACAAAGGCCAGGTTTTAGTAGAGTTAGCTTAATCAAACACAAAATCATCCAGATGAAAAAAATATTAGTTGCCAATCGTGGTGAAATAGCACTCCGTATAATGCGTACCATTCGAAAAATGGGGATCAAATCGGTTGCAGTTTATTCAGAAGCCGACAGGCATTCACCACATGTATTATTTGCGGATGAAGCGGTTTGCCTGGGACCGGCACCATCCAGTCAATCCTACCTGAATGGTGACAAAATTATTGACATCTGTAAAGAACTAAACGTAGATGGTATTCATCCCGGCTATGGCTTTTTGAGCGAAAATGCCGATTTCGCACAAAAAGTAACAGATGCGGGCATTGAATTTATAGGTCCTACACCTGAAGCAATGCGCATTATGGGTTCAAAACTGGCGGCAAAAGAAAGTGTGAAGAAATACAACATTCCGATGGTGCCGGGTATTGACAGGGCTATCGAAGATGTAAACCTCGCCATTGAAGTGGCAGATAAAATCGGATATCCCGTATTGATTAAAGCTTCTGCAGGTGGTGGCGGTAAGGGTATGCGTATTGTAGAAAAGGCAGATGATATGCAGGAACAGATGGAGAGAGCTATTAGTGAAGCAAAATCATCTTTTGGTGACGGATCTGTTTTCATTGAAAAATATGTTACCTCACCCCGGCATATTGAAGTGCAAGTGGTGGCAGATAAATATGGCAATGTAATTCATGGTCTCGAAAGAGAATGCAGTATCCAGCGCAGGCACCAGAAAGTAGTGGAAGAAACACCTTCTGCGATTGTCACCCCTGAAATGAGAGATAAAATCGGGGAAGCTGCTGTACTCGTTGCTAAATCCTGCAATTATGTAAGCACCGGTACAGTAGAATTTTTGGTGGATGATAAACTAAATTTCTACTTCCTGGAAATGAATACCCGGTTGCAGGTTGAACACCCGGTTTCTGAAATGATCATTGGCCTTGACCTGGTGGAACAACAAATCAGGATCGCAAGAGGAGAAAAACTGGCAGTTACACAAGATGATATCAAACCCAATGGTCATGCCATTGAACTCAGGGTGTATGCCGAAGACCCGCTGAACAACTTCCTTCCTTCGATCGGCACATTGACCAAATACGAAAAACCTGTTGGTGAAGGTATCCGGGTGGATGATGGCTATGAAGAAGGAATGACCATCCCGATTTATTATGACCCTATGATCGCCAAACTGGTAGTACATGGAAAAACAAGAACAGAAGCCATCCAGAAAATGCTGGAAGCAATAAAAAATTATAAGATAGAAGGTGTGTCCACCACATTACCATTTGGAACTTTTGTATTTGAACATGATGCTTTCTTCAGCGGAAATTTTGATACACATTTTGTAAAAAATTATTACACCCCTGAAAAGATCAAAGAAAAACAAAAGGCAAATGCAGAGATTGCAGCGCTGGCAGCTTTAAAATACTGGCAGGAGAAAAAGAAAATGCTCAATCCGGTTGAGCATAAATCCACCAGCTGGAAAAGAAGGCTGGCACATTAATCATCAATTTACCATTCACAACAACATTAACTATGAAATCAAAAGTCGAAATACTCCGGGAAAAATTAGAAGAAGGAAAACTGGGTGGTGGTATTAAGCGAATTGAAGCGCAGCACAAAAAGGGAAAACTTACTGCAAGAGAAAGGGTTGAGTTGCTGATGGACCCCGGTTCATTTGAGGAAATCGGTGCTTTGGTAACACATCGTACCAAGGAGTTTGGCATGGAAGAACAGAAATATTACGGAGATGGTGTTATCACAGGATACGGGACTGTGAACGGAAGATTGGTTTATGTATTTGCACAGGACTTCACAGTATTCGGAGGAGCTCTGTCAGAAACCCATGCCGAAAAGATCTGCCGTATCATGGATATGGCCATGAAGTCTGGTGCTCCCATGGTAGGACTAAATGACTCAGGTGGTGCCCGGATACAAGAAGGTGTACGATCACTGGGCGGCTACGCTGATATATTTTTCAGAAATGTGCAGGCCTCTGGTGTGATACCACAGATATCAGCCATTATGGGGCCCTGTGCAGGTGGCGCCGTGTATTCTCCAGCTATGACCGATTTTACCATTATGGTGGAAAACACCAGTTACATGTTTGTAACAGGACCTAACGTAGTAAAAACAGTTACCAATGAAGAAGTAAGTTCAGAAGAACTGGGCGGTGCATCTACTCACTCTACTAAATCAGGAGTAACTCACCTTACAGCGCTGAATGATATGGATTGCATCAACCAGGTTAAAAAAATGCTGAGCTATATGCCTCAAAACTGCGAGGACGTAGTTCAAAAAATACCTTATACGCTGGGAGATGAAACAAGGGAAGTACTGGAAACAATCGTTCCTGCCAGCGCCAATCAGCCTTATGATATAAGGGAAGTGATAAAGGGCATTTGCGATACAGATAGTTTCTTTGAGATCCATGAATATTACGCAGATAATATTGTGGTGGGCTTTGCCCGGCTTGCCGGAAGAAGCATCGGAATTGTGGCCAATCAGCCACAGAGTCTTGCCGGGGTACTGGATATAGAAAGCTCGAAGAAAGGAGCAAGATTTACCCGTTTCTGCGATTGTTTCAATATTCCTTTGCTGGTATTGGTGGATGTACCGGGCTTTTTACCGGGCACTGACCAGGAATGGAACGGCATTATCACCAATGGTGCCAAACTCTTGTATGCATTAAGCGAAGCTACTGTTCCCCGTTGTACCGTAATTACCAGGAAAGCCTATGGAGGTGCTTATGATGTAATGAACTCCAAACACATTGGCGCTGATATGAACTATGCATGGCCCACTGCTGAAATTGCCGTAATGGGCGCAAAAGGAGCCAGTGAGATTATTTTCAAAAACGAAATCGCTGCATCAGAAGATCCGGCAAAAAAATTACTGGAAAAAGAAGCTGAATACGCTGAACTCTTTGCGAACCCTTATACTGCTGCAGAAAGAGGCTTTATTGATGAAGTGATAGAACCCAGAGAAACAAGAAAGAAACTCATCAAGGCTTTTGCCATGCTGGAAAATAAAGTTGCCAAACGACCAAGGAAAAAACACGGAAATATTCCTTTATAAAATTTTGTTGTGCTTAATTAACGGGCCCCGGTTTACCGGGGCCTTTTTCTAGTAAGTAGTTATTTATTGTCGCAACACTTCACGGCTTATAACGATCTTCTGAATCTCGCTGGTTCCCTCTCCTATTGTACACAACTTGGCATCACGGTAGTGCTTCTCTACAGGAAAATCTTTGGTATAGCCATATCCGCCAAAAACCTGTACAGCATCATTAGCTACTTTCACAGCTACTTCACTTGCATAATACTTTGCCATGGCTGCTTCCTTTGTCATTGGCAAATGACGGTTTTTTAAATCACAGGCCTGCAGGGTCAATAGTTCGGCTGCAGCAATTTCTGTAGCCATATCAGCCAGTTTAAAGGAAACTCCCTGGAAATTGGCGATGGGCTGATCAAACTGGTAACGTTCCTGCGAATATTTCAATGCTGCTTCATAAGCCCCCTTAGCAATACCAAGCGATAATGAGGCAATTGAAATACGACCACCATCCAGCACCTTCATTGCCTGCCTGAAACCGTCACCCACTTCACCAAGACGATTGGAATCCGGAATACGGCAATTATCAAATACCATCTCCGCTGTTTCACTGGCCCGCATACCGAGTTTATTTTCCTTTTTTCCTGCACCAAATCCTGGTGTTCCTCTTTCCACTACAAAAGCAGTGGAATTATTTTTCGTTCTTGGTTCGCCTGTACGACAAATGACAACTGCAATTTCTCCGCTTTTACCATGAGTGATCCAGTTCTTGGTTCCGTTTATCACCCAATCATTTCCATCCTTAACTGCTGTACATTTCATATTACCGGCATCACTACCCGTATTAGCTTCAGTTAAACCCCATGCGCCAATCCATTCTGCGGTTGCCAGTTTGGGCAACCACTTTTTCTTTTGTTCTTCATTTCCAAAACTCAGAATATGTCCTGTACACAGTGAATTATGTGCTGCAAGGCTCAGTCCAACCGAACCGCATACTTTGGCAATTTCTTCAATCACCACTTTGTACTCGAAATAGGAAAGACCAGCTCCGCCATAATCATGCGGAACCAGTACACCCATCATTCCCAGTTTTCCCATTTCCTTAAAAACATGTACCGGAAATTCCTGGCTTTCATCCCACTCCATCAAATAGGGCTTGATATGTTGTTGTGCAAAATCACGGGCCGTTTGAGCCACCTGTTGAGTCAGTTCAGACTGTTGAAAATTCATACATTCAATCGTTGGTTATTGCGAAATAACTGTGCCACTCCTTTCGGGGGTGGCACAGTCTTGGGCCTCCAGGGGAATGCAAGCAATCATTAGAGGCAGTGCAAAATAAAGGAAATTCTTTAAAAACTAACAGATGTTAGTATCAAAAAATTATGCATTAACTGAACACCAGTTCCAGCCCATCATAAGCAAGATGAACATTCTCCGGAAGTTCGGCTTCAATCTCACCATGTTTACCCATTTGGTGAGACAGGTGGGTAAAATAAGCTGTTCCTGCCCTGACTTCCGCTGCCATTTCTATGGCTTCATCCAACGTAAAATGCGAGATATGTTTTTGCTTGCGAAGAGCATTCAGTACCAGTACCTCACTGTTACGTATCTTATCCTTTTCAGCATCATCTATCCTGTTTGCATCGGTGATGTAGGTGAATTTGCCAAACCTGAAACCCAGCACCGGCATTTTTAAATGCCAAACCTGAACGGGAATAATAGGGATATCACCCACCATAAAAGGCTCATCAGATATTGTATGCAAATTCAGTTCTGGTATACCAGGATATTTTGTATCAGTGAAAGCATAATAGAAATCTCGTCGAACAGCCTCCTCAGTTAAAGAATCGGCGTAAATGTCAATATGCTTTTTAGAGAAAAAATTAAAAGCCCTGACATCATCCAATCCTGCCAGGTGATCTTTATGCGGATGGGTAAATACAACAGCATCCAGGTGCTTTACTTTCTGCCGCAGCATCTGGTAGCGAAAATCCGGACCAGTATCAACCACCAAAGTAGTATTATCCGACTGCACCAGTATGCTCGAACGTAGACGCTTATCCTTTTTATCGGTGGAAATACAAACGGCACAATCGCAGCCTATCATAGGTACGCCGCTGCTGGTTCCGGTTCCAAGAAAGGTAATTTTAAGAGGAGGACAGTTCACCACCCAAAGTTAACTGGTAAAGAAGTTTTTTATGTTGATAAGAACACAAAAAACCTTTCAACTCGCCAACCTATTCCTTTTCTTCGGTCTCCAGTTTGGCCATTATCTCACCATAAAGCTTTTGGGATTCTTCAGTAAGCAGGCTGCTATCTATTTCCAGTTGTGGTATCAGGTCAACAAGGGTATTGATACGGCCCTCTATCTGCAAAAATTTGTTTAACACCACCACTTTCTTCTGCTCCAGTATGCAGTAACCGCTTTGAAAGGTGCCCCTTTCATAACGTAATACATAGCCGGCTTCTTCGGGTATGGCTTCTAATTTATTGAGAGTTGTCTGTGTATATTTCATTACGAACGGTCAATTGTGAATCATCAATAATAAGAGCAAATGTAAATTTCAATTCGCTTTAATGAGGTTTGTTCTATCGCTTGTTTTCCACAACCCATTCACTATTTAATTTTCTTTATTTACTCTGCATCTTTATAACCGGCACAATCATTTCTTCCAGGCTAACCCCGCCATGCTGGAAGGTATTGCGGTAATAATTTACATAGTAATTGTAATTATTCGGGTAGCAGAGAAAGTTATCTTCTTTCGCAAAAATGAAAGAAGAATTGATCGTTGGCACCGGCAACCCGGCTTCTCTTGGATCCCTGAAAGCCAGAACATCTTTCGGGTCATAATTCAGGTTACGGCCATGTTTATAACGGAGGTTGGTGGTTGTTTGCTTATCGCCAACCACTTTGCATGGCGTTTTTACCCTTACACTACCATGGTCGGTAGCCAGAACAATCTTGATATTTTTATCAGCGATCTTCTTCAGCGCCTGGTGCAGCGGCGAATGTTCAAACCAGCTGGCTGTAATGCTACGATAGCTCATTTCATCTCCCGCCAGTTCCTTCAGTACTTCCATTTCTGTTCTTGCATGGCTGAGCATATCCACGAAATTGTAGACGATCACATTCAAATCATTATTCAGGAGGTTGTGGATGTTATTCACCAGGTCAAGGCCTGCCTGGTTATTCAACACTTTGGTATACGATACTTTCAGGTCTCCCTTGCCTATCCTTTTCAACTGCGACCTGAATAATTCCTCCTCATGCAGGTTTTTCCCTCCTTCTTCATCATCATTTTTCCACTGCACCGGAAATTGCTTTTCAATGTCTACAGGCATCAATCCTGAGAATATAGCAT
Source organism: uncultured Chitinophaga sp. (assembly GCA_964634265.1). Lineage (GTDB taxonomy): Bacteria > Bacteroidota > Bacteroidia > Chitinophagales > Chitinophagaceae > JJ008. Next base: position 34,481 of record CAZWIM010000019.1, on the reverse strand, counting down.
TTCGGGCATATTGTGTGGCCGTAGGCAAAATGCTGTAAAAGCTTTCTTCTTCCAATATCCGGAAACTTTCAGCAAAAATGGGTTGAATAGCTTTCCACTGATCAAAGCGAAGATTATCTATTAAGATGAAGAAAAGCGGTGTGCCCTTTTCCAGGTGAGGCAGTACTTTAAACTTCATCAATGTGTGACTCATCACCGGACCATCGGTACTTTTTGGAGATACCCAACCGGAATAATTCCGCGAAACGAATTTGAAAAATTCTGTATTGGCTTCATTCTTCTGGCTTTGAAACACCTCCTGCATCTCCGGGCTGTCGCTTTTCTGCATCTCCAGTTCCCAATACACTAATTTTTTATAGATGTCCATCCACTCGTTGTAGTCGGGATTACTATTAAGCGCCATAAACAGGTTGCGGAACTGCTGCTGGTAGGCAGTTGTCGTTTTTTCAGCAACCAGACGCTTATTATCAATTATTTTTTTCAAACTGAGCCAGACCTGGTTGGGGTTCACTGGTTTGATCAGGTAATCACTGATTTGCGAACCAATGGCTTCATCCATCAGGTTCTCAGTTTCGTTTTTTGTTATCAATACAACCGGCAACGACTGGTTAACTTCTTTGATCTTGGCCAGTGTTTCTAAGCCTGTAATACCGGGCATTGACTCATCGATCAATACTACATCTACAGGGTTTTCTTTTACGAAATCTATAGCATCAAATCCATTGGTAAATGTTTGTACTTCGTACCCCTTGTTTTCTAAAAATAATTTCTGCGATTGCAGACTTTCAATCTCATCGTCTACCCAAATGATTTTTGCTACTGCCATCCTGTTTATTTAATGAGTTTAGATTTATGATTGCAGATTCTTAACATTGAAAAAACCGGCACCGCTCAAATTTAGTTTAATAAGCCCAGCTATTGTAGCTTTACGGCCTTGTGTTTAACAAAAAAGCAACAATGACAGCAGCCCGTAAGATCATAAATGACCCTGTTTACGGATTTATCACCATTGATCACCCGTTGATATTGCAGATCATTTCACATCCTTACTACCAGCGGCTGCGTAATATTCACCAGATGGCTTTTGCTCACCTGGTATACCCCGGAGCGGTTCATTCCAGGCTTCACCACTCATTAGGAGCTTATCACCTGATGTGTATGGCGTTGGCGGAATTGAGAAGCAAGGGTATTGAAATTACGGCTGAAGAAGAACTGGGAGCAAAGGTGGCCATACTCTTACACGATATTGGCCACGGGCCATTCTCTCATGCATTAGAACATGAGCTTATAAAAGATGTACATCATGAAGAGATTTCAATCCTCCTCATGCACAAGCTCAATGCTGAGTTTAACGGACAATTAAAAACGGCTATTGAAATTTTTACTGACAACTATCCCAAAAAATTCCTGCATCAGCTGGTATCCGGTCAGCTGGATGTGGACAGAATGGATTACCTGAACCGTGACAGTTTTTTTACCGGTGTGTCAGAAGGAGTAATTGGCTACGACCGTATTATCAAAATGCTGACAGTAAAAGACGGAGAATTGATGGTGGAGGAAAAAGCCATTTACTCTATTGAAAAATTTTTGGTCAGCCGGCGGTTAATGTACTGGCAGGTATACCTTCATAAAACCGTATTAGCTGCAGAAATGATGTTGGTAAAGATCATTCACCGGGCTAAAGAACTGCTGGCTGATGACAAAGAAGTAAATGCCGCATCACCTGAACTGAATTTTTTCCTTAAAAATTTCAGGATACAGACACCCATAGAGCAGCATTTAGATATGTTCTGCCGTCTTGATGACCATGATGTGATGGCCACCATTAAGAACTGGTGCCAACATCCGGATGAAATATTATCAACGCTCTGCCGGAGCCTTGTGGAACGAAAGTTGCTGAAAGTAAAACTACAATCGGCAGCATTTGAAGAAACCATGGTAAAAGAAAAAACAAAAGAAGTTTGTGGAGTACTGGGGATTAGTGAAAAAGAAGCCGGCTATTTCGTTTTTACAGGCATTGCCAGGAATACCACTTATGACCCGGGTGATGAAAGGATAAATATTTTGTTCAAGGATGGGACAATAAAAGATATTTCTGCCGTTGATAATGCATTGATCAGCGTTAAAAGCGGTCTCGCCTATGGCGAGGTCAAAAAACATTACATTTGTTATTATCGTTGTTAGTTGACTGTGCTTTTTCACAGTAACAAGCAACCAGAAACCAGTAATATGACATTTCCTGCAGCGCAAATAGCATTTCTCATTAATGGAAAAGTGGAAGGTGATGCCCAGGTGGCCGTAAATTCTTTTGGAAAAATTGAGGAGGCTGTCGAAGGACAACTGGCTTTTTTGGCTAACCCTAAGTACGAAGAGTACCTGTACAGCACAAAAGCATCGGTTATTATTGTAAACGAAACGCAGGAATTAAGACAACCCATAAATGCGACGCTGATCCGTGTACCTGATGCTTATTCTGCTTTTGCCACCTTGCTTAGCAAATACCAGGAAATTGTGCAGCAACAATTGACAGGTGTTCAGGAGCCCAGCTATATTTCCCAATCGGCTAAATATGGCGACAATGTGTTCATCGGCGCTTTTGCTTACCTGGGCGAAAATGTAAAATTGGGAAATAACACCAAGATCTATCCTAATGCTTATCTGGGAAATAATGTAGTGATTGGTGATAATACTGTCATTCATCCGGGTGTACGTATTTATCATGATTGTAAGGTGGGAAATAATGTTACTATCCATGCTGGTACTGTAATTGGAAGCGATGGGTTTGGATTTGCTCCCCAGGCTGACGGTAGTTTCAAGAAAGTACCTCAAATTGGCAATGTTATAATAGAAGACAATGTCGAAATTGGCGCCAATGCCACCATTGACAGGGCCACTATTGGCTCAACCCTTATTAAAAGCGGAGCCAAATTGGACAACCTGATCCAGATTGCGCATAACGTAGAAGTGGGGCACAGCACAGTAATTGCTGCCCAGGCGGGGGTAAGCGGCAGTACAAAAATTGGTAACGGAGTGATGATTGGTGGACAGGCGGGTATTGTTGGTCATATTCAATTGGGCGATGGTGCCAAAGTAAATGCACAGAGCGGTGTAAGTAAATCACTCGAACCCGGTAAAGCAGTCACCGGTTCGCCTGCGTATGATTATACATCCTCTCTTCGCAGCCAGGCTATTTTCCGCAATCTGCCGGAAATGGAAAAAAGATTAAAAGAACTGGAAGCCCTGGTAAAACAGTTAATGGCCGAAAGGGTATAAAATACCTTCCGGCCATTGGTTTATGCAAATGCTACTAATTATATCAGCTTAGCAATATTTTGCTTTGTTAATCTTTCACCGCTTTGCCATAGCGATCAATATAACTCATCTCGCTGCCTTTTATTACCCTGGCCCTCCCATCTTCGAATTTATCAGCAAAAGTGAACACACATGGTATCACCAGTTTACCACTGGCATTTACATAACCCCACATGTCTTTGTCGTTTGCTACCGGGGCCATACCTTCTGAAAATCCATTGGCCATTGAATAATTGAACGGAATAACAAGCTTGTTGTTCTTGTCAATAAATCCAAACTTTCCGTTTTTTCTGACAGCCGCCAATGATTCGTGGAAAGAACCTGCCTCTTCATATTCGGGATTGATCACCATTTTTCCGGTACTGTCTAAATAACCCCATTTACCCTCTGATTTTACAGCTGCAAAACCCTCGCTGAAAGCCATCGCCTCCTGGTAAATAACAGGCACAATCAATTTTCCCTGTTGATCTACATAGCCAAATTTTCCATCCTTACTCACTTTGGCCAGGCCACAAACGCAGTCATCCACAAAATCATACTGTTTGGTCCACGGCTGGGCCTGTACTACTGTTGCGGCTAACAATAGCCAGGGTAAAAAATATTTTTTCATGCTGAGTAGTTTTATGAATGAAGAAATTTTCGACCGTTAAGTTAGCCCTGCTGTTTGCCTTAGCCCTATGACCTGTGGCAGCCCTTAGTATGATTCGGATTATTCAGTGGCCTGACCCCAAAATGCAGAGACAATCTTGCAATCAACCGGCTATGAAATCCCGGTAATTCAATAAAATCATTGTAATCAGTGGTTAATCTGTGGTTGTTATCTTTGCCGCTATGAATCCATTAACAGACAAGATGCCATTTGCGGATAAGGGCAATATGGCTTCTTTCAATCCAGACAAACAGCATACGCTGAAATCTTCAGTTAGCATTTCCGGTACCGGACTGCATACCGGTATTTTGGCTGATCTCACCCTGAAACCTGCCAGCCCGGGCTTTGGTTTTCAGTTTCAGCGAATTGACCTGCCCAACCAGCCAATAATCAAAGCTGATTGTGACCTCGTTACAGACGTAAGCCGTGGCACTACGCTGGAAGCCAATGGCGCCAAAGTGAGTACAGTAGAACATGTGCTAGCAGCATTGGTGGGTATGGGTATCGACAACTGCTTATTAGAAATCAATGGGCCCGAAATGCCGATTATGGATGGCAGTTCTCAGCCTTTTATCGAACTGATAGAAGAGGCTGGTATTGTGGAACAAGATGCCGCAAAAGTATGGTACAGCATCGATGAAAACATTTATCACTATGACGAAAGTAAAAGAGTGGAAATGGTGGCGATGCCTGCAACCGAATACCAGGTAAC
>CAZWIM010000019.1:6274-29708 GCA_964634265.1 uncultured Chitinophaga sp. | reverse complement strand
AGTGAAGGTTATTTAAATAACCTCGAACTGCGTTACCCGAACGAACCAGCAAGGCACAAATTGCTGGATGTAATTGGAGACCTGGCTTTGATTGGTTATCCTATCAGGGGCCGCATCATTGCCAACCGTCCGGGGCACAGTACCAATGTAGAGTTCGCCAAAAAAATCAAGCAGTATATCAAAAAGAATAAGCACACCAAAGGTGTACCTGTATATGACCCCAACCAACCGCCGGTTTATGACCAGCAATACATTGAGAAAACCCTGCCACATCGTTTTCCATTTGCGCTGGTAGATAAAATCATTGAACTAAGCGATACGCATATTGTGGGAATCAAAAATGTGACTTTCAATGAATGGTTTTTCCAGGGGCACTTTCCGGGAAACCCGGTAATGCCTGGTGTATTACAAATTGAAGCTCTTGCACAATGCGGAGGTATTCTTGCCATCAACCTGAGTGGTGGGGGACAACACGATACCTACTTCCTGAAAATTGATAATTGCAAGTTCAAGAATATGGTTCGCCCCGGTGATACGCTGATCCTGAAAATGGAGCTTTCGGCGCCCATCCGCCGTGGTATATGTGAGATGAAAGGAACCACTTATGTGGGCAACAAAGTTTGTGCAGAAGCCGACCTGGTGGCACAGATAGTGAAGAGATAGTTTAATCTTCAATCATAAATGATTTATGCCCCCAAAAAGGGGCATTTTTTATTTTTTAGGCCCGGATAATCCCGGCAGACTGTTCTGAAAATCGTCCACATCTGTGATAAAAAATAGTGTAAAAAACACCTTTCAAAACCCCTTTACCCCAAGGCATTTCAGTACATTTGTGAGTTATATTTTTTCCCATTTTAACGAGAGGATTTTACCCCATTTATGAGCACAGAAACAACAGAAATGAAACCAACAGTCCCCGGTACATATGGTGCCGACAGTATACAGGTATTAGAGGGTTTGGAGGCTGTTCGCAAACGCCCTGCCATGTACATTGGTGACATAGGTGTGAAAGGTTTGCATCACCTGGTGTACGAAGTGGTAGACAACTCCATTGACGAAGCATTGGCAGGCTATTGCAAAAACATCACTGTAAACATACATGAGGACAATTCTGTTTCTGTGGAAGATGATGGCCGGGGCATACCCACGGCTATGCATACCAAAGAAAAACGTTCTGCCCTTGAAGTGGTGATGACCGTACTGCATGCCGGCGGTAAGTTTGATAAAGGCTCTTACAAAGTATCCGGTGGTTTGCATGGAGTGGGTGTAAGCTGTGTAAATGCATTAAGTACCAAACTACATGTCACTGTTCAGCGGGAAGGAAAAGTTTTTGAACAGGAATATCATATTGGCGTGCCGCAATACCCGGTAAGGGAAATTGGAACCAGTGATAAAACCGGCACCCGGGTACAGTTTTGGCCCGATGGTTCAATCTTTATAACGACGACTTACAACAAAGACATTCTTGAAGGCCGTTTAAGAGAACTGGCCTACCTGAACCGGGGAGTCCGCATTACCCTGAATGACCTACGGGAAAAAGAAGAAAATGGCTCCTGCTACAGCAAAAGCTTTTACAGCGAGGGAGGTATTGTTGAGTTTGTTGAAATGCTTGATCAAAGTGCGGGGCGCAACTCATTAATTCCAAAAGTGATAGCAGTTGAAGGAAAAGACGAAACAACCAATGTAGCTGTTGAAGTGGCGCTTAGTTATAATGACAGTTACAACGAGCATATTTATTCTTATGTAAATAATATCAATACCATTGAGGGTGGCACCCATGTTTCCGGCTTCCGCAGGGCATTGACAAGGGTTTTTAAAAGCTATGGCGACAAAAACGGCTTATTTGAAAAAGCCAAAGTGGAAATTGAGGGTGATGACTTCCGCGAAGGTCTAAGTGCTATCATCTCTGTTAAAGTGCCGGAACCACAGTTTGAGGGACAAACCAAAACCAAATTGGGTAATAATGAGGTAATGGGTGTGGTGGATTCAACTGTTTCTAAAGTACTGGAAGCTTATCTCGAAGAAAATCCGAAAGAAGCGAAAAACATCGTTTCGAAAGTAATATTAGCTGCACAGGCAAGGGCTGCCGCCAGAAAAGCTAGGGAATTGGTACAGCGCAAATCAGTTTTGACAGGTGGTGGTTTACCAGGTAAACTGGCCGATTGCTCAGACCGGGATCCTGAACGCTGTGAGCTTTTCCTTGTTGAGGGTGATTCAGCCGGTGGTACCGCCAAGCAGGGCCGTGACCGGAGTTTCCAGGCTATTTTGCCATTGAGGGGTAAAATCTTGAACGTCGAAAAAGCTATGGAGCATAAGATCTATGACAATGAGGAGATCAGGAATATGTTCACGGCCCTTGGTGTTAAGATTGGAACTCCTGAGGATCCAAAGGCGCTTGATCTGAGCAAACTTAGATATCATAAGCTCATCATCATGACCGATGCCGATGTAGACGGTTCGCATATCGCCACACTGATCCTGACTTTTGTATATCGTTACATGACCGAACTGGTAGAGCAGGGTTATGTGTACATTGCCCAGCCTCCACTTTACCTCGTTAAAAAAGGAAAGGAGCAATCTTATGCCTGGAATGAAGAGCAGCGTAAAATTTGGGTAGAAAAATTGGGAGCCGGCAAGGATGAGTCAGTAACTGTACAGCGGTATAAAGGTTTGGGTGAAATGAATGCTGAACAATTATGGGAAACAACGATGAATCCCGCCAGCCGTACTTTAAAACAGGTTACCATTCAAAGTGCTGCCGAAGCCGACCGTATTTTCAGTATGCTGATGGGCGATGAAGTGGCTCCCCGCAGGGAGTTTATCGAAAGCCATGCTAAATATGCGAAGCTGGATGTGTAGAAAATAAATGATTGATAATAAATGAATTAGTCCCGATGCCTCGGGACTTTTTTAATGCCGTTAACAACTTTTCCATAGCTCTCCACCCCAAAACCGGTATTTTTGAGAATTACTAACGCAAAAACTAATGACCATGTCAGACGTAAAAATTACCGCTTACAACGTTAAGACCAAAGAGAAAGGAGTAGAAATGCTGGATGCTGTTATAACTAAGACAGCCAAAGGCGCCTACATGGCCCAGGGACATGATGGAAAAGGGAATAAACTCACCACCCTGATGGGCGAAGAAAAAGCTATGGCCGCTATTAAAGCAGGGGTAGCAAAACAAGGCTGGTAATCAAAAAATGATTGTAGCATAAAAAAATTGTCCCGGACTTCCGGGACACTTTTTTATTGCCTGAGCAATTTGAAGAATTGCTTTTTGCCCCCACCCGAAGCCTCAAGCATGTATAGACCATTAGTTTTAATCTCAACCGGAAGCTTTTGTACAAACCCAGTTCCATTCACCGAATATTGTTGTATCGTTCTTCCGCTGGCATCATACAGTTTTACCAACAACAGCTCTCCTTCCGGTAATTGATAGCTCAGGTAAAAAAGACCAGACGATGGGTTGGGGTAAACGAGCCATGGCACATCCTCGCTAAACACTACTGGCCGCACCGGTGAATAGCTGAATGAGCCATCCTTGTCTATCATCTTCAGACGATAATATCTTACGCCAGTTTTACCAGTTTCCTGGTCAATGAAACTATAACGCTGCTCACCGGTTTGAGCATTACGGGCAGGCACTTCTCCAATTTTTGAGAACCTGTTTTGCTGGTATGCTGAATTTCCTCTTGCTACTTCCAGCTCAAAGCGATCTACATTAATCTCATCCGTTGTAATCCATTCAGCCAACACATCTTTATCGTTTTGTTTTCGGACAGTAAAACTCAGCAGTTTTAGCGGTAAAGAAGTGGTACCGTTGATACCGCCATTATTCAGCCAGAATTCAGAAAAATCGTTGGCTTTGAATTCTGCATAATAGCCTTTGTCAAAAGGAACGATGTTAGTTTTACCGGGTATAATATAATGATATATGCCACCCGGGTTATCCGCTAATGTTCCGTTTTCCACAGCCTTATTGGCGTTAGTATATTTTGTTACACCTAATTCATAAGCCATAGCAGGTTTACTGCAGAAACCGCAACCGGTGGCGCTGATCAGCCTTTCCATTTCGGAGTCCAGGAAATAAAAACGAATTGTTGCAGAATCCGCCAAAGTAATGGTGGTTGGCTTTATAGTGATATTACGGTCGTGGTAGAATTGGTTACTGGCAATACGAACCGCACCAGTATTGATGTAAGCCTGTATATCAGTGCTTCCCATGGCTGTTACAGGTGATTTAACCGATGCCACTAATTTTCCGCCTGATAAAAAGTCAACCCAGTTGTTATCGCCGTTAACGGTTTGTACTACAGGTGCAACCATGGTTGGGCCATCATAAATACCATTGGCGTTGCTGTAAATATGTATATCATCAATTGCTATTCCTTCTCCGACAACTGATGGATCTGATGTCATTACAAAACGGAAGCGTAACTGGTTTAGTTGTGCTTGCGGAACCGGTATTACTGAAAGCGGAATTGTTGCCACATGCCAGCGATGGTAATCTTCGATACTCCAAAGATTATTTCCTGAGTATGCCTTGTTATACCAGTTAGTTCCTTGACCACTGGCACCCAATCGTGACCAGGAAATGCCATTAGTGGTATATTCTACATAAGCGCCATCGCATAGAAAATTTCCACAATCTTCTATATCCAAAGCAATACTGAAACTGAGTGTTGGGTTTACCAGCGTTGAAATATTAAAACAGGGAGAATACAAATAGGACAGCTCAGTATTATTGTAATAACCATTCTTGTTTGTCTTCCATGCTTTTCCACCACTGGCAGCTCGTTTTATCTTTACGGAATTTATTTCACCATACTGCCAGCTGTTGGTTGTTGTATACCAATAACCACTATTAGATTCAAAATTCTCGAGGTATGGGAAATTGGAGATATAGGGGAGACTGTTGACAGTCACTCTTGCCGTATCATTATCCCTTACATTATCCGAGGCTAAATTTACCCATATTTCCACCGTATGATTTCCAGGCGCAGAAAGGTCTGCCATTGATGTAAAAGTATATTGCATTGAACTATTAGCAGCTATACTTAAAATATTCTCAGTGGCTACAACAAACCCATCTACTTTTAATACAATCGGGATATTATTAATCGATGTATTCATCGTATTACGGACAGTCACTTTTACAGGCACAGTTGTATTCAAATTACACGCAAGAGCTACCGGAGTGTCAATACTCATTAATTGTATATCATCTATGGCTCTATATATGCGGATATCATCTATCGTGTAGCCAGCACCACTTTCATTGTCAGCCGCCATAAACTGTCCCCATTGGCCCCATCGCACTTGAAAACTGCTACTAAAGGACTGAAAATACGCAGAAAGTGAATCGTTCAGTTGCAGACTCTCAGATAACTTATAGGTTCCATCTGCGGCTGGCTGGTTTGCGTACAGATCATACATTTGTATCCATGTTCCTGCATCACTTCCTCTTATCCACACTTTATTTGCTGCGTTAGATTTTTGTCCATGATTTTTAAACCGAAAATCAAGTCTTATTTCATCGGCAGAATTGAATGTACTCAGATTAAATGTCCCCGTCAATGAATCTACGTTGCCAGCTACATTGTACCTATCTATATCTAGGGTTAGAGCTCGGTTACCGGAATAAGAAATTCCACTATTGATAAATGAACGAAGCCTTCCATTAACGGTGCTATTTACGAAATCATATCGGTCTCTGCCATTTATACCTATTTGTGGTATTGTAATTGACTGAATTGGAATACCCTCCATATTATCCAGCCAAGGAAGACTGGCATTATCGATAACCGGATTATCAAGTTGCTTAAAAACTTTGGTTAGAATATTATTAGCCAAAACTGGATCAGTTGCCTTTGAAACAGTAACAACAATACTATATGTTCCCGGAAGAGAAAGGTTGGCATTAATAAAAAAAGTATGTTCAAGTGTTGCACCAGGAGCTATGTCAGCAATGGGCGATGTAATAACTTCGTTGACAGAAGGCCCGCCATTAACGGAATAACTTACATTGATATCTCCGGACGAAACAGCGTCATCTAAATTTTTTATACGAATAGTTATTGGCATACTGGCAGATAAAGCTGTTGAAGTAAATAACCTTCCTGACATAGCAGGAGAAACGATAGCATCAATCTTCAAATCACTATCAGAAATAGTACCGGAACATGTTCCACTGTTAGGCTGTCGGGAAATAGCGTTAGCCCTTCTACCGGGATTACCATTTATTCTTGCCCGCATTGTTACCCAATAAGTTGAGTCTTTTGATAATCCACTGAATGTATAAGTTAGCCCGGAAGTCGTTGCCACTGAAACCATCTCATCACCCTGTAGCATCATAACCTCATAGTCTGTTACGCCGGGTACAGGAGCCCAGTTTATTTTTATATAGCCTTCACACTGGACAGCATCAAGAGAAACGACTGGTAATGATGTGATCACAAAATCGCCACTGGTTTGTTCGTAAGATGTGTTATTCTTGGACAACCTTATTCTACCCTGATGCGTAGAAATATTCGGCACCACCCATTTATATAATCTTGATGATTCAGGTATGCTATTGCTCAGAAGGGTCCAAGTATTGCCACCATCACTGGAAAACTCCAATGTGTACATTTCGTTATCTGGTAGGCTATAATCATCCCATTGTATATACATGGTATCGAAAACTTCTAAGCCAAAAAAATATGTACCGGTAGGCGTAAGAGCTTCGCCCCCTGTAGGATTGGTCAAAACAAGGCTTTGTGGAATTATGTCATACACTAAAAAATATTCCTGTGCTGGGCCTTGTGTGACAGCCGTTCCGAGAACTCGCAAATTATAATTTCCAGCAACAGGATTTTTAATAACTACCTGTTCAATATTATTTGTATGATCAGCATTGCGCAAAGCAGTATTATTAACACCAGAAGGCGATGGATCCAATATTAAGGGTAGTATCATATTTGCAGAGGAATCCACCTGAAGATCAAGATCATTTACCAATGTATTGGAACTCATTACAGATGCAGCTGGATCATTCCAATACAACATAACTTTTAATTGTGCAGTGTTAGATGGGACTAAAATTGATTGTGTATTAGTTGCGCCCTGTACAACTGTTGTATTGAAATAAGTCCCGTTTTCCATCATTTTCAACGAACGAATAAGATTCATACTACCAAATCCATATGTATAATCAGGTCCCGGATTGCCACGGTCATCAGCTCCGTTACATAGAAGAGCCTTCATCAATCCATTTCTGGGGCTAGCCCCACCATTTAACTGACGATACTTCTGTACGAGTAAGGAGGCCCCACCTGCTACGCCTGGTGCAGCCATACTTGTTCCGTTATTATAACTATATAAATTATCAACCCAAGTAGATGGAAGAAATTGTCCCATTGATAAAATTTCAGGCTTCAATCTTCCATCCTTTACCGGGCCCCGACTTGAAAAACCGCTTCGATCACTCTTAAAATCTGTACTGCCAACTGTTATCACATTTTTGGAACTTTGATATCCACCTAATACTGTTTTAAATCCTGCCGGATATGGACTACAAATATTGCTACCATCATTACCAGCAGCAAATACATGCAAAAGTTCTGGCAGATCAAATGCCTGTTCATCAAGAATTTTCGCCGTCATATCATAAATGCCACTATACTCGCAATCATCTTCTACCGATCCATAAGAGTTATTCGTAATAACCATTCCATGATCTGTAACATAAACCGGAGCATTGGTTATAATATTAGAGAAATATTGTGCCAACAATGTAGACTTAGTTGCATAGCCAGAATATACTTGTTGAATAATCCCTGCTCCGCCCACAGTACCTGCAACATGAGTTGCATGAGCTCTTGGTATTTGTCCTGTCCTGTTAATTAAACGATTGGTGAAATCAAGATGAGTTTGAATATCTCCGTCATCTCCCACTCCAACTACCACACCTTGTCCGTTCAAATTACTTCCGCCATTTGAAAGCGATGCTTTAAGCATATTGGCCCGGGATGCAAATAAACTATTATAATTGAGTGCCTTATCTGGAGCAGATGCCACCTGCACATATTCCACAAACGGATAAGAAGCAAGTTCGGTCAGCCTTGCAGAAGGTATCCTTAATTCCAGTGTTCTGTACTCTTTTAGCCGGCTGCCGATAATATCAATATTTTTTTGAGTGAGTTGCGCTTTAACCTCCTCGAAAGAATAGCTGGAAGGAAAACTGATCCATACATCTACTGTTCCTGCTACTTTAACTGCATGTGCAGGAAATTTACCTGAAGCTAATTCTGGCTGCATTTTCTGCACTGGTGAAAGTTCCATAACAGACCTCACCCTGAAACTCATTAGCTGAAGTAAATCAAGCGAACCAGTGATCGTTGCTGTATATGCATTATTCGGAACATAATCCAGTAATTCAATTCCAGCCTGTTTCAGTTGCAATTTTTCTGCGGGTGATGGAATTTGCTCAAACTGTATAACAGCCAAAGCTTTTCCATTAGTCCTGGAAGCTGCCCTGTTATAATTCTCAATGTTTTCTGCCGAGATGTTTTTGGGAGGAACAATCGTTCCGCTTTTTAATAATAAATTAAAGCGGGGATCTTCTTGTGCTGAGACTGAAAGCGACATAAACAGCACAAAAGCCATCAAGGGAATTGGATAGAATCTCATAGTGATTTTAGTGATATTAAAAATAGGATAAATAGCCGAGAAAAGCCAATCCTGTTTAGTCCCTGATCCACTTACGTAGCGGAGTATAAAATTGGTTGCCAGTGAAGCTAAATGGCACTATACCGTAACTGTTTCACTATTAAAACAGAATTGGTGCATGACCTTGAGAAACCGGTACAAGGCATCCATATTTGTAATATCCGAAGCGATTAGCAGAAAAAGTTTGCCTGTTTGTTTCAGTTTTCCTTTATTGGTCCCTGTCTGCAAAAACTGAATGATTTTCTGGAAAGTATCTGATTCAAAATAAGGAGAATCCGGCCGGTTAATAAAGAAACAACGAAGTGTATCATCTTTTAAACTCATTTTCTCGAAACCCAGATCCACTGCCAGCTTCCGGCATCTGACGGTAATGAAAAGATCTTCCACTTGTTGTGGTACCGGGCCAAAGCGGTCGCCAAGTTCCTGTTTCATCGCTATCAGCTCTTCCTCTGTCTCACAATTATCCAGCCGCTGATATAGAGATAATCTTTCTGTTATACTTTCTACATATTCATCGGGTATCAAAATTTCCAGGTCTGTATCAATGGTACAGTCCTGTACAAAATCGTCCTGCTTTGCAATTTCTTCCTTGAAAAGCTCTTTGAAATCTGTTCGTTTTAATTCACGGATGGCCTCATCTAATATTTTTTGATACATCTCAAAACCTATTTCGGCCATGAAGCCGCTCTGCTCTCCTCCCAGAAGATTTCCTGCTCCCCGTATGTCCAGATCCCTCATGGCAATCTGGAAGCCGCTGCCCAGATCACTGTGCTGCTCCAGTGTCTGTAGTCTCTTCCTTGAATCATTAGGCAATGTACTCATTGGTGGTGCCAGCAAATAGCAAAAAGCTTTCTTATTACTGCGGCCTACCCTGCCTCTTAACTGGTGCAAATCACTGAGGCCAAATTGATGGGCATTATTGACGATGATCGTATTCACATTGGGAATATCCACCCCGCTTTCTACAATATTTGTACAAACCAATACATCATACTTCTTATCGATAAAATCAAGAATTCTTTCCTCTAATTCATGTCCTTCCATCTGTCCGTGAGCATAACCAATGCTCAAATCAGGACATAAAGCCTGGATAATAGCTGCCATTTCTGCCAAGCCGGCAATACGATTGTAAATAAAGAATACCTGCCCGCCCCTTTCCGTTTCAAAATAAATAGCATCACGGATAAAATCTTCATTGTAGATCTGCACCTCCGTTTGAATGGGTTGCCGGTTGGGTGGCGGTGTGTTCATGATACTCAGATCCCTTGCACCCATTAGTGAGAATTGAAGGGTTCTCGGGATTGGAGTAGCGGTCAAAGTCAGGCAATCAACAGTTGTACGAAGTGTTTTTATCTTTTCTTTGTGACCAACACCAAACTTCTGTTCTTCATCAATAACCAGCAGGCCAAGATCTTTAAACTTCACTTCTTTTCCCAATAACCCATGAGTACCGATAATAATATCAATCTTGCCCTCTTCCAGTTTCTTCAGTGTTTCCTTCTTTTCTTTTGAAGATTTAAAGCGGTTCAGATAATCAACCGTCACCGGAAAATCCTTTAACCTGTCTTTAAAAGTCTTGTAATGCTGAAACGCTAATATAGTTGTAGGAACAAGCACAGCAGCCTGCTTCCCGTCCACACAAGTCTTGAAAGCGGCCCTGATTGCCACTTCTGTTTTTCCAAACCCAACATCACCGCAAACCAACCTATCCATCGGTGATGGCGACTCCATATCCTTTTTTACATCTGCAGTCGCTTTGCTTTGATCAGGAGTATCTTCATAAATGAATGAAGCCTCCAGTTCTGTTTGCATGTAATTATCCGGCGTATGCGCAAATCCTTGCTGAGCCTTTCGTTTAGCGTAAAGCTTAATGAGATCAAATGCAATTTCCTTGACCTTGGTCTTTGTCTTTTCCTTTAATTTATTCCATACATCACTTCCCAATTTGTTCACCTTTGGCACACTTCCATCCTTTCCGGTGTACTTGGCAATTTTGTGCAGGCTGTTGATATTGACATACAGAATATCTGTGTCCTTATAAATCAACCTTACGGCTTCCTGCAAACGGCCATTAACCTCCAGCTTCTGCAATCCGCTGAAAATACCTACGCCATGATCAATATGGGTGACAAAATCACCCGGCTGCAGCTCCCGGAGTGTTCGCAAGGTCAGGGCCTTGTTCTTATTATAGGCCTGCTTGACCTTATACTTGTGATAACGCTGAAAGACCTGGTGATCGGTGTAGCAAACAATCTGCAGGTCCTCATCTATAAAACCCTCATGGACAGAAGTAGCTATCGGATTAAATACAATTTCAGCTTTTAAATCATCGAAAATACTTTGCAGCCTTTCCAACTGACGGGGATTTTCAGCAAAAATGAACAACTGATATTTTTTTGCTTCCCAGTTTTTCAGGTCCCTTATCAACAAATCAAACTGGCGATTGAAAGAAGGTTGTTCTTTTGTATGATGCTGAATGATGAATGTTGAATAATGGCTGGGAAAACTGTCTTTATGCCCGAACGCCACTACATGCCGGTCAAACATCTTTTTCTCAAATTCAACAACAGATATGAAATCATCTGTGCTTACATCTTTTTTTAGCAGGTTTTCATCAGGTTCTTCTTTTTTTGACCTTGATGGCTGGCTTTTAAATTCTTCCTGCAGCCTCAAAAATCCGTTCAAATCCTCTTCACTGTCGGCAATATGTTCTTTACAGAGGTCATAATCCTGAATCCAGACAGTAGTGTTTTCCGGTAAAAAATCAAATATAGAAATCCGGTCTTCACTTTTAAATTGGGTATCAACATTGGGGATAATACTTACCTGCAGCAATTTTCGTTCACTTAGCTGTGTTTCAGGATCAACAATACGGATGGAATCCACTTCATTGCCAAATAATTCAACCCGGTAAGGTTTCTCATTACCAAATGAATAAATATCAAGTATCCCTCCTCTTATGGCAAATTGCCCGGGTTCATACACAAAATCTGTTCTTTCAAAACCATAATCTGCAAGCTTCAATAACAGCTGTTCTGTATTAATTGTATCTCCCGTCTTTATATGTATAATATTGGACGAAAGCGTAGCGGGCAAAACCACTTTTTCAAACAAGGCTTCGGGATAGGTCACAATAATTTTTTTATTACCCCCCGCTGCTACTTTGGTCAGCGCCTCAGTCCTAAGCATTACATGCGATGAATTCAATAGCTGGTAATTCTTCCTGTTTTTAAAAGAAGAAGGGAAATAAAATATATCCAGCGCCTCCGTCAGGTTTTCGAGTGTATTATGAAAATAAGCCGCCTCCTCTGCATCATTTAAAATGATCAGATGGTTTAATTGTGATAATGAAGGATGAGTAAACGCAGCGGCGACAACGAACTGGGAAGAACTGCCCTGCAGGTTTTCGAGATATATTTTTTGAGCCGGGGCAAAAGAAAGCTTGTCCGCCAGTTGAAAAAGGCGGGGGGTGTTTTGATACCGTTCCAGCAGTTCCTTCACACTCATGAGAGGCGCAAAATTAATTGATTGGCAACGATTGCAGCAATAAATTCCGGTATTTGCAACATTCAGCCAGCGAATGGTTTTACCTTTATCAAAACCAGCAAAAATGGCATTGTTACCATGGCGCAAAGGCATAGTGACCAAAATCGATGATCATACACATAATACAAGAAGATTTTGGATACAAGTGCCTGAGTTAGAAAAATTTGATTTTATTCCTGGCCAGTTTGTTACCCTTGATCTGCCTATTCATGAAAAGCCCAATAAACGGTGGCGTAGTTATTCCATCGCTTCCTGGCCGGATGGCAGCAATACATTTGAA
The DNA here is from genome assembly GCA_964634265.1 of uncultured Chitinophaga sp. Classification (GTDB taxonomy): domain Bacteria; phylum Bacteroidota; class Bacteroidia; order Chitinophagales; family Chitinophagaceae; genus JJ008. The sequence goes on along the minus strand of CAZWIM010000019.1, from coordinate 17,170 downwards.
TTGCTGATTGTGCTGGCGCAAGGAGGACTTGGCACCAGCTATCTCTTCGATTTTAAAAATATTACCGTAGGCAGCGAACTAATCCTCCGAGGTCCGCAAGGAGTGTTTACCCTGCCTGAAAAATTGGATAGGGACCTTTTCTTAGTATGTACCGGAACAGGTATTGCTCCATTCAGGAGCATGGTAAATTATATCAAACTGAAAAAAATATCTTTTAAAAATATTCACCTTGTATTTGGCTGCCGCAAAAAAGAAGACCTTTTGTACTATGAAGAATTAAAAAAACTGGAGTTGGAACTTCCCGGCTTTCATTATCACCCCACTTTATCAAGGGAACATTGGGATGGGCACTATGGCTATGTACATCCTATTTATATGGATCTCTGTAAAAACCGGCAGGAAGCATTGTTTTTTCTCTGTGGCTGGAAGCATATGATCGATGAAGCAAAAAAACATATCACAGAAATGGGATATGATAAAAAAGCCATACACCTGGAATTGTACGGATAATCCCTGATGACACTTCAATATTTTTTTAGCTGATAAAAAACAAGGTGCTCGTTGATATCTGTCATGTACCTTTTTTAACGCATAGTTCCTATATTCGTGCAAACCAATTTGCGTATGGGGGCTTCCTCGCTTATTGTACTGATCATCGCTGCCATTGCCTTCTCCGGCATTGCCATTCTCCTGTCAAAATTTGTTTTAAAAGCATCCACCAATAAACAAAAGGGTGAGCCTTATGAGTGTGGTATTCCCACTACCGGCAAAACATGGGTACAGCTAAACGTAGGTTACTACCTCTTTGCCCTTATCTTCCTGATTTTTGATGTGGAGCTGGTTTTTCTTTATCCCTGGGCTGTTGTAGCTAAAAGCATGGGATGGATCGCTTTAATTGAAATAGTTATCTTCTTTTTTATACTATTCATGGGATTCCTGTATGCGCATAAAAAAGGAGCCCTTAAATGGATGTAAAGCCAGCTTTAAGAAACTAAAACCGATGTTTGAAACTGTAAAATGAGTGATGAAGTAAAAATACAAGGCGGCGAAATGCAAATGCCACAAAGACCCGAAAAGCTGGAAGATACCTTTCCGGGTGAAGTGCATAACCTTGCAGGAGGAGAAGTAGTGCTGAGTAAACTGGATGACATCATCAACTGGGCGAGATCAAACTCGCTGTGGCCACTGACTTTCGCCACCAGTTGCTGTGGCATTGAATATATGGCTGTGGCTGGTGCCAAATACGATTTTTCCCGTTTTGGTTTTGAAGTGGCCAGGGCAACTCCCCGCCAAGCCGATGTCATTATCATAGCCGGCACCATTGTTAACAAAATGGCGCCAGTATTAAAAAGATTATACGACCAGATGGCTGACCCTAAATATGTAATTGCCATGGGTGCCTGTGCCATCAGCGGCGGACCTTTCTTTTATAATACATATTCAGTTGTAAAAGGTGCTGATCATGTGATTCCTGTTGATGTATATGTGGCAGGATGCCCGCCGAGGCCGGAAGCTTTACTGCATGCATTGATAACATTACAAAAAAAGATCAAAAGCGGATTAACCAGAGAACAAATAAGATCAGGTAAAGACTAATGACCAACGAAGAATTGAAAATAAAACTCACGGAACTGTTGCCTGCAGCCACTTTTGAAGAAGGCGGCGAATGGCTCACTGTGAATGTGGAGCCCCAAAACTGGTTATCATTTGCTCAGCAATTGCGTAAAGACGATATGTTATTCTTCGATTATCTTTTTTGCCTTACCTGTATCGACTGGAAAACGCATCTCACCATGGTGTATCACCTGTCATCTACCCGCTTCAGGCACAACATGGTGGTAAAGGCAAAGCTGGACAGAAGCAAACCTGAAATAGAAACAGTATCACATATATGGCGGACAGCCGAGTTTCATGAACGAGAAGTTTATGAAATGTTCGGTGTTAACTTTCTGAACCACCCCGATCTGCGTTTATTGATCTTACCCGATGGATGGGAAGGAAAGAATCCGTTAAGAAAAGATTTCGAAGACCCCATTAATATGATAAGGCTTTGATATGTACGAAGAAGTAGGCACAACCACTGAAGGCGACCTGGTCATTAATGTAGGACCGCAACACCCGGCTACACATGGTGTATTGCATTTGGTCATTACATTGAATGGGGAAACTATCAAAAAAGTTGAACCTCATCTCGGCTATATTCATCGCTCTATAGAAAAAATGTGTGAGAGCCTCACTTACCGGCAATTTATATACGTAACCAGCCGGATGGATTATCTCTCCTCTCATATTAATAATCATGCCTGTGCTTTGTGTGTCGAAAAAGGCTTACAGGTGGAAATTCCGCCAAGGGCACAGGTCATTCGTATATTAATGGATGAGCTGACGAGAATTGCCTCGCATGAACTCTGGTGGGGTGCCATGGCCATGGATTTAGGCGCTTTTACACCCTTCTTCCATGCATTCAGGGAAAGAGAAAGCATCAACGACATCATGGAAGAAACCTGCGGGGCCAGGCTGACTATGAATTACATGGTACCCGGTGGTGTGATGCAGGATATTCATCCCAATTTTCAAAAAAGGGTAAAAGATTTTCTTGGCTTGTACAAGAAAAAAATACATGAATATGATGAACTGGTAACAGGTAACATCATTTTCCAGAACCGGATGAAAGGAATTGGCTACCTGTCGCCTGAGGATGCTATTTCTTACGGATGCACAGGACCAACTGCAAGAGGAAGTGGTGTCAGCTCTGATATAAGGAAATTATATCCTTACGAAATCTATGACAAATTAGAGTTTGATGAGGTATTAGAAACCGGGTGTGATTCTTTTGCCCGTTACATGATTCGTATCCGGGAAATGCAACAATCTATCCGCATTATCGAACAACTGATTGATAATATTCCTGAAGGTGATTTCCAGGCAAAAACAAAAGCTGTACTGAAATTACCGAAAGGAGAGTTTTATACAAGAGTAGAAACTGCTAGAGGTGAATTAGGAGTGTACATTGTAAGTGAAGGCGGTACTACACCTTATCGTATCAAATTCCGCTCTCCCGGTTTTTCTAATCTTTCTGTGCTGGATCATATTGCCCGCGGCAGTAAGATTGGTGACCTGGTAGCCATGATGGGAACACTGGATTTAGTAATACCTGATATTGACAGATAACATGTGGAGCTTTAGTCATATTGCCAATGAGATTCATGCCTGGTTAAGTGCCAACTTCAACCCCACATGGACAATGATTATTGAAATGGTACTGGCCGGTGTGGCAGTTATTGGTTTATTTGCTGCCTTAGGCCTGGTATTGGTATTGATGGAACGCAGAGTCGCTGCCTGGATACAGATCCGCCTCGGCCCAAACAGGGTTGGCCCTAAAGGATTATTGCAATCATTGGCCGATACATTGAAACTGATCGTAAAAGAAGGACTTACTCCTGATGGCGCAGATAAACTGATGTTCAATGTGGCTCCGTTTATTGCCATGATAGTAGCCATGCTGCTGATGGCACCTATTGCTTTTGCCAAAGATTTTCAGCTATGGGACCTGAATATAGGAGTGTTATTCGTTTCAGCTGTTTCCTCTTTAATGGTGATAAGTATTTTGATGGCCGGCTGGTCCAGTAATAACAAGTACTCTTTGTTAGGAGCCATGCGAAGCGGTGCACAAATCGTCAGCTATGAGTTATCTGCCGGGTTATCTATACTTACGATTGTTGTTTTTACAGGCAGTTTGCAGGTATCAGACATTATCCATGCACAGGCAAATGGCTGGTGGATATTCAAAGGTCACCTGCCTGTGTGGATAGCTTTTGTGACTTTTATTATTGCTGTTACCGCTGAAACTAACAGGGCACCTTTTGACCTCGCAGAAGCTGAATCCGAGCTGACCGCAGGTTTTCATACAGAATATTCAGGGATGAAGTTTGCCTTGTTCTTCCTGGCTGAATATATCAATGTGTTTATTGTTTGTGCGATAGGTGCTACTCTTTTCCTGGGTGGGTGGATGCCTTTGCATATCGGTAACTGGGAAGGTTTCAATAATGTGATGGATTATATACCATCCAGTGTTTGGTTCTTTGGAAAAACGTTCTTCTTAATATTTATCATCATGTGGTTCAGGTGGACATTCCCCCGTTTACGGATTGACCAGTTACTGAACCTGGAATGGAAATACCTGTTGCCTATCAGCATGATTAACCTGCTGGTGGCAACGGCGATGGCAATATTGGGATGGCATTTTTAACCCCCAACCCCTGAAGGGGAGTAAGGGAAAATCATAAAGCTCATAGCTTATTGCTATAAGTCTGAAGTTTATGCTTATTATAAAATATATAAAAGATGTTTTTGGTGCAATAAAGTCGCTTTTTATTGGCATGAAGCGTACCCTGTATTATTTCACCCACCACAAAGAGATCATTACCCAACAATATCCTGACAACAGGGATACACTGGTTTTACCGGAAAGGTTCAAAGGAGAAGTGGTGATGCCGCATAATGAAAATAACGAACATCGCTGCACCGGTTGCCAGGCCTGTGAACTCGCCTGTCCGAATGGAACGATCAAAGTGATATTTAAGAATGAACTGACACCGGAAGGCAAAAAGAAAAAAGCAATTGATAAACTGGTTTATCATTTGGAATTATGCACCATGTGCAATCTCTGTGTAGAGGCCTGCCCTTCCGATGCCATAAAAATGGCCCAGACCTTCGAGCACAGTGTGTACGACAGGAGTCAGCTGACAAAAATTTTGAATAAACCCGGATCAAAAATCATGGAAGGAGTAGAATGATGAGCGGTTCCACCATATTGTTTTATCTACTGGCAGCATTAACATTAAGCTGCGGTGTGCTTTCAGTTACTACAAGACAGATATTCCGTGCCGCTATTTATCTTTTGTTTTCACTCATAGGTATTGCCGGTATTTATTTCTGGCTGCAGTATCAATTCATTGCAGCCGTACAAATTGTGGTGTATGCCGGAGGTATTGCGGTACTTATTATTTTCTCCATATTTCTTACCCAGCAGGCTGGTGAAAAGCTACCGAAACAGAAAATCGGGAGAAAGATATTTTCTGCACCGGCTGTTTTCTGTGCTTTTGCACTGACTATGGTGCAGGTATACCAGCATGAGTTTTCCAATATAGTTACTGATGCTGCCCCCGCCACCGTAAGAAACATAGGAGAAAAGATGCTGAGTACAAAACAAGGCGGCTATGCATTGCCTTTTGAAGTTATATCCATGCTGCTACTGGCAGCTATGGTTGGCTGTATCGTAATTGCTTTAAGAAGTAAACCGGAAACAAAATGACCCTGGAACCCGGATTATACCATTTATTGTTTATCAGCACAGCGCTGTTCTTTATTGGTGTATATGGTTTCTTCACCCGGAGAAACCTGATTACCATGCTGATGAGCATAGAGCTGATATTGAACAGTGTGAACCTTAATTTCATCGCTTTTGACAAGTACCTGTGGCCGGGTAAAATGGACGGTTTATTCTTCACCCTTTTCATTATAGCTATTGCTGCTGCTGAAGCTGCTGTGGCAATTGCCATAATCATTAACCTGTACCGAAGCCACCAGTCAATTGATTTGGAGAACGCAGAAGACCTAAAGTATTAAACAACTATGCCGAACGCAACCATTATAGCACTGATTCCCTTGTTGCCGCTTGCCGGTTTCCTGTTGTTAGGCTTATTTGGCAGAAAATATTTAAAAAACAGTTCCGGTATCATCGGAACCGCCCTCTTACTTACATCCACTATTTTAGCCCTGTACACTGCCTATGAATACTTTTTTGTTTACGGAAAGGTCAATGGTATTTACCAGCAACTGACACCGCTCAAAATAACCTGGCTGGAATTTTCCAAAGGGGTTTCCATTGATATGGGACTCATGATCGATCCTATATCCGTAATGATGCTGGTGGTTGTCACTTTAGTTTCATTGATGGTGCACATCTACAGTATTGGTTATATGAAAGGAGAAGAAAGATTCTCTACCTACTATGCCTTTCTCGGACTGTTTACCTTCTCTATGCTGGGACTGGTGCTGTCCACCAATATTTTCCAGATATATATTTTCTGGGAGCTGGTAGGCGTTTCCTCGTTCCTGCTCATCGGTTATTATTATAATAAGCCAAGCGCCGTAGCTGCCAGCAAGAAGGCTTTTATTGTAACCCGTTTTGCAGACCTTGGATTCCTGATCGGAATTTTAATATTGTCTTATTGTTCGGGAACATTAGACTTTGCCACATTGATCCAGCGATTGACATCACCCGAATCAAATGAATTTAAAACAGCTGTTACTTATTCGTTCCTCGGTGCTTCTGCGCTAACATGGGGAGCAGCACTTGTTTTCATAGGCGGTGCCGGTAAGAGTGCCATGTTCCCGCTGCATATCTGGCTACCCGATGCGATGGAAGGCCCCACACCTGTTTCTGCATTGATACATGCTGCCACGATGGTGGTGGCAGGTGTTTACCTGGTGGCAAGATTATTCCCGGTATTTGCGATAACCACACCGGCTGTACTGGAAATTATCGGCTGGGTGGGTGCCATATCAGCGATTATTGCCGCTGTTATCGCCTGCACACAAACGGATATAAAAAGAGTATTGGCTTATTCCACTATGTCGCAGATCGGGTATATGATGTTTGCATTGGGTGTAGCAAAATACGGTGCAGAACCTGCATTAGGTTATACTGCCTCTATGTTCCATTTGTTTACACATGCCATGTTCAAAGCCTTATTATTCCTGGGTGCAGGTGCCGTTATACATTATATACACAGCAACGAGATGAAAGATATGGGCGGCCTGAGAAAATACATGCCCATTACGCATATCACATTTTTGATAGCCTGTCTGGCCATTGCCGGGGTACCTCCTTTCGCCGGATTTTTTAGCAAAGAAGAAATTTTGCTGGCTGCATATCAGAATAACATTACCATCTACTGGATCGCATTGATCACTTCGGGCATCACAGCCTTCTATATGTTCCGTTTATACTTCAGTATTTTCTGGAACAAGCCTCATCATTCGCATGGTGAAAAGCATGGAGAAGGTGGATTTGTAATGATGCTCCCATTAGTATTGTTAGGTGTTGGCGCTGCTACTGCCGGTTTTATTCCTTTTGGCGAATATGTAAGTTCAGATGGCAGACCGCTGGAGTCTCATTTCCACCTGGAGTTTTCTATTTTACCGGTTGCATTAGGCCTTGTTGGAATTCTGCTAGCCATGTGGTTTTATTTTAAACAGAATGACAGGCCTGCTAAACTGGCCTCTTCATTGGGCGTCCTTTACAAAGCTGCTTATCACAAGTTTTATATTGACGAGATATATCTCTTCATCACTAAAAAAGTATTGTTCAATCTGGTGGGCAGACCCGCAGCCTGGTTTGACAGGAACATAGTAGATGGATTTATTAACCTGACAGGTAATACAACACAGGCTGTTTCAGAAGGAATAAAGAAGATACAATCTGGAAAAGTACAGCAATATGCTATATACTTCCTTGGCGGGGTAATTGTGTTGGCTGTATTGTTCATTTATATATGGAAATAGAACTGAAGACAAAATAGTATTGATGAACCTTTTATTACTCATAGGAGCCCCATTACTGACGGCAGTAGCCGTGTTGCTCTCCCGCAACAAGCAACAGGTGAAATGGATATCACTGGCCGGCTCCGCTGTGCAACTGGCATTGGCTTTTGCTCTCTTATTTGCTTTCCGGCAGGAAAGAGCAGCAGGGAACAATGCGCAAATGCTGTTTCAGCAGAATTATAAATTATTCGAATCGCTCAATATCAATTTTCATTTTGGCGTAGATGGTATTTCAGTGGCAATGATTTTACTGACATCCTTCGTGGTGATTGCCGGAGTGCTGGTGTCATGGAATGTAGAGAAAATGACGAAGGAGTTTTATTTCCTGCTGCTGCTGCTCGGACTCGGTGCATATGGTTTCTTTATTTCTCTTGATCTGTTTATACTTTTCTTCTTCCTCGAAATTTCTGTAATTCCGAAATATCTTTTAATTGGCATCTGGGGAAGCGGTAAAAAAGAATACAGCGCCAACAAACTGGCCCTGATGCTGATGGGTGGTTCTGCCCTCATCCTGGTAGGCATGCTGGGACTTTATTTCACCAGCGGTTACAGTTTTGATATAATGACATTATCAAAGACTAATATTCCGGCTGCCACACAAAATTTGTTGTTTCCATTGTTATTTGTAGGATTTGGTGTTTTCACTGCCCTGTTCCCTTTACATACTTGGGTGCCTGATGGCCACTCATCTGCCCCCACTGCCGGTTCTATGTTCCTTGCGGGTATTTCGATGAAACTGGGAGGTTATGGCTGTTTAAGAGTAGCCACTTATTTATTGCCTGAAGGAGCAAAGGAATATGCCACTATCATCATCGTATTGTCTGCTATTGCCATTTTGTACGGCGCTTTCGCCACGATGATGCAGAAGGACCTGAAGTATATCAACGCTTACTCTTCCGTCAGCCATGTGGGCTTTAGTTTGCTCGGTATAGGTATGCTTACACAAACAGCTATCACCGGTGCATTGATGCAAATGGTATCACATGGTGTGATGACAGCCCTCTTCTTCGCCGTAATTGGCATGGTATACGACAGAACACATACCCGAATGGTAGCAGATATGGGCGGACTGATGAAAGTAATGCCATTCATTGCTACTGTATTTTTTATTGTGGGTCTTTGTTCGCTGGGGCTGCCGGGTTTCAGTGGTTTTGTGGCAGAAATGACCGTATTCATGGGCTCGTGGCAGAATGATGATACCTTCCATCGGATAGCTACCATTGCTGCAGCTATGTCAATTGTCGTGACGGCTGTATATATTTTACGGGCTACCGGCAAAGTGATGATGGGACCAATAGAAAACGAAGAGCATTTGAAACTGGGCGATGCAAAGTGGAATGAAAAACTGGCAGCGATCATTTTAGTGGCGGGTATTGTTGCGATTGGTATTGCCCCGGGCTGGTTAAACGACTTATTAAAGCCAGCTACTGAAGAAATAATGAACAGAATTGCTGCCCCCTAAAGAGAGACGTAAGAGTTTGATTTTTTGAGATTATTAAGATAGTATGAATGATTTTTTAGTTTTAATGAAAAGTGAACTGTTGCTTACCGGCATCATCTTCCTTCTTCTCTTTATCAAGATCGGTAAGGGGATGAAGAATGAATCACTGCTTTCCCTGATCCAGTTGTTGCTTTTACTAAACTTTATTTTCAGCTTCTTTTTCAACAAAGAGGGTAACCTTTTTGGCGATATGTTCTATACCACACCACTTATCGCTTTTCAAAAAAGTATACTGAACCTGGGTGTTTATCTTATTTCCTTGCTCTGCTCAGACTGGCTCAAAAAAACACAGCACCTGCCGGAATTCTTCCTGCTGATGCTGTCTGCATTGCTGGGCATGTTCCTGATGATCTCCAGCGGAAACCTGCTGATATTTTATTTATCGCTGGAACTGGCTACTATACCAGTAGCAGCAATGGCTAATTTCGACCTGGAGAGAAAACGTTCTTCTGAGGGCGCCATGAAGATGATTCTGTCTTCTGCCTTCTCCTCAGGCATTTTACTCTTTGGTATCTCCTTGATTTATGGCAGCACAGGAAGCATCAGTTTACCGGCTATCAGTCAGCTATTGAACGGGTCTCCTTTACAGATTCTGGCTTTTGTTTTCGTATTCACCGCCTTTGCTTTTAAATTATCCATCGTTCCTTTCCACCTATGGACGGCTGATGTATATGAAGGCTCACCAATTGCTGTTACCTCATTCCTTTCTGTTATTTCCAAAGGAGCTGTGGCGTTCATCTTTATAACTGTCCTGTACAAAGTATTTACACCAATGCTGGAAATATGGTACTGGATGCTGGTGATACTGGCCATTGCCACCATGGTCATTGGTAACCTTTTTGCCTTGCGTCAGCAAAACATTAAACGGTTCCTTGCTTTCTCCTCCATTGCACAGGTTGGTTTCATCCTGGTGGGTATCAGCAATGCAGATTACCTGGGCATTGCCTCTGTAGTGTACTTTATATTGATCTATGTCTTCTCCAACCTGGCTGCTTTTGGTGTGGCCGCTGTGATTGCAGAGAAAACAGGCAAAGAAAATATTGACGATTATAAAGGGTTGTACAAAACAAATCCTTTCCTCACCTGGGTGATGGCACTGGCCTTATTCTCCCTTGCGGGCATACCGCCTACTGCAGGTTTCTTCGGAAAACTATTCTTATTAACAGCCGGTGGTGCAAGGGCTGATTACTGGTTCATCCTCGTGGCCGCACTAAATATGATCATCTCTCTTTACTATTATTTACGGGTGGTCAGGGCTATGTTCATGGACAAAAATGAAAATCCTGTTGAGCCGGTTAAAACTAGTCCGGTGGTGAAAATGGCACTGATCATCTGCGGCGGAGCCATTGTTTTAGTTGGCCTGCTTAGCTGGATTTTTGAATACATCAAAACATTGCAATACTGATTATGGCACTCAATAAAAACCATGAATTTGAAGAACTCGACGGTGTCAAATGCGGTATCGTTGAGAAGAATGTAAAACCAGAACGGCTTTCTTTCCTGAAAGAGTTACTGGAGGTTAATGGTTATACTGTTATTGCCGTTCCTACCCCGGCACCAAAAACTGCCCCTGCGCCTAAACCAGCCGAGGGAGAAACGGTGGCGGCACCTCCTCCCCCGCCACCGGCGCCAGAAACCTTTACTGTTGGCGTAACAGATTATACCTTTAATTCCATCAACGCTATTTTTGGCCGTTTACTTAAAACAAAAGACGGGCATATTGTAACGTTGGCTTACTGGCAGCAGAAAGAAGCGGTGAGTGATGATGAGGTTCCTTATTATGAACA
>CAZWIM010000019.1:0-6174 GCA_964634265.1 uncultured Chitinophaga sp. | reverse complement strand
CTTACTGGCAGCAGAAAGAAGCGGTGAGTGATGATGAGGTTCCTTATTATGAACACAAGTGAAAGCTAATGACTGCGTAGCCATGCTAATTAACCTAAAAAGATTTACCGGTTAATACCTGAAAAATTCCCGGAGCACATCACAAACCACCCTGTTTGCTTTGTCATCCATCTTTCCCAGTTTACGAACTAATCTTTTTTTGTCAGCAGCCCTCAACTGGTCTAAAGCTATTTGGCCTTGCTTTCTTTGAAATTCACAAATAACCCTTGTAGGATAAGGCCTGATAGTGGAAGTAAGCGGCGCAATGACTACTGTATCCAGGTATTTATTGGCAACATCCGGGGAAACAACAAGTGCAGGTCTTGTTTTTTTGATTTCACTGCCGATGGTGGGATCAAGGTTCACCAGCCAAACTTCAAAACGCCTGACTACCATGTCCAATCATTTTTGTCAAACGAATTGGAAAAACTTCCGAGTAAATCAGTGCCTGAACTATGCCCGGCCTTTTTGGCGGCTATAAACTGCTCCTCCCATTTTTCCCGGTTTTTGGCTCTGGCAGGTGTAATAAGCAACCCATCCGGCTGAGCTATTATTTCCACCTCATCCTCAAACTGGTATTGCTCCAACAATGATTTGGAAAGAGTAATGCCTTTAGAATTGCCGATTTTCTTAAGCCTTGTTTTCATAGTTTGAAGTTATAACAATGTTAGAACATTGCCAAGTGGAAATATTCACAACGTATCCTTCGCCAGGTCTTACCTTTTAAAATAGCCATTCCAAATACGGGCAAATCCTTACAGACCGGTATTTCATGCTCTTTCCTATGCTTCTCACTCTCCTGAATGATAATAATCAAGGTTGCCGCTGACCTGTGTTTTCAGTAAAAACCGGGTTTAGCCCTAACTATGCAGGGCATAAAAGCTTGTATATTATGGCAACAAAAACTAAGGCCGGAAAGTATGTATACTTCTTCGGTGGCGGCAAAGCCGACGGAAACGAATCAATGAAAAACCTGTTGGGCGGTAAAGGAGCCAACCTGGCTGAAATGGCCGGGCACCCCAAACTGAAACTACCTGTTCCCCCGGGTTTCACCGTTACAACTGAAGTTTGTACCTACTACTACGCAAACAGGAAGACATATCCCAAAGCATTAAAAGCACAGGTACAGGAATCCCTGGCAAAAATGGAAAAACTGACCGGAAAGAAATTCGGTGATGCAGCTAATCCATTATTGCTCTCCGTTCGCTCCGGTGCCCGCAGAAGTATGCCGGGTATGATGGAAACGGTACTGAACGTTGGCTTGAACGAAACCACCATTAAAGGTATCATCGCTCAAAGCGGTGACGAACGTTTTGCTTACGATGCCTATCGCCGCCTCATTATGATGTATGCTGATGTAGTGATGGAAAAAGCTGCCGGTATTGAACCAAAAGGCGGAAAAGGAATACGTAAAGTATTAGACGAGAAACTGGAACATATCAAACACAGCAAAGGATATAAAAGTGATACAGAACTAACTGCTGATGAACTTAAAGACCTGGTAAAAGACTATAAGAAAACCGTAAAAAAAATGCTGGGTAAAGAATTCCCTGATGATCCATATGAGCAAATGTGGGGAGGTATCGGCGCTGTATTTGCCAGCTGGAATGGTAAACGAGCCATCGAATACCGCCGCATTGAGAAAATACCGCATGAATGGGGTACCGCTGTAAACGTACAGGCCATGGTATTTGGTAATATGGGAGACGATAGTTGCACCGGTGTTGCCTTTACCCGTAACCCAGGCAATGGTGAAAACAAATTCTATGGTGAATACCTGGTCAATGCACAAGGAGAAGATGTGGTGGCCGGTATCCGCACCCCGGCGCCGGTGAATGAATATTCAAAGAATGCACAAAGCGAACATTTCACCACACTTGAAAAACTGATGCCGAAACTGTACAAAGAATTATTCGAGTACCAGCGTCGTTTGGAGAAACATTATAAAGACATGCAGGACATTGAGTTCACCATTGAAAAAGGAAAACTCTATATGCTGCAGTGCAGGGTAGGTAAACGTAATGGTGTGGCTGCCGTTCGTATGGCTACCGAAATGTATAAAGAGAAACTTATTGATGCGAAAACTGCCATTATGCGGGTTGGGCCCAACCAGTTGGTTGAACTACTCCTTCCAATGCTGGATCCCAAAGCTGAATTAACAGCACCTGTTATTGCCAAAGGTTTGCCTGCCGGACCAGGCGGCGCTAAAGGCCGTGTGGTATTCTCCTCAGCCGATGCAGTGGCATGGGCAGCCAAAGGAGAAAAAGTGATCCTCGTAAGAGAAGAAACTTCACCGGAAGATGTGGATGGTATGCACAAAGCACAGGCTATTTTGACAACCAAAGGTGGTATGACATCACATGCTGCACTGGTGGCAAGAGGATGGGGCAAATGCTGTATCGTTGGTTGCGGTGATATTGAAATTCACAGCGATGCCAAAAATTTCCATGCAAAGAATGGTGTAGTCATTAAAGAAGGTGACTGGATCAGTCTGAACGGTACCAAAGGTTTGGTGTACGAAGGCAGCATGGCCCTGGTGGATATAGACATTGACAAAAACCAGTCTTACAAAGACATGATGAAACTGGTGGACCAGATCAAACAGATTGGTGTAAGGGCCAATGCCGAAACTCCTGAAGATGCATTGCATGCGGTGAAGTTTGGCGCAGAAGGTATCGGCTTATTCCGCACAGAACATATGTTCTATGGTGAAGGAAGTGAAGAGCCGTTGTTCCAGTTGCGCAAAATGATCGTCAGCAAAACAGAAAAAGAAAGAAGAGAAGCGCTGAATGGCCTGTTCAAATATGTAAAGAAAGATGTAAAAGATACGCTGGAAGTAATGAAGGGCCACCCGGTAACTATCCGCCTTCTTGATCCGCCACTGCATGAATTTGTACCACATGATAAAGAAAAACTGCGCCAGCTCAGCAAAGAACTCGGCATCAGTATGGGTATGCTGAACAGAAGGGTGCTGGCACTGCATGAAAACAACCCGATGCTGGGTCACCGCGGTGTACGCCTGGGTATCAGTTATCCCGAGATCACAGAGATGCAGGTAAGAGCCATTTTCGAAGCCACTGCTGAATTACTGAAAGCCGGCAAGAAAGCATTACCCGAGATCATGGTACCTGTAACTGTTATCTGGCATGAATTACGTCATCAGAAAGAAATAGTGGACAGGGTGTACAAAGAAGTGTGTGAAAAGATGGGTATGCGTAAGATACCTTATCTCTACGGCACCATGATCGAAACACCAAGAGCTGCATTGAGAGCAGAGTTTATGGCCAAAGCAGCCGACTTCTTCAGCTTTGGTACCAATGACCTTACACAAATGAGTTTTGGTTTCAGCCGGGATGATATTGGTGGCTTCTTACCGAAATATCTTGACCTGAAAATTTTACCTGACGATCCCTTCCAGACCATTGACCAGGAAGGTATCGGTCAACTGATAAAAGCAGGTACAGAAAGAGGCCGCATCACCAAACCCAATCTGAAAGTGGGTATCTGTGGTGAACATGGTGGTGATCCGGACAGTGTGAAGTTCTGTCACCGTATCGGCATGAACTATGTAAGCTGTTCTCCTTTCCGTGTGCCTATTGCAAGGCTGGCCGCAGCACAGGCTGCGATTGAGACCCCGAGGAAGAAGAAATAAGATTAATTATTGCAAAATTGAGAGCCGAAAAACATTTGCAGGCTCTCAATTTTGCTTTCAACTCTAAAATGGTAAAATTTACTTCACGGCTTCCAACTTTCCATACTTAAACTTATAATAAGTCTTCTCAAACTTTAGTAGCTCTTTTAAACGTTGATAATATTTCATACTTTTTCTAGCATCAATCCATACAGCATCAATTTTTTCTTTGCATAGAATGCCTCCCCGAATTACAAACTCATAAAAGTAAAAATCTGATTTGTTATGACCATTCATATCAGCTAATACAGAACCACTCAATTGTCCATCTACAAATGGTTGTGGTTTAACAAATTCATTAAGCCTTCTAAACGCATATATTGTACTTTTCGTTGTATCAGTAAATTTTTTACTCAAAAAATCAATTTCTGAATCTGAACTATTCCTAAATACCTCCTGTCCATTTATTAAAAGTCGCATATATGAATATGTAAAAGAAGTTCCACAATCCGCATAAATAATAAACGGCGCATTGGGATTAAATATATATGATGACCTTGGGGCCTTGCATATAAAGGATTCACCATTTTTATCTATAATTCTGAAAATAATATTATTATCCAAATCGAAGTATAAGGAAATTCTATTAAAATGCTCAGATTCACCTAAATCAAATAGAAACTTTCTTCTCAAATCTGAAATCTCTGAATATTCAAGAACCAAATAAAAAGAAAATCCAGAACCTGCAATTTCACAGGGATCTGAAAGTAGACCTGATTCTTCACGCCACTTCCTTTGCTCATTCTTAATTGAATCAATATTATAAGAAGTTTTCCTTGCAACCTCGTCATGATTCTCGCCGACAATTTCATCATTGCATTCTTTTAAAAAAACAACGAATAGCAATAGAACAATCAATACTCCAGTAACAAGTACTTTTTCAGATTTTTTGCTATTTGTAATCTTTGGCAGCTGCCATAGATTCAATGCTATACCAAGAACAAAAACTAGTATAATTAAAATGTAACCCACTAATAAGTTTATTTATAAGTACCAAATTTAATAGTTTTAAAAAGTAGTACTTTTTAAAACTAAATTATTTTCCGACCTTGCCGCCCTTAAACATTAACCATGGAAATCAAAAATCTTTTCGATCCTGCTGTCAAACAGGAAATTATTGACCGCCTGAATACGCTGACTCCTCAAACAGATCGTAAATGGGGCAAAATGGATGTAGCACAAATGCTGGCTCACCTGCAGGCTCCTATGGGTGTGGCATTAGGAACTCATACACTGAAAGCAAACTGGCTGATGAAACTGATCATGCCGCTTTTCAAAAAAGCCTTGTATGATGAAAAGCCCTGGAAGCAGGGACTACCTACAGATAAAACATTCATCACTGCCGGCCAGCCAAAAAACTTTGATGAAGAAAAAACGAAATTACTGGATATGCTAAACAGGTTCTCCGAAAATAATATGGTAAACGACAAGCACCCCATTTTTGGAAAGTTAACCAAAGAACAGTGGAGCAAAGCCACCTGGAAACATTTTGACCATCACCTGAAACAGTTCGGCGCCTGATAAAAGCAAAAGCCAGGCCTCTCACTTCTTATTTACCAAATATCTGCCTTTGGGTAGCACCTGATGAAGGAAAATTTACGGGTAGTGCTGCACAGATGCCGTGTTGTAACAAAAGGTGCAATGCCTGCCAGAGGAATGCTTTGAATGAAATAGCTATCAGAACACTTCAAGAAAACCATATTCATTTGAGTTGAATAATTCACCTATTTCTTTCAGGTGCCTGATAAGCAGATCCTCAATATATATGTTACTTTGATTACCGGTTCTTAACAAAATGACCTTAGGAGGGAATCCCTTTGAATTTGCAAGGTTCAAAAAATCATCATCATTGGTAACGATAATACAGTTGTTGGCCTCAGCATACTCCCATATTTCACTATCCTTTGCCGGAACATTCAGGCCGATATGGTCAACATGATAACAATCTTCAAAATAATTTTTAAGCCTGGCAACCAGCCGCCATGATATATTAGCATCCAGCAAAAGTTTCATACTTATGCGGCAATAATCTTAATTATGGATTCACGGTTAGCAGCAAAAGCAAGAGCTGCCCGGATATGTTCTTCTTTTAATAATGGGTAATCCTGCAATATTTCTTCATGCGTCATACCAGATGCAAGCCATTGTAAAATATCGGAAACCGCAATTCTTGTACCCGTAATACAAGGTTTGCCAAACCGAATTTCAGCATTAACAGATATGTAAGCTGTTATTTCTTTCATGCTTTAAAGATACAAATTATTTTAGGCATATAAGTAAGGAGCCGACTGGCTTTAAAAGCACAATGCTGTCATCTTCTTTGGGTACAGCGGAACCGGACGTTGAATCATCACCTGAAACAGTTCGGCGCCTGATACAAGTCATAGTTGAGATAGCCTGCCCCTTCTACTTTTGGGCAGGCTTTTTTATTCATGAACATCTGG
>CAZWIM010000018.1:54283-59852 GCA_964634265.1 uncultured Chitinophaga sp. | reverse complement strand
AATGATTGATTCATTACTGGCAATATTTGCCCGGAAGGGGTATATCGTGTATACCCGTCCGTTTGAACTGAATATCGCCGGGGTGCGGAACAGTGATGCACAACCCAACCGGTTTGATGATACTCTTCATGTGTTTTACCAACGGGAAGATGGAAGGTGGATCCTCCACTCCTTCCGCGCCACTACTGACCCGGGTACCTACTGGCTGAAAAATTTAATGAACCCAAAAGGTACAGCCATTTTGAAACCGGGGCAATATATCCATTCACACCGCATTGGTGTGCACCGCGGAAAATACCAGGCACTGGTACAGCAAAAACCGGTTACGGTATGGCGGGATGGCAATAAAGACGCAGTGGCTGATATTGGTTCTCCGAAGGAAGATACCGGCCTCTTCGGTATCAATATCCACCGGGCGAAACCGGTTGGTACAACAGAAAATGTAAACGATCATTCCGCCGGCTGCCAGGTGCTGGCCGATGTGAAGGATTTCCATTTGCTGATGCAGCTGGCACAACGGCATAAGTTACTGTACGGAAATAATTTCACTTACACACTGCTGCAATCCGGTGATTGGGAGGGTTGACTTTTTTTTAACCACGGCGGGCACAGCGATCACGGAAATACTGCTGTGTTACTCTGTGTCCTCTGTGGTTTTTATTCCCAGGCAAGCAGTGTGATCACAGTTAGGTTAACCACGACGGGCACGGCAATCACGGTGACCTGGGAAATACGGCTGTGTCCGCTGTGGTTTATTTTCTCACTTAAACAAATTCATCATGGAAAATAAAAAAGATTGTATGAAACAACTTTTTAAAGACAAGAACAATTGCTACAGCCTGCGGGAAATAGCTACCGCTTTGCTGATAATAGCTTTAATCACCAGTTGGGTGGCCCAGCAGTTCTTTCATAAAAACATACCGGAGTTTATGTTTTATTCC
The DNA here is from genome assembly GCA_964634265.1 of uncultured Chitinophaga sp. Lineage (GTDB taxonomy): Bacteria > Bacteroidota > Bacteroidia > Chitinophagales > Chitinophagaceae > JJ008. The sequence continues at coordinate 58,911 of CAZWIM010000018.1, read as the reverse complement.
TTCGCCACCCTTGTGGGGGCAGGCTGTTTTGGCTATTCAATTGAAAAGAAAACAACGATTACTGATAACTAAACTTATGAAGATGAAAACCGGATTGAAACCGATACTTATACTTACCATCGGAATAATGCTGTATTTTCTTATTCCTTTTCGTTGCGACAACGGCGGTCCGCCTGTTCCAACGCCGGTCAAAAAAGTTGCTGCACAGGAAAAAGCCATCCAACAGATCGTCAGCAGCCACAAAGAAAACTTAGCCCGTTTTCAGCGAAGAGAAGCTGCCCTGAACCAATTGTTACGGCAATCAAAAAATGAATTGAGCAACGCAAGAAGAAAGAACCGGCAGTTGCTGGATCAATTAGCGTTATTGCTGCAGCAGGACCAGCCAGACAGTAATGGTATTTCCCAAAAGATAACAGGGGAACTGGATACCGGTATAGTGGCTGCTGATAGTCTTTGCGATGAAGTAATTTTCACACAAGAGCAGCTACTGGTTCATAAAGACTCGGTGATCAGCCAGCAGCAACAGGATTTTATTTCACTGAAAAATATCAGTACGCAATTGCTGCAACAGCAAAATGAAATGGCCGGGCAGGTCAGCTATTACCGGAAAGAGAACCGGAAACTAAAACGGAAGAACAGGTTACTCGGTTTCTTAAGCGCTGCGGTATCGGTGTTAGTGGTTCAGCAACTGATGCAATAACGGTTATATACTGTTGGTATTCTAGACGATTGATATTGTCGCCCATTTGGAGCTTGGGTAGTTGCGAGTAATGATACAAACATGAATTAAAAGAAATTGTAGTTCGTGTAAACACGAAGAAGAGTTTTGGCCACAGATTAACACAGATGAACACAGATTAGTTGTTCATATGAATATGAACAATCGTTTAAGGAATTGTTTGGCCACACCTGCCTGAAGGCAGGAAGGGATGAACACAAATTGGTTGTTTATGTGAACATGAACAAGAGATTTGGCCAAAGCCAACAAACTAATCAAGACTTAAAAACTTATATAAAACTAACCGTATTGTTGCAGGTATAATGAAGAGTCGTTGGTACTGGAATGACTATTTCCCATTCTCCACTTTCCATTTTCCATTCACCATTCCCCATTCTCCATACACCTCAATTCTCATACTCCCCGCCAAAAAAACCTGTGTCTGCAAGGATAATGGCCGGATCGGTATAGTTGAACAAGGTTTCTTTCAGGCTTTGGCGCAGTTCATTGCGGGTTTGACGAAATGAAGATTTCAGCAATGACAGCTTATAAGAATTGATCTTGAAAAAGGCGAGGCGGGCTACCTGCTCATTGAAGTCTTCATCTAAATGGAAACCCTCGGCAATATATGCCTGGTCATTGTAGAATGGTTGTGTCATACGACGGATATTGGTTTTAAAAAGGAATTGGATATTTCTTAAACGCAAAGCTAAGCCGGAAAATTGCAGGGAAGTATATTCTGTAATCTCCGGCAACCAGAAAATACTAACTTAACGTATCATTACGTGGTATTTATGACAACCGGCAGCAATGAACTTTTTTATAACCGCCTGCCCGTAAACCAACTCACCTTAGGTGAACTGCTTACGGAGGAACACTTATTTTATCGCATACCGGCCAACTGGCATGTACTCCTGACAGATGTAAAGAAATCAACGGAAGCAGTAACGCAGGGCCGGCATGAAACGGTGAACATGGTGGCCACTGCCAGCATGGTAGCTGTACTGAATATTGCATACAAACAAAACATCAGCATCCCGTTTTTTTTCGGTGGCGACGGCGCTACCTTTTTGCTGCCTCCTGTGATAGTAGAACCAGCGCTGAAAGCCTTGCTGCAACACCAGGAAAACACCGCCACCAATTTTGATTTGCAGCTTCGGGTAGGTCATGTGGCGGTGGAAGATATTTACAACAAAGGCTGCCAGCTGCTGATCAGTAAGCTTAAGACCAGCGACCTGTTTTCCATCCCGGTAGTGCTGGGCAACGGGCTGGCCCATGCTGAAAAGATCATAAAAGGTGATGATTACCTTCTTTCTTCCCTTACGGCTGAAGAAACCCTGCTGGATATGAGTGGTTTTGAGTGCAGCTGGGACCGTATCAAACCTCCTGAACAATATGATGAAGTGGTGAGCCTGCTGGTGCTGGCAAGAGATGCTGCACAACAGGCGCCGGTGTTTAAACAGGTGGCCGATACGATTGATACGGTGTACGGTGAACCGGAGAAAAGAAAACCCATTACCGAATCGCAACTGAAACTGAAAAGAACCTTGCAAAAGATCAGCCACGAAATGCGGGGCAAGTTTGGCCGCTTCAACCTGCTTTATCTTACCGGTACCTGGCTCAAACTGCTGATGGGGCCGCTGTATTTTAAAACAAGGGCGGGCAAAACCTACCTTAACCAACTGGTGCAACTATCCGACACTTTGGTGATTGATGGCAAGATCAGCACCGTGATATCAGGCACCTCTGCACAAAGAGCAGCACTGGAAAAGGAACTGGACAGGCTGGAAAAAGAAGGAGCAATCGTTTACGGATTGTATGTGAGCAGGGAATCGGTACTCTCCTGCTATGTACGCAGCCGGAACGAAAAGCATGTACACTTTGTAGACGGGGCCGATGGTGGTTATACCCGTGCTGCCATGGTATTGAAACAAAAGCTGGCAAGACTATAAACCATTGGAAATCAGTCTTTCACTTGTATTTTCCCCAACCCGTCAATAACTGGCAGACAACGGGCAGGTTACTTTCTTTACATTTGCGTATTAACGGGCAATTGCCGCCCCAGGAAATCTCCTGACGATTGACTTCCCCGTATGAAATGGTGAATTAAAAATTGTTAACCTATAACAACGTTTATGGTACAGAAGACTTATTACAAAACGAAAGATTATTGCAAAGTAAAATTCTCTTTTAAAGTAGAAAATGCAGAAACGGTTGAAATACTCGGTCTGAACAGCGACTGGGAAAACTCCGTGATCATGAGCCGCAAGAAAGACGGCAGCTTCAGCGCTGATGTAAACCTGCCGAAAGACAGCACCCATGAGTTCAAATACCTGGTAAATGAAACCGATTGGCTGAATGATCCCGAAGCTGATAAAGAAGTGCCGAATGTGTACGGCGGCAGCAACAGTGTGATCAGCCTGTAATAAACTGCTGTACTCTGTCCCGATAGCTATCGGGATTATCGAAAAGGATGGTTAGAGTACTTAAACATCCTTCGACAGGCTCAGGATGACATTGTTTTCTATATTCATCCTTCGACGACTCATCGTTCGACAAGCTCAGGATGACAGATCGTTCAAGATGAGAGATCGGGAAGAACAACTACATTTTATTTACTCTCTCCTGCAACCCGGCGGCATGCCTGGATGATAAACCTTTCAGCTCATCCACCATCCGCTGGGCATTGCTTTTTTCACCCAGGGTGATGTACACGAGGCAGGCATAGTATCGGCCGTTTTCATTAGCAGGGTTCAGCATGACCGCCTTATTGAGATTGGCCAATGCATCTTTATAGGCGTTGGTCTTATAATAGCTGTAGCCCAGCTCTACATAGGCAGCCACATAATCTTTTTGATTTTCGATGGCTTTTTTCAGATAATTGATAGCATCGGCAAATTTACCGGTGGCATTGAGGCAGTAGCCCATACCGAAATTTCCTTTGCGTTCATTGGGGTTCAATGCAAGGGTCTTTTGGTACCATACCATCGCTTCAGCAAAATCTTTTTTGTTATCCCTGTACACTTCGCCGATGCCGTTATAAGCAACATGGCTGTTTGGATCTGTTTCAATTGCCTTTTTGTAATAACCAATGGCCATATCATCTTCCTTCAGCCGGGAACAGGCAAAACCCAGTTCGAGATAAGTATTCAGGTAATCCTTTTTATACTCCAGCGATTTAAATAATGCTGATTTGGCATTGTTGTATTCTTTGTTGCCGTTGTAACAAAAACCCTTCCGGTACCAATACAGGTAATCAGTAATGGGTGATTTGGCAGCTGCTTCATATTTGGCAAAATGTTCCAGTGCTGTTTTTGCATCATCTTGCTGGTAGGACATATACCCCAGTTGTTTCCATGCCAGCGAATATTCATTGTTGATCGCCAAACACCTTTTGTAAGAAGCCAGAGCCGAATCATTCTGCGAATTTTTTTCAAAAGCATATCCCAGTTCAAAATGCACTTTGGCAACAGCGCTCCACTCCTGTCTTACTTTTCGAAGAGAAGCAATAGCACCGGTGTAATCTTTTGTTTCATTCTGGCACCAGCCCATTTCATAATAAGCATCGGTGTAATCCGGCTTGAGTGCAATAGCCCTTTTAAATCGTTCGATCGCCTCTTTTGACTTACCGTCTTTGCGCAGCTGCAGACCTTCTTCAAAAAGTTCTTTAGCGGTTTGTGCAATAGAGGAACTGGTAACAGCCAGCAAAAAAGACACAAGAAGCAACCTGTATTTCATCGTTTTATTTTATGCGAAACTAAAATTAGCCAAATTAAAGCCAATACCGTCAGCAGGGTATTCACCGGGAAGACTACCTGATCTCCCAAACCGTTGCAGATTTTGCCGGCAAGGAAATTTTTTCCTGTAAAGAAAACTGTTCACCTGTCAGCACATTCACAGCCTGCTGATG
>CAZWIM010000018.1:27056-54183 GCA_964634265.1 uncultured Chitinophaga sp. | reverse complement strand
AGACCATGATCACCGGGTTTGGCAGAGTTTTCCAATAATACTTCCGTACCATAATATACCTGTGGTATGCCACGGATGGTAAGGATATAGGTCATGGCCATCTGCAATAAGTCCACATCATTATTCAGAAAAGTGAGGATGCGGTTCATATCATGATTGTCGCCAAACACCAGCATGTCTTTGGGATTGGCATATACAAAATCATTGGCGAGGGCTTCGTATAATTTTACAATTCCCTTGTCCCATGCTTCAGGTTCGGTCAGCGATTGCCATAAGGACTGCTGCAACGGAAAATCCATAGGACTTTTCAAACAACCGTTATAACCGGTAGTGTTTGTTTTTCCTTTTTGCCAATACGCTGCGATCAGTGGATTGGTGCTCCACTCCTCCCCGGTTATACTGAAATGCGGGTATTCATTCATGATGCGGCAGGACCATTGTTCTAAAAACTTCTTTTGCGAGTAGGGATAAGTATCCTGGCGGATACCACCAAGACCCAATGTCTCTATCCACCAGATAGTGTTCTGTATTAAAAACTCAGCGAGGAAAGGATTGGACTGGTTGAGGTCAGGCATTGTTTCCACAAACCATCCTTTTACCATCAGTTCTTTATCGCTTTCAGCCGCATATAAATCCTGGTTCACCGTGCGGCGGTGGTTGGTGATGCGAAGCGAGTCAGGATAGTTGATCCAGTTCTTAAACGGAAGGTCTTTCATCCACCAGTATTGCGAACCGGTATGGTTCACCACGCCGTCAAAGACGAGTTTCAATCCTTTTTGCCGGCATTTATCAGCCAGTTCTTTGTACTCTTCCATAGTACCAAAGCGGGGATCCACTTTATAATAATCCGTTATGGCATAACCGTGATAGGAAGATTGCTTCATATCATTTTCCAGCAAGGGTGTGGGCCAGATGGCGGTGAAACCCATACCGGCTATATAATCGAGGCTGTTGATGATGCCACGGATATCGCCGCCATGACGGCCATAGTCATTCTTGCGGTCGATCCTTGTTTCCCGCATAGTACTGATCACATCATTGCTTATATCGCCATTGGCGAAACGATCGGGAGTGATGAGATAAATAACATCCGCTGCTGTAAAACCCTTTAACTGGCTGGCATTGGGTTTACGCTGCAACAACTCGTATTCATAAGTATGCACAACTTTACCCTCTTTTTTAAACTGAATGGGAAAACGACCGGGCTTTGTATTTTTTGCTACCAGTAAATCAATGAACAGGTAATTTTTACTATCGGCCTTATGAATCTTTTTAATGGTCACACCGGGATAGTTAAGCGAAGGAATCGTTTCACCTATTCCGTCTGCATGCACCATCAGTTGCAATGATGGATTTTTCATTCCCACCCACCAGTTCATGGGTTCTACCCTCAGCGACTGAGCTGAAACTCCTAGTGTAAAAGACAGCAAACAAAGAAAAAGAAAAACTCTTCCTAAAGAACGATGCAGTACCGGTACAAACATGGGTAACATTTAAGCAGCTAAGATATTCAAAACGGCTTACTAATCTTATGCAGGAAAACCTTGCTGCCTGCAGTTTTTCAACTGACGCAGGTCATATGGCTTTTGTTTTATATCAGTTCTGTTCCTGATTTCCGTTCAATGTGATAAGAGTTACAGATGCCCTCCCTGTTTCAAAAATAGCTTTACATGTTTTCTGCATCAGCAGGAATTAATCAAAACATACTTATATGAAAAAGCTATTATCAATTGTTGTTTCGGGATTACTTCCTTTATTCATATTTGCGCAAGCCGGTCATATTATGCAGGGTATCGGTGCCAACAATATGTCCATGGGCGGCGCTGCCACCGGTCAGCCATTGGATATTAATGGCGCCTTGCACTGGAACCCGGCAGGTATTTCTGCCTTTGATTCAAAAATATTTTCTGCTAATGCAGGCCTGTTCTTTTCTGCACCGGAACTTTCTTCCACAGTACCTACACCCGGTGGGCCCATGAGTGGTGTTACCAAAGATGACAGGGGTGTTTCTGTAATGCCGGCCCTGGCCATGGTTTGGGGCAAAAAGAACAGCAAAAGCACCTTTGGTATTTCTGCCTTTGGTATCAGTGGCTTTGGTGTTACATTCCCTGAAAGCAACAGCAACCCTATCAATATGCCGCAAAGCATGGGTGGTTTTGGAAAACTAGAATCGGATTACCAATTGCTGCAGGTAGGCCTTACCTATGCCTATAAACTTTCTGATAAATTCTCTATTGGTGTAGCGCCTACATTTAATTACTCATCACTCGAATTATCTCCCAACCCGCTGGCCTCTCCGGATCCGTCCAAAGGTTACCCGATCAGTGATAAAGCCACTGCATTGGGTGTGGGCGGACAGTTTGGTTTGTTCTATAATTCAGGAATGGGATTCAAATTTGGTCTTTCCTACAAAACAGAACAATCATTCGGAGAATTTGAATTCAAAAACAAATATCTTGATGGATCAACTGCGCCGAGTGTAACATTTAAAATGAATTACCCGGCTATCTTCTCTGCCGGTGTGGGATACTCACAAAAAGATGTTGACCTGGCATTGGATTACAGGCTGGTAAACTATGCCAAAACAGAAGGATTTGAAGCAAAAGGATGGACATCCGCTGCATCTGTAAAAGGATTTGGATGGGAAAACATTTCTGTTTTATCTGCCGGTGTGCAATATAAAGGCGTGAAAAAATTGCCGTTGAGAGTCGGTTATACGTACAGTGCCAACCCGATCAATGAAGACCTGGCTATGTTCTCTGTACCTGCCACTGCTGTTATTAAAAATGCCTTCCAGTTTGGTTTGGGCTATGAATTCAGCAAAAGCTTTACATTAAATGCAGTGTATCATCATGGCACCAGCAGTGGTAACACCACCGGCCCGATGCTAAGCCCGATGATGGTAGGTCATTCTAATCCTTACGGCGCTGTTCCCAACAGCAGCGTATCTTACAATATGACCACCGACCTGATCATGTTTGGTATTAATTATAGTTTCTAAATAAATCGCTCCTTAACCAAAAAGGGCTGATGAATCATCAGCCCTTTTTCTTTTTTCTATTCAACCGGTCAATCCTTTTTAGCCGGTTGTGGCAGCAGTTTGAAATAAGTTACTTTGAAACGGTTGTTCACCAGTTCACCCTGTACATCTGCTTTACGGATAGCTTCGCAAAAACCATCATGTGAATGCGGGTCACCATGGTCGTCAATAGAAGTACCATCCACAAAATAGGCTTTGCCATCCATGCGTACGGCCAGGCTGCAACCCTTGTCTTTTAATCCAAAGTTGCACTGTCCGCAGGAAGCTTCAACCGTCATCACTTTTTTGGCGGGGTCAATCTTACCGGTTGTTGACTGGGCGCTTAGTACCGTACCAATTACCAGCAAAAAACAGAGGGAGAATAAAGATTTCATTAAACTACCATTTAATAATTTAGTAAAGCACAAAGATAACGTCTTGTGCAATTAAAATCTATGTGTCAACACTATGTACCTATGATTTCCTGCCCGTCCGGCAGGCGGGTATGTGGTAAAACCAATTGAACCACATAGGAACATTAGAAACATAGGAAGCACATAGAAAATATTCCATACAAAAATCAAGAATCAAGTAATTTTAATAGCACAAGATGTTAAGGATAACCAGCTGCTGCAATACAGCAGTCTTATTTCTTTCTCTTCCTGATCTTCCCTTTTATCCATTTTTCCGCCTCCACCGCATGAAATACAATGGCCGATGCACCGATACAGATCAGCAGTTCATTAAACGACAGCGGTTCTGTTTTGAAAATTTGATTGGCGAAGGGCAGGTAAATAACTGCCAACTGCAGCAATAATGTAAGCAACACTGCTCCCAACAGCATCGGGTTACTTAACAATCCTTGCTTGTACAAAAACTCCCTGTCACTTCGGATCGCCAGCACATGCCCTAATTGTGAAATGGAAAGTACAGTAAACACCATCGTCTGCCAGTGTGCATTATCATCCTGAATAGCCCATGCCTGCATGCCCAGTGTAACCCCTGCCATCAATAATCCTACCCATAGTATATGATAGGCTATTCCTTCTGCAAAAAGACTTTCATCGGTTTTTCTCGGTGGCCGCTGCATGATATCTTTTTCTGCTTTCTCTCCCGCCAGTGCCAGGCCCGGCAAGCCATCTGTAACGAGGTTGATCCACAATATATGAATAGGTAAAAGCGGTATGGGTAAACCAACCAACGGTGCCAGGAACAATGTCCATATCTCTGCCCCGTTGCAGGTCATAATGTATTTTACAAACTTGCGGATATTATCATAGATCCTTCTGCCCTCTTTAACGGCCTTTACAATAGTGGCAAAATTGTCATCGAGTAAAATCATATGTGCAGCTTCTTTGCTCACATCAGTACCATTAATACCCATTGCCACACCGATATTGGCCGACTTAAGCGAAGGGGCATCGTTTACACCGTCACCTGTCATCGAAACGAAATGGCCTTTTTGCTGCAGTGATTTAATGATCCCCAGTTTTTGCTCCGGCGATACTCTTGCATAGACCCTTACCTGCTCCACTTTACTTTCAAACTCCTCAGCATCCATCTGTTTCATTTCTCTTCCGGTAAGTACCAGTTCTTTGCCGGTAAGTATGCCGATCTGTTTGGCAATAGCAGCCGCAGTAGCCGGGTGGTCACCGGTTATCATAACAGGATGGATACCCGCAGTTTTGCATTCAGCAATGGCCTGTTTGGCTTCTTCTCGTGGCGGATCGATCATTCCCACCAGTCCCGCATACAAAAGATCTGCTTCAACCACATCATAACTAAAAGGCTCCGGGAGTGTATCCACCCATTTATATCCGAATGCGATGACACGGATACCATTGGCAGCCCAGTTCTCTGCTTTTTCCAGCAATTGCTTTGCCTCCTCCCTGTTATTCAATTTCTCTGCAATGGATTCGGCGGCCCCTTTGGCAACCACCAGTAAGCGACCATTTTCCTGGTGAACAGTGGTCATACATTTTCGGTCTGAATCAAAAGGTAGTTCCGCCACTCTTGGAAAATGCTCTTTTACAAGTTGCATCCATTCCTCCGGGTAGTTTTCAGTAAAGTATTCTACCATGGCAACCTCTGTTGGATCGCCCTGGTAACCTTTATCTGTTGTTTTTTTTACATCATGATTCAGGGCCAGCAGTACATCCAATAATTTGATGTTTTCATATAAAAGGGAATTTTCTTCCGGCGAGAACCAGCTGGTCACTTCCATTTTGTTCTGCGTAAGCGTTCCTGTTTTATCAGAACAGATAAATGTAACAGAGCCGAGAGTTTCCACCGCCGGCAGTTTTCTTACCAGTGCATTTTTCTTCACCAGTCTTTTGGCGCCCCTTGCCAGTGCGACAGTGATCAATGCAGGTAATGCCTCCGGTATAGCTGCAACAGCCAATGAAATGGAGATAAGCAACATGCTTAACGGCTTTTCGCCCCGTAATAATCCAACAACAAACAACAACACACAGATGAGCAGAATGATCCAGGAAAGTTTTTTTCCGAAATCACTCATCCTTTTCTGTAATGGGGTGACTGATTCATCCTGTTGCAGCATCCGGGCAATCATTCCAATTTCTGTCTGCATACCGGTGGCTATCACCACTCCCTTTCCCCTGCCATTGTTGATCAAGGTGCTTTTGTAGGCCATATTAATACGGTCGCCAACAGGCATTTCAGGGTCATCTAATGGCTGAATGTTCTTTTCCACCGGAACGGATTCACCGGTCAGTGCCGCTTCCTCCACCTGCAGGCTATGGCTTTCCATCAGGCGTAGATCGGCAGGCACCACATTGCCTGCCTCCAGGAGTACAATATCACCGGGCACCAGTTCTGAAGCTTCAATGGTCTGCACCTGGTTATTCCTTATAACTTTTGCCTGCAGTGCAGCAATCTTCTTTAGTGCATCCATGGCTTTTTCGGCCTTGTATTCCTGGATAAAACCGACGATGGCATTTAGCAGTACAATGACCAGAATGATAATCGTGTCGGTCAGATCACCTGCTATCCCGGCAATGACAGCTGCAGCCAGCAAGACCAGGATCATAAAATCGGTGAATTGACCCAGGAATAAAAGCCAGGCCGGTTTTTTCTTTTTTTCTTCCAGCACATTCAAACCAAATTCGGCTTGTTTCTTCAGCACTTCCTCAGCTGATAATCCCGATGGGCCAGAGCCGGTAGCCGTAAGAATTTCTTTAATGTCGAGACAATGCCATTTCATATTACAGGTCACCATTTATTGCAAGCAAATTAATTCAGCGAACCGACAATTAAACTAACCTTAAAGCTGATTAAAATCACCAGTTTCAGTTTAATAAACAGTTTTTGTGTGGCATGAGTTAATTGGCTAATTTGTAAGCTGCTGACATTTATTAACCCAATGCCAAACCAACTCTACTTCTGCCGGAATTCTATTGTACGATTTATCTCATTCGTCAGTTTACTTTTATTCTTCACTACCGGCTATGGTCAAAAAGCAAAAGTCGACAGCCTTTACCAATTACTTTCAACTGCCAAAGATGATACAAGTCGTGTGAAATTTATGTGGCAACTGGCAAGGGACATCGGTGTATATAACCCCGACTCTGCCCTCATTCTTTCCCAGAAGGCATTATACCTGGCCCGGAAAATTGACTACAAGGAAGGTGAATCCCGTTCATTGGGAATCCTGGCCAACACATTTGTAAAAATCGGCAATTACCCCCGGGCACTGGAACTGAACCTTGAGAAACTGCAACTGGAAGAAAAGCGAAACAATCCCCGCAATATGGCCAGTGTGCTGATGAATATTGGTGTGGTATATGTATTACAGGAAGATTATCGTAATGCCCTTAGCTATTATTCAAAAGCAGATTCCATCATTCAGCAAAATAAAGTAGAAGATCTTCGCTACTACGCAGCATTAAATATCGGCGATGCCTACAACAGGCTTGATATTTCGGATTCTGCCTTCAGTTATTTCAGCCGTTCGCTGGAACTGGCGAAAGAACTGGATGATATTGACCTGATAGGCACTTCCATGACGGGACTTGGGCACAGCTACCTGAAAATGGGCAACCATGAGCAATCTCTATTTAATTATAAAAAAGCTATCGGTTACCTGACTGAAGCCAACGATGATGAGATCTTATGTGAGGCGATGCTTGGATTGGCTAACCTGTACGAGAAAACAAAAAAATATGATTCAGCTGCCTGGTATGCCGGTTACTCTATGACGATTGCCAAAGCAGACGGCTTTTTATCCAAAGAGCTGGAAGCTGCAGAATTTCTTACCGAACATTACCGCAAGATCAATAGTATTGACAGCGCCTTCACCTATGTCAGTTACGTAAAAAACCTGAACGATTCTGTTAACAGCCGGAGCAAGATCAGGGAGATGCAGGTGATATCGAGTAATGAACAGTTCCGGCAGCTGGAGATGGAAGAAAACAGGAGAATTGCACAGGCAGAAAGAATGCAGCAATTACAAATGTTGCTTATTGCGATATTCATCCCCGGCTTTTTCCTGCTGACACTTTTTCTCAGCCGGATCAATGTATCGGTAAAACTGATACGGCTGCTGGGTATCTTATCATTGCTTTTCCTCTTTGAATACCTGACCCTTTTACTTCATCCCACAGTTGCCAATCTGACTCATCATACACCTGTATATGAGATCATCATTTTTGTAGGTATTGCAGCCATCCTGATACCCTTGCATCACAAACTGGAACATTGGTTCATTCATAAATTACTCCATCACCGGCATGGCAAACAACATCCTATGCCGGCAACTGAGGCAAAAAAAATCGTTCCGGCTGAAAATCCGGTTAAGCCGGAAAAGCCGAAACGATAGCAAGATTTTTCTGCAACAAAGCCTTAATCCGGAGTCTTAACCGGTTTTGTGTCAGCAGAGTCTGGCACTTTGGTAGTGTCAGCCGGAGTGGGTGCAGGAGTTGGCGCCGGTGCCGTGGTGGTGTCCTTCGCAGGTTCGTCTTTTTTCTCTTCTTCTTTTTTGTTGTTGCAGGCAACAACAAAAGAAAGTGCCAGCGCTGCCAGGGCAAACTTCTGAATTGTTTTGGTCATTTTAAATTGCATAGCGGTTGATTTTAAACTATAAGTCTACGATAAGAATGGTTAACTACCAAAAAAAGCTTTGGAGTATGGCTGAATGCCATTTACTTATTCATTGAACCAGATGACTGAATTCCCGGTGTCATGTTCATTTTGTTCCCACAATTTATTATCCGGATCAATGATCCATTTACCGTCAACAATGAATTTGTAGAGATGTTTTCCCCTGGACAAATGAACTGAAAACACCCACTCATCCTGTTCTTTTCGCATGGGAATTGAGGAGGGATTCCAGCTATTAAAATCACCTGTCAGGTAAACGGATTTTGCACCGGCATAACCTTTTAACCGGAATGTGTAGTTAGGATTCAATACCAGCAGGGAATTCGCTTCCTTATTATTACCGTATGGCGGATTGGCCGGATCACTAATCCATCTGCCATCCACGATGAATTTGTATTCATAGTTCCCTTTGCCCAATACATATGGCAGTTCCCATCCCTTATCGGTTTTTTTCATATAGAGTTCGTCCTTTCTCCAGTCATTGAAAGAACCGGTAACAATAACTGTTTTCGCATCCGGAAAACCATCAAGAGTAAACAAATGAGGCACCCCGATAGTGATCACGGCATTCATTTCATGATATTCATTGGGAAACTGAACCGGGTTGGATGGATCGGTTATCCATTTTCCGTCTACAACAAACCGATAGGTATGTGTGCCCTCTGCCAGGTATACAGGCAATTCCCAACCATTTGCATTTTTGTTCAGGGCCAGTTTATTACCCTGCCAGCCATTAAAACTTCCGGCCACAAAAACTTTTTTAGCCTGCGAATAGCCGTCGAGTCTGAAAACAGTGTTGGTAAAGAAATAAACTGAATTGGTATTGCCTGCGTAGTCGTTTTCTGCCATACTATTATCCGGATCAGTCATCCATTTTCCATCCACAATAAATTTATACCAGTATTTGCCGGGCTTTAATGTTACTCCGGCAATCCAGCCACTGTCAGTTTTGGTCATTGTCAATGCAGAAGGGTCCCAATTATTAAAGCTGCCGGCCAGCATCACCCTTTCCGCCTTTTTGTGATTACGAAGGAAAAAGGTAACCACGGAGTCTTTTATGGCAAAAGATTCTTTGTTACGGAATTTGTTGTAACCGAATAATACACTGTTGCTCACTGATGGAAACTGCAGATCCAAAGGTGGCTCCAGTCCCATAAATGTTATTCGTTTTGCCGGATCGTTTATGCCATCGAATGATTCCAGTGGTTTGGCAAGGGTAAAAGATGATGTATTATTTAATCCCACTACCCAGCCTGCCAACCTGATGGAATCTGTATAACCTGATTCGATAAAGCGCTTTAATGCCAGGTGTCCCAGGTCAAACTTTGCAATAAAAGCATCCAGTTCGGCAGGTGGTAATTTTTTGCTTAGCCAGATAAACATCTTACCATCCTTGACAGTGCAGACCTTTATGTCATCCTGGGCTGTACCGGCAACAGCAATGAACAGCATGATCATTACTGCGAGGAGCCGATTGAAACATCTGTTTCTTGTATGGACGAAACTGCCTGTCATTTCCAGATGTACATTTTATTTGTTACAAAGTTAAACCCTATTTTTTTGAGCGAAAGAAAGTCGAACCCCAGTATTCCATCCACACAGCCACCGTAGGAAAAGCAGGTTCTCTCCAGGTTAGTTATCAGTACCGGTAAATTGGAAAGTGACTGGTTGCCTATTTGCAACTGCTGCAGATCACCTTTCAACACTTCAATTTTTCCGGGACCTGCCCCGCTCAGCATGGTCCTCCCGGTTATGGATACATGTTCAAACACTCTATCCGGTAAACGGCTGTCGAGTAAATTGGTTTCAGCGCCGCTGTCAATAATGAGTTTTATTTTCTTACCTGCCAGTACAGACTGCAGCATGATCCTGTTATCTGTTATGGTGATCGGAACAACACTGTAAGCAGCAGTATCAGCCAGCAACTCATTGCGGTAAGAGGACGGTACTTTTCTGCGAAAACGATGCAGGTAGATCAGGTTTTTTTCATAATCAATGATCAATTCAAAATTCCTGAGCAGTTCCATGCCGATAAGTCCTAGTATTCTAACTCCTTTGCTATTTTCAATATTACCCAGGTTGGCGAGGTCAGCATTCAGCCGGTAATAATGTGCAGGCCCCCATGAAAAGTCGGCAACTGTTGTCTGGCCAGCCATAAATGCAGCCCCGGTAATACCGTTTCTTTCCCCCTCATTACTATGTACCGGATAATTCCTGAAGTACGTAATATTTAATACAAGGTGGGGAGCTCCGGTATCCAATACAAAGTTCCCGGTTGTGGTATCGGCTGTTGCCTGAACCAGTATCAGGTTGCCTGCCCTGCTAAAAGGCAATATGAAAGAAGAAGAATCTGCAGAAACTGTTAAGGGAATATCAATTTTGACAGGTGAAAGCCTGTTCCTGTCTGCCGGAGTAGATTTTACCTGCTGTGCAAACAACAATGTCCACAGCCATAAAGGGGATAATATTGAAAAAACCTTAGTATTTGAGAAAGCAGCCGGCATCCGGGTCAAGATATAGATTGTTAAGTCAGGCTTTGTGACGCATTACATGAATGGCAGGTTACATTTACTTTCCTTTTATTCAACCTCTTATTTATTATCTTGCCCGCTATGCATCCTCATATCCTGAAATTGCTGAAGTGTATAGAACTGGAAGAAAAAGAAGAGGCCAACCGCTATAAACTGGATCAGCAACACAGCCTGAAACAACTGAAGAATGAAGGGCTTGCACTGCACCCCATCATTGTTACCCGTAAAAGCTTTGGCTATGCTGATTATCCTGAAATAAGTTTTAAACTGCAATTTCCTCCGGAAGCCAGTCTGTTCAGGGATGGGGCAGCTATTGAATGCTTTATTACCGGAGAAGAACCTGTGAAAGGTATTTTGCTTGGCCTTGATGGAAGAAACGGAGAGTTCAGGCTGTTTACTCCTGATTTTCCGGATTGGATAGAAGATGATGGTGTGGGTATTAAACTGGCACCGGATACCCGTACTATCAGTATCATGAAAAAAGTGCTGAATGAACTGGAAAACAACAAAGCTGTATTCAACTTATTTGAAAAACTACATGACGGAAAAGAAACCGATAGAAGCGAAAAATCAACCCAATCATTTGATGTCAGCAATGATCTTAGCAATACGAAATTAAATCAAAGCCAGCAGCGGGCTGTAGCTGCAATAATGAGCAATAGCCCCATTACCATTGTACATGGCCCTCCCGGAACAGGAAAAACAACAACGCTGGCTGAAAGTATTTTTCAATTAGTGAAAAGGGGTGAGAAAGTACTGGTGGCCGCACCCAGCAATACAGCAACAGATAATATTTCAAAGGCGCTGCTGAAGAAAGGCATAAAACTATTGCGGGTTGGCAATACCAGTAAAGTAGACCCGGAGATTTTCCGCCACACTCCTGAAGGAAAGCTGGCCAATGGCCCTGTACAGAAAGAAATCAAACAACTGAAGATACGGGCAGAAGAATTTCGCCGCATGGCTCTGAAATACAAACGAAGCTTTGGCAAGGCAGAAAGAGAACAAAGAAACCTTTTGTTCAAAGAAGTAAAGAGCATCCGGTCGGAGATAAAGAAAATACAGGCTTATAACGAGGAGAAATTGTTTACAGAGGCAGAAATTATTGCCGGAACTCCCATCGGGCTTTATGATGCCGGTTTAAGTAAGCTGCAGTTTCATTCCCTTGTTATTGATGAAGCTGGTCAATGCATAGAACCACTGGCCTGGTGCATTTTTCCGTTTGCCGGCAGGATTGTTCTGGCGGGAGATCACTGGCAACTCCCTCCTACAGTTTTAAGCAATGAAGCCGCTGTATTGGGCCTGAACAACTCCATACTGGAAGTGGCCATCAACCATGTACCGGATGTATATTTATTGAACACACAATACCGGATGCGAAAGACCATTGCGGGATTCAGCAGCCAGTATTTTTATGATAGTCTGCTGCATACCGCAGAACATCTGCATGACACCGGCACACATATCACTTTTATAGATACTGCGGGCACAGGATATACTGAAAAGCATGGGCCTGATGGGATTAGTCTGCAAAATGAGGGAGAGCTGAATATAACAAGACAATTGCTTGAACAACATAATTTCAATACGAATTCCACTGCTTTCATTTCTCCTTATTCAGGACAGGTATCGGCGGCAAAAGAAATATTGCCTTCAGGACTTCGCATCAGCACCATTGATAGTTTCCAGGGGCAGGAAAAGGAAAATATTATTGTGTCATTGGTACGAAGCAATGATGAGGGCGAAATTGGATTCTTAAAAGACTACCGCCGGATGAACGTGGCAATCACAAGAGCTAAAGAACAACTTATCGTTATCGGCGACAGTGCAACGATTGGAGCTGATAAGTTCTACAACGAGTTTCTCTCCTATGTGGAGAAAAACGGTACTTACCAAACAGCCTGGGAGTTTGAGCTGTAATGCTTACGGTACAGCTACAAGTATGCATAAATTGTCACAGTGATGTCAAATAAGACATGATTGTTTTTTATTAATACTCCCTTATAAAAAATTTCAATAAAAAAAACTTGTGAACAATTATTTATTGAATGACAGCAGTCATAATATTCGGGCATCGATAGGTTGTAAATTTAAAAGGAATCATTTTAGTAACCACTCAAGTAATCAACATGAAAAAAATAATCATATTGCTGGGTGTGGTTGCATTTATTACAACTACCCTCTCTTTCCGCAGTATTAATATTCAGGAAGACCCCTGGAAAGTTCCTGAGAAATA
Organism: uncultured Chitinophaga sp.; assembly: GCA_964634265.1. Lineage (GTDB taxonomy): Bacteria > Bacteroidota > Bacteroidia > Chitinophagales > Chitinophagaceae > JJ008. The sequence goes on along the minus strand of CAZWIM010000018.1, from coordinate 41,282 downwards.
TGAAAAGTTAAAGAACCCCGTCCCTGCCGATGATGCTTCAATCGCCTCGGGCCATGAATTATACAATTATTTCTGCCTGTCCTGTCATGGCGCAGATGGAAAAGGTTCGGGCAAAAGGGCTTTGAAGCTGGATCAATCCCCAACAGACTTTACAACAGAGGCATTTCAGAAGCAGTCTGATGGTGCATTGCTGTTCAAGATATATTCCGGCCATAAAGAAATGCCGGCCTTTAAGAAAAGAATGCCCGGCAACCAGGACGCCATGGAAGGCAGCTTTGGTAAAACAAGGATACCCGGTGACCTTGTAAACTATGTAAGGACTTTTGGTAAAAAGACAAATCACACTTTACATCCCTAACGCAATAACCGTAAGTTGATTTGCTTTGTAAATGAGCTTTGCAAAAGCGTTAAGTCAGAAAGTAACAGGCTTACTTTATGATCTTAACGCTTTTATTTTAGAAAAAGTTTGCTTAGTAAAATCCTGTAATAAAAATTTTAAATCATGGTAGCGAATCCTTCACACTTACCCAGGTTTGTTTTAAACCTACGGTTTTAACCAGTGCATTAAACACTTTTGCATTATCAGGGTGAAGCCGTATACAGCCATGCGATGCCCTGTTTCCCAGTTTGGCAAAATTGCCGGGAGTAGTGCCATGAATAGCATATCCGTTACTGATAAAAACAGCATAGGGCATATTACCCAATCCCATGTAGTTTCCGCCCGGAAATTTCTTTGAGGTATATTTTGTCAGAACAGGCCCTTGCGGGTGCCGGCTCATTTCCGGTGTTTCGTATTTTTTTCCTTTACCGGTGGATACTTTAAAGGTATCCTTCAATTCACCCATGATATACAGGTATAGCACCTGTTTTGATTTGTCAATCTCGGCATATACCATACATTCTTTATCCCGGCAATACACCTTATCAACAGAATCCCTTGCCAGCAGAAATGAATCAACCATCCTTATGTTTTCCTGGATGATCTTTTTTTCTTCTTCGGAAAATCCGGGTCCTTGCTTCAGTCCCTTTTTCATGGTATCAAGGCGAGCCAGCAGTTCAGCCTGCCTTTTCCACATGGTGTCGATCCTTTCAAGCAATATATTGACTGAATCTTTGCCAGGTGTAAAGGAAGGTGCATCGAAAATATTGGTGGCATCAGGAACAGTGTCCATACTGTTCTTTAATACAGAATCTTTGAACTGTTCATATATGAATGGTGCAGGTGCCGGAGATTTCTCATTATGGGTACAAGACACAGAGATAACCACCATGATCCACTGAAGCAGTACGGTTGTTATTCTGAATACTAACATAATAAACCTCCTGTATCAAAATTAGCAGCCGTATTTTATCAGAACAATGATATTGGTTGCCCGATAGCATACACTCACCTGACCAAAAGCTGCCCCTCACATGCCGAAAATCATCCTGCCTGAATAAGACAACTTCTATTTTGTGCAACCAACACAAGAACCATGTCTTTTTTGTCAAGGGAAAAAACGATTGCGCCTGCCGGCTATAACCGCTGGAAGGTTCCTATTGCTGCACTATCCATTCATTTATGCATCGGACAGATTTATGCATTCAGTGTTTTTAACCAGCCCCTCACAAAAATTATAGGCATTAAAGAATCTGCACCCGGGGACTGGGAATTGACAACGTTGGGATGGATATTCAGTATTGCACTTTTTTTCCTCGGCGCTTCTGCCGCCACTTTTGGCAAGTGGATGGAAAGGGTTGGGCCAAGGATGGCCATGTTTGCTTCCGCTATATGTTTTTCCAGCGGTTTCCTGGTTTCTTCTTTGGGTGTACAACTACACCAGATTTGGTTATTATACCTTGGATCAGGTGTTATCGGTGGTATCGGACTTGGTTTAGGCTATATTTCCCCGGTATCCACCCTGATCAAATGGTTTCCTGACAGGCCCGGTATGGCAACGGGAATGGCCATTATGGGTTTTGGTGGCGGAGGTATGATCGCTTCTCCCCTTTCTGTTTACCTGATGAAACAATTCAGGAGTGAAACATCAACAGGTGTGGCACAAACATTCCTGGTGATGGGCATTATTTATTTTTTGATAATGATGATCGGCGCCATCATCGTAAGGGTACCACCCGACAACTGGAAACCTAAAAATTTTGATCCAGCTAAGCTGAAGGCAAAGAAAATGGTAACCCATGCACATGTTTTAGCAGATGATGCCATCAAAACACCGCAGTTCTATTTCCTGTTTTTTGTATTGATGCTGAATGTAACCGCCGGCATTGGTGTACTGGGCCAGGCCTCTGTCATGATACAGGAACTGTTTTCGGTTGAATCGGTAGGTGCCTCTAAAGCCATTGACGCATCGGAAGCTGCCAAATTTGTGATGCTGCTTAGTTTGTTCAATATGCTTGGCCGTTTCTTCTGGTCATCTCTTTCTGATACGATAGGCAGGAAAAACACCTATATCATCTTCTTCTCCCTGGGAATAATTCTGTACGCTGCAATCCCATCCATCGGTGCATCGGGTTCAGTGGTATTGTTTATTGCTGCCTTTGCCGTTATAATGAGTATGTACGGAGGAGGCTTTGCCACAGTGCCGGCTTACCTGAGAGACTTGTTCGGAACCAAACAGGTGGGTGCCATTCACGGCAGGTTACTGTTGGCATGGAGCATGGCTGCCATACTGGGCCCCGTACTTATTAATTATATGCGGCAATACCAGATTGAAGTCAATAAATTGCCTAAGGCACAGGTTTACTCCATGACGATGTATGTGATGGCGGGATTGCTGGCAATCGGACTTATCTGCAATTTATCCATCAGGGCCGTACACCATAAGCATCATCATAAAGAAGATAAAGCCTGACAATAACCGGATTCTGGTGAATGTTATAAATAAACCTGGAGTTGCACTAATAATTCTCCCTTTGTACCGTCCTTAAGCCTTTGTCCGTTGCGCAAATAATAAACCGGCCGGGTACTGTATTGTGCAGTGATCTTGGCATTATGCCCGTCAATAAAAAAATTACTCCCTGCATCAAAATAGCTGCCGCCTTCATCGAGCATATCAAATTTTTTATACGTATAGGCGGCAAATGGCTGAACCCTCATTTTATTGGACTTCCCTTTAGGCAATAAAAAACCGGCCTGTGTGTAGAAAATATTTCCCGTTCCTACAAACATCCTTGCATCACCGGGACCATTGATAGTGCGATCAGCCACAGGTATGGCAGGATCAAAACCGGTGGAAGTATTCATGATACCCAATGTGCGCCAGTAGTTGGGGCCAAAATTGTAATTATAAAAAACGCTGTATGCTGTAACCGCCATGTTTTTTGCTTTATTACCTATTGGAAGATCAGCAAAAGCATCAATGCCCAATAACGTTATATCATGCTTTTTCATATTGGCCGATGCATCCACACTCCTGGTAGCATCGCTGTTGTGATAAAAGCCTGCGCCGATATTGAAGACCTTCTTTGTTCCCACATAAGTTCCTACCCTGAAGGGAAGCACATTCGCTTCCTGGTCCAAAAACTGGTAATCGAAATATCCCTGTAAAGATGCTTTGGGATCACCATTATTATCTGTAGCCACCCTTCCTTTCCAGGTATCATACACCGGTGTGTTATTAGTGGCAAATGGTTTGTTTACGGCCATGGAATAATTGAGCTTACCCAACTTACCTTTTACATAAAATCCAAACTGCCGCATAAACTGATCACTCACTTCTATTAAAGGCCAGTTAAAGATCGGTGCATCAATGGCAAGGAAATTAAGAGTGCTGGCACTGGTCATCCGGCTGATGCCAAGCCAGTAATGCAATCCACCACCGAGATACAGGTTATACTTATTACTCTTGCCTGTCTTGGTATCTTTTGCAGGAATAATTGCATACTCATTCCATACATCATGAAAAAAAAGTTGCGGTTTTTTTCCTGCACCTGAAGGCCCGGTGCCAGATGAGCCAAATCCGCCTCCCGTAGCAAATGTCTGGTTATTGATACCCACATGTGCCAGGATAAGATAACGGGGTGAAATCTGCGCATAGGTAATCACCCTCAGTCTCCTTGCACCGATATCCCAGGTTTTGTTTTTTATTTCCCCATTGATTATCGAACCCGGATTATTTTGCTGACTGCGAAACCAGATCTGTCCCCAGTTGATGAAACGGATATACCGGGTGCCCTCTGTGTTCAGGTTTAGCTTAATTCCACTGCCATATTCCGGCGATCCCTGAGAGAATGAGGTAAAAAAAATAATAACAAATGCCATAATAAAGGCTATGCGATGCCAAAAAGCAGGTGATGAAAATACTTTTTCACTAAATCGTAAAGACATTGTTCAACGGGTTTGAATAAAAATAGAAAAAGCGGCATACCCGCCGGCTGATTTAGTGCATACCCCTGTATGATTTTCTTTAGAAACGAAAAAATGTCCATTTTTTACCACTAGTCATTAACACTGTACCCAGAATTTTACAACACAAAATCCAACAATATGCAACGAAAAGACTTTTTACTTACTTCTTTGCTGGCAGCCCCGGCATTGGCCCTGGCTAATAATTTCAATGGTCCTAAAAAAAACAGCAGCAAGGATCCATTTATTGTAGATGCGGGCAAATCCCGTTTTGGAGAAGTTGTAAAGTTTCTGGGTGTGCACCCCAATGACCTGAAGATATCTTCAAAGGATACAGACGGTCAACTCTCTGTGTTCGAGTATACAGGACTTGGTAAAACAGGCCCTATGCTTCATGTTCATCTTCACCAGGATGAAATATTTACCATTACAGAAGGGGAATACCGGTTTGTGGTGGGGAAAGACACCCATCATCTTAAGGCGGGTCAAACTATTTTTCTGCCCCGGGGTATTCCTCATACCTGGATTCAACTGTCTGACCGCGGAAAAATGATTTACTTTCTGCAACCTGCCGGTAAAATGGAAGAATTCTTTTCTTATATGAATAACCTGAAAGAAAGGCCTTCAGCGGAGGAAATGGACAGGATTCATGCTGAACACGGAATGAAAGTGGTGGGGCCTCCGCTGACATTGTAATAATTACTGTAATTTGACCTTACAACAACATCATTGTAATGCTGTTAAAAGATTTCATGCCGGCACCTGATGTACAGGAATTTGTACAATTGTATCGGATCGTTCACCTGCACTTTAAAGCAGGTGAACCTGTTCCTTTCAAAGCCTATCCACCAAGGCCCGAGCAGTGCCTTGCATTTTATCCTTATGATACAGAAACTGTAGAATACAAATCAACTGGCAAAAGAATAAGAAATATCCCTGTTGTGCTTTATGGACAGTTTAGTGAAGTGACTCATCGGCTAATTGGCCATAATTTTTTGGTATTTCAGATCATATTTAAACCCGGCGCTATTTACCGGCTTACCGGTATTCCCTCCTCACTGCTTACCAATGAGTATATTGATGCAGAAAATGTTTTTTCAACGATACTCAGAGAGGTTAATGAAAAATTATTTCATGCTACTGGTTATACAGATATGCTGGAAATCGCCAACACATTTGTCCGAAACCTGATAAGGAAACAAAAGAAACCTCATTTACTGATTGATAATGCCTGTTTACTTTTATTAAACAGTGAGCTGAAAATGACACTCAGCCAGCTGGGAAAGCAAGCCTGCCTTAGCACAAAACAACTGGAGAGAAAGTTTAAAGAACGAACGGGTGTCAATCCTAAATTATACCAGCGTATTATCCGCTTTGATAAAGCTTTCCGGTTGAAAAATTCCCATCCCGAATTTGACTGGTTGCGGATTTCAATGGATTGCGGCTACCATGACTACCAGCACCTCGTAAAAGAGTATAAAGACTTTACTGGTATGACTCCTCTCTCATTTCATGAAATTGAGAACAATGCTCCTGAAAGAAAATTTGGGTTAAGTGAAGGGTATTATAGTTAATACTATTGTAAGATGTAGGTTACTCCCCCGATATTTTGCCGGAAGGAGCCGGTTTTCAAACCTCCGCCAAAGCCCACCCTGTCTACAGATGTGTACCATTGATATTGCTGTGTACCGATACTTTTCACCTTTCCTCTTATCAGCCTGTCATCAAAAGAAGAATAATAAGTTATTGTTGTACTTCCAATTGTTTTGGGTTTTCCCCGCAAAGCTTCATTTTCAAAAGAAGGGTAATAATCTATCATGCTGTTGCCGATGGATTTAATTCTTCCCCGCAGCATCTTATCATAAAAATTATTATAGTAGTCAAAAAACTGATGACCAATGGATCTTATTTTTCCCTTTCTTTCTTCCGTTTCATAATAATCATAATAAGTAATCACAGCGGAGCCGATGCTTTTTACTTTGCCCCTTGATAAAGAATCAGCATCATTCGTGTAATATTCCACCCTGCCCGGATATGGCTGCAGTTTGGGAGAATAATAATTGCTGTTGCGGAAAGAGGACTCTTCAGTGCCCCATTCAAGGATACTGCCCTGGTCTGATATCCTGATCAGTACTGTACGGTCAGTAATCATTGAGAAATAAGAGAAAGCCGAACCGCCCGAAAAAGTAACCTGTGCTAATTCCTGTGCGTTTGCACCAAACATACTTATGATAAGTCCCAATGACAGAAAGAAGTGTTTCATAAAACAAAGTTGCTACAAGGTACGCAAAATATGATCGGGCCGTCCTATAAAACTGTTTAAGGCCAGTCATCACCGCGGTTACCTGTAAATCTTGTGAGTCCTATTTTAATACCGCTTTGCCGGGGTATACCTGCTCCGTATGATTGTACATAATCAATCCTGATCTGCTTAAAAATATTATCAATGCCGGCGAATAATTCAAAATAGGTTGTCTGGGTTCTGCCAATATGAAACCCATTTGCACCAGCCACCAGGTATAAATTGAGCTTACGGATACCGGGTATCTTATTTGTAAGAAATCCTTTTAAATTATGCTCCAGGTGTGCCAATGCATAAAACTTTGAAGTATTGCTGAACTGGTAAATTGGTAATAACTGAAAACTGTTGAGATATTCCGTAGCAAAGCTGGAAATATTTCCGTTAAAATGATTGTAATCGGGCAGTTCCACTTTGTCATTATCCAAAAACCCTCCCATTCCCAAACGATAACGGAACAGCCCGAGTAATTTGAAATTGATATCATCCCTGACTGTGAATTTCCATTTGCTGAAATCTGCACCACTGCCAAAGAGTTTACTGTAATTCCTGATATAAGTCAAAGAAAAAACCGGGTGCTTGGATCCAATGTTGATTTTCCGGTCAGGCAATTCAATATACCTCGCACCGGGCTGCCAGGTTAACCCGACAAGGGTTACAAAAACCTGGTGTCTTTTGATATTCTCACTGACAATTTCGAAAGGATAATTAGGTGTATAGGCCCGGTCGGCTTTATCCCGCCAAGTATAATCCGTACGGTTGTCAAGTGGCAGCCTGTCCTGGTACTGAAACCCCACTGTCCAGGTAAAGCCATCGCCGATTCCTTTTTTGTAGCTGCCCCGCAGGTATATAGCTTCATAACTCTTTATCCTGTTCTCCTCACTTTGCAGGCAACTGAGTGTGTTACCTCTTTCACCTATCGGGCTGTTGTTGTTAAACTGGAAAACTCTTTTCCCGCCGGATAAACTTACTGATGATGCATACTTTTTTCCGAAAGCATAGTTCACTGTAAGGTGTGCATTGAAATGCTTATTGGCAAATCCGTAGCGGAAATTCGGAGCTATTGTAATTCTTTTTCTGCCGGCACCCGCCGAATCCAGCCGCTTAGACCAGTTAAAACCTGTATTGATCACCCACCCTTCAGCCGGGTTAAAGTTGATTTGGCTTAGCAATGGTTCGAAACTTAATGAAGTTCTCTTTTTCTCTTTGGTAAATGTTTGCCCGATTAATACAAGCGAAGGCACTGTCACCTTGTTACGTTTCCTTTCCAGCGAATCAAGATATTTCGGGTCTTTGCGGGCCTGTTCCAGGCTATCCTTTTTCAGGTAATCCTTTTGTTCATCAGCCATTAAAGGTATAGGCCGGTTCTTTTCCCAATAGTCAATTGTTCGTTTATTGGAGCTATCCGCATATTTAAGCACCGTATTAGTAAATGTTTTCTTAGTAAAAACAGGTGCTGTTTCCAAATCAGCATAAATACTGACAAAACTGCCATAAGCATCGAACCCAAGGATCTTTACAGCCGGGTATACCACCTGGCTGCTGATAAACCAGGTATCCTTATCGAATGGACGGTATAATTGTTCAATACGAAGCGTATCCACCAGTTCCATTTGTGATGCCTTTGTCAGCTGTAATTGCAGCGAATGAATACGCCAATCCACTTCCACAATATTGATATACCCGCTAAAAAGTGGTTCATACTTACGTTTAGGAATCACTTTAATCCGGCTGATGAGGTTACTGTCTTCAAAAAAAGTGCCTTCCAGTTTGTAGCGGTAATAATTCAGAGCATTTTCTGCTATCGGTGAGATAAATCCTCTTGGGTTCAGGTTGTTGCCAATAAAAACATTGTTGCTGTAAAACGAAAAAAACTGCGGGGCACTTAACCCATAGCCATCACTCTGGCCGCTGACCCTTGAGGAAATAACTTCCACTTTTTCTTTATCCGGGCGGCTGACAGTATACTTAGAAATCGTTTCAGAGAGGTAGATCATTTTTTGTTTGCTGGTATCCCCGTCTTCAAAATCTACTTTTTGACCCAGTAATTTTTTAGGATAACTTCTTAAACGCAACTGGCCCTTTGTGTACACCCTGCATTCAAATTTTTCAGGCTGGCCTTCGTAGTAGGTTCTTTTCTTTATCGCATTGCGGATTATTTGATAAGCAGGGTCCTCTCCTGCTTTAATCACTGCTTCGCTCAATACCATTTCCTGCAGTTGCAGCACAAAGTTTATTTCCTTGTCGTTTTCATCTATCAAAACAGGTAATTCCTCTTTTTTATAGCCAACATACTGGCAGACCAGCACATACTTGCCGGGGGTAAGTTTTAATGAATATTTGCCTTCGCTATTTGCATTGGCTCCTTTATTGGTACCCTTAACAAAAACAGTGGCGTAAGAAAGCGGCTTACCTTCCCTGTCAGTGATAATGCCTTTAATTTTTTGAGAATAAACAATGCCTGCAGCAAGTAATGCCAGTAAAGTTAGAAATGTATATCTCATAGTACAGCGGTGCTTCAAGATAACAATGAAACACCAAACAGGTTTCACTAACCACCCGTCAGCGAAAATTTTAACGTCCTTTTGGTGAAGCCCTGAGAAAACTTCCACTCATAGCAGCGAAGCCAGCTATAAGTCCGCCTATAAGACCCGTTACGCCAATCAAAAGAATGGTGTTTCCACCTAATGGAAGAATAGTGGCTATTTTTTTAGACAGTATGCCATTGTTCTTCATATCTATCCACCAGGCGAGGCCCGCCCATAATAAAAAAACACCCAGCAGACCTGACAAAAATGCTTTGCCTGCTTTTTGATGTACAAGAACAGCTACCAAGAGTGAAGTGATGGCCATTCCCCACCAGGGAAGAAACAAGCCGCTGATAAAGGCCAATATTGCTGTAAGTGTAGTTGCAGTAAGAAATTTCATGTGTATTGTATTGAACAGTTAGCTGTTTTTTTTATTGAATTTCATCACCCATTTTATATTCTTGTCAGTTTTATCTCCTTCCCGCATAAACCACAGTTTATGATATTTACCTGCCACCCATGTATCTACATAGTCATCATAAAAGCGGCTGCCGGGATTTCCATTTTGTCCACCGGGATAAACGCCGTATGCTTCTGTTGGTGTTGTTAGCTGCACAATCATTCTCCAGCTGGGGCCATGGCTGTGAGTGACAGCATTAATGATATTTCCATTGCCCCCAACGTTTAACCCTGCCCTTGCAAATCCTTTCAGGTCCTTGATAAGATGGTACACCGTAGGGTTTTTAAATTTGCTCCACTCCAGCTTACCTTCTGCTTCTTTTTTTGCAAGATCAGTTGATGCTTTTTTCAAGGCAGATGTTACCGCATCAAACAAGGTTTCCTTCTCTGCTGTGCTGATATTATCAATGAATTTCAGCGCAGAATCTTTTTTCAGCAGTTCCATTGTGGTTTGTTCTTCCGGCCATGGAGCCTGCGGATTAATCTTTGTGAGTTCATCTTTCCATATCTCCACTTCAAGGCTGTCCCACCAACACTGATATACGGTTTGGCCTTTGGAACCAGGTGTTGCCTGCAGATCCCATGACCTGAAAATATCGAGGTATTTTTTAGATGATGCATCCAGTTCCGTTTCTTTTACATAAGCCAATAAAATACCCCTTGCATCTTCTGCCAGTGTATTGAAATAGTTACCATGCAATGCCATCATATCGTTCACCGTAATACCTGATATTCCGGCCAGTTTGTTCTCGATGGTAATTCCTCTTGGGGTAATATAACTGCCGGGAATAAAATAAGGATACGTAGAATCAGCCGGCCGCTGGTTGGCACTTTCTAAAAATCCTCTTTCAGGATTCTTGGCATGAGGGTTTTCACCTTGTGGAATAAAACCCTGCCACATATAACTACTGTCCTCACCCGGCATTACATATAAACCCTGCCTGTCCCAGCGGGCCGGGAATTTTCCCTGCTGCCAGATGGCAATATCACCTGCTTTTGAAGCAAAGACAAAATTCTGACCGGGGCACTGGAATGTTTTGATTGCCTCTGTATATTCATCATAGTTCTTTGCCCGGTTCAACTTATAAAATGTCTTTCCTTCATTACTCGGATCATGAGCCGTCCAGCGCACAGCAAGGTTACGTTTAGCAGAATAATCATTGGAAAAACTTTCATCGAACATTACCGGGCCAAACACAGTATAGGCAACGGTATCCAGCACATCTTTTCCGCCTTTGACTTTTATGATCTCTTCTTTCAACGTAGTTTTTTCCCATTTTCCATTAAACCAATATTCCTGTTTAGTCTTGTCCTTAAATTTAATCTCGTAATAATCTTTTACATCTCGTTGAGAGTTGGTCACTCCCCATGCAATACTGTCGTTAAACCCGATAATAACAAAAGGCGTACCCGGTAACGAAACGCCATAAGCATTACTGGTTGGTGTCACCAATTGCATCTCATACCAGATAGAAGGTAGCGATAATTCAAGATGCGGGTCATTGCATAAAATTGGTGCGCCGCTTTGGGTTTTACTGCCGGCCACCACCCAATTGTTGCTGCCATTATTAATATCCGGTTTTGATATTTCCTGTGCCAGTACTGTATCTTTTTTACCGAGGTATAAAGAATCAGCTGATGCGGGTTTCACCGGTGTGATTCCGGGCTTATCAAATACCGTTCCTTTCGGCACAATCGGCATCAGTGAATCATGTACCTGCGGGTAAAGCATTTTTAATTCATCCGGCAAAAAAATTGATTTGGCATTGGTATTGGCAAGGTCACTTTCTGTACCGGATGACAACATCTTTGCCATCATTTTTAATAACAAAGCAGTACGGAGATTGGTCCATTTCTCCGGTTTTATATTCAGTAATTTATATTCAACCGGGATTTCGGACTCTTTTAAAGAATTGATGTAAGCATTGATACCATTGGTGTATGCATCAAAAATGCCTTTTGAAACAGGATCACTCTCTACTTCCTTCATGGCATTCTCTGCTGCATATACCATTCCCAGTCTTCTTTGTTCCTTATCGTAATTAATTGCTTTTGGCCCCGCTATTTCACTTGCCCTGCCTGCAGCAGCCTTTGTTTGCAGGTCTATCTGGAATAAACGAAATTTTGCATGCAGGTAACCCTGTATGAAATAGAGATCCTCATCATTTTCTGCAAATACATGTGGTACAAGTCGGTCATCAAAATATACTTCCGCTTTTCCTTTTAAACCTTCCAGGTCTAACTCTGCATCAAAGCTATAATTAGCCGGTTCTGCATTTTGCCAGAAACCATGTTGGGGACTCAGGAATTTTCCCATGGGGGGCACAGTACCCCACTGCTTGTTGAGTACAAAGACTAATCCTGCAGTAACGACAGTTGAGATAGCAAAAGGAATTATACGCATTGAAAATCTATTAAAAGCGGAAAATACACAATAATTCAAAGTGAATTTCACGATACCAGTAAAAATATACCTGTTAGTGGTATTGTTTTTGATTTGAAGCATCTGTTTTTTTGCATTCAATAATCATTAACCAAAAACCTACATCATGAAACTTTTGAAAAATCCGGCATTTGCCATACTGTCATTGGCCACAATCTTAACTTTCGCCTCCTGCGAAAAAGACGATGATGTTACCCCTGCTCCGGCTCCATCTATCGTTGGCTTGTGGAAAGGAAAATATGGCGCAGTTGGCGACTATCCGACTTTGGGATACACTATGTTATTCCGCAGTAACGGTACTGTTCGTGTATTTGACGGAACTGATACAACTATTGCCAGTAAGGCGGAAGGAACCTATAGTATCAGCGGATCAACAGTTACGACAAACTACACCTACCTGTCAACAACAAACACTTATTCGACAAGTGCCACTTTTAATTCCATTTATACTTTTATGGAAGGCACTTATGGATCCGGGGCAGTAACAACAGGTGGAGGACAATTTTTTCTTGTCAAACAATAAGCTATTCTTAAAAGAAGAAAAAGGGTTGCTAAGCAACCCTTTTTTGTTCGCTGAAATTAATAATGAACCAATCTTTTGCCTAACTTAGAAACAAATTACAGGATTATGCCACTATTAATTGTTGTTGGAATTATTGTTCTGATCGTCATCTGGATTATCAGCCTTTATAATGGATTAGTCCGTTTACGCAACCGAAGAGAAAATGCCTTTGCAGATATCGATGTTCAGCTCCGGCAGCGTCATGACCTGGTACCACAGTTGGTGGAAACAGTAAAAGGCTATGCCTCCCATGAGAAAGAACTGTTACTAAAAGTTACTGAGGCACGGACAGCCGCCATGTCGGCAACCGCTATTGATGATAAAATTGTAGCAGAACAGCAATTGACAGCTGCGTTACAAGGTTTAAAAGTTCAGGTAGAAGCCTATCCCGATCTGAAGGCCAACCAGAATTTTCTCCAGCTACAGGAAGAATTAAGTGATATTGAAAATAAACTGGCGGCCAGCCGCCGCTTCTTTAATGGCGCTACTACCGAGTACAATAATGCGGTTGAATCATTTCCCGGTAACCTTGTGGCCCGCAACTTTGGTTTCAAAAGAGAAATCATGTTTGACCTGGGTACGGATAACCGTAAGACTATGGAGGAGCCGCCTAAGATTCAATTTTAACCCCCAGCCCCTGAAGGGAAGAACAGAAAATGCAATATGTTGGTTTAGATAAACAGATACGGAAGAATAATTTTAATTCCCTTCTGTTATTAATAGCATTTCCGGCACTGCTGCTGCTAATGTTCTATTTACTTTTTTATTTCACCACCAATGAGCACCATGAAGATCCCAACCTGTTGTTTGTACAGGTTATGCCTTTTGTATTAATCGGTGTAGGAATCTGGTTCCTTATTGCCTGGGCGGGGCATTCAGCATTTATCCGAATGGCCACCGGCAGTAAGCCGCTGGAAAGAATGGAGAATAAAAGAGTGTATAATCTTACAGAGAACCTTTGCATAGCACAAGGCATGACCATGCCAAAGCTCTACATTATCGAAGATGACTCCCTGAATGCATTTGCCAGCGGAATCAACCAAAGCTCTTATTCCATTTCGTTGTCAAGAGGTATTATCAATAAGCTGGATGATGATGAACTGGAAGGGGTAATTGCCCATGAACTTACGCATATCCGCAACAGGGATGTAAGACTTCTTATCGTATCAATCATTTTCGTTGGCATTTTTGCCTTCCTGGCCGAATTGGCTTTTCGCTCCCTTCGCTTCGCCGGTTCCGGAAGAAAAAGCAGGGACAGTAAGGGAAGCGGTGCTATTATCCTGATCGCAATTGTTGTGACGGCTATCGCCTATTTTCTTTCCATATTGCTTCGTTTTGGCATAAGTCGAAAAAGGGAATACCTGGCCGATGCAGGTAGCGCTGAGATGACGAAAAAGCCCTATGCACTGGCTAATGCGTTGAGAAAAATCTCCAATGATCCGTTGATTGAAGCGGTAGAAAGCCGTGATGTGGCACAGCTGTTCATCGACAATCCAAAACCCTCTACACATAAGTCTGCCTCATGGGATAATATATTTGCCACACACCCTCCAGTTGAGAAGCGCATAGAGTTACTGGAGCAGTTTGTGT
>CAZWIM010000018.1:21446-26956 GCA_964634265.1 uncultured Chitinophaga sp. | reverse complement strand
ATTCAATAGCTTCTTGATAAATGAAAAATTACAGGATACTGACTCAAGACTCCTTTCCTCCTAACATTGGTACAAAAGAAAACCGGTCAAAAACCTCTTCCTTTAAAGCGCCACCTTCCAGTTTGGTGATTCTTTTCATCTGCTGAATATCGCCGGCGCCAACGGGTACAACCATCATACCACCCACTTTCATTTGTTCAATAAGTTTAGGCGGTATATCCGGCGCTGCCGCAGTGATAATGACCCGGTCAAATGGGGCGAAAGTGGGCAGACCTTTATAACCATCTCCGTAAAAAGTCTTGATTGTGGGATACTTTTTTAAAAAACTAAACTCCTCATTTGAATCAAAAAGTTTTCTTTGTCTTTCTATTGTATACACCATTGCGCCCATTTCTGCCAGCACCACAGCCTGGTAGGCGCTGCCCGTACCAATTTCCAGCACTTTCATAAAGGGTTTTATGTCCAGCAACTGGCTTTGATAGGCAACTGTATAAGGCTGGGAAATAGTTTGCCCCTCCCCAATCGGGAATGCCCTGTCTTCATAAGCCACTTCATCAAAAGCTGAGTCGAGAAAAAAATGACGGGGAACTTCTAAAATGGCATCCAGCACTCTTTCATCTGTAATTCCTTTGGCCTGTATGCCCTGTACTAATTTCTTGCGCAGGCCTTTATGCCGATACGTATCTTCTGTTGGTCTCATAAGCAGCACAAAAATAAATAAGCAGCACCGAAATGCTGCTTATCACAACTCATTTATTATATCAGGTCATAGTTTCATATCTGCAATCACTGCTTTAATCTTTTCATCCAATGCTGTATTCACTTTATCAAACTCAGCCGCATTGGCAAGTTTTGTATTTACACTGAAATAGAATTTGATCTTTGGTTCAGTGCCGCTTGGCCTTGCAGAGATACTGCTGCCATCCTCCAGTATAAATTGCAGTACATTAGATTTTGGCAGATCAATAGTCCATTCCTCTCCTGTTTGCGGGTTGGTTCCTTTTCTTAGTTCATAGTCCAGCAATTTTACCACTGGTGAACCATTGATGGTTTTTGGCGGATTATTGCGATAGCTTTCCATCATCGCTGCAATCTGCTGCTGACCATCCATTCCTTTTTTTGTAATAGAGACCAGGTGTTCTTTATAAAAACCATATTGTACATACAGGTCAATCATCTTTTCATACAAACTGCGGCCCTTTTCTTTTTCATAAGCCGCCATTTCGCATAACAAGGCGACTGCACTGATGCCATCTTTATCCCTGATCTTATCGCCGATCATTAACCCAAAACTTTCTTCACCACCGATGATATAGTTTTCCTTCCCTTCCTTCTGCCGGATCATTTCAGCGATCCATTTAAAGCCTGTTAGTACCCGGTAGCAACCTACTCCGTTACCGGCAGCAATGGCATCAATCATCGGGGTGGTAACGATAGTGGTGATCACCATGTCGTTGGGCTTTGCAATACCTTTTGCTTTTCTTGCTTCAATAAGATAGTTAAAGGCCAGTACTGCAGTTTGGTTACCATTCATCAGTACCCATTTGCCATGTGAGTCTTTAACACCAATGGCCAGCCTGTCAGCATCCGGGTCAGTACCGCAAAGAATATCAGCATTGAGATCTTCTGCCAGTTTCAACCCGTAACTCATGGCCTCACTTTCCTCCGGGTTGGGATATATCACTGTCGGAAAATTTCCGTCTGGCACCGATTGCTCTTTTACGATATGCACATTTTTGAATCCGAATTTTTCCAATACCTGCGGCACCAACTTAATACCGGTACCATGTATGGGGGTATAAACGATCTTCAGGTCGCTGTGTTTGGCAATCACTTCCGGGTATACACTCAGGCCTTTCACCATTTCCATGTATTGTTCATCCAGTTCTTTACCGATGATAGTAATATTTTCTTCTCCACCACTCCATTTTACGTCATCCACAGAAACTATTTTATCAACTTCTTTGATCACATTCTTGTCATGCGGCGGCACTAATTGTGAACCATCATCCCAATAGGCTTTGTAACCGTTGTATTCTTTAGGATTGTGCGAAGCAGTACAAACCACACCGCCCTGGCATCCTAATGTCCGAATAGCAAATGATAATTCAGGAGTCGGCCGCATATCTTCAAACAAATACACTTTGATACCATTTGCTGCGAACACATTGGCCGTTGTTTCTGCAAAAAAACGGCTGTTGTTGCGACTGTCATGTGCTATGGCCACTTTTACCCCGGCCGGAAAACATTGCTTCAGGTAATTGGCATAGCCTTGTGTGGCCATGCCAACGGTATATTTATTCATCCGGTTGGTGCCCACACCCATCAGGCCACGAAGACCGCCGGTTCCAAACTCAAGATTTTTGTAAAAAGCATCGGCGAGATCATTGGGATGCTCTGCCTGCATTCTCCTTATTTCATTCTTTGTGGCTTCGTCAAAATTTCCATTCAGCCAGGCTGCTACTTTCTGTTCGATTATCTCAGTCATAAAAGTGGATATAATTGAGGCTCTAAGTTATTGAATTTCCTGCCCGACTGCGTCATTCAGGCGGGCATCTTTTTAATCTGCATCATCATTGTAAACGTAAATTTGTTGTTTATGCAGCCAGCAGGAGTAATACTGTCATCGTCCCTTGCGACGCTCCGTTCAGGGTTCTGTTCACTCCTGGGCATTTTGCTGATCTTACTCTTACCTCATATATCAATGCAGGCACAAACCGATTCTTTAAGAACAGATACGGTAGTTCAGGGAGAAAACATTCATGTTGATATAGTCATACCTAAAGTAAGCAACAAACATTTTACCCTCACCCCTCAGCAAAAGAAAAACCGTACCTGGATTGCTACCGGTATAAATGTTGTTGGTTATGGCGGCATCATGACTGCTCTGGCGGCGGCCTGGTATGATAATTATCAGAAAACAAAACTGCACTCTTTTGATGACAGCAAGGAGTGGTTACAGGTAGATAAAGTTGGGCATTTCTACGGCACCTGGATAGAGAGCCGGGCCAATAATGAGTTGTGGAAATGGACCGGTATGGAAAGAAAAAAACGTATATGGATCAGCGGCCTCACCTCTTTTGCTTTTCAAACAACCATTGAATACCTGGATGGCCGCAGCGCCGAATGGGGCTGGAGCTGGGCCGACTTCGGCGCAAACATTTTAGGAAGCGGTACATTCATTGCACAGGAGCTGGCATGGGATGAGCAAAAAGTAAAACTAAAATGGTCCTTTCACCGAAAAAGCTACGGCGACCCTTCTTTGAATCAACGCAGCGATGAGTTGTTTGGCAAAAGTAATCCTGAACGCTTTTTGAAGGACTATAATGGACAGACTTACTGGGCCAGCCTCAGCCTGAAGACATTTTTCCCAAAAAGCAAATTACCGGAGTGGCTATGTATCTCTCTGGGTTACGGAGCTGATGGAATGTTTGGTGGCATGGAAAATATGGCTAAAGATGATAACGGAAATATCATTTTCAACCGACCTGATATTAAACGTTACCGGCAATGGTATCTTTCGCCGGATATTGATCTCACAAAAATCAAAACCAATAAAAAAGGATTGCGTTTTCTCTTTACTGTTTTAAGTGCCTTTAAGTTTCCGGCACCTTCACTGGAGCTTTCAAACGGAAAACTGAGGGTTAATGCATTGCACTTCTGATCGTTTCATTGTTTTGCTGTAAATTGCTTTTCAATCAAATTAACAGGCATGAAGTACCGGTTATCATTTCTTTCTATTATTGCTGCCATAGCTATTTTCTCTGCCGGATGCAGTAAAGATGATGATAATAATACACCAGCAGACAGCCCTGCTGTAATAACCACTACCCTGCCAGCTGCGAATACCACTTATATTAATGGAAGTATTTTACAGGTGCGTGGAAACGTTACGGATAATAATGGCTTATCCACTGCCAGGGTTGAGATAAAGAATAATGCTACCAACGCTATCCTCTACCAGCAGAACCAGTCAACCGGGAATGTCACTTATTATGACCTGAACTGGGACTGGACAATAACAGGCATCACCTCTGCCACGAATGCTACGGTAAAAATTACTGTTACCGACCGGTATAATAACCAGGTCACCAAAGATATCCCGGTAATATTAATTGACTAAACTTCTTTAGTTTTTTGGACAGTTGGCATGAATGAGACAGGCTTCCCGTAAATTAGCGGCTGTAATTGACTGCCATGCAAATCTTTCAGCAAATTGCCTTTATACTCATCAGTATAGTTTCCATTTTTCTGTTTACAAAAAAAGTAAAGGAGATCAGCCGTAACATTAGGTTAGGAAGAGATGAAAACCTTAACGATAATCCAGCACAGCGCTGGAGAAATGTTTTGTTACTGGCATTTGGCCAAAAGAAAATGTTCCGGAATCCTTTGGTGGCCGTTATGCACTTTTTTGTGTATGCCGGTTTTATCATTATTAATATTGAAGTACTGGAAATAGTGCTGGATGGCATCACGGGGAAACACCGGCTCTTTGCTGCCCCGTTAGGAAGTTTCTACACTTTTCTCATCAATTCATTTGAGGTTTTGGCGCTGACTGTTTTGCTAGCCTGTGTTATATTCCTTGTAAGGAGAAATATTATTAAGCTCAAACGCTTCGTCAGCAAAGACCTGGATGGCTGGCCCAGAAGCGATGCCAACTACATTCTAATTACTGAGATCGTACTGATGTCTCTTTTCCTCTTGTTGAACGCCAGTGATACCTTATTACAGGCAAGAGGTGTTGAACATTATGCAGCTCATCCCACCGGCAATTTTATTGTTT
The DNA here is from genome assembly GCA_964634265.1 of uncultured Chitinophaga sp. Taxonomy (GTDB): domain Bacteria; phylum Bacteroidota; class Bacteroidia; order Chitinophagales; family Chitinophagaceae; genus JJ008. The sequence goes on along the minus strand of CAZWIM010000018.1, from coordinate 22,173 downwards.
CCCAATACCTGCATCCTTTGATCAATGGCATCAGCAATAATGGATTGGAAATAATCGAGAGAGGTTCATGGTGGTTGCATATTGTGGGCATTTTTGCTTTTCTTAATTACCTCCCCTATTCCAAACACCTGCATATTATTTTGGCTTTTCCCAATGCATACTATGCCAAATTACAGCCGATGGGCAAGATGGAAAACATGGAATCCATCCAGAAAGAAGTGTTGTATGCCATGCAGCCTGAACTGGCACCGACTGGTGAACAGGCAGCCACTCCTCATAAATTTGGCGCTAAGGATGTGATGGACCTCAGCTGGAAAAACCTGATGGATGCTTATAGTTGTACGGAGTGTGGTCGCTGTTCGGCCGCCTGCCCTGCCAACCAAACCGGCAAGCTGCTTTCACCCCGCAAGATCATGATGGATACCCGTGACAGGCTGGAAGAAGTGGGAAAGAATATTAATGGCAACAAAGAATTCAAAGATGATGGCAAGAGCCTGTTGCATGACTACATCTCTGTAGAAGAACTCCGTGCCTGCACAACCTGTAATGCCTGTGTGCAGGAATGCCCGGTCAGCATCAGTCCGCTGGATATAATTATCCAGCTACGCCGTTATTTGGTGATGGAGGAAAGTAATTCACCGCAGGAATGGACGGCTATGTTTGGAAACGTAGAAAACAATTTTGCCCCCTGGAAATTCAGCCCGGATGAAAGAGATAAGTGGGTGGA
>CAZWIM010000018.1:16286-21346 GCA_964634265.1 uncultured Chitinophaga sp. | reverse complement strand
AAAACAATTTTGCCCCCTGGAAATTCAGCCCGGATGAAAGAGATAAGTGGGTGGAGGAAATGAAGTAAATAGTTAGCAAATGCAAATCACCAACTTCCCTTTTCAAACTCTCGACTGGTCTTCTGTTCCCAAAGAAGAGCACAAAGGTGAAACCGGCATTGCTTACTGGCAAACATCCATGGTAAATGATATAAGGGTACGGCTTGTAAACTACAGCCCGGGCTACAAGGCTGATCACTGGTGCAGCAAAGGACATATTATCTATTGTGTCGAAGGCGAAATGGATACTGAATTAAAAGATGGCCGGGTTATGAGATTGTCGAAAGGCATGTGCTATTTTGTCGGGGACAATAATGAAGCACACCGGACATCCTCACTGAATGGATGTAAATTATTTATCGTTGATTAACCTGGCGGCCAGCAACGTACTAATTTTTATCAACTGACGTTATTAGCAAAATGAAAAAAGTCATTCATCTTACTGCCTGCACTTTGCTGATGACGGCCGCCGCCATAGCCCAATCTCCAAAAGAAATTGGTGGCGAGTATATCCGTTCAATAGGAAAGGTGTACAACACCACCAAAGTAGCCGCAAGAGGCGAAAGATTTGATGCCAGGAACAGTTATAGTGTTGGAATCACTTACCAGCTGGCATCGGGTAAATCCTATTCCGTTTCAAGAGGATTTGGTTTGTACGTTGGTTACCGTTACGCTTTTGGCAAAAACACCAACGGAAATAATCCCTTTGCAGGTGCCAGGGTGCTTTTCTCTTTTGAAAACTTTGAAGGTCAGACTAACCGAAACAGCCTATTCATTACTCCCTGGGCGGAGGCTGGTTACCATTTAGTATTTGCCAAACGGTTTTTTGCTGCACCATCAGCCGGCTTTGGCTATAGTTTTAAATTCAGCAAGGATTATCATTCGCTGGATGAAGATGTGGGAAAGCGATTCATACCTTCCATTTCGGCAGGCTACCGGTTTTAATGTTTGTCATGCTGGGTGAATTTTTCGAAGCCCTCCTCAATTTTTTCGATCTTATCCATCTGCTCTTCTATCTTATGCGTAAGTTCTTCGGGGTGCTCCATCTGGTGAACAGCATCCTTTTTCTTCAATATTTTCCATAATTGCAGTAATGCCGTTATGGCAAATATGCCTCCGATTACCCAATTAAGGATATGCTGGTTATTATTGATCTTTGAAGCAATCAATAACCCGCCGAAAATAAAAATACAGTTACCGATAAAGGTACCAATGCCGATACCGAGTATATATGAATTATAATGATCCTTTCTTGGCAATAAAACCTTCTTGGTAAAAAGAACAGTGCTCCAGCCAAACCAGAAAGGTATTTGCACCGGGTTCACCGCACTCATAATAAGTCCTAAAACAAATTTGGGCAGCGGGCTGTCGAGCACAATATTTTTCTCAACCTTGGGATGAAGCGCTGCATAAAAACTGGAAGCGGCCAATGCCAATACAATAATCAATGTGACCCACTCCAAAGCTTTCAAAATCTTTTCCTGTTTTCGTATCCAGTCCATTGCCACCAGCGAAATCCGCACATAAATGATTTCAACTAATAATGAACCTAATGAAAACATCATTGCTGCTATTACCCCGTCAGATACAGATATCTGCATGGCTGCAATATTCAATGTTCCCAAAGGCAGGGAGCCCAGGAAACTAACCAGCATTCCGGTAAAAAAGATTTTGAGCAGCGGACGCATAGTACGAAGTTAAGGGAGGAAACAGGAAATCTGAGGTCAGAGGTCAGAGGTCGGAAGTCAGATCGCAAAGGTTCGATTGTAGAAAGACGAGTAATTGTATACACTAACCGTCAAACAACTGTAAACTAATTTAAACTATTTAACAATCTATCAAACCTATAAACATCCTTTCTAATCGTACTTCTCCAGCATTTTAAAATGTTTTGCAGAATCCCTGAGGTATTTCCAGCCACGGCCAAATGACCAGTATGGTGTTCCATTTTTATGGTTATGCCGGCTTATTTTATACAAAGCTTTCCAATGGTGCAGAATCACACCGTAGGCTTTCCAGATACTCATTCCGCAATCGTAAATGTGATTGGGTTCTGCACCGCATCCATTGAATTCAAGGATATAAAAATTCTTTCCCTGTTTTAGATCTTCAATGGAAGTTGTTTTAATATCATACCGTCCATAATAGAACTTATCTGTATAATGACTTAGTTCATCAAATACTTTATGCAGGTTCTCATCAATTTCCTTATGCAGGTTGGTAAAATGGGCTCCCCGGTTATGGTTGCCGGCATAAGACAAATAAAATATTTCTCCCTCCGGAATAATGCGGTCAAACCGGTGACCATGGCGATGCTTCATTTCTTCCATCCTGAATTTGGCTCTTGGATGTAATTCCACCAGTTCTTGTAAAGTCAATTTCCCATTCCCCTTAACCTGCAGTAATTCTTTGTCTATAAAACCACTGACAGTCCCTTTTTGCTCCCATGGGTAGCGATAATAAAATACACTCACTTCTACCGGAAGCAACACCAGGTCCTGGATAATATACTCCACCGGAATCTTCTCATGGTATTTATGCAGTTGCTCTTCATTCTCAATTTTCCTGAAAAGTATTCCCTTCATTCCAACATCCGGCTTTACAATAAAGGGGAAGGAGAATCCGGCTTCATTGATTTTCCTCTTTACTTCATCAAAAGGCCAGTCGTGCATGATATAAATCGTCTTTGGCACCAGGTGAGGCGGCAACTGATCATACATTTCCTTTTTTCCTTCTCCCTCAAAACCACCAAATGTGATAGTAGGATTAGATGAACTGAAAAACCAGAAAGAGCCACTGCGGATACAATACCATAACCACACAAAACTGATAGGAAAATAGAGTACGTAGAAATTCCAAAGCTCCCAGTTCGTTATTTTCTGAATAAATTTCTTCATCTTCATGCAGCCAAAAAACAAAAATAGGTTTCCTGCAAGTAACAACAGTTTTTGACACTGATTTTTTAAACCTGCTGCCATGAAAAAAATATTATTCTTATTCCTGCTTTTCAGTTTTTCCATTGCTGCACATGCCTCAATTACTCCTGCTTCGCAGGTAATAGTTAGTGATATCGGTTTTCAAGACCCGGTGAATCCTTATTCTTATTTAAGTTCAATGAAGGTCAGGGAGGTTGAAAAATTATTAGGCCGAAAAATGAAGCTCAAAGAAAAGCTGGCGTTCAAGGTATTTCAATGGAAAATTAAAAAAGGGTATACTCCTTTAAAAGCAAATGAAAATTCAGGCAAGGGCAAAACGGCCATGATCCTGGGAATTGTAGGAATAGTGTCTCTGTTTATACCCTATGCCAGCATAGCAGCCATCCCATGTGCCATACTGGCTATCATTTTCGGGAACCAGGCTAAAAAAGCGAATCCTAATGATGGACAGGCAAAGGCCGGTGTTATTCTCGGTTGGGTTACACTTGGTCTATTTATTCTGGCCCTCATTATTGCGCTGGTTTGGCTAACCAGCGGAGGTTATTTTTTTGGCTGATTCTTTCAGCACAGTTTGATTAATCAAGAATCAAATTCAGTAATTTGCCTCCCAATAAATATACTCTATGCAGGTTCGTACGGTAGCTGAGTTATTCGCCAATGGACAAAGCCCGGATGTTTTATTTTGGGTAGGTTGTGCCGGCAGTTTTGATCAGCGGGCACAAAAAATCACCAAAGCATTTGTAACCATTCTTGATAAAGTAGGAATTAATTACGCCATTCTCGGAAAAGAAGAAATGTGTACCGGAGATCCGGTACGCAGGGCCGGCAATGAATTCATGTTCCAAATGATGGCTTACCAGAATATTCAAATCCTGAATAATTACGGTATTAAAAAAATTGTAACTGCCTGTCCGCATTGTTTCAATACACTGAAAAATGAATACCCGGAACTGGGGGGCAGTTATGAAGTGATTCATCATACTACTTTTTTGCAGCAACTGATTGATGATGGAAAAATAAAGCTCAAAGAAGGAGGCTCTTTCAAAGGCAGAAAAATCACTTACCATGACAGCTGTTACCTTGGCAGGGCCAATGATATTTATGAAGCTCCCCGTAAGGTGCTGGAAGCCCTGGATGCCGAGCTGGTAGAAATGAAACGCTGTAAAAGCAATGGACTTTGCTGCGGTGCCGGTGGGGCACAAATGTTTAAAGAAGAAGAAAAAGGAACCACCCGAATCAATATTGACAGAAGTAACGAAGCGATCGGTACCGGCGCCTCCGTAATTGCAGCTGCTTGCCCATTCTGCAATACCATGATGACTGACGGGGTGAAACTGGCCGAAAAAGAAGAAACAGTCCAGGTGCTGGATGTGGCTGAACTCGTTGCCCAATCAATGGAATAAGTATATGACTAAAGAAAGTAAGGGTTTCTGGAGAAATTTTACCTGGAAGAGGTTTGTAAAATTTTCTATTATCCTTCTTCTTTACAATTTTATTTTCAAAATTACCTGGGATTATTTTGATCCTGCTATCAGCCCTTTTGAAGGTTTTACAGTCAATGAAATCTTAAAAACTACCGGCAAATCGATTTTAATAGCATTACTGATTACCATCTGGCTTGACCCTGTAAACAAGCCTGGTTAGCATCAAGTAAATTCTGTCTTAATTCGAATGCATCTCTTAGTTTTCCTTTTGGAACTGGTATGTGTATTTTACCCGCTTTATCACCAGCGCCGATAATTTCAAAGCTCACTGTCATAATATTTATTTCATCAATATTCATTAGTTCAATATTACTGACCCGGACTGCATGGCTTATTTCCCTTCGCTCATTTCCAATGGTAATACTAACCGGGGTTATTTTAACTTCAGGTGCTTTACATGTAAAAGACAGCAGTAACTTTTTCCATGTTCTCAAAAAAAAATTTTTTCTTTTCAAACTATTATACAAATATGCCTTCCATTCTTGCTTACTGTAGGTCCAATGGGCCTTTATCATACTTTTCTCTATTAAGGGTTTATAATTTGATCGTAATTTAGCGGCATGAACCTCGAATACAAATACCTGCTTGACGGTAATTTTCA
>CAZWIM010000018.1:2550-16186 GCA_964634265.1 uncultured Chitinophaga sp. | reverse complement strand
CGTAATTTAGCGGCATGAACCTCGAATACAAATACCTGCTTGACGGTAATTTTCATCCCGAATCAAGGGTTTGGGTCTATCAATCCAGCCGTCTCTTTTCTTTGGGTGAAGCCCTGGAAATTGAAGAGTTGTTGAAAGAGTTTACGGCCAAATGGCAAAGTCATGGTAAACCGGTGAAAGGTGCAGCTTACTTATTCTTTGGCCAGTTCATCATTCTGATGGCGGATGAAACGGCTACCGGTGTCAGTGGTTGCAGTACTGACAGTTCTGTAAGGCTGATAAAGGATATAGAGCAGCGGTTTGCTGTGAATATGTTTGACCGCACCACTCTTGCCTTTGTGATAAAGGACAAAATACAGCTACTACCGATTTCGCAGGTTATCTATGCATTTGACAATGGCTTTTTAAATGCGGATACCTTATACTTTAATAACCTGGTTCAGACAAAGGAAGAACTGGAAAATAACTGGATCATTCCGATAAAACAAAGCTGGCTGCGAAAAAGGTTTGATCTGAAAGTGGAAAGTTGAATAAGTAATACGTAAAGTATACCGCTTTAATAACTAAGAGTACTCCTCACCTCCACAGGCTTTTATTGAATCCGACTCTTTCTATTTTTTTACTGCTGGTTTCTTAGGCTGGTTATTGAAGTTGTAAGCTATGGTCAGCCGGTAATTTTTTGTTTGCGTCTGGCTGAAGCTCTCCAGGTTGAAGTTGGGGCCATATGTAAAGATCCGCCGCTGCTGGTTAACAAACGGATCGATGGTATTGGCCGTAATAACCAATTTCTTGTTGAAGAATTTTCGCTGAATTCCGAGGTTCATACTGGTGTTCCATCTTGCAAAGCCCTGGGGAGATGCAAAACGGTTAAGGTTGAAACTGCCGGTAAAACCCCACAAGTCAGTCGGAGTGAAATTATAACCAACAGTTGAAGTAAACGAACCTCCGTTTCTGAACTTTCTTACGGTTTTATCAAAATCGCTGTAGGCATTATAGGTGTAACTGGCACTGGCATTTGCCTTCAGTTTTTTAGAAAGAGTAATGCCATTCCAGGTACTTACTTCATATTCTTTTCTGCCGCTGATGTTTTCCCAGGTAATTTGTGTTTTACCATCATCCAGTAATGTTCTTACCTGGCTGAATACATCTTCAACAATATTGTAACCAAAACCAAGATTCAGAAAATATTTCTGCTTAGTTCGGCCTACAATGAAATCAAGATTATGTGCTGTGGATGCTTCCAGCGTAGCATTACCAAACCTGATATTGTAAGGATCTGAGAAATCTATTGTCGGATTTAATTCTCCAATACCCGGGCGGCGTATGCTGCGGCGATAGGCAAAAGTCAGGCTCAGCTTCTCTTTCCAGGTTTTATTGATGTTGGCAAAAGGCAGCCAGGTCAGGTAATCATTTTTCACATCCCGGCTTTCTTTCAGTAATTCAAACCAGATGTCCGTCCGTTCAGCAGTGGTACCTGCTGTGAAACTAAAATTCTCGGCAATGATATGCTTTACAGATGCTCTCAGGTTACTTACTGTCTGATGAAACCAGAAATCGTTACTTAACAGCGGTAATTTCTCCATGGTACCTTCCGGCTTCTTCTTATAGGTAGCATCAATGATCACATGATTGTTGGAACGGTTATACAATCCCCCCAATGAAATAAAGGTTTTTTTATTGCCCAGCATTTTATCATAGTTGACCCTTGCAGTGTAACCATTTACTTTAGTGGTATTTTCCTGTCTTTGTACAGAATCAAGACCATTGGGTGAATAATCAGGATTGAAATATTGCTGATAAAAATCCCGGTCATTCACATTATACGAAAAATTGTAACTGGTAATCACTCTCAATGTTTCTCCCGGTTTGCCTTTCAGTGTGTAAGAAAGGCTCATGTTAGGATTATTATTTACACCGGTACTCTGTATCGTTCGCTGGCTCAGTCGCCACAGTTCATCAAACCGGTTAATATTCTGATATTCGGTAAGGTTGTAATTATCAAAATTGTTCTGATTGTAATTCAATGTCAGGTTCAGCAGGTTGTTTTTATTGATATCATAATCAATATTCACCCTGAAATTGGGCCGGTTACTTTTATTGGTATAGTTATTCGTTGTATTGAAGAAATTGGACGAGTCTGTATAAATATTATTCCGGATGGAATAGCCATAACCTGCATAACGATTATAACTGTAGCCAGCATTTACGGCAATTGCCAGCCCCTGTTTGCGATAGTTAAAGCTTGCACCTACAGAAGCTTCGCCTCTTGTACCTCCTGTTACGGCTAGGCGGCCACTTTTTCCCACTTTCCCTTTTTTTGTAACAATATTGATCACACCACCCTGCTCATTGGCATATTGAGGTGGCGGGTTGGTCATTACTTCGATCTTTTCAATAGAACTGCCCGGCAGCGATTCCAGCAAGTCCTGCAATTGCTGCATATTTAATTCTACAGGCTTATCATCAATTAAAATCTTGGGTTCCTTTCCCCTTACTGAAACTTTTCCATCGGCATCTTTGGTAACAAGCGGTACCTGGGTAAGCAGTTCACTGGCATTACTGCCGGCGGCAAGTGCCGATTCTCCTGCATTGAAAGTAATATTACCATCCTTGGATTGTATCAGCGGCTTTTCAGCATAAATGATCACTTCTCCAAGGTTCTCGGTATTCTTCGGCTTAAGCGTAATATCAGTCAGGTTAAAATCAAAACGCTCTGTTCTGAAGTGAATACTGTCTATAGTAATCACCTGCATACCGACATAACTAATCTTTAATTTGTAGTAGCCAAAAACGATATTACTGAAGCTGAAATCACCGGTCTTATTTGTAAGGGTGCTGCGTTTTGACAACGTATCGCTTAAAGAAATGATCTCAACAGTAGCTCCCTCAAGAGCTTTTTTCTTTTCATCCACGACATTCCCGGTAATCAGACCTAAAACGGAGCCCTGCGAAAAAACCGCAGAAAACAAGAAAATGGCTGGTATTAGAACAATTAGCTTTTTCAAATCGGAAATTAGACGGCAAATATACCTCTTAGCTTGCTAACCGATTGGTAAAGAAGAGGCTGAACGGTTCTTTCAAACGATTGCAATGGTTTTTCAAATGCTGCCATCCTGTCAGAAATCGGGTACTTAGCTTTATATTTGCAATCCAATTCGACTTTATGCTTGACTTCGTGACAGATAAGACACATGATGAGGCTCGCCAGGGTGAAGCCTATGCCCCGTTTTCCAATGACCCCAATCAGTATAAAAAACGCTTCTACATAGAGAGTTATGGTTGCCAGATGAATTTTGCTGACAGCGAAATCGTGGCTTCTATATTGAATAAAGAGGGTTTCGGGGCCACCCGGAACCTGGAAGAAGCTGATCTTATTTTCATCAATACCTGCTCCATCCGGGAAAAGGCTGAGCAAACCGTTCGCAAACGACTGACCGAATTCCGAAAACTGAAAGAACAGAAGAAAGGCATGCTGGTGGGTGTATTGGGTTGTATGGCAGAGCGGCTGAAATCAAAATTTCTGGAAGAAGAGAAACTGGTTGACATTGTTGTGGGCCCCGATGCTTACAGAACCCTGCCCGGACTGGTGGAAGAAGCAGAAGGTGGCCAGAAAGCGGTCAATGTATTATTGAGCCGTGAAGAGACTTATGCCGACATCTCCCCTGTCCGTCTTGACAGTAACGGCGTTAGTGCTTTTGTCAGCATTATGAGGGGATGCAATAATATGTGCTCCTTCTGCGTAGTTCCCTTTACCCGTGGCCGGGAAAGAAGCCGTGATGTTTCCAGCATCATAAATGAATGCAGGGATCTTTTTGAACAAGGTTTTAAAGAAGTTACGCTGCTTGGGCAGAATGTGGACAGTTATTACTATACACCTCAAAGTCCCGAAGAGGGCATGTCGGGATCTCCGGTAACTTTTGCCATGCTATTGGAGCAGGTGGCATTAATCTCCCCTGAATTAAGGGTTCGTTTTTCTACTTCTCATCCTAAAGACATTACGGATGATGTGCTGCATGTGATGGCTAAACATGAAAACATTTGTAAGTACATACATCTGCCTGTGCAAAGTGGCTCCACCAGGGTATTACAACTGATGAACCGTACCTATACAAGGGAGTGGTATATGGCCAAGGTGGACAGAATCAGGCAAATAATGCCCGATTGCGGAATTTCCTCCGATATCATTGCCGGCTTTTGTACCGAAACAGAAGAAGATCACAAAGACACATTGAGTGTAATGGAATACAGTAAGTATGACATGAGTTATATGTTTTTCTATAGTGAAAGGCCCGGAACACTGGCAGAAAGAAGGTATAAAGATGATGTGCCGTTGGAAGTGAAAAAAAGAAGGTTACAGGAAATTGTGGAACTGCAGAACAGGCTGTCGCAGGAAAGTAATAAAAAAGACCTGGGCAAAACTTTCAAAGTTTTGATTGAAGGCGATAGTAAGCGCAGCGACAAAGACTGGATGGGTAGAAACAGCCAGAATAAAGTGGTTGTGTTCCCTAAAGAGAACTATGAATTGAAGAAAGGAGACTATGTTGATGTATTGGTCAATGACTGTACACAGGCAACATTGTTGGGAAAAATTATTAATCAATAAAATGCCACTGAAACACAGAGATGTTTCAGTGACTTAGTGGCTTAAAAATGGATATACAATCAATAAAAAACCGTTTTGGCATCATTGGCAACTCCCCCGCCCTCAACTATGCGTTGCAGGTAGCGGCGCAGGTGGCCAATACAGACCTGACTGTTTTGATAAATGGTGAAAGCGGTGTTGGTAAAGAAGTATTTTCTCAAATCATTCATTCGCTTTCTGCCCGAAAACATAACCCTTTCATCGCTGTAAACTGCGGAGCGATACCAGAGGGAACAATTGACTCGGAATTATTTGGTCATGAAAAGGGCTCTTTTACAGGTGCTGCGGATGCCCGCAAAGGTTATTTTGAAACGGTAAACGGCGGAACCATTTTCCTGGATGAAATTGGTGAATTACCATTAGGTACCCAGGCAAGATTATTAAGGGTGCTGGAGAGCGGTGAATTCATCCGTGTAGGTTCATCAAAAGTGCAGAAGACAGATGTAAGGGTCATTGCTGCTACCAATAAAGACCTGCTGCAACTGGTACAAGCCGGCAAATTCAGGGAGGATCTATATTATCGTTTAAGTACTGTTCCTATCAGAGTGCCTGCTTTACACGACAGGCCGGAAGATATTCATTTGCTGTTCAGAAAATTTGCTGCTGACTTTGCGAATAAATATAAAACCTCACCTGTTCAATTAGATGAGGAAGCAAAAAACCTGTTAATAAGCTATCCCTGGCCCGGTAATGTGCGGGAATTAAAGAATATTGCAGAGCAAATCTCAGTTCTTTCACAAGACAAACTGATCAATGCAAAAACACTCAACAAGTTTCTGCAGCCTTATTCCAACAACCGGTTGCCGGTACTGGCACATCCCAATGGTTCTTCAACAGATTTTTCCAACGAAAGAGAGATACTATACAAACTCTTTTTTGACATGAAGAAAGATGTCACAGAACTGAAAAGGATGTTCCTTGATGTTTTGCAAAATCCTACTATGGTGGCACAAAACCAGGATTTCATTAATGAACTGAAAGGATCGGATACTTACCGGTTGAAAACAAATGAAGTTTTGCAACCGGTTTTGGTGCAGCCAACTGTTCAGCATGTACAACCAGCCCCTGTCACCATCGGTATGCCGGGCGAAATTGATGAGCATGAAGAAGTGGAAGAAAGCCTGAACATTATTGATAAAGAAAAAGAACTGATCATTAAAGCCCTGAAGAAACATAAAGGGAAGCGGAAAGACGCCGCACTCGACCTGGGTATCAGTGAGAGAACCTTATACAGAAAATTAAAAGAATACGACATCGAAGAATAATGAATAAACTTTTTCGTAATATTTTATTAGCATCAATAGTCCTGGTTGTGATTGGAACGATCATTAGTTCAACCGGCTGTAGTGTCCGGTACGGCTTCAAGGATGTTTCAATCCCTGACACTATCAAGACAGTAAAAGTTGGTTATATTGAAAACAGGGCCAGGTATATAAACCCGCAACTGAGTCCACGGCTGACTGACAGGTTGCGCCAGAAGATAGTGAGCCAGACAAAACTTACACAGGTAAATAACGATAATGCTGACTGGGAGATCAGCGGGTGGATATCAGATTACAGTTTCAGCACTTCGGCTATTTCCGGTCAGCGGGAAGCGAATAACCGGCTTACTGTATCGGTTCATGTAACTATTAATGACCGTAAAGCAGATAAAACAACTGATTATGACGTAAGCAGAAGTTTTGAATTCAAAGGCACTCAATCTATTCAGCAGGCAGAAGCTTCACTGGGTGATGAAATGATACGGACATTAACAGATGAAATTTTCAACCGTCTTTTTTCCAACTGGTAACTTACACTTATCTTGTACCGATGAACGGGCCTATCAATCAACTGGTAAAATCGCTTTTGCATAGAGACTCATTGGATCAATGCAGTCTGGATGAACTGCAGCAATATGCAGACCGGCATCCCTATTTTGGCGCAGCGCAGTTACTCCTGGCCAAGAAACTTCAAACTGAGAATACCGAACGATACAACGAACAACTACAAAAAACGTATTTGTTTTTTCATAACCCGATGTGGGTTCAGCAATTATTGACTGATGCCGGGACTGCTGAGGTTAAAGAAGCTGAGAAAACAGAACCTGTAATTGCCACTGAGATACCTTCACCGGTTAAAGAAATAATACCCGAACCAGTTCAACCGGCATTAATGGAAGATGCCGTATCACTGGCAGAAGCAGCTGCAAATGATGTTAGTCCTGTGTTAGTACACGAAGTTGAAACAACAATAGAAGCAAACCAGTCACCAGAAGCAGTTGTTGAAGAAAAACCAGCAATAAAAACAGATGCTATTGCAAATACCAATGACCTGATTTTTGAACCCTATCATACAGTAGACTATTTTGCATCACAAGGCATAAAGTTCAGAGAAGAGGAAAAACCTGTTGATAAATTCAGCCAGCAGCTAAAAAGCTTTACAGAATGGCTGAAAACCATGAAAAAGCTGCCTGTGGCAGAAATGGCCAAGGCAGTGGAAACAGCTTCAGAGAAAAAGGTAGAGCAACTGGCAGAACATTCATTAGAAGAAAGGGAAGTGATCACTGAAGCTATGGCAGCCGTATGGGAAAAGCAGGGAAACCGTGAAAAGGCTATCGAAGTGTACAGCAAATTAAGTTTGCTTGAACCCGCTAAAAGCCCTTATTTTGCAGCGAAAATTGAGATTTTAAAGAAAGAAAACTGATATGACAACCTTATTTGTAGTATTGATTGTGCTGGCATCGGCTATCCTGGGATTGATTGTTCTGGTTCAAAACCCAAAAGGTGGCGGACTGGCCGGAAATATTGCCGGCTTTAGCAACCAGTTCATGGGTGTAAAACAAACCACAGATGTATTGGAAAAAGGTACCTGGATTTTTGCCGGCGTAATTGCTGTGCTCTGTATGCTTTCTGTTTTGTTCATTTCAAAATCAACAACCAGCGGACCGGACAGAACGAAGGATGCCACTACAGCCCCTATCCCTTCTACTAATCAGCCTGCTCCAACAAATAACAATACAATTCAACTGAATCCGCAGCCTGCTGGTGACAGTACTAAATAAAATACTTCTATAATATTTCTAAACCCTGTCTCACCGACAGGGTTTTTTATTTATTTTGTTTCCATGAGGAAAAAAATAATTTTCAGTATTCTGGTGGTAATACTGGCTGCAGGTGGTTTCCTGGGTTACAAATTATTTACACCTGCCGTTGATAACAAGGATAATGCGTATTTCTATATCAAAGAAGGTGACGATATAGCTTCGGTGAAAGAAAACCTGGTGTACCAGCAATTCATCAATGGCAGCGGGTTTGATCTTGCCGCACGGCTACTGAAATTCAAAAAAGCAAAGCCCGGCCGATATAAGCTTAAAGACGGTATGAGCATGTTCAAGCTAATCAAACTACTAAGAAGCGGTGAACAATCACCTGTAAAAGTGGTGATCACCAAAGAAAGAACAAAAGAGGCTTTTGCGGGAAAATTTGGAAAGCGGTTTGATGTTTCTTTCGATTCACTGGCGATGATACGTTTTCTTACTAACAATGATTCGCTGAAAAATTATGGCGTTGACAGCAATACGGTCATGGCGGTTGTGATGCCTTATACATTTGAGGTAAACTGGAATTCAACACCGGATAAAGTATTTAAACAGTTTTATACGTCATTTAAAAAATTCTGGACCCCGGAAAGAAAAACAAAGGCCGACAGCCTTCATCTTACACCGCTGCAGGTTATTACCCTGGCATCGATCATAGAAGAAGAAACGCTGAAAAAAGCAGACAAATACAATATTGCCAGCACTTACCTGAATCGTATACGTATCGGCATGAAATTGCAGGCAGACCCAACCGTAAAATTTGCATTAAAAGACTTCAGCATTAAAAGAGTGACCGGAACACACCTGAAAAAAGATTCTCCTTATAATACTTACATGTATACCGGTTTGCCTCCGGGCCCTATCTGCACCCCTTCTGTTGAAACAATCGAAGCAGTGCTGGATGCACCGAAAACAGACTACTTATATTTTGTTGCCAGCAGCAAATTTGACGGCAGCAGCGTTTTCACCACTAACTTTGATGACCACCTGAAGTATGCGAGGTTGTACCAGCAGGAATTAACGAGGCGAATGGACTCTGCCAGGAAGGCAAAAGAGAATAAATAATGCCTTTTATTACTAAAATACTACATAAAATTGCCAGCACAGGTCCGGCCAAATTTATTATTGATAAAAGTAAGGAAACATCGCTTCCGGGATTCAGGGGAATACCGATCTATGATGTAGTCAATTTTTTCATAGGCCAGGTACAAACAATTGGTATGACGGAAAGGGCCTCTTCCATCGCTTTCAATTTTGTGATGGCCATACCACCTGCCATTATCTTCATTTTTACTTTAATTCCTTTATTGCCTATTACCGATCAGTTCCAGGAACAGCTATTTGATCTTATACGGGATGTGATCCCCGGCGAAAAAGAAAAACCCGTACTGGTAAACTTCCTGAAGGATTTTATTAATAATCCAAGAAACGGTTTGTTGTCGTTAGGTTTTGTATTATCCATGTTCTTTTCCTCCAATGCCATGATGGGTATCATGCGGTCTTTTGACAAAAACTATATTGGTTTCAGAAAAAGAAAAGGTTTTCAAAAAAGGCTGGTAGCGATCAAAATAACTATGTTCATGTACATCATCGTTTTTGTATCAGTGCTGCTGCTTACCGGCAGAGAATTTGTCCTGGAATACCTTGGTATCAAAAATGAAACGGCCAGGGCCATTATCCTGAATGCCCGGTGGCTGGTGATCATCCTTTTATTTTTTGCCTGTATCTCCTTTATTTACCGGCATGCCCCGGCTGTACATAAAAAATGGCGGTTGATCAACCCGGGCTCCATATTAGCTACGTTCCTTATGTTGCTAATGACCCTGCTTTTCTCCTGGTGGGTAGGTCAGTTTGGGCAGTATAACCAATTATATGGCTCTATCGGCACAGTTTTGATTCTCATGGCATTGATCTTTTTGAATTCCCTTGTGTTGTTAATTGGCTTTGAGCTAAATGTAAGCATCAACTCCCTCAAAAGGATTGCAGAGGAACGGAAACAGGAAAGTACAGGCGGTGAGGGAATTTCAGCCTGATTACAGAAATTTGAACTCTTGGTTGACATATTTGTTTTCTATCTTATTATTTATCTAAAACAATGACCATGAAAAAATTACTTTTCACCGCATTCCCAGTTGTAGCATTGAGTTTTGCTTTTACATCGGTAAGTGATCCGTTGCCGATTGGTGCAAGCATGCCCAATCCTGATCTGAAAATGAAAGATGTATCAGGAAAAGAAATTTCACTGAATAGCGCTAAAAAGAAAAACGGTTTGCTGGTCATGTTTAGCTGTAATACCTGCCCTTATGTAATAAAAAACCAGTCCCGTACAGTAGAAGTTAGCAAACATGCCATTGCAAATGATATCGGTGTGGCCATTCTCAACCCCAACGAGGCGTACAGGGGTAATGAAGATTCATATGAAGCCATGAAGGAGTATGCAGCCGGGCAAAATTATGAATGGTATTACCTCGTTGACCAGAACCATGTAATGGCCGATGCCTTTGGTGCAAACCGGACACCCGAATGCTTCCTGTTTGATAAAGACGGTAAGCTTGTATACCACGGCGCTATTGATGATAACCCCAACGATGCTTCTGCTGTAAACCGTAAGCACCTCACTGAAGCTATCAATGAACTCAAAAGCGGTAAAGAAATAGCTGTGAAAGAATCAAGGTCTGTTGGTTGTACGATCAAGCGTCTGAAATAACTCATTTTCTATTATTTGTCAATCCCTTCCGGCACGGAGGGGATTTTTTTTAGAAAATATTTATGGAATCTTTTTATGGACGCATCTAAGCCTTGTATAACCTGATTACTCACCCCAAAAACAACCGGCTTATGATTCCCCGATCACTACTGAATAAAATCATCATTATCGGCTTTATGGTGTTGGTAGGATTTTGTCTGGCCAAAGCAATTTATCATCAAAGTTTTATGGGTATCGTACTGGCCCTTGTAAGTCTTGGTGCCGGAGTATACTTCCTGTACCTGGTAGTAAAAGCCAAAGCAGAACTGGAGGCAGAAGAAGCCGCTTAATTTACCCGGAGTATAGCCATGATTTCCTTTTTCAGCTCTTCATGAGTGAGCTGCGCTTCTATGAAATTCCGGTAACCTGTTTTGTTGTTGATGAACAGCGTTGCCGGAATTGCTCCGGACCATTTAGGATCTATTTTAGGGCAGAAATAATCGGCATTGGTTTCATCCAGCCATAAAACGGGGGCAGTAAACTTTCTTTTCTCTACGAAGGATTCAATTCCTTTCGGAAATAATTCTTTAAAATCAAGACTTACCAGCAGCAGTTGTACACTGTCTTTCTCGTTGTTTTTTACTTCTTCTATAAAATAGGGAATTTCTTCAATACAAGGCTTGCACCAGGTAGCCCAGAAATTAACGATCAAAGGAGTTTTACTCTCGCCTATGATCTTTTCCAGGTCTGTGATCTTAACACTTTTTATGCCCTGACAAAAACTGCAAAGTGAGAAAAGAAGAAATGCTACTGCCGGAAAAAGTTTTTTCATATTTCAGGTTTTATCACTCCCCTTCAGGGATTGGGGGTATCTCCCACTCTTTTAGTAATTCCTGCTTCATGACGTGGTCCATATTATCACGGTTGTAATGACCGGCAATACTTTTTTGACGAAATGCTTCATACAATGTAACTGCACAGGCTACACTGATATTCAATGACTGAATAATCCCGACCTGCGGTATGATGAAATTTCCATCCGCCAAAGTCCTTATCTCTTCGCTTACGCCGCTGTGTTCATTGCCAAATACCAGTGCAATCGGCTCAGTCATGTCAATGGCATGTAAACCTATGGCATCACTGCTTAAGTGTGTCGTTAAAATTTTTTTATACCGACTCCTGAGTAAGTTGAAACATTCTTCTGCATTCTCAAACTGGTGAACAGTGAGCCATTTGGCCGCACTCGATGAACTTTTGGCTCCCCATTTTTTATGTCTTGGTATTTTGGTATTCAGGATAAATACTTCCTGTACACCCACTGCATCGCAGGTACGCATGACGGCTGATATGTTATGCGGGTCAAATACATTTTCAAGCACAACCGTAAGATCAGGTTGCCTTTTCGACAGTACATTTAATAGCTTTTCTCTTCTTTCCGGAGTCATTGAAATGGAGTGCTTTAGCTTGCAAACTTCGTTAAATTAAGTATATTTATAGGTGGCTTAAAAAACTAAAAAAATAATGAACCACATAGGCACAATAGGGACATAGGAAATTCACATAGATCACACTATGTGTCAGACTATGTATTTATAATTTCCTGCCCGTCCGGCAGGTGGGTATGTGGTAAAAAATTATCAAATGAAATACTCCCCCGTTCAGAATTATGTTAGCGGCAAATTTGTATCCGCCTCTTCTGAAAGAACATTGCCTGTAATCTCCCCTCTTGACGGCACACAGTTATCCACTGTTCCTTTGTCAACTGCCAAAGATCTCGACGAAGCGGTGAAAGCAGCCAAAGCAGCCTTTCCCGCCTGGAGCAAAATGCCGATCAAAGAGAGAGTGCAGGTCTTCTTCCGTTATAAATACTTGCTGGAAAAAAACCTGAAGGAATTATCAGAATTAGTACAGGAAGAAAATGGCAAAACCTATACTGAAGCAGCGGCTGAAGTGGAAAAAAGTATTGAACTTACTGAATTTGCCTGCTCCTTGCCCCAGTTAGTAACCGGCGAAGTATTGGAAGTCAGTAAAGGGGTGGAATGCCGTACTGAACATGTACCGCTAGGTGTGGTGGCCAGTATCGTTCCGTTCAACTTTCCGGCCATGGTGCCCAACTGGACAATCCCTAATGCCATTGCATTGGGAAATTGTATGATCATCAAACCATCTGAAAAAGTTCCGTTGAGCACAGCAAGACTTGCACAATTATTAAAGGAAGCCGGTTTGCCTGATGGGGTTTTAAATATTGTAAACGGAGACAGTGAGATCGTTAATGCCATTTGTGATCACCCGGGTATTGAGGCAGTTTCATTTGTTGGTTCCACCAAAGTGGCCAGGATTGTTTATCAAAGAGCCACCTCCAACTTCAAAAGAGCATTGGCACTCGGTGGCGCAAAGAACCACCTGATGGTATTACCCGATGCCAAACCGGATATGACCGCACAGAATGTGGCCGCCAGTATGAGTGGCTGTGCCGGTCAGCGTTGCATGGCTGCATCAGCAATGGTAGCAGTGGGCGATGTGGATCATATCATCAGCAAGATTTGTGATGAAGCGAAAAAGATAATACCTGGTGAAAATCTTGGCGCTGTCATAAGCAAAGAATCCAAAGAAAGAATTGAAAAATATATTACCGAAGCAGAAAAGCAGGGTGCCAAAATTTTAGTGGATGGAAGAAATGCAAAAGTAAATGGTAAAGAGAGCGGTACTTATGTTGGTCCTACGGTTATTGACTATGTGAAGCCGGATATGGCTGTTGCTAAAGAAGAAATCTTTGGCCCTGTTATTTCCATCATGCGGGCAAAAACAGTTGATGAGGCACTGGCTATTGAAAATGCCAATCCTTATGGTAATGCTGCTTCAGTTTTTACACAAAGCGGTGGCATGGCCCGTTATATCATTGACCGTGCCAGCGCCGGTATGATCGGGGTGAATGTAGGTGTGCCTGTACCCAGGGAACCGTTCTCCTTCGGCGGCTGGAATGAAAGCAAATTTGGAGTAGGCGATATCACCGGTAAAAGCTCGATAGAATTCTGGACGAAATTGAAAAAGTCAACAACGAAGTGGAACCCGGAGGCGGGGGTGAACTGGATGTCATAATAATTCAGAATGCAGAATTATGAGTTAAGAATTGAAACTCCCCTATTCATAATTCTACATTCATAACTCATAATTAAAATAAAATGTCTCAGACTAAAGTAATCTCCGAATCAACTGAAATCATACAGGA
>CAZWIM010000018.1:0-2450 GCA_964634265.1 uncultured Chitinophaga sp. | reverse complement strand
ACTGTTTTATCACTCGGCCTCACCTACTCTGCCCATCCTGTCAGTTGTGCTGCTGCACTGGAGACCATAAAAATTTATGAAGATGAAGGACTGATTGAAAACTGTGTGGCTATGGGACGATATGTCAATCAACAAGTGGAATTATTAAAACAAAAACATCCCAGCATCGGCGACTTCCGCAATACAGGTTTGCTCGGCTGTATAGAATTAGTGAAAAACAGGAAAACAAAAGAACTCATGGCACCATTTAATGCAAAGCCTGATGAAATGGCCGTGATGAATAAAGTGGCTGCCAAGATCAAAGACCTGGGTATGTACACATTTGTTCGCTGGAGTTATATTTTCATTGCACCGCCGCTTTGTGTTACCAAAGAACAGATCGATGAAGGGCTGGCGATCATCAGTGAGGCGATAAAGATTGCTGATGAGAACATTAATTAAGAATTTAGAATTATGAGTTATGAATAGCTGTGGTCATTCATAATTCTAAATTCATAACTCATAATTACAGCTTTGCAAAACACCCAAAACATAAGCGACTCCTCTCTCATAAACGAAGACCTCGCTCCTGTTCCCCTGGAAAAAAGAACCTGGAGCACCTGGAACTATGCAGCCCTTTGGATCAGCATGAGCCTTTGTATTCCTACTTACATGCTTGCCAGTTCGTTGATCGGCGGCGGTATGAACTGGTGGCAGGCTATCCTGACGATTTTCCTTGGCAATACGATTGTGTTGATACCAATGATACTGAACGGCCATGCCGGTGCTAAATACGGTATTCCCTTCCCTGTTTTTGCCAGGGCCAGTTTTGGTACCATCGGTGCTAATATCCCGGCGATGCTGCGGGCCATTGTGGCCTGTGGCTGGTTTGGTATTCAAACATGGATCGGTGGCGATGCATTATATCATATTTTGAAAGCATGGAATCCTTCACTGGCAGATGTGGATACACAATCATTATTCCCGCAGGTATTACCGATGATCTGCTTCTTCGTATTCTGGTTGCTGAATATGTACATTGTTTATCTCGGTGTGGATAGTATCCGGAAATTATTAGTCTTCAAAGCGATCTTTTTGCCGCTGGCGGCGCTGGCCTTATTAACATGGGCCATCACCGCAGCGAAAGGATTAGGGCCGATACTGGAACAACCTTCCCAATTACACGGCAATGAGTTCTGGAAGTATTTTTTCCCGGCACTTACAGGTATGGTGGGTTTCTGGGCAACACTTTCTTTAAACATTCCTGATTTTACGAGGTATGCCAAATCTCAAAAAGCACAGATCAGCGGGCAGGCCATCGGTTTGCCGCCGTCCATGACCTTGTTTGCTTTTATTGGTGTTGTTGTAACATCCGCAACACCTATTGTTTACGGCAGTACTATATGGGATCCGGTGCAACTGGCCGGTAAATTTGAAAATAAACTGATGGTAAGTTTTGCCATGCTGGCCGTCATCATCTCCACACTGGCCACCAATATTGCGGCGAATATTGTGAGTCCTGCAAACGATTTTGCCAACCTGGCGCCTAAGAAAATAAATTTTAAGACCGGCGGTTATATCACCGGTATCATCGGCATTCTCATTTTCCCCTGGAAATTAGTCGCCGATCCCAGTGGTTATATTTTTACCTGGCTGGTGGGCTATTCAAGTTTACTGGGTCCCGTAGGCGGCATCCTGATCACCGATTATTATTTTATCCGCAAACAACAACTGGCGGTGGATGAATTGTACAGTTCAGCAGGACGATATCATTTCCGCAATGGTTTTAATACAACAGCGATCATTGCATTACTCGCTGGTATCTTACCCAACATTCCCGGCTTTTTGGTAACGATCAAAGTCATAGCTGCTGACGCCGTTCCTTACTGGATCAGCAATCTCTATAATTATGCCTGGTTTGTTGGCTTTTTAGTCAGCGGGTTTGTATATTGGTTATTGATGAAAAAATGAAGAATTCAGAATTATGAGTTATGAATCCCTTTAATGCAATTCATAATTCTTAATTCATAACTCATAATTGAAATATATGTCTGTCTTAATTAAAAACGGAAGAGTCATTACTGCTACTGATGATTATGTTGCTGATATCTTCATCGAAGGCGAAACCGTAAAAGCTATTGGTAAAAACCTGGCAGTAAAAGCTGATAAAGAAATCGATGCCTCCGGCAAACTCGTTTTCCCGGGTGGTATTGACCCGCATGTGCACTTAGACATGCCGTTCATGGGTACTTTCTCTTCCGATAATTATGAAACTGGGACAAGAGCTGCCTTATTCGGCGGCACCACCATGGTCATTGATTTCATTTTACAAAAGCAGGGTAATTCATTACAATCAGCTTTAGATGAATGGAGAGGCCGCAGCGATGGTAACTGTCTCGGCGATTACAGTTTCCATATGGCAGTCACTGATTTCAACGACAATACTAAAAAAGAAATACAGGGACTGATTG
>CAZWIM010000017.1:5740-61405 GCA_964634265.1 uncultured Chitinophaga sp. | reverse complement strand
CTTTACTTACTTCCACCATTGATGCCTCCATTGAAAGTCATGTAATGGGGTTTGCGGCGGAAAAAAGCAGGAGAGAAAATAAGGTGATTGAGGTGAAAATGTGAGAAAATATCCATCTCACTTTTATAAAGTTTTACTTTACCTGCTTCATTGCTAGTTTTGGCTTCCTGTTGGTATAATATAATCCCCAATGCTTTTCAGGTTCATCAGGATCTGGTGAACCTTTCCAGTTCTCATCAAAGGCTTCAAAGAAAAAAGTAAGAATACTGTTTTTTTCAGACCAAGACATCAGGTCTTCAAAATAGGTTCTTTGATTTTCTTCATTCACATTCTCAGGATGAATGCCTCTGCCATTTGAATTGGTAGCCCAACCGGCTTCAGTAATAACAACGGGCTTACCGGGGTATATTCCTGAAACTGATTCATAATTTTCCCGTGTATAGTCAATGGATTCATGGATATGCCTGTACTCCCAAACCGGGTAAGTGTGTATTGAAATAAAATCTACAATTGCTGCTAGCGGTTTTAGCTTATTCAGCCAGGGTACATAATTCTCACAAAAAGTAACAGGTTGCCTGGCTGATTGCTTTACCAGCTGTGCATACTCTATCACTTTACTTACCGGAACATAGTGATCTGTCCAGTCTACACAGGCTTCATTTCCCACTGATAAAGAGAAGATAATTTCAGGGTATTGATTGGCAAGCTGAATCAGCTTTTTGATTTTCTGAAGATTACTCTGTTTGTTTTTCTCCAACTGTTCTTCTTCATAAACCCCTCCGCCCCAGGGGCAACCAAAATTATTCATCTCCGCTTCGATAAAAGCCCCTTGCATAATTTTGAAATCCAGTTGTTCGTTTTTTATGACCTCTAAAACTTTTTCAGCATGCTGATCACAATCATACAAACGCAGGTACTTCCAGTGCCGTTGAAGCAACAGCAAATCCTCTTTTACTTCATTATAAGAGGGATAAAGGCCGCCCGGCTGTTGCCCATCCCTGAACCCTGAATAACATATAGCCCTTGCAACAGGTAATTGAAACTGCTTAAATAAATCCATGCTTAAAATTTCAGTTTTTCATTTTTATCCCAGATACCCCAATAAGCTCCGACTACGCCTTCTGCGCCAACCTTCCAGGATTCGTCAAAAGAAGAAAAATAGAATACAGGAATATTATCATTGGACGACCACAACTGTGTATTGATAAAATAATCCCTTGCACTTTTCTGAGATGGTATGGCGCCTTTCAAACTCTCCCCCATGCTGGGCCATCCTGTTTCTGTAATAATTACCTCCTTGCCGTTAGCGGCTGCTTTTGCCTGGTAATACATCTGTTTCATATAATCCAGGGAATTTTCAAAAGGACATCCTTCCCAGAAAGGATAGCAATTACACAGAATAACATCACATAATTCTGTAATGGCCGGCCGGTGTGAAAACTCGTAATAGGCATCTACATAGCCAACCGGTATACCCGGAATGGCTGCTTTGACCTTTTTAATAAATTCCAGCAACTGATCCTCGGTAAGGTCTTTCCTATACATTACTTCATTACCTACAGCAGCTATGTCCACCAGTCCTTCTTTGGCGAGTTTGATCAACCCTTCTACTTCCCGCTGGTTAATTTCATCATCATTGCCCAACCAGGCACCCACCAGTGTTTTAATACCCATATCTTTTGCCACTTTGGGTATCCATTCATTTCCCTCGGTGCAGGAAAAAGAACGTACCCATTTGGTATGCGGCTTTATTATTTCCATTCTGCGGCGTACCTGTGCTTCTGATATAATATCGCCGGGTTTTTGTCCTTCTTCATATAAGCTGAAACAAAAGCCGTGAACACCATTATTTAAAATTTCGGTAAACAGATCCTTCAATACTTCTTCTGATTCACCGGCTACGTAACTACTTTCAGACTCCGGCTTAAGCGAAAGAATATGTTCTTTTCTGTATGACATAATACTGTTTTTTAGAATTATTATAATTCACCTCTTCTTTTAACCAGTTCCTCCCTGATTTCTTTTGCCCTCTTCTCTGAAATATTGTACCCCCACATGACTATAATAGCTAAAATACCCGCTACCGATGGTACAATAATATCCGCCAAACGCAATGCAGTAATGGTGTTAGCTGATTGTGCCTGTGCATTCTGATCAAAACCAACACTGCTTAAAATCACACCGCTTAAAAACAAAGCAAGTGATGTTCCTAATTTCACCATCCACCAGTAAACAGCGCCGAACAATGCTTCTTTACGGGGCATTCCGTTTTTCAATTCATCGTAATCACATACATCGGCTGTCATACTCATCATCAAAGTAAATAATCCGCCAATACCAAATGACATAAGAGGAATGGGCAGGAACATCAGCCAGGGATTGCCGGGATGGAAACCATACCATTTTAAAGCATAACCAAAAATGGAAATAACAGTAGACACAATGAAAGCATTTCGCTTACCAATCTTAGTAGACATGTAAGTTATGATAGGTATTACTAAAATAGCTGTAGCCAATGCGCTGACGGTACCAAACCAGGCAGGCCATTGCCCTGCCGCCTGCTGGTTACCATTATACAGGTAAAATATGATAATGAAAAAAGCAAACTGTGCAACAATCTGAAAACCGTTGAATACTAAAAATGTCGCTCCACACAAACGCAAAAATGGTTTATTAGTTACTGTTTTTTTAATATCAGATAAGAAATGCTTTAAATTACCCATAATACCCTTAAATGATAATTTTGTTTGTCCCTTCAAATTGGCCTGGTCAATTTCCTTACAGAATATCGCAGGCATTATGCCCATTATTAAACAAAGTACCCCTACCCAAACCGACAGTTGTCTTACCCCTGTTGGTGCATTCGGAAAAAGTTCGGGCCGTGAAATTAAAAACCAAAACCAGGGGGCTATCATCCATGCTATCTGCCCCATGATTTGGGACATAGCCATCAACCGTGTACGTTCGTTATAATCCGGTGTCATTTCGTAACCGAGACCAATGAGTGGTGCAGCAAATACCGTATACCCCAGGTAAAAAACAACTGACATGACAAGGAAATAAATGAAATTATACGTTTCATGATTATTTCCTCCTTCAGGTAATTTTAACTGCCACATTAAAATAAATGCAATACCTGTTACAATAGCTCCACCGAAAATGTAAGGTTTTCTTCTTCCCCATTTTGAACGGGTATTGTCTGAAATATATCCCATGATAGGATCTAATATCGCATCAATAAATCGGGGTATGGCGGCAAGTATACCTGCTTTATACGGACTCATACCAAAACCTACAACAAGAAAGAACATAAATACACCCAATGCTGCAGGCAATAGCTGATTGGTTAAGTTCCCGGCGCCAAAGGCAATTTTTTGCCCCAGGGGCACAATATCTTTCGGGTCTGTTTTATGAATCATATTGTTAAGTTTTGGTTTTAGTGAGTAAAATTGTCTGGATTGCTTTTGGGCTTATAAAGAAATTAATTTTTTGCTTCTTCAATGAAATACTAAAAGATTTTTCAGTTTCGCCGGGGTTAAAAATGATTACTGCCACAGAGCCATCCAGGTTCTCTGCTGCCGTTACCATTAATGTTGTATCCGGATTATCAAAACCAATACGTACAGCACCCGGCCGGATAAACTTGCTGAAGTGTGCCATCGTGTAATACAATGGAGTGAAATACACTTCATCTTTTTCTTCATCAACAATTACCGGAGCTGTACACCAGTTTTTAAACCAGTTGGGACCGCCCTGTCTGTTCAATACCATATTCCAGTCTATCCATCCGTCTACATAATTATTTATACAGCCAATGATATCGCCGGCATATCGGAACACCGGAACATATTTCGGGTGCAGGTATTTTTCTTTTTCACTGGCCCAATCCCATCCCCAGTCGGTTGCTTCTTTGCTCCAGTACCATTTATCGTCTTTCCATTTCGGCACTTCGGCATCCACACAGGACTCAGTATTGATTAAATATTTTTCAGGGGCCAGTTGATGTGTGTATTTCAATGATGCCGGAAAGTAATCGTAGGTGCTGGCATACCAGTGTACGGCCATACCACCAAAGTATTTTGATGATTGTTCATTGGCATACATCACATTGGCCCACTTCTCTAATTCTTCACCACGATTTTGGTCATAACCAAGAATGGGAATATGTGACAATCCGGTTTTTTCAAAATGAGGCCCCAGGTAATCCCTTACAAACGCAGTCATTTCCTCCGGAGTAAAGTGCATACTCTCCCAGTTCTTATCATTACCCAGCGGTTCATTTTCCACCGTAACAGCCCAGATATCAATCCCTTCGTTTTTATACGCCTTAATGTACTTTGAAAAATACAAAGCCCATGTTTCCCTGTATTCAGGCAATAGTTTTCCTCCACGCCAATCGTTATTATCTTTCATCCAGGGTGGCGCCGTCCAGGGTGAGGCAATGATCCTAAAGCCTTCTTTGGAAAATTTTAGTGCCCCCTTAATCATCGGTATCAAGTCATTCCGGTCTTCATCAATGCTAAAATGCTGCAAAGTTTTATCCCCGGGTACATTTGCATAAGCATAATTACTTAATGAAAAATCGCAGGAATTGATATGTGTGCGGGTAAGCGTATAGTTAGCCCCTTCTTCACTGAAATAGGCTTTGAGGATTTTCTCCCGGTTGGCCTGGCTTAGTTTATTCAGAAGATAAGCCGATGCTTCGGTAAAAGAACCGCCAAAGCCGGTGATTTTCTGGTATCGCTGTTCACTATTGATTTTAATACTCAGCGCACCGGCAGAAGGTGCTGTTTGATTGACAGGTGTTAATTTGTTGCCAGCGGCTGATGTTTCAAAAACCTGTACAGTCCATGAGGTATTTTGTGAGGCAGCAACCATTGCAATTAAAATCAAATTTACCAGGCAAAGAATAATTTTCTTTTTCACTTTGTCCTGTTTTATTTTATTAACTGTGATTCCTCTATATGCACCTTAATTAATTTCACAGCCCCCGTCCTGTTCAATACCGATCCAGTATCCGTTTCACTTAATGCAAAATGGCCGTATGAATTTTTTGAGCCATCAGTCCTTTCTATATCCACGCCTTCGCTATCACTTATGATATACATCACCGGCACCTGGCAGTATGTAAACAGCAACGCATCTTTCTCAATAGTAATCGCTTGTTTTCTGCCATTCACATCAGTTAATTCCACCTCTTTTTCTTCCTTTAAAAACTCATTTTTGCAAAGCAGTTGCGGATTAAAGCATAACCGGCCATCTTGTACCTGCACACCTAATTCCCCAATACGGCAAAGAATATCTTCTTTTACTTGCCCCGTCATGCCGGGCTGCTGTGCACCTCTGTGCAGTGGTGTATGAGAATAAGGAGTGAAGGGGAACGCCCCGAACAGTTCAGGTGATTTATGCACACCGATTCCTTCATTGATTTCATAATAATGTTCAATCAAACAGCTAATTGTTTCCTTATTTGCATTTTCACTAACAGCCTGCAAGCAGGTCTCTTCAACAGCAAGAGCTAATTTGGAAACCATATGCCAGTAAATAGAACCTAATCCCTCATATCCATAAAATGTTCCTGAACGACCCGTAAACTCTTTGTGATTGAATACTTCTTCAAAAATCTGCAGTACCCGTTCTTTTTCTTTTGCAACCTGCAACTGGTATTTTGCCGCCAAACTATTTAATGCCTGTTTGACGTCTTCTGCATTTCTGAAATTACCGTTGAAATGATAACCCCCTTTTATGTCTTTTTCAATAACGGAAACATTACCATCGGCAACCAGCTTGCTAAATAATTGAGAACTTTCAACGTCTTGTTTAGGTATATTATTTTTCTGTAAGAACCCGGGCAGTGCCTTATTCGGATAAAGAATATAACTGTTCTGGTCTTTGCGATATAGAGAACTTCGCTTTAATGCATCGAGGAGCTGCAAACTTTTATCTGCCGAAAGATAACCGGAGCTTAATACCGCCACCTGCCCTTCAAGCATTTCACTTAAATAAGAAATTTTTATCCCGGTTTCTTCATAACTCAGCAAATTGTAAGCATGGTATAAATTATCGTTCCGTTTATTGGCTTTGATGGAATGTTCCAGGAACTGTAAAGAAGTGCTTAAAAAAGCTGATAATTCATTTACTGATACATTCTTTTTCTCACCGGAGAACCCTTGAGAATAGATTTGATTCCTGTAATTGCTGCCGGCCATACCCAACGCATCAGTTATTTGCTTTCTTGTTGCATCATCAATGGCAGATGAGAGAACAGTGGAATATTTTTCAAATGTTTGAACTAATTCAGTGTAGAAAGCATGCAGCTCAGAAGAAATATCAATGTTCTGCCCATTTACATTCTCCAAAACAGGTTGTAAGAACTTCAAAAATCTTCTTAAGTAATACAAGGTGACCATGGAAACGCCATTACCCACCAATGCATTGTTAGCATCATTCCATTCTGGTCTTTGTGTGTTCATCCAGATGCCACCTTCAGGAATGAAATTGGAAAGCTTCGACAAGAGTGTAGCTAAAATCTTCTCGAGAAAGTTTACATGGCAGATTGCATCCCTTGTGTTGGTGAGCAGGGCGCCATCTGCCCCTATTGCTTTTATCCTTTCATGAATTTGTTTTTCGTTGTCATGGTCAAAGGTGATGGTGTCTTTGGAATTCTTTACTATATCTGTGTATGATTTAATGCGATAGGGCACATTAGCATACACAAAATGGCTTTTATCAAGCAGTGATTCTATTGCCCCTTTTTGATGCTGTTCTGCAAACTCTAAAAATTTCAGAAGATAAATTATCTGGTGATCTCCCCAGTAACCGATGTAGCTCCAGGGATTATCCGGTTCAATCGTTTCCCAGTCAAAACCATCCTTGGTAACACGGTAAGGATTATATCCGTCAAAAGTAGAAGCATTCAGAAATTTATAAATCATCCCTTCAATGAAAGCGGGGTATGAGTGTGCCAATGCTTCCCAGTTCTGAAAAATATCCCGCCAGTTGCCCTGGTAGTCCAGAATTTTTGAACCATCGGTTTCACTGGTCGTATTGATGGAAAATTGATTCCACGGACGGCTGGGATCGCCATGACGACGACTGAATTTTAACGGCAGGTACTCTGTTGCCAAACGGATGAAATCATTATTACCTGATTGTTGTGCAACGGCTTTCAGTTCAAATACTGAAAAACTATTACCCAGGCTATTGATATGCACAGCCGCATCTTCAAATACTCTTTTGTTTGCTTTCTTCAGGTAGTTCTCAAAATCCCATTTTTCAATTTGGTAATTGTTATCAAAAATTCCACCCCGCATGATATTGAAGAGCACATTGGAGAAATGCCGTGTATCTTTCAGATCATCTGCCGTGTATTGAAAACCATCGGCGGCAGCATTTAATTGCTGTAATCGTTCAGAACCCAGCTCTGCATCTTCCAGCACTTTTTGGAGCAGCCCTTTATCCATTTTAATTGCTTCACTCAGTTGCACAACTGCTGAATGATTCTGGTTAACATTGGCAACTGTGATCCATTCTTTTTTCTCACCAACCTGAAGGGCCAGGCTGCTTACCATAAAATAAGCTCCTTTTTCCCCTTTTACATCTTGTTCCTGTTTAATTGTTTTGCCATTTCTGAAAAGCTGCAATTGTAATGTGGAAAGTAAATAAAGTGGCTGGTCCAGTCCTGAACTCCATACCACATTTGCCTTTAACGCTTCGCTCGGTTCAGCTTTATCGACAATGATTGCACTTAATGCATAAATACCCAGTCCTGTTTCTGCTACCAGCTCAGACCGTTTATAGGCATCGGCTAAATTGCTTGTTTTTGTTTGCAAGTCACCGGGCACACCATAAGGCATGATGTTTTGCAAACCATCCAATATCTCCAACTGAAGAACTTTACCAGATTGGTTCAGCAGTCTTGATTTTTTTACAAAGCCATACAGATTGCTTGAATTCCATTCGTATTGAAAATTCAATCCCAAATCATGATTGATCTCTTCAAAAATGATTTTATTGCTGAACCTGTTCTGGTATAAATTCCGGCTGATGTTAAACCGTCCTTCGCTTCGAATGGAGAATGGCTCCCATATAGTCAACTCATTGTTCTTATTAATACGGACTATGGTTTTACTTCCGGTAATTTCTGCCGACTCTGTTATTTTATCATCTGTATAATAAGGGAATAAGGCATACTCAGCATTTTTACGGCCGGCAGATATGCCGCCATTACTTGATAGAAATAACCAGTGATTGGAGTCACTTACGATCGACATAAAAAAGGGACGCATCTTGTCTGCATTTGAGATCTTATAAAAAATCTCATTTCCCATTTTTACTTCACTCAAAGTTATTTCACTGTTTGCAGTTGCAATATAGTTACGCTGGTAAGGCATCTTTTTTCGATTGGCATAGCATGCCCTTTAGTCAAAGACGACTGTCCTGACATGCTATGTTTTTAGGAAAAAGAACTGTTATTTCTGCTTATACACTTTTACATAATCCACATACATGGATTGAGGGAATGGAGTGCCGGAAGTCGGGAAACCAACAAAATTTCCACCTACAGCCACATTCAACAAAAGGAAAAAAGGCTGATTGTATACCCATTCTCCGGTAACATCTGCAGGTGTCAGACGCTGGTATAAAAAATTATCAACGAAGAAATCAACATAATCTTCACCCCATTCAACGGCATAGATATGATAATCGGTATCGAACCTTCCGTTTGTTAATGCATAAGCCTTACCGATAGAATTACCACCAGAATAACCAGGGCCATGTAGTGTACCATGTGTCACAGATGGTTGTTGCCCTCTTTGTTCCATAATATCTATTTCACCGCATTGGGGCCAAGGCTTTGTATCAATATTAGCACCCAGCATCCAGAAGGCAGGCCATATACCGGGACCAGTTGGTGTTTTTATCCTGGCTTCAAATCTTCCATAGGCCTGAGCAAATAAACCTTTGGTTTTTATTCTTGCAGAAGTAAAACCAGAGCCGGCATACGATTCACTTCTTGCGGTGATTACTAATTTTCCACTACCATCGAGTTGAATATTAGCAGGCCTGTTGGTATAATATTGTAATTCACTGTTGCCCCAGCCATTACTGCCCGTGCCAATGTCGAAAGCCCATTTAGCAGCATCTGGTGCGTTACCTGCTGTACCGTTAAATTCATCGCTCCAAACCAATTCCCATTCCCGTTGAGGTAATGTCTGCACTGCTTCTCTTTCACAGCTGTTCATAGTAAACACAAGCGTTGTGCAAACTACTCCGAGCAACAATGTGTTTTTAGCTCTTCTATATATGGATAAAATCATATAATTAATTTTTTATGGTTAAATAATGTTTGCTTTACCTGAACAAAATATTATCCAGGTAAATAGTACCGTTTCCGTCAAACTTCAGCTGGAAAACATTATTCAATGCTACTTGTGGAGTAAAGTGTGATAAAGGAATGTCAACACTGTTCCATCCGTTAGCAGTAGGCACGGTCAATGCATAGGCTTTTTCCCATGGTGCACTACCACCCGGTGAACCGGGAGGACAAATCAGGTAAATATTCAGGGCTGTGGAGTTAGCAGAATAATAATCTATATGCAGGAATGTTTTACCCGAAACATCCTGGTTGCTTCCGAACTGTAAGCCCTGGTAGTTAAGACCAGTGTACACCAATGTGTTGTTTCCAACAATAGGAGTTTGTGTTACTACTGTGGCCTGTCCCCAGTTAGGATTAAGGTCGCTTCCAGGTACATTGGTATAACTGTCGCTAAATATTGAGATTACTCCCCCTGCAGGATAAGTTGGAACAGGTGCTGCAACTGTCGGCACAGGTGGTATTCGCCAGAAATAAATATTATCTAAAAAGATATCACTGCCAGTGCCACCATCAAACTTAAACTGAAATACACTGCCCAATGCCACCTGCGGTGTAAAGTGTGATAGCGGAATATCTACACTGTGCCAGCCTGCAGTTGGTACAGAAAGGCTAAAAGCTTTTTCCCATGGAGCTGTTCCACCAGGTGAACCCGGAGGACTTATTAAAAATGCATTCAGGGTTCCTGCGTTAGCGCTATAATAGTCAATATGCAAAAACTGGTAAGAAGTGAGATTCTGATTTGCAGCTAATTGTAAACCCTGGTAATTAAAATTGCTATAGCGTAATGTATTATTACCGCCAATTGGGATTTGTGTTACCACTGTTGACTGCCCCCAGTTAGGGAAAAAGTCAGATCCCGGAATATTTGTATAGGTATCGCTGAAAACAGAAAGCACATTGGCCGCCGGACGAGTAGGCACTGGTGCCGGCACCGGAGGAACAACTGGATTACTCCAGAAATAAATATTATCAGCAAAGAAATTTGAAATGTTTGTGCCTTCAAAAATGATCTGACCAAAATGTCCTTTCGTTGTAAGGGCAGGTAAACTTGAGAAAGGAATATCAAAACTCAACCATGTTCTTGCTGTAAGCGCAGGATTGGTCAATGTTACAATATCACTTACATCATCTCCTCCACCCGGAGCCCCGTTAGCGCCAAAATCTAAAACTCTTACTTTAAAAGTTGCCCCGGGATTTATATTATCTGGGAAGTATAAATCCAAATGCAGGTTAGACCTGTTACCAATGTTTACTGTAGGCGATGTAACCTGTATACCCACAAAATTAAAATTGGTATAATTTAATACCCTGTCATTACCAACCTGGAAATCGGCAGACTGTGTTGTCTGGAAGGGTGCCCAGTAACCGTTGTAATAATCAACATTGATGTTTGTATACGCATCACTAAAAACTGATGTTACATTGGCAGGATCCTTGGTTGGCGTTGGTGCTCCCACATAAGCTCCGGCTGAATTTAACGTAAGACTACCTCTTGCATGAATGGTATCTAATGTTGCCGTAATTTTTGTGGTACCTCCGCCTATCGTAGTCACAACTCCTGTTTCTGTAACCGAAGCAACAGCAGGATTGGAAGATGAAAATTTAAAGTAATAAGGAGACAGATTGATAGTACTATTTACACCATTGGGCATATTGTAGGTTGCAGAAAAGCCATCCAATGTGGTAGTTACCCCTACATAAGACACTTGTGATCTGTCCACTCCATTTATAATGGTGGCTGTTGCCTGGCCGAGGTCTCCCACTTTTTCGAATCTAACCTCATCTATCCAAAATGTATAACCTCTGTTATTTTCCGGCCCGGTAGAATACCAAAACAATCCTTTTTCTGCAGTAAGTTTTGCAGGATCCGGAATAGGTATGATTACTTTCTTCCAGTTACTGTTTACGGGTAAGCCACTAAGCGTTACGAGATATTTATTCGCACCAAAATCATTTCCAAAACCCAGGGAGCCAATGGTAGCCGCCTGTGATGCTTTGATGTAAAAAGTAATGGCATTATACCCTGTAAGGTTTCTGCCAGTTTTACTTAAAAACACCCCGCCGGCATAAGAGCCATTAGGACTGTTGGCATCGGGTACATCAAACCGCATGGATTGCCTTGTTCCGCCATAGCTGACCATGTTATCTACCTGGAAAGCTTTTACATCTGAACCACCGAAGGCGGCATAAGCCAAATCAGCAGTAAAGTCATCAATAAAAACTTCTGCAGTATTTGGAAAAGAAGGATTTTGTAAATCGTTAATATCCCTCTTTTGGCATCCCATACCCATAAGTGTTGCTAACCCTATAAGGAGAAACAACAGATTGTTGATTGATTGATTTTTTTTCATACTAATTCCTTTAAAATTATTAGCAAGCATTTTTTATTTACCAATGTTTATCTGGATATATGTTCTTATTTCCCACTCATTACCATCCGGGAAACCAATCGCAGTTGGATCAGGTACCCAGTTACCTGCAGCATCCATGGTTTTTATTGGAGAGTAACGGGGAGAGTAACGATCCAATGTTCTGTAAGTTCCCCTGATACCTATTTTAGTGCCCGGAAGCATAAACCAGTCAGGCTTGCCAATCTCGGTAGAAATATCTGCAATCAACTGCAGCGGGAAAGTAAGGTTGAAATCACGATGGTAGTCGAAAGGTCCCCAGTCGTTAAACTTACCGATGGCAATTAGTTTAGTCTTCTTGTATATAGTGCGCAAATCAAAGCCATAGCGGTCAATAGTACGTTTGTCATTACCATTGGCCTGACCGTTACCGGCATACAGGTTGGCAATTAAACCCAGGTGTGGGTTTACTTTAGATACTACCCGTACATTGGTTTCCCACAAGTCCTGAGCAGGTGCCGAACCGGGGAAAGCAAATAAAGTTCTGTTGGCCAAAATACCGATAGCAGCATCCTGAATAGTTGGTAAATGACGGTAAACAAAATCTGCGCTGACGGCAAATTTGGCATCTTCCGCCCTGTCGTTATCCCACTCATACATCCATGTAGCTGGTGTAGGATCGTAAGTCAGTAATAATTCTCCGGCAATCGTTTCCCTGTTTGACCTTACAGAGAAGGGATCATCCAGAATATTTCTGGGTCTGCCAGGTGCAAGCACATCTGCCGGGATCGGTCCTTCAATAGGTTTTTGGTATAAGAAGTTAGGCGCAATCTGCAGTTTTCCCACACTCACAGTAAAACCGCTCAGCACATTATACATATTACCACTGCCTACATCTTTCAATCTCCAACCGGTGAAAGTCCTGGTTTGGTCTACCCCGCCATTGGCCACCAATCCCATATAAGAAGCCAAACCATACCAGTTTACAATGCCGGCTGAGTAGGTGAATTTTATTTTACCTCCGAAATTGTCTTCCGATTTAATTACATCCTGGTACACATTGCCCTCTCTCATCAGCTGAAATACCCTGCCATTGAGCGGCTGGCCGGCCCAAAGTCCACCCAGGTCAAAACCAAACGAACCAAATTTTCTTGAAACACTGATTGCGGCTTTTCTTGTTTTAGGCATGGGTACAGCAAAAGAACTTTGTAAACCACTTCGCTGTGTAAGGTCTTCATGAAACATACCCGTAACATCGAACTTGGCAATTTTGCGACTATACTTGGCTAAAATTGCAGGGTTAGCACCCCACCAGAGTTCGGGACCGAAAGCAAGCTTCAAACCTTTAATAGCTTTCTTGCCTTCTATTTCAAATCCAAATGGCGCTTCACCATTATATATGTCAATATTGGGTCCGTAGTTTGCCTCAGGATAAAGACCAAAGAAATCACCTTCATAGCCCCAGTGATAATGTCCTGTACGATAGAAGCCGGTTAATTTAAACAGTTTGGCATCCCAGCTATAACTGGCCCGGTATAATTGAATTCTGTTATTTGAATTTATCAGTTGCTGACCTGACGGTGTGTTTACAGTTATTTTTCTTCCCCTGTTTTCATAAAACACTTCGTCAATAGGATTTTCAGCTACATTACCCAGTACATTAAACTGTACATTGGCCATCATATTAGGAGCAGGTCTTGCAGTTACTCCTATATTAAAGGACTGCATATGATCAAAACCTAAGCGGTTTGGAAAGGTATTAGGAACAACAGGTTCATTTTGTTTTGGTGTAGAAATTAAACTTCCGCCTGTATTATAAGTACTGAAATTGGCCTGCAAATCGCTCAGGTACAATTTGCCTTTGTCTTCTGCCTGCATGGCTGCCTTATCACCCCTGGCCCTTAAGGCTGCATCTGCTATTTGTATCCTGTCAAAATAAGCTGCTCCTGCACCACTGCTGTACGGATTGAACTGGTGTACTTCCTTCAATGCGTAGTAGGCAGCACGGGGATATAATTCGTAAGTACCTCTTTCATTGGTCCTGCCCTTGGCGCAAATACCAAACCACTCTTCGTTCATGTTATTTTCGCCGGCTACATAGTCATTCAGGTAACCACCATTTGCCCATGAAGCTGTAACATCATGCTCATCCAGGTTCAGGGTTTGCCCGGTTTTCCACCATCCATCGCTGAACTGGAAAGTAAAGCCACCGAGGCTGTTTCCATTTTTGCCCATACCCGCAGCATTGGCATATATTTCTTTCCAGTTGCTCACCAGCACTTTGGCCTGGTACTCCTGGTCTTCACTATTCGCCTTTGTATTATAGGCATCAGAACCAAACTCTGTAAGCACCACCGGTTTGCCAAACTCCTTTTTAACCCTGTCGTATAGATCTGTGAAAGTAAGTCCACGATAAGTGTTGATACCAAGTATATCTATATCTGTACACTCCTTAGCAATAATATCCAGGAATAGCAGATCACCATTACAGATGGCCATCGGGTGGTTGTTATCAATGGCCTTCATTTCCTTTACCGCATCATTAAACAACTTGTATAAATGATAGGCGTCCTTGGTAGACTTTCTGTCCGCCATAGGAATATTCTCTGTTTCAGCCCCTCTCCAAAAAAGACCATAGTTATTTTCGTTACCTAATAAGAAAAGTAAAAGACCCGGAGTGTTTTTGTACCCGTTCACCATTTCTTTTACTTCTTTCAGTAACAACTCCCTTACCAGTGGATTAGAATAATCGGTATTAGCCTCCCATTTACCTTTTAGAGTAAGGCCATAGCGGCCAAAAGAGTGGTTCAGCATGGTGTAGATGCCGTAGTTCTCATATATATACCTGATCCACCTGGCCGGCACACCAGTGTACTGCCGGATGGTATTTACACCCATATTTTTCAGCATCGGCATCTCGTAATCAAGAGCGGCCCTGATTACATCATCCGGCTGATTCCATAAACTGTAGGAATAATTGGTACCCACCGGGAAATAATCCCAGTTCATACCATTAATAAAGAAGTCTTTTCCCTGGGTCTCTAATACAAACCCATCACCTGACCTTTTGACGGTGACCTTTCCGGGTTGTGCAATGGCGCAGAAAAAGCCAAGGGAAAGCAAGGTAAACAGTGCTACTAATTTTCTCATATGGCAATTTTTATTTGACAAAAAAAATGGCTGAAAATCCGGAGATGCTGTACCTACTATTCATCAACAATTTTCAGCTTTATCCTGTTGCATTTTTTATCCGGATGAGGATAAAAACGGCATTTTAAAAGTAATTCCCGGATAGGTGTAATTCCAAAAAAAACGCCACATCAGTACTACTACAGAAACAAAAAAAACTATATTTAGCTTTAAATCAATACATCAGTACTACATCTGAAGCCATATCTTAGTTCAAAACCAGCTTATTGGGAAAAAACAGCTTTGGTTTTCCTGGTTGTAATCTGTTGTGCCCTCAGCAGTCCCTCCCAGGGACTGATTGGCCAGAATGAGGTAACAAGTTTTACCAGGAACAGGTATGGAGCAGGTACCCAAAACTGGGCCATTGAACGGGATGAGAATAACCGTTTGTATATCGCTAACAATGAAGGCCTGCTGGTTTATAATGGTACAATTTGGCAGTTATACCCGGTACCAAACAAAACGATTTTGCGGTCAATTGGCTTCGGACCCGGGGGCAGGTTATATGCCGGTGCACAAGACGAACTGGGATATTATGCACCGGATAAGGTTGGAAGGCTTCGTTTTACATCATTAAAACAGCTGCTGCCTGAACAGGATAGAAATTTTACGGACGTATGGCAGCTTGAAGTAGCAGGCAACGACGTTTTCTTCAGAACGGATGCCAAAATTTTTAAGCTCAGCGGTGAAAAAATGACCATATATCCTTCCCGTTCAGGCTGGCTCTCTATGCACAAGTACCAGGGAAATATTTTGGCCCATGAAAGAAACACCGGCCTGCTGCTATATCAAAATAATGAATGGCAGACATTCCTTTCCAAGGATTTGCTACCTCCTGATTTTTTCATTACTGACATTGTGCCTTATCAAAAAGATACCAGCCTGATCAGTACTACCGGTAATGGATTATACCTGCTGACAAAAAATAATCTTATACCGTTCGGCATTTACTCTTCATTGCTGAACACTAAGCAGCACTTCACTTCACTCTGGATGCTGGATGATAACAGTTTCCTTGCAGGTACTTACTTCAACGGCATATACCGGATATCAAAGCAAGGGGCAGTTATTGAAAATATCTCCACCAAAAATGGAATGCCTAATAATACGGTCAGGTGTCTCTTTGCTGATAATTATAGTAATGCATGGGCTGGCCTGGATAATGGGGTGGCTTATTTTACCTATAACAATGCCGTCAAACATATAAACCCGGCTTCATTCAATAACGGCGCCGGTTATGATGCAAAGGTTTTAAACGGTGATTTATATTTTGCACTTTCTACGGGGCTGCAGTGGATTTCTGCTAAATCCTCATCCGACCTTAGCGCCATCACCTATGAACCCAAAACAATCATTGGCGGACTTACGTGGAACCTGTCTGTTATCAACAATCAATTAATGGCCGGGCGGGACGACGGCCTGTATTCAGTGAATAATTACCTCGCAAAACCAGTTTCAAAAAATACCGGCTACTGGGGTTGCCGTCCTTTGCTGCAAACATCTCCTCTTAAAGTTGTAGCTGGAAATTACCTGGGTCTGCATTTTTTTGAAATAGGCAACGGAGAACTTATTGATGCCGGATCGTTCGAAGGATTTAATGAATCCAGCCGCTATATAGAAACCGATGATAGCAGCATTTGGGTATCACACCCATACAGGGGGATTTACAGGATAAACCTTACTGATCGGTCTGTACGACAGTTTACACAAAAAGAAGGGCTGCCTGCCAGTCTGGATAACCATGTTTTTAAAATAAAAGGAAAAATTGTTTTCGCTACTTCCCGTGGTATTTATGAATATGATAAAACCACAGACAAAATCATTAAGTCAGCAACTTATACAGAGCTCTTTGGCGAAATGCCTATACGCTACATGAAAGCAGATGAAAAAGGAAATATCTGGTTTGTACTGGAAAAAATGACCGGGGTTGCGGATTTCAGTGCAGGTAAACCGGTTATACATTATATACCAGAGTTGAAAAACAAAATCCTGAGTGGCTTTGAGAATATTTTGCCTTATGATAGCCGCAATATCCTGGTGGGTGGCGAGGCAGGTTTTTATCATATCAATTATGAAAAATACCAGGAAAAAATAAAGCCTTTTGCTGCCTATGTAACACAAATAAAGACAACGGGAGCCAGCGACAGCATTTTATTCGGAGGATATGTATTTGACAGTACAGATTCCCCAAAAACAATTACCATTCCTTATAAACTTAATTCACTTCTCTTCTCTTATGCGGCTTCTGCCTATGATCAGCATAATCCTTTGGAGTTTAGTTACTACTTGCAGGGCTTTGATAAAAGCTGGAGCAGCTGGACAAATAATACACAGAAAGAATACACCAATCTTCCGGCTGGTACTTACACTTTTAATATTAAGTCAAGACAAAGCCCATCACATGAATCTTCGGTGTACCAGTTTACATTCACCATCAAACCACCCTGGTACCAAACAATATGGGCTTATGCACTATACTTTATATTGATAGTTGGCTCTTTGTATGCGATACTGAGAAACCAATCACAAAGACATAGAAAAAAACAGGAAGCAAGACGGCTGGCAGATCAGCTAAAATTTGAAGAAGAACAGAAACAGATGGCTTACCAGCACCAGCTGGAACTGGCAAAATCTGAAAAAGAGCTTATCCATTTGCAAAATGAAAAACTGGAAGGAGAAATTAAACACAAAAACGCAGAACTGGCCAGCGCCACTATGAACCTGGTACAGAAAAAAGAATTTATCCTGAAGTTAAAATCAGAGCTGCAGCAATTACAAAAAAATGCCAGGGTTGGAGACGATAATCCTGAACTGAAAAAGTTATTAAAAGTTTTATCCGAAGAAGAAAAACTGGATGATGAATGGAATAGTTTTTCCCAGCACTTTAATAGTGTGCACGGAGACTTCTTAACAATTTTAAAAAATAAATTCCCTTCTTTAAAACCACATGAGTTACGTCTCTGCGCCTATCTGCGTATGAATTTAAGCAGCAAGGAAATTGCCCCGCTAATGAGTATATCTATACGGGGAGTAGAGATAAGCAGGTACAGGCTCAGAAAAAAACTGGCATTGCCGACAGAAGTTAACCTTGTACAGTTCTTAATGGATTTAAAGTAACCGTAAATCACCTGACAAAATATTCGTAGCCCAGGTATTATCTATTTACAACTGTTTCGATTGAAACAGTTTCATTTCCTTCACATTTCCTAACTTTCCCTTTTAAATGCTTGCTATGTTCAAAAGTAAAATTGCCGGTATTGGCATGTACGTACCCGAAAGAGTGGTAACCAATAACGACCTGTTGAAGTACATGGAAACCAGTGATGAATGGATACAGGAACGTACCGGCATTAAAGAACGCCGCTATGCTCACCGCACCGAAGAAACCACCACAACTATGGGAGTGGAAGCGGCAAAAATTGCCATCGAAAGAGCAGGCATCACCCCGCAGGATATTGATTTTATCATTTTCGCCACCCTTTGCCCCGACTACTATTTTCCCGGCTGCGGCGTACTGGTACAGCGGGCCATGAAGATGAAAGAAATTGGTGCACTGGATGTAAGAAACCAATGCTCTGGTTTTGTATATGCTCTGAGTGTGGCTGACCAGTTCATCAAAACAGGTATGTATAAAAACATTCTAGTAATCGGATCAGAGAAACACTCCTTCGGTCTCGATTTCAGTACAAGAGGAAGAAATGTATCGGTGATATTTGGTGACGGTGCAGGAGCTGTAGTATTGCAACCCACCTCTGATGAAAACCGCGGTATTCTAAGCACACACTTACATAGTGACGGTGAAAGTGCCGAGATATTGGCCATGTACAATCCCGGAACACATGCCAATCACTGGAAAGAAGAAAAATACGCCGATTTTGATGATGCTGAAATTGCCCAGATGTTTTTCAGCCATACTATGATTGAAAAAGGGCAGATATTTCCCTATATGGACGGACCGGCTGTTTTCAAAAAAGCCATTGTTAAGTTTCCCGAAGTGATTAACGAGGCTTTATCAGCCAACGGACATAAGACATCGGATCTCAAACTTCTCATCCCGCACCAGGCAAATTTGCGTATATCTCAGTTTGTACAACAGAAATTGCAGCTGCGTGACGACCAGGTGTACAACAACATTCAGAAATTTGGAAACACCACCGCTGCCTCTGTGCCCATTGCGCTTTGCGAAGCATGGGAAAAGGGAATGGTAAAAGAAGGAGATCTTGTTTGTCTCGCCGCCTTTGGAAGTGGATTTACCTGGGCCAGTGCTTTATTAAGATGGTAACAAAACCAGTGTGCAACGAAGCATTAAAAAGCATCATCTTAAAAACATGAAAAAAATACTATTGACGTTTTTATCATTAGCCTTTTTTATCATGGCACAATCGCAGGAAAGCTGGACCATTTGTTATGGCAAAAAAACTATATTAAAAAAAGTAAGTGAAGACCGTGTAAAAAATACTTTCGCTATAAATAAAAGTTCTTTGACCACTAACATCAAATTTACCATCCAGTTACATGCAGTTGATACAGCAAACAATATTACCCTTATGGCAAACCTGGACAATAGTAATACAGTAAAAGAATGGGAATACACCGGCAAAAGCTTTAATATTGGAAGCAGCGAATTGAAAACATTGTTCGGCTCCGGTAACAAACTTGATTTTTATTATCGTTCCATTCCAAAAGACCCGGAAAAAGCAGCTGTTGTACGGATACGGCCGGTTCATATTTGCACTATTACACTAAAATGAGTGAATGCATTTTTAGTGCCGGCTGTCCTTACATTTGCCTTGCATGAGCCGACATATCCTCTATATCATTAATCCCATTTCCGGTACCCGGAAAAAAAAAGATCTGCAGGCCTTTATCGAAAAGGAAACGAATAAAACAAATATTCCTTTTGAC
This sequence comes from uncultured Chitinophaga sp., assembly GCA_964634265.1. Lineage (GTDB taxonomy): Bacteria > Bacteroidota > Bacteroidia > Chitinophagales > Chitinophagaceae > JJ008. The sequence continues at coordinate 41,584 of CAZWIM010000017.1, read as the reverse complement.
ATATTTCCATCAGTTGCCAGTGGAGATTACTCATTCCTTCATGCAATTATCAAAGAAAAAGCAGTAACCGATATTGTAATTGCAGGTGGTGATGGCACGGTAAGCCAGGTGGTGAATAGCCTGATGGATTTTAATCTGAATTTTGGTATCATCCCCTGCGGCTCTGGTAACGGGTTGGCCTATGCGGCAAGAATTTCCAAAGATCCTAACAAAGCGCTGCAAACTATTTTCTCCGGAAAAGCGGTAGCTACCGATGGCTTTTTTATCAACGGGAACTTTGCCTGCATGCTTTGCGGACTGGGGTTTGATGCTAAAGTAGCCCACGATTTTGCACAACAACCGAAGAGAGGTTTATCTACTTACATAAAACAAGTAGTCAAAAATTTTTTTGGTGCACATACCTACTCCTTTGACATAAAGTTGAATAAAGAAACCTTTCATACTGAAGCTTATTTTATCAGCATTGCCAACAGCAACCAGTTTGGAAATAATTTTACCATTGCCCCCAAAGCCAGCCTCAGTGACGGGCTGCTCGATATTGTAATAGTTACCAGCCAGAACAAACTTAGTGTGCTGCTGCAAACCTTGCGACAGATAAGTGGTCGCAATAAATTACAACCTGAAACTTCCTTTGATAAAAATAAAGCTGTCATTTATTTTCAAACAGACAACATTACCATTACCAACAAGTCAAATGCGCCACTGCACATAGACGGCGAGCCGGCTGAAACGCCTGAGAAAATAACTATCCAGGTAAGACCAGGTTGTTTCAACCTTATTCAGCCGGTATAGTCGCCACTGATGCTTTTTTTGCCAGTAACTGTTGCAACTGCTGAAAGCTTTTCCGGTTATCCGCAGAATTGATGGAAGAAATTATGTCCATTTCTTCCCGTTTGGTCAGATGAAAATTAAGGGCAGCTTTTTTCTCCTCTTTTTCAGCCGCATACTGGAAGGCTATCTTATGAACAGGTATGCCGCTTTTGGTTACAAAATAACCGAGCATATCGTTCTGAAAATATTCCATCATTTTAAACCAGTTATGTTGCAACAATAAAAAAGGTTTGGTGGCATGATCCGTTATATCATCCGATAAATAGGGCACTTCCCATCCTCCTGCTTTGCGGTCTCTAATTTGCAATACTAAAACACCGCTGGTATTTTGCTTTATCCATTCATCGAAATGAGAAAGAAACCGAAGGGTGGTTTCCTGACCGTAATTATCTCTCAACCCGGCGTCCATCACATCAATTACCGGATTGGAAGGAAGCCACACATTGGGCAATACAATGGGGAAAGTGGCATTCATCCGCAATGCACTCAGCATACGCAGATTATAGGGGTCCTGTTTGGAAAAAAAAGAAACGAAGTCAACCGCATCAGGATCTATGCGGGGAATGTTTACAGTATCCATCGGCGCCTGCATCATAAACCGGACCGGTTGTGTGGAGATGATCATTTTTCGGCTGTCTCTTGTTACTACCGAATTGAAAAACATCAGCGGGATGTTCGCCGCCTTTTCATCGGCTGTATAATCTTTCAACTGCTTATCTAAAAAACCTCTTGTATTATCATTAAGTTTTTGTTCAAACGAATAACCCCTGTCTTTTACATACCGATACGGACCAACAGAAAATTTCTGGGCCGGGGCAATTAGGTCTCTTGCAAAAAAAGAAGTGAATAACGGGTTCAGCAGGTCACCGGCAATATCATCCACATATTTTTTATCCTGCAAATGAATATTCGATCCTTTTTGCTTTCGCAGGTATAATTCCCTGAAATAAGCAGCCCCGATCATACCCCCGGATGCACCATTAATAAGAAACGTTTTTTGCATAAAGTTTCCTTTGGTAATGCTGTCTAACTGTTGCAGCACACTCATGGTAAACGTAGCGCTTCGGTGACCTCCCCCGCTGGTATTTACAATGATCAGTAACGGCTTATCGGTTTCCTGTTTCTTTTTCCACGCATTCAGTATGCCAATCATATTTTGCCTGTCGGAATTAATATTCTCATTGGTGCAAAGAGACAGCAAGCCTTCCCGGGTATAAACAGGCCTTTCTTTTTTATTCCAGTAATCAATTCCGTAGGCTTTATTGCGGGGATCGATCCAGTCCAGTTTATAAAATATATTCAGCAACAGCACCAGGCCAATCAGGTAAGGGATGCTCCAGCTTTGCAGGAAATAAGTAATGGCGGCCGAAACACCAATAAGGATAGAAAAGAAAATGGTGATACTGGCAGCAGCCGGCAACTGAAAATACTCGCTATCAAGTAAGAAACCGATTGCCACCAGGAACATAAAAGCAGCAAATACAGAAATGATGGCTGCAAAGTGGTGCCGTTTAAAAATGGAATCAATGAAATCGTTGGTATAGTGAGAAACATTTCTCACCGGCTTAATGGTAAAAGGCGAATCAAAATACCATTCCACTTTCAGGAGTGGGGCGCCCAGGTGTACTTCTCTTACATTACCGAGGTGAGTGATATATGAACCGGGGTCTGCCATTACCGGCATCATTCTGCGAAGGATAGACCGGTCGGCCCTGAAGAAATAGAAAAAGGAAACAGACAACATAAAAATCAATCCGCACAAAAACCCGCCGAAGAAAATAAAAATCTCTGCGGTGTTAATCAGCTCCTTATAATGATCAAATTGCCAGGCTTTATAGAAATAGAATATTATAAAGAGGATCGGGATAATAGCATTATTGGTGCAATACTTTAAAAACGGATTGGTAGTGGCGGCTAAAAAACGAAAATGGCGGCAAAACAAAATGAAGGTGGCAATGTTCCAGCTCATTATGAACATGCCAACCGAAGCTCCCACCAATGCAAAGCTCATGGAATTGACATTGCCCAGATACTCCGGAGAAAGATACAACGAATCAGCGCCGAAGGTTTTCATGAAACTGCCATTCACGGTACTGAACAGGATAAACCAAAAGATGATCAGCACCTGGTATTTCCTCAAATGAAGAAATAACAACTGAATGGGAAAGGAATAATAAAATCCGCGGAGCCAGGTTTTCATGAAAGAGGCAATGGTTAATAATTAACGTCTGCTACGGCGCAAATTATCAAAAAGTCGCTGAAGCAGGTTTTTCTTTTCGGTGATTATTCCTGCGGTAAAGGTGAGGCCCGGGCGATAGCTTACTAATTTTTGGGTAGATGTCAGCAGGTTTTGGGGTAATGAAACCCTGGCCATATACCCGCTATCTGATGGTACTGCGGCAATAAACGATAAGCGGCCGTTTATTTTTCCAAATTCACTTTCCGGATAGGCTGATAATGCCAACTTTACTTCCTGTCCTGTTTTTACTTTTCCAAAATTGTATTGTGGTATTAATGCTTCTGCGTAAATGCCAGTATTGGCCGGAATGACGTAACAAAAAGACTGGCCTTCGGACAATTGCTGGTTTTCCTGCCAAAAAATAGTAAATGAAATGATGCCATTTTCCTGCGCTATTAAAAAGTATTTTTCTTTCCATTCCGAAATCCGGCTTTTTAAAGTGTACAGGGCCTGGTGAAAAATTTCTGCCTGCTCTTTTATCCGGTTTTCTAATTCTGCAATTTCTTTCCTTTTTTCATGTTGCTGGGCTTCATTGGCAATAATAGATGCGTTTATTTGCGGAAGGGAAATTTTCTTGTTCAGCTGTTTACTTTTCTCTTGCCTGTAATCAAGGCCGGAAATTACATTTTGACTTTTCAATATGGCTTGTGCCTCAAACGTAGAATCTGTTAGCTCAATATCCTTCAACAGATACCCTTTCTGTATTTTCAGCTCCGTGTTAAGTTGTTGCAAATAGGCAATATCCTGTTGCAGCATTTTCCTTTTCCGGATAAAAAAACCATCTGCTGTATAATCGCTAAACTCTGCCAGGTCCATAACAAATACCTGGAAATGTGGTTGCAACTCCCCAAGGTTTTGAAAACCGGGTAATGTAAGTGAAGGAATGCGATAGCCATTGCCTGATAGCATCAATGTATCCAGGGTATCTATCAAATGAGAGAGTTCTAAAACTTCTGTGTGGGAAGCTGTACTTTCTATAAAACCAATCAATTCATTCTTCTGTACCTGTTCACCTTCTTTCTTAAATAGCTTTATCAGCTTGCCACTTTTTTTAACCCTTACTTCTTTAGGGGCATTTAGCGAAACTAATCTGCCATTAATAGGTACGATGTCCGGATAAGATATGAAATAAGCTATAATACCCGTTATCACCAACAGGAATAAAAAAAATAACGATCCCCATCTTACCCATTTTTCCGGCCTTGCACTGATAATTTCCTGCACTACTGAACCTTCAGGATTATCTGGTGCAACCTCAGTAATATGGTTTTTAATTTCCAAGCTCTAACTGGTTTTTTACCAACTCATAATATTTACCCTTTAAGGCAGATAGCTCCTGGTGAGTTCCTTCTTCTGCCACTCTGCCATTTTCCAGTACCACTATTTTGTCTGCATTCATCACTGTACTTAGCCTGTGTGCCACCACTACCACTGTTCTTCCCTTAAAAAATGTTTGCAGGTTTTCCAATATCATTTTTTCATTATTGGCATCTAATGAATTAGTGGCTTCATCCAAAAAAATATATTGCGGGTTTTTATACACTGCCCGGGCAATGGCCAGCCTTTGTTTCTGGCCGCCACTGATGGCTGTACCCTCGGCTCCCAATTTTGTAAAAAAACCAAGCGGCAATGATTCTATAAATGAAAGAATATTACTGGTGCGGCAGGCAGCATATAACCTTTCCTCATCCACCGGTTCATCTGTTACTGTTATATTCTTGCGGAAATTATCATTAAAAATATAAGGGTCTTGCATTACGGCGCCACATACACTACGCCAGTATTTGGGGTGTATGGTATTAAATTTGGCAGGGCCCAATTTTATTTCCCCGCTATAATTTTCATAAAAGCGCAGCAGTAATTTCAGTAAGGTGGTTTTACCACTGCCACTCATGCCCACAATGGCCGTTACCTTTCCTTCAGGTATTGTTAAATCAATATCCCTCAGCACCGGCTCATTACCTGCACCCGGATAGGTAAATGATACTTTCTTTAATTCTATTGTTCTATCTGAATTGGGAAAAACAAAAGCTCCCCCTTCGGGGAAGTTTAGTATAGCTTCATCTTCCACAGTGTGCACATCATTCAACCGCTCTAAAGATATTTTTGCATCCTGCGCCTGTTGTGTAAAACCAATCAACTGCTCCAGCGGGCTGTTCATTTGGCCGATGATGTATTGTATGGCCAGCATCATACCCAGGGACAAATCGCCTTTAATTACCAAAGTAGCCACTAAAAAAGTAATCAAAATATTTTTGCCCTGGTTGATAAAAAAAGCGCCGGCCTGCTGGTACTGGCTTAATGAAAGCGATTGAAACCGGAGCTTAAACAAACCAGCCTGCAAGCCCTCCCAGGCCCAGCGAAAATGGTTTTCCGCATTATTCAATTTTATTTCCTGTATGCCGTACACCAATTGCACGGTGGCATTATTCTCTTTTGCGGCAATAGCAAACCGCTTATAGTCTAACTGGCGGCGAAGTTTTAAAAAAAGCCTTATCCACAAAAAGTATAAAATACTGCCACCTGCAAAAATGAAAAATATAGTATAGTTATATCGAAGCAGTACAAAACTGAAAACAAACAGGTTTAAAACAGAGAATAAAGTATTAATGGCAGTACCCGTAAGAAAGGCTTCAATGCGCTGGTGGTCGCCAATTCGTTGCATAATATCTCCCGGGTGGCGACTATCAAAAAAAGGCATAGGCAGGCGAAGGAGCTTGGCCCAAAAGCCCGACAATAAAGAAAGGTTGAGCCTTGTGCTGATATGTAATAACAGGCGGCTGCGTATAAACTCCACCACTGTTTGCGAAAACAGCAGCATTAGCTGTGCCAGCAGTACCAATTGAATAAAGGGAATATCCCTGTTTTGAATGCCTTTGTCCACAATACTTTGGGTAAGGAAAGGGAATACCAATTGCAGCAGGCTTGCCATAAGCAATCCTACAAACAGTTGAAACAACCAGGCGCTGTTGCGGCGAAAGAAAGAATAAAAATAGCGCCAGCCAATGGCAGTGGGTGTATGTACAGCATCCGTATCCGTACTATCTGTTGTAAAAGAAGGGGAGGGTTCTAAAAGCAAAACAATCCCCTTTTGATCCCCGTTTTCGGAAACGGATGCCCACTTTCCCAAAAAATCTTCTTTTGTTAGTTTTATAAACCCAGTGGCCGGATCGGCAATCCTCACCCCCCTGCCCCCTCTCCACTTTGTGGAGAGGGGGAGCATAACCACAAAATGGTTTTGCCCCCAATGCAGAATAGCCGGCAGTGGCGCATCCTGTATCAATTGCCGGTAAGATATTTTAGCGCCTACGGTTTTAAAACCGATTGCTTCTGCTGCCTCTGATAAGCCCAATAAACTTACGCCTGACTTGCCGTACTGTGCCAGCCGGCGCACCTGCTCCAGGCTAACCCTTTTACCATAGTACTGCGCCACCATACGCAGGCAGGTGGGGCCACAGTCCATGGCGTTGGGTTGTTTGAAGAAGGGGAATTTCATTTGGCCTTAATAATACTTATCCGTATTGCATACACTTATCTTATAACTTCATAGCCCTGCACTTTAATTCCTTGCATGTTATTAGTTGGAGTCTCCCGGGAGTTTTTTTTTGTATAAATAGCTACGCTTCCCTGCAGGCCTGCAACATAACCACTTCCGCCGGGTAAAGCCTGCCCTCCTCTTTGTGATGACATGCCACCCCGAACAGGATTTTTAAAAAACTTAATAAAACCAACATCTCTCATACTTAAATCGGGTAAACTACCAAAGGGTGATTCATCAACATAAAAATCTATATATCCCTGCCGATAATAGAGTTGATTATTTCTGACAAACAAACCAGGTACTTTCTTTAGCAAGTAATCTTTTACTGAATAATAAACGGCTGACTGGTCATCTTCGACGTTCATCGCTATAGCATTAACATCCCGAAACATACCATTATTAATATACTTGTCTTCTAACTCTTTTATCCGGGGCTTTTGCACTGCTTTTACTATGACCTCTGAAAGCTCTTTAATACTATCAGGCTGACTAACTCTATTAAAAATAGTATTATAGATTGACACACCTGACTCTTGCCCTGAACTTTTGAACAGCATGTTTATGCTTTGCAAATAATAAGATGTGTCACTCGTACAATAAAAGGGATTGATATACTGAAATCCACTCATTTGCTTTCCATTCCAATAAAAATTAACAAGGGCAGCACCAGAAAACTGGCAATTCTGAATTGACAAAAATCCGGCGGTATCAACTGCTGTGTTGCCAATTTGTAATACCTCACCATTATCGCCCATTATTGAATAATTTACAGTAGCACTTTTCATGCTTTTATTGTAAAAAAATAAATTAAAGCCGGGGTTGGGTTTCGAAATTGGCTTATTTAAGTCATTTTCAAAAAAAGCCAGGGGAATCAAATAATCATTGGGAGTATACAAAATAGCAATAGACTCATTTGATAGCACTGATTCAGCTTCCACACAATTCAATTCATTTTTTATATCAGTTAAAGCTGATTCGTTCAGGTTGTTCCCTGTAAATAATAATCGCTTTGAGACAACGTCGCCTTTGTCATCCTTTAATAAAAGTCTTAACAACTTGTTTTCTAACCCCTGAGTATCAAAGTAAGTGTATACTATTGCAGTATCAGCATTGAAAGTTCCTGAAGATTCGTACAGTAAAACATCCTTATGCCAAGCTTGTAAAAAAACGTTTTTTCTTTTTTCTGCTTCTCCCTTCCTCATCTCAACATATACTTTATTCGATTCAAATTTTGCAAAAATGGAAAAGCCTGTATCAGCCGCAAAAAAGACACTGTCTGAATATATTTTTTTTATGATTATGCCATTTTGCGTTTGCAAGTCAAAAACTTCACCCCTCATTAAAGGAAAGTCAATAAAATACCAACCATTTGCTGAATAAGATGAAACAGCAACGATCTGGCCCAGTTTATTTTTCACAATTAATCTGTTTTCCCCTTTTTCTATAATACGACATTCGCTAAATAGAGCAACCCGGTTATAAAAATTAATTAAACTATGGCCACCTTCAGGATAAAAATAAATTTCACAATCTGTTCTTTTGACATTTCTATTTTTCATGCCAATAGTAAAAGGAACCTCTTTCGAATAAATAATTTTATCGGACTCATTAAGAATAAAAGCCCTAATGACATATACACCACTATCAAAGCCGGAGAGAATAAAAAATGATGTAATGGGTTTATCAGACAGATTAATAATTTGACGTTTTTGGATACTCAAATCAGTATCAATTAATTCTATATGAACAGTACTTGATCCTTGATAACAATGATTGGCGGGGTGTTTTAATGTATAAACAAGTTTCTCAGATGCCAAATAATTACTTTTTTCAATCCCAAGTATAAATTTCACATCCTGGCAAAGCAGGTCGTGTGCAATTAGAAGTAATATAAATAAGAATAGACTTTTCATTCAGATAAAATAATAGAAAGAAGCCGGCTTCATTTAAAATATGCCGGCTTCTTTGGTCTCAATATGGTTGTTCAGAATTTGCATAAATCCATGCACTAAAGCATGCACTCCAAACACCTAACGCATTTGAGTAACATGGTTCAAGCATCATTGGGCCATTAGGATCAGGATTTAAACAATTTGTTATCGCCGAGTATTCGCTTTCACAAGCACCACCCATTATTCCTTTCATTTCCGCCCTGCTCAATTTCCCATTGATTGAGCTTAGGGTCATCTTTTTTTTCTGCATTGTTTTTACATTTTAAGTTTTTTAAAAATTGTCTGCCAGTCCGGCAGACAGGGTTTGCGCCTTAGCTTTTTGCTTCAAAGGCATTGGCCGCCCGGCTGCGGCTTGTACTTCACCGCTTCGCTCCGCCTGGCTTTTTCCTGCAGGGAGCTATTCTGCAAGAAAATAAGGTTTATAAATAACCATTTTGTTACTGCTCATTTTTTCCATCAAACAGGGAACTCAGCTTTAATGTCAGTTTATTAAAAGAATCATCATTGGATTCAAATCTGCCAATAATCACTCCATATTTGTCTATTAATAAATAAGCAGGCAATGTGGAAATGTTGAATTTCTCGTTAATATCATTTTTATCGGGCAACCCCTTTAATTTTAACCCGGCATTTGTCTCTCTTCGTACATGTGTCCATATAGATGTTTTATCATTACGTATAGCATCTTTCCATTTAGATATATCTCTGTCGTCAGCTATTCCAACTATTTTCAGGCCCTTCATCTTATATTTATTATACAACTCTAATAAGAAAGGATTATTCTGCCTGCATGGTACGCACCAGCTTGCCCAGAAGTCAAGCAAAATGTATTCTCCCTTTAATAAGCCAAAATAAAAATCGTTTCCGCTGGTGTCCTTAGCGATAAAATTTGGGGCTACGGATCCTATAGAACCAGCCTTGGTATTTTTTAATCTTGTGCGAATTGTCTGCGTTACGGGGTGTTGCTTTAAGTGTTCGTTTAACCTGTTATAGAAAATTGCTAATGAGTCAGGCGTCAGGTTTCTTGTATGGCTTTGCAAGAGATAGGCTGTCAGATAAGATGTGGGATACTGATCAAAATATTCATAATGTATCTTGTTCAGAGAGTCGAAAACTAGAGACAACATCACTTGCTGGTACTTATCCAGATTTTCTCTTACATACCCGTTGCTATCAAAAAGTACCGGGTGATTTTTTACAATCCGATTCTCTTTTACTTTTAATTCTTCATAGTCCTTTTGAGTATGTGAACCAATTAGGTGAGCATTTCCAAAGTCGTTTAACTTAAGGATTAACTTCATATTCCCAGGCTCTATAAAAATATTAGTGGCATTTAAACCAACAGCTTCCCTTTTATTTAATTTTATAAATGCGACAGCTGGTTGATTAATAGTTCCCGAAAAGGAAAAGCTATCACTTTTTATGAGTGAGCTGTCTAATCTACCAGTTTGCGAAATGTCATCATAATAGCTTAAATAAATCATTCTATCGTTAACTCCGTTAATTTTACCATTCAGGAAAAACATCGCCCCTGTTTGCTGTGAAAATAAACTCCGGCCAAAAAGCAAAATATAAAAACTAATATGTATAAAAAATCTGTACATAATACATAATTCTAATACTCGCTGCAGCTGATTTATTTTTGGATTCTGAATACCACCACATTTATTTTATGGATGCGATGCTGATACACAAATAGTTCCTGTATTGGTTGCATTATCAGCGCAAACTAGTCCTTCACAACAGGGATTTGGCGTCCGGATTTTATGACAATCGTACTCAAACTCCTGCATACAGCCACCCCCTGAGGCAACTGCGCCGTTAATATTTTTCATTTCATTTCGTGTCATTCTTTCTTGCATAAAGGCAAGGTTTACTTTTTCTGAGTTCATGGTGTTTGTTTTTGGATTTAATAAATAGTTTTCTATCATAACTTTTGGGTTTAAAGCCTTTAGCCGCCTTGCTACGGTTTTTACTCTGCCACCATACGTAGGCAGGTGGTGCCACAATCCATTGCGTTGAATTGTTTGTGATATCACTTCAATTAAATCAAGGACTAGCGAATAAGCAAAGAAGAAAAAGCTCATTTATGATTTGTCTCCTTATTGGCATAGCCTTTAGGATTTTATTCATTGTTAATTAAAGTATTTAATCCTTTTACAATCAAAGTCAATTCCTTGATCGATTCTAATATTTTTTCTGATTTTATACATTCTAAACTACTTTTATAATAGCTCACATTGCTATTTATATAAATTGTTTGACCTTGATGTTTCACTAAAAAAATATTAGATTCACATACATAAAGAACTATTGTATCAACAACAGGAAATGATTGTTGTATTTTGATAAGAAAAAATTTATTTGGAGTGGATAAAATTTTTCCTGAATATGAACCAAGAACCAAAGATCTTCCTGTAATGTCATTTCCCACTAAAAAAGTATTACTATTAATATCGTTGACCAAAGAATCATAATACTTTGCCAGATCAATCGAAAACTGCGGGCAGTTTTGATTTTGCCCAGAACTTTTCGTTATGAAAAAGAACTGAACAAAGGCACAAACGCCAAAAAATAATAATCTTGATCTTATCATTATCAAGCAGATGTATTTTTTGAACATACATAACTGTTTCCACAACCATTTTCAGTTACACATGCCTGAAGAGTGTTGTTGCAGCAATAAAAAATCGTAGTACTGCCCACACAAACACATCTCTGCACACTATTACCAGGTCCAGTACACAATTCAACTCCGGGTTCACCACCTTCAAAAAGACCACCTGCAATCTGTTTCATTTGCAAACGACTTAAATTGTTCTCCAGGTTACTAATCTTTTTTTTCATTTCATTTTGATTTAGTTATAAAAATTAGTTTGGTACCAAAGCTTTTTGCATCAAAGGCATTGGCCGCCGGGCTTTTTCCTGCAGGGAGCTACTCTGCAAGAAAATATTGTACATCATCAATGCTGTATGCATTGGGTAATTGTTTGCCGTTAATAAAAAATGTTGGCGTAAACTGTATATTGTTCATTTTACACCATTCATCCATAGCTTCTACTTTCCCGTCTTGTTGCTTTATTGCGCCGTTCGTTGGATAGCGGGTGGCAAATAAGTTATAATCCTTTGTTTCAGCGCTATACCAGGCATCCACCGCTTCCCTTGTTATAACGGCATTACCTTCAGCTTGCACGGCCAGCAAGTGCTTTACCACTTCTGCCCGAAAATCACCTTCGTTATTCGTTGCATTAAAAATGATCCTTGCCTTTAGATCGGGGTTTTGTTCCAAAATGTTTTCGAGCCGCGGATGTGCCAATGCACAAGGATTGCAATAAGGGTTACATACTTTTACTATTTCATGCTTAGCCTGCGGGTTGCCCAGTACTATACCCAACCCTTCTATCGGGCTGGTAATTTTTTGCTGCTTTGCCAGCAATGTTTCAAACACTTCGGTATTAAATTTCATTCGCAGGTATTGCCTCTTTTCTTCTTTAGCCCTCTGCTGGGTTTTTAATACCGGTTTTATAACATACCAGGCAAGGGCCGTTAGCAGGTACAATGCCATTGCCAATAATAACATATCTGCATTTAACCCTTTTAAAAAAAGAGGATTTCCGCTTAGTAATACATTCATACCCCATGCTAATAACAAAGCCTGCACCGCAAGGCATAGCACACACCACTGCTTTGCAATGCGCCATTGATAATAGACAGAAAAAAAGATATAGGGCAGCGCTAAAAGGCTGAGAACATTTAAAAGGGGATTGTAAGGGTTTGCAACAAGGTTGAGCAAACTGCCTGCAAAAAAGAAAAAGCCAGCTTCGCTCCAGCTAAGCCAGTCAAAGATTTTGGAAGCTTTGCTTGTAAGAATAGCGCCACAATTACCCTGTGCCACTGCACCACACACTTTTTTTAACACCGGGTTATTGCGGTCCGTCTCATACCACAGTAATAGGATAGCTATAAACGTACCCGCTGCCAGAATTGAAAATTGAACCCAGGTGGAGGCTACAGCTGATGGCAATTCATATTGTAGGTTTCTGTTCAGCAAAAAAATACAAATGCCCAATACCAGCAGTACTAAAGAAACCGGTACAAGGGATTTAATAAACGCATTGCGCTTTTTTTGATTGTATGCTGCTTCACCACTTTCCCCATCAGGCTCAGCTATAAGGTAAACCCCCTGCCATTGCTCAAGAAAACTATCCCTTTGAATAGTCCTGGGCTTTTCATAATTACCTGAATAGGCAGTAACCGTTTCAGCATTGTAGGCAGTAACTACAGAAAGTGGTGCAGGTTGACCTGGTAAATAAGCAATAAAAGGCACGGGTAATTCATCTATTTCTGAGGGCGCAATTTTTGCTGCAGCATTCGGTACTTTCCATTTTTTCAGGCTGTCACTGATACAAAGCAAACTAGGCCAATCAGGGTGGGCCTGCAGTGTTGCGCTGATAGTAGCCCGGCTTACTTTTACTTTCAGTAATTCTGTAAACCGGATGACTGCTTTTATTTCTGGTGCGTAACTAAACCACATGAAAAGAATACTAAATAATTACTGGATAGCTGAATTTCCGACTACTTAACTAATCATCCAAATTTAGCAGCCTTGACAAAGTCAATACCACGAAAGTGGTATTTTGGGTATAACACATGGAAATTCAGGGTTGTATATATAATTTTATCGAAATTATTTACCCTTAATCCTTATGCAAAAGTTTACGAGTGAGCAAATCAGGCTTTTACGTTTGTCCCGTGAAATGAAACAAGAGCAGGTAGCCCGTAAACTGGGAATAACAAAGCAGCGGTACTCAGAACTGGAAAATCATCCACGGCTTCAGCCAAACAGGATTGCAGAAATATTAAAAGTATTGGGATATACGGCTGACACAGCTGCCAAATTCTTAAACGCTTTACCCCCCCCCCGGAAGTCACTGAATAATTAAGTTACATGAACGGCTAATGAAAATAATTTTACTTCTCAAGACAAAATGTAAATACTTCTCAATCACCTATTCAGTTATTTGAATTTGGAACTACAGCTATTGTTACTTCTTACTCCTTACAGCAAAAAGCAACGCAACTAACGACAATAATAAAAACATGGCCACTAACTGGTGTAATTGTGCCATCCATTCAAAAACACCCCATTGGTTGGGAACGATTTGTAAACTGGTCAGCACCGATAATATTCCCAGCACCACCTGGGTAATGACCAGCAAAGCCGGCCACCATCTTAGTTTTTTCAGAAAAGAAGTTGCACTTGTTTTATACAAACGATACGTAAGCACCAAAACCATTAGCAAAAGAATGTACGCCAACCCCCGGTGTATAAAATGAATAGTGATCTTATTATCCAATAGGTTGAGCAGTCCTTCCTCATGGCCCATCATATTGGGTGGAAATGCATACCCGTTTATATCCGGCCAGGTTGGCGCTGCAGTGGCGGCTTTATTACCTGCCATTAAAGCGCCATAAATTAATTGAATGACCAACACGACTATAATGGTGATATTGAGTTGTCTCGCTTTTTTATTGATCACCAGTTCGGTCTTCGGTACCAGCAGTTCCAGCGCAAACCAAAACGTATAAGCCAATAAACCCAACGCAAAAATGAAATGCAACGCCAGGCGGGTGGGTTTTACATAGATAGCATCACCGGTAAGACCGCTGGCCACCATTATCCAGCCAACAGCTCCCTGTAATGCTCCTAATAAAAACAAAATGATCATTGGCTTCACCATCGAAGGCCTGAATCGTTTTTGCACCAGGAAGATGACAAAAGGAATAAAGAAAACCACACCGATCAGCCTGGCCCAGAAACGGTGAAACCACTCCCAGAAGAAAATGAATTTGAAATCTTTTAAACTGAAATCAAAATTCAACAAGTTGTACTGCGGTGTTTGGCGGTATTTTTCAAATTCGGAAAGCCATTGTTGTTCGCTCATGGGAGGCAGCGTACCGGTTACTACATTCCATTCCGTAATAGAAAGGCCGGAACCGGTGAGACGGGTGATACCCCCTAATAAAATCTGAATAATGATCATACCCACACCTACCAGCAGCCAGATGGCTATCGGCCTGGAAGAACGCTGTACTAATTCATTTGCCATTGCGGGTGCAAAGTTAGCCAAGAGCGACAGGTGAAATTCTTATTTGTTGAACATTATTTATGAAATTGCAAGCCGATGCTGAAACCCTTTTACCAGGAAGAATTGACCGAGGCCGGCTGCGATGAGGCCGGTCGTGGTTGTTTGGCGGGACCTGTATTTGCTGCTGCTGTTATTTTACCACAAAATTTTTCACATTCATTACTGAATGATTCCAAACAGGTAACAGAAAAAAACAGGAATGAACTCAGAACAATTATCGAAGAATCGGCCATATCTTTTGCTGTAGCCAGTATTGACAATGATGAAATTGATCGTATCAATATTCTGAAAGCCTCTTTTAAAGCAATGCACCTTGCATTAGATCAGCTGAAAGCAAAACCACAGCTATTACTGATTGATGGAAACAGGTTTATAAAATATAAAAGAACACCCCACCGCTGCATCGTTAAAGGCGATGCAACATTTGCCTCCATTGCTGCTGCCAGCATTTTAGCCAAAACCTACCGGGATGAATTCATGCAGCAACTGCATGAAGAATTTCCGCATTACGACTGGATCAATAACAAAGGTTATGGCACTGCCAATCATATTAAAGCCATTGAACAGTTTGGCCGGTGCAAATACCACCGTAAAACATTCCTTGTCCGCAGTATCCAGGCAGATATGTTCTGACAATCCAGGTATTTTAAACCCTGGCTATCCTTTCCTGTCATAGAAACAAATAACAGAAAAATGAAAAAGATTTTAATCCTCAGCCTGATTGTTGCTTTTACCACCATTACCGTTTCTGCCCAGCGGGGCCCCGGCGACCGTTTTCGTCAGTTAAGAATACACCAGGGTGTCCGTAGTGGCGATATAACAAGAATGGAGCGTTTGCACCTGAGAAAAGATGCCGTTCGCCTCAATATGGTACAACGCAATGCCCGCAGAGATGGAGTGGTGACTCCGGCAGAAAGAGTTAGAATTCACCGCCTGAAAGCAGATACCCGAAGAGATATGTTCCGCTTCCGCCACAATGGCCGCCAACGGGTGATCTGAAAATTATGAAGCACCATATAACAAAAGAATCGTGAAGCAGGAAAGCACTGTTTAAATCGCAGTGCTTTATTTTTTGATTTAATCCTCCCAATCCCCCAAACCCTTTCGGGTAACCACCGGCTCATCAGCGGTGCAGTCCACCACTGTAGAGGGAATCATGCCACCAATGCCACCGTCAATCACAAAGTCAACCTCGTTATGAAAATTTTCAAACATCACTTCCGGGTCGGTACAATCTTCCACCATTTCTCCGGGTAAGGAAGCACTGAGAATAGGTCTTCCCAGTTCTTCAATAATGGCCTGCGCTATCCGGTTATCAGGCACCCGCAGGCCGATTGTGTCTTTTTTGCTCTGCATAATTTTTGGTACCATCTTACTGGCAGGTAAAATGAAAGTATAAGGGCCGGGTAAATGCTCTTTCAGCAACCGGTACACCGGGTTAGAAAGCGGTTTGGCATAATCACTCAGATGCGACAAATCACTGCACACAAAGGACAGTTGCGCCTTGCGGGGCTCCACCCCTTTGATGCGGCAAATCCTTTCCACAGCTTTTTGTTGCAGGATATCACAACCCAAACCGTAAACCGTATCAGTTGGATAAATAATAATGCCCCCTTCCTGTAATTTGGCAACAACCTGTTTAATAAGGCGGGGTTGCGGGTCTTTCGGATGTATGCGTAGTATCATAGTGTCAGGTATCTATAAAATTACTTCGTTTTTGCTATTCATCCCATAATGAATGCACATTTACCCGGCAATTAGTATTTTCACCCCATCTTTGTAAAAACCCAAAGTACCAACATGCAGTTAAGGCCGGTTGCCACTTACGATACGATTGATCCTGAAGTGTTCAAAAAGGAATTTTATGAACCAGCCATCCCGGTGGTGATTAAAAATCTTTCCAAAGAATGGCCGGCTTACAGCAAATGGAACTGGGACTACTTCAAGCAATTAGTGGGTGATCAAAAAGTACCACTTTACAATAATGTAAAAAGTGATGCTTACACCCCTATCAACAAAGCGGATGATTATAAAACCTTTGGTGAATACATTGACATGATCCGCAAAGGCCCTGCGGGCTGGCGCATTTTTCTGTTCAATATTTTTGACCATGCCCCGCAACTGATCAATGATTTTACCTGGCCTGAACACCTGGCAAAGGGTTTTGTAAAAAGATACCCTATGCTGTTTACCGGTGGTGCCGGCAGCATCACCCATATGCATTTCGATATTGACATGTCGCATATTTTCCATACGCAGTTTGGTGGAAGAAAAAGAGTGCTGATGTTTCCTTTCAAAGAACAATACAAACTCTATCGCAAACCATGGGAGGTATTGAGCCTGGCAGATTTTTCCAACTATTACCAGGAAGGGAAAGTGGATTATGAAAAGTTTCCGGCACTGAAGCTGGCACAGGGCTTAGATTTTATCCTCGAACCCGGTGATACATTGTTTATGCCTTCTGGTTATTGGCACCACATGGAATACCTGGATAGTGGTTTTGCCATGAGCCTCCGGGCTATGCAGCCATCTTTAACCGGTAAACTAAAAGGTCTCTGGAACATTGTAGGTATGCGCAATATTGATACCGTGATGAAAAAAACGGCGCCCCATTGGTGGTATAAAAGAAAAGAGAAAAAGATTTTTGCGAAGGCTGAAAAAGAATTAACCGCTTTGACTCCGGCATAAAAAAAGCCCCGTTTACCGGGGCTTTATAATTATATTATCTTTCATTTATTAGTTGATCGTCCACACTTCATTTCCCCGTAACAGTTTGTCTAAATCGGCAGGCTTTTTAGCCTTTGCTTCGGCCAGTTGTGCTTCCAGCATATCTTCATAGCAGGGCCTTTGTGTTTCGTAGAAAACACCAAATGGCCTTGGCAGATGGCCTTCTTTATGCGGATCATCGAAGATGCGGGTCAATATTTGTGCTTTGTAAATATCTTTTTCATCATGCACCCACAGGTCATCAATGCTATGACCGTTATTCAATTCTACCACCACCGGCTTAAAGCCATCGAGTTTGATTCCCTTCTCACTATAGGCGCCAAATACCAGCGGTTTTCCATTCTCCAGGAATAATGTTTCCTGTGCTTTGGTTCCCTTTTCAGTAAATATCTCGAATGCTCCATCATTAAAGATGTTGCAGTTCTGGTATATCTCAAGGAAAGAAGCTCCCTTATGTGCATTGGCCCGCAGCAGCATGGCCTGCATGTGTTTGGGGTCACGGTCCATAGTGCGGCCAACAAAAGTAGCATCAGCTCCCAGTGCAAGCGCCGCCGGGTTAAACGGATGGTCAATACTTCCCATCGGCGTACTCTTGGTGATCTTATGTTCTTCTGAAGTGGGAGAATATTGTCCTTTGGTCAATCCATAGATCTGGTTGTTGAACAACAGGATATTTACATTGAAATTCCGGCGGAGAATATGAATGGTGTGGTTACCGCCAATACTTAATCCATCACCATCACCGGTTACAATCCACACACTCAGTTCGGGTCTTGCGGCCTTTAAACCGGAAGCCACAGCGGTAGCCCTTCCATGGATCGAATGCATACCATAGGTATTCATATAATAGGGAAAACGGCTGCTGCAACCTATACCAGATATAATGGCAATATTTTCCCTGGGTATACCCAGTGTTGGCATCACTTTCTGCACCTGTGCTAAAATGGAATAATCGCCACAGCCGGGGCACCAGCGAACTTCCTGGTCGGTGGCAAAATCTTTAGCGGTCAGGGCCGGAATTGTCGTTACGTCACTCATATATTGTACTTGTAATTCCGACAAATTTAATGAATATCGGTGTCGGTTTCCCGCAAGGTTCAATGATTTTTATCCTTTTGTAAACTAACTTTTATCATTGGCTTGCAGCTCTTCCCAATATTCCGCCGCCCGGCGGGTATGCGGGATGACAATGGTGCCACCCACGATATTTGCCACCGCAAAAACTTCGTACATCTGTTCAGTCGTAACCCCCAGTTCGTGGCTCTTGCCCAGGTGATATTTGATACAGTCATCGCAGCGAAGCACCATACTGGCCACCAGGCCCAGCAGTTCTTTGGTTTTTACATCCAGTGCGCCAGCGGCGTACGTATTGGTATCCAGGTTCCAGAGACGCTTGATAACCAAATTGTCTTTGCTTAATATCACCTCATTCATCCGGGTACGATAGTCATTGAATTCCTTTACAAGATTGCTCATGTTTTAAAATTTTGACCCCAAATGTAGCCAAGATGCCCGCTTGTCATTTACCATTAGCGGAACCATATTGAATTCGTATTTTCAACGATACAAATGATTAGTATGCGAAAATTGATTTTGCTCCTGTTTGTTCTCCCCTTTGCATTGGTTGCAATTGCCCAAAACGGAAAAGAACCGGTTAAGGTCACCGATATGCTGAAAATAAAATCAGTAAGCGGAATTAACCTCAGTAAGGATGGCAGCAAAGCTGTTTTTACTGTCACTTCTATTGAACCGGAAGGCGACAGCAAACTGGAGTATAAATATGTAAGCCAGCTCTGGATCGCCGGAACAGAAGCTGATACAAAGCCCAAACAGCTCACCACCGCCAAAGAAAGCTCATCGCAGGCAGTGTTCAGTCCTGATGGTAAACAAATTGTTTTTGTCCGGGCTGTTGACGGAAGATCACAATTGTTCCTGCTATCATTAGAAGGTGGTGAAGCGGTGCAGTTGACAAAATTCAAATATGGAGCAGGTAACCCCAAATGGAGTCCTGATGGAAAGCAAGTGCTTTTTTCGGCGAACATTCCCTTCAAAGAATTGCTTAAAGATTCAATGCTAAATCCAAAAAAAGAATTGCCTGAATGGCCGATGGAAAAACCTGGATTTGAAAATAATGAACAACTGAAAACTGCCAATGCAAAAGCCGATCCTGATGGCAGTATTGAAGAAGTAATGGCTTATTTGGAAAACAATGCCAATGACAGAAAGGCAAAGGTTTTTACTAAACTGAATTTTTTGGATGAAATGGATATTAACCCTGACATGGGTTTTACACATTTCTTTCTTATCGAAGCAAAAGCAGATGCAAAACCAACAGCCATCACCAAAGGATTTTACCGTTATAATTATGCTGAATTCACTACTGATGGCAAACAACTGATACTGGCAGGGAATATGGACTCCACCCAACATCCAGACCGGGCATTGGAAGGAGAGATTTTCATTGCAAATATTGATGGCAGCAACTTGAAAAAACTGTTGGGAGAAAAAAATAAAAATTTTTCCAACCCCCGTCTTTCTCCATCCGGCAAATGGCTGGCCTTTCAATATGGCAATACTTCTTTTGTCAGTATTCCTGCATTAGCCATTATGCCATTGGGTAGTTCAGTAAAAGAAGCTATTGAGATTCCCTTTGACAGAAATAAAGGAAATGTCAGTTGGAGTGATGATGAAAAATACATTTACTTCTCTGCGCAAAGCAACGGCGGTCAACCGGTTTACAGAGCCGATATGAAAACCAAAAAAACAGAGCAATTAACTGATAACAACTGTGGTATTGGAAATTTTGATATTACCGGTAATAAAATGGTGATGGTAAAAACTGAAGTGCCCAATCCCTTTGAAGTTTATATAGCTGATGCAGCAGGCAAGAACCAAAAAAGGATCAGTGATTTTAATACCGGCTGGATTGCTGAAAAGAAATTAAGCTTTCCTGAAAAGCACAGTTTCAAAAATGAAAAAGGAATGGAGGTGGAATACTGGGTGATGAAACCATCCAACTATGAGCCAGGAAAAAAATATCCCTTACTGCTGGAGATTCATGGAGGTCCATCAGCAATGTGGGGACCCGGCGAAAGCAGCATGTGGCATGAATACCAGTTTTTCTGCAGCAAAGGCTATGGAGTAGTATATGCTAATCCCCGTGGCAGTGGAGGCTATGGAATAAATTTTTTACGGGACAATATCAATGACTGGGGCGCAGGGCCAACTAAAGATGTACTGACCGCATTGGATAAAACAATTGCAGAAGGATGGGCCGATACCTCTAAACTATTGGTTACAGGTGGTTCTTATGCAGGCTATTTGGTCGCCTGGATCATTGCGCATGATCAGCGGTTTGCTGCTGCCTGTTCACAAAGAGGGGTCTATGATCTTGCCACATTTTTTGGCGAGGGTAATGCATGGCGCCTGGTGCCGAATTATTTCGGAGGTTATCCATGGGATGCTGCCACAAAGGCAACACTGGAAAGAGAATCTCCGATTAACTATGTACAAAATATTAAAACGCCTTATATCATTTTTCATGGCGACAATGACCGGCGTACCGGTTTTGTGCAAAGTGAAATGCTTTATAAAAGCCTTAAAGTATTAGGCAGGCCAGTCGAATATGTGAGGCATCCCAATGCCACTCATGAACTGACCCGCAGTGGTAATAACCGGCAGCGGATAGACCAGATGCTAAGGACATGGGAATTTTTTGAAAGATGGATCCGTAAATAAAATTCAGAGGCCTCCTTTTACTAATCTTCTTCGTCAAATACCAGTTATGCAAATCAAAAACAAATTCATAGTACTGTTGAGCCTTATTGCATTTGTGACGCTTGGTGTAGCAGCAGTAAAAGCTCCTTTACAAAAGGAAAGGAACCTGAAAGTACTGCCCAAAGATATCAGTGATGAAAAGTTAGACAGTATCATGCAGACCTACAATAAGGCACTGGGTGTAAAATGCGAGTTTTGTCATGTGAAGAAAAAAGTATATCCCGGCGATATAGATTATGCTTCCGATGCTGAGCCGATGAAAGAAAATGCAAGAGAGATGATGAAGATGACCATTGAAATCAACCAAAAACATTTCTACTTTGATAAAAATGTAAGGCCTGAATATTTAAACACCATCACTTGCAAAACCTGCCACCGCGGTGAGCCTTTCCCGCCGGAAGATTAAGGTTTATCTTTTTCACAGGCTTTCAGCCATTCCTGTATGCCGCAAAGTACTTGTGTGGCTACTGCTTTATGAAATTCCGGATCCAGTATCAATGCTTCATCTTCTTTATTACTCAGAAAAGCCACTTCCAATAAACAATTAGGATAATCCGTCGGTCCGCTAAGTGAAAAATTGAAACTGCCGATGTTGCCAAAATCAGCCATACCCATTTCCAGCATGGCTTTTTGAATGTAGTGAGTCAATGGGCGAAAACCAATATACCTGTAATAAGTACTTACCCCCTTTACACTATCTCTTACCGATGAATTCAGGTGTATGCTGATCAGAAAATCGGGATCCTCATTTTTGAGCATTTCTATCCTTTCTGTCATTCCTACAGATACATCTTCTTTCCTTGTCATAAAAACAGCAGCACCGGCCTGTACCAGCATTTTCTCCACTTCTTTGGCGATCATCAATGTGTAATGTTTCTCTAAAATGCCTGATGTAATCCCTTTGGCACCACTGTTATCACCGCCATGTCCTGCATCTACAGCAATTTTCATTTTAGATACCTGCAATTCCTCCGGCTGTCTTTTTATTTTAATAAATAACCTGTTGCCCAGGTAATAGATACTATAGCCCCAATGCTGTGCATGATTGAGCTCTATTATTACCCGGAACACATCATCTTCAATTTGCTCATGATAAACATTCTTTACTTCCTTAGCACTTGTTCGTTGTGTGATCCAGTTGGTATTACTGGTAGCCCCGAAAATATCAACTACCAGTTTGGAAGGATTGATGAGCTGCATGCTGCGGTAAGGCAACTTTTCATCAAGGGCAATACTTACATAATCATATTTATCGTCACCATTTACCAGCCAGCTTCCCGTCAGGTAATAAGGCTTTATACTTACTGTGCTGTCCCTTTTAAAATTCCCTTTAGGCAAATAGGCAAAATGATTATTGGATAATTGTACCCGGTAATTGACCACAGTGCTGTCAACTACGTTTACTACCACACCGGTATCGAGGAAGGTCATTTTTGCTCCGCCTAAGCGGTCGGAGCCTAAACCATACTCGAGGTAAGGGAGTTTTCCATTTGTCCTGCCTGTAAGAAAGCTGTTAACTCCTGTTTGTGAAAGTCCCTGGACAGTAATCAACAGTCCGATAAAAACAGTTAATCGTATCATCACAGAAAGATAACATAAAAACCCTCAACCCCTTTTCCCGTAGAATTACGAATTACCATTTCGCTTTTACTGAATTTTCAAACAAACTGTTGTTTCAAAAGACTATACGGCCTTAACCCCCGTTAATTTTGCAGAAGGCATTGCAACCAGGCTTTGCCGCCAAATCCAATCCTTGTAAAACCAATAGACTATGACCTGGAATTCTGTAATGGGCTTTGTTTCATCCTTTGCCCTTTTTCTGCCCATAGCCCTGATACTGGCTTTGAGGCTGCATAATTATAAAAGCTTTCCTGCTTTAGTTGTTTATTATTCTTCCGTTTTTATCTATAACCTGATGACCGAAGGTTATATTCCTATGAGCAAACAAATTGTTTATAACTGGGGATTGATAAACAACTTACTGGATGCGCCCCTGATGATGCTTTTCCTGACTTATTTCAGTCCCTCTTTAGTATTTTCAAAGAGATTAAAAATTACGGCCGCTGCATTTGTTTTATTTGAGATAATTGTGGTTGCTTTCAGGGGCCTGAACGTTGACAGCATCACAATCATCCTTGGACCCGGTATTATTATAATTGCCGCACTGTGCCTGAATTTCTTTGTCAGGCATGCTAAAATGGCTGTTGAGCATGGCAAATCAACCGGCAAGGCTTTAATAGCAGGATCATTATTATTTGCATACGGATGCTTTGGCCTGATTTACCTTATGTATTATGTATTTAAAACGCCACATGTGGCAGATACATTCCTGGTCTACTTTATGGCGGCCACAGTTTCCGCATTAATGATGAGTGCCGGAATTATTTATGAAAGAAAACTGGTTAAAAAAATAAAGGAAGTACAGATAACCCGCAGGGAACTATCAGAAATTTATAAAGACACAAAAATGGCTGCCCCTGTTAGAACAGCCATGCTCGATTTCGATAAAGACAGCTGGAATTAGAAACAATACTTTCCTTCTGCAATCAACTTGTCTGCAATTCTTCTTCTTGCTTCTTTGCTGTTGAATGGTTCAGCTTTGGTAAAGCGTTTCAATCCCATTAAGATCATCCGCTGCTCATCACCTTCTGCAAATGAATTAACAGCATCTTTACCTGACTTGTTAACTTTATCTGCCGCATCATACAGGTAGGTTCTCATCATATCCAGTTGATACTGGCTGGCCGCCTCCCCTTGCTGATCAACCATTTTCATAACACGGAGTAAGGTACTTTCTGCATTGAAAGTTTCAATAGCCATATCAGCAATGTTCATCAATACTTCCTGTTCGTTTTCAATTTTCATCATCAGCTTTTGAACTGCGGCACCAGCAGTAAGCAAAATAGCTTTCTTCAGATTGGCAATAAGCTTTCTTTCACTGGCAAACGGAGCTTCATCAGTTGCACCAAAATCAGGAATACTCATTAATTCTTTAGATACTTCCATGGCAGGACCCATCAGGTTGAGTCGGCCCTGCATAGCCCTCTTCAACGTCATATCGAGAGTCAGTAAACGGTTTATTTCATTTGTACCTTCGTAGATACGGTTGATGCGGCTGTCCCGATAAGCTCTTGATGCATTGTATTCAGCGCTGAAGCCATTACCACCATGTATTTGTACTCCCTCATCCACCACATAGTCCAGCACTTCACTTCCATCTACTTTCAGTATGGCACATTCAATTGCATATTCTTCAGCAGCCCCCAGCAAGGCATCCCCAAACGGTTTACCCGCGGCTAATAATTCATGTTCTTTGTCACCGATCCATTGTGCTGTTCTGTACAAAGCACTTTCACAGGCGAATACCCGGATGGCCATTTGCGCCAGCTTATGTTTGATAGCACCGAAATTGGCAATAGGCTGTTTAAACTGCTCTCTTGTTTTTGCATACTCGATGGAGTTGCCAATTGAACGTTTGGAACCGCCAATAGCAGCAGCGGCTAATTTCAAACGGCCAATATTCAGGATATTGAAAGCAATTTTGTGTCCTTTTCCGATTTCGCCCAGCAGGTTCTCCACCGGTACTTTGCAATCCTGGAAATACAACTGAACAGTAGATGATCCTTTGATACCCATCTTATGTTCTTCTGGACCCTGGGTAAAGCCCTCTGTTCCTCTTTCCACGATAAAACCAGTAAAATCTTTGCCATCCACTTTGGCAAACACTGTATATACATCAGCAAAGCCACCATTAGTGATCCAGCATTTCTGACCATTCAGTATATAATACTTTCCATCATCACTAAGTTTAGCCGTTGTTTTGGCGCTCAATGCATCGCTTCCGCTATTTGGTTCGGTAAGGCCATATGCACCCGCCCACTCACCGGTGATGAGTTTGGGTATGTATTTCTGTTTTTGTTCAGGAGTACCAAAGTATAAAATCGGCAACGTACCAATACCGGTGTGTGCAGCTATAGCTACAGAAAATGAGTGCCCCCCACCGAGGTACTCGTTCACGATGGTGCTTGTTACAAAATCTTTTCCCAAACCACCATACTCTTCCGGAAAAGAAACAGACAACATTCCCTGGTCGCCGGCCTTTGTTAAAAGGCTTTTCATCAAACCCGGCTCCAGGTTATCAATCGGATCAAGGATCGGGTAGATCTCTGCATCCAGGAACTGGTTACACATATCCCGGATCATCAGGTGTTCTTCCGAAAAGTTTTCTGGTGTAAATGTTTCTTCAGGAGATGATTCTTTGATCAGCCATTCGCCACCCTTTAATACTGTTTTTGCTGCTGCTGTGGTACTCATAGTAAAAATTTTTGCGTTTAAAGTATATCGTTAGTTATTTCAGGTTATCGTAAACGATCTGTAAAACCTCTTTACATACATCCACTTTATCCGGGGGAACTGTCACCAGCGCCTCGTTCAATGTTTCCTCTGCCAGCGCCATCGCTTCCTCCTGCAATTTTTGCGCCTGCTTTGTCAGGTAAACCAGGTTTATCCTCCTGTCATTTTCTGAAGCTACCCTTTTTACCAGGTTCAGCTTTTCAAGATTATCTACTAGTCGTGCTATACTTGGCTTGTCCCGGAAAGTGGCATTACATAATTCCTGCTGACTGATTCCTTCCTGCTTCCAGAGATGATATAATACACTCCATTGCTCAATGGTAATATGCAGACCGGCTGCATTGAATTTTTTTTGCAACCTTCTGGCTATGGCAGTGGAGGCCTTACCGGTGATAAAGCTGTAAAGTTCTCCCTTCTTAAATTGGTTGTTTGGCATATAGTTGTTTATACAACTATTCAAAAATAACATTATATTTGATTACTCCAATTTTAATTTTTTAAAAATTTACCCTGGAACAGAGAAGCCTCACATATAAAAATTCTAATATCAGCTACTACCGGTTTGGTGCCGGAGAAAGGCCGGTTATCTGTTTTCATGGATATGGCGAAACAGCGGAAAGCTTCTCCTTTTTAGCCAAGTATACTGGTTCTCAATTCAGTTTCTATGCCATTGACCTGCCATTTCACGGTAAAACAGAATGGAAAGAAGGCTTCAATTTCAGTTTTGAGGATCTGAAAGCGATCAGTTTATCCGTAGCTGGCGATACCACTTTACCGCTTACAGTGATGGGTTTTAGTCTTGGTGGCAGAATGGGTCTTTCTTTATACGAAAACATTCCTCAGAAAATTGAAAAGCTCATCCTGCTGGCGCCTGATGGATTAAAAGTAAATTTCTGGTACTGGCTTTCTACACAGACATGGGTGGGAAACAAATTCTTTGCTTTCACCATGAAGCACCCGGGCTGGTTCTTTGGATTGTTACAACTGATGAATAAACTTAAACTGGTCAATGCAAGCATCTTCAAATTTGTAAAACACTATATAGGCGATACAAATGTCAGGCAGCTTCTCTACCAGCGATGGACAACCCTGCGGAAGATAAAACCGCAGTTAAGTAGTATCAAATCAAACATTACGCAGTACAAAACTAAAATCCGGTTGGTTTATGGTATTCATGACCGCATCATACTTTCTTCTGTTGGGGAAAAGTTCAGAAGTGGAATTGAGGACCACTGCGAAATCAATATCATTCATTCCGGTCACCAGGTATTGCATGAAAAACATGTAAAGGAAATTCTCCCTGCGCTGTATGAATGATTAGCTTTGTTCATTCTGCATGATACTTCCAGCTGTCATACTGGTACTATTTATCGCATACAGCATACTGATATTGTATTACTGGTCTGCCTGGAAGGCTGTACCGGATTATAAACCTGCTGTTACATCTCCTTCTGTTCACATCAGCGTAATCATCCCGACAAGAAATGAAGAAAAAAACATTGCGGAGCTATTGGAAGCTCTCGGGAAACAAACTTACCCGACCAACCATTTTGAAGTGATTGTGGTGGATGATCATTCAACGGATTCAACCGCGGCAATCGTTCAGCGTTTTCCCTTTGTAAAACTTATCGGACTGCAAGAAGACAGTGTCAATTCTTATAAGAAGAAAGCGATTGAAAAAGGGATAGAGATGGCCACCGGTCAACTGATCGTTACCACTGATGCCGACTGTATTCCTTCACCCGGGTGGTTAAAAACAATAGCTGCATTCAAAGAGGGAAAAAATGCTGTCTTTATTGCTGCCCCCGTAGTCTTCAGCCATAACAACTCAGCGTTGCAACTTTTTCAATCACTCGACTTTTTAGTATTACAGGGTATCACTGCTGCCTCTGTACATAAAAAAGTTCATTCCATGTGTAATGGGGCTAACCTGGCATATGAAAGAACTGCTTTTTTTGAAGTAAACGGATTTACGGGCATTGATAATATTGCTTCCGGCGATGATATGCTGCTTATGCACAAAATAGCGGTGAAGTTTCCACAGCAAATTCATTACCTTAAAGCAAAAGAGGCTATTGTCAGCACTACCCCCATGAAAACTTGGCGGGAATTTTTTAACCAGCGAATCCGTTGGGCCAGTAAAGCAAAGCACTACGATGATAAAAGAATTATAGCCGTTCTTTTACTGGTTTATCTCTTCAATTTTTCATTTCTTGTTTTGCTTGCAGCCGGATTTTGGTGCTATCACTACTGGATATATTTGGCCGCACTATGGATAGGAAAAACAATCATTGAATGGCCCTTTGTTTTATCTGTTGCCACTTTCTTTGATAAAAAGCCACTGATGAAATACTTTTTCTTCTTTCAGACTCTGCATGTTTTATACACCATTTTTTCGGGGCTACTGGGGCAGTTTGGCAGGTATGAATGGAAGGGAAGAAAAGTAAAATAAGTATCTTCCCCGCATGAGTAATGACCAGTCATTCAGGGCAGCAGCATGGCGCAGACTAAAAAAGAATAAGGGTGCCTTAACCGGACTGGTTGTTATCATAATAGCCTTCTTTATCGCTGTCTTTGCCTATTTCATTGCGCCGGATCCGTCTCCGTATGCTAACCGGATCATCCTCGAAATTGGCGGTGAAAAGCCGGGGTTTAAACAAATGTTTATTAAAGTAAAAAAAGACAAAGACGTTGCCCCTACAGCTTTTTTTCATCAATTGCTTTCCGGTAAAGAAGATGCATATTACTATATGCCCATTATCCAGTACGGAAAAAAAGGCGACAGCATTATTGTACAAAAGTTCATTGATGTTGGCCTTTCTGAACGACAGGCATATGCAACTTCGCAAACAGCACCCAAACCGGTTGTAACCAAAAAATTTATTCTGGGCACCGATAAGTATGGACGGGATATCCTCAGCCGTATCATCGTGGGAACAAGGGTAAGCCTGAGTGTTGGTTTTATCACCGTACTTATTTCATTGAGTATTGGCCTTATCCTTGGTTCGCTGGCAGGATACTTCCGTGGAAAAACAGATGATATCATTATGTGGTTCATCAATGTTATCTGGAGTATCCCTACTTTGTTGTTAGTATTCGCTATTACACTGGCTTTGGGCAAAGGTTTCTGGCAGGTCTTTATTGCGGTGGGTCTTACGATGTGGGTGAATGTTGCGAGGCTGGTAAGAGGACAGGTGCTGGCGGTCAGGGAACTTGAATATATCGAAGCTACAAGAGCACTTGGATTTTCTCATGCCAGAACTATCGTGAGGCATATATGGCCCAACATCATGGGACCGGTAATGGTAATTGCAGCCAGCAATTTTGCTTCTGCAATTGTTATTGAAGCAGGCTTGAGTTTTTTGGGAGTAGGTGTACAACCGCCACAGCCCAGCTGGGGATTAATGATCAAAGAGAACTATAACTTTATCATTACCCAAAATCCCATGCTGGCATTGGCACCGGGATTTGCCATCATGATTTTAGTACTAGCCTTTAACTTATTAGGAAACGGTTTAAGAGATGCTTTAAATGTCCGTGGCAGGATCTGATGGCTCCTTACGGATTTTCAGGTCAGTTACAACCAATACAGCTATACAAAGAAAAAAAAGACTTCCGACTTTATCCGTTTCGACCAGGTCGCTTAAAAAATTAACAACCATCAGCATAGTAAGAACAACACCTGCGGTTATCGCTGATTGCCGGTGAAAACGATCTTTCGCCTTGTGAAATAAATACTGTGCATAATAAAACATTGCCCCTGTCAGCAGCAGGAAAAGAAACAGGCCCGGGGCTCCTTGCTCAATGATAGTGAGAAGAAAATAATTATGTACTGTTGAACGGTCTTTATTATCGCTTACCCAAGTTTTATAAGCAGGAACGGCGTATGGCTTATAATTGTCAGAAAAGGTATTAGGACCGTAGCCGGTCAGCCAATTATCTTTTATCATGCGAACACCTGCTATCCAGCGATAAAAACGCTCAGCTGTTGAAACATCTTTCAGCTTGTAGGTAGCTACCAAATGCTCATTAAAATCTTTATGAAAAATAGTGGTCTTGTAATCATGAGCATAAAGCAGGTAACGGTCACCACTTTTTAACCAGAATATGGAAGCTATCACCAGGACAATTGCAATGCCATAAGCGTAAACAATCAGTCGCTTCTGAATCAGCCAGTAAGCGATCATCCCTGCCAGCAATGCCAGCCAGGCTCCTCTTGCATACGAAAAGAACAGGGCAACGAGGACAATCAGCAACGCTACTGTAATCCATAAACGGGTGCTTTGGTTTTTTACAAACTGGTAAAAGGCGATCAGCAGCGGCACAAAACAAACCAGCATGGCAGAGTAGTTCACATGATTACGGAAAAAGGGAGACAAAGCATCATTGATCCTTGCAAAACTGAACCCATACAAATAATGCCTGTATAATGAGATAATAACAACAACAAGCATTGCTGCCGTCAGCATCAGAACAGCTGCTGTAAACTGCTTTTTTTGTTGAAAAACAATTAAAGGGCACAAAACAAAAGCGCCAATATACCAGCTCTTGGCTAAAAAATATTTAAAAGAAACTATTTTATCAGAAGAGAAAACTACAGAAATAATTGTCCATAACAACAACAGTAACAATAAAAGGAGCAACGGATGTTGTACTAATTTTTTGGATAATACTTCCGGTTTGTAAATCCAATAAGCCAAAAACAGGAATGAGGCAAGCAGCATCAGCGGTTCGTCAGGCAGGTCTGTACCCAGCCCGGACGAAAAATTAAACTCAGCCGAAAATGGAAGGGAAACAAGCAGTAACAAAAAAACCAGCTCCTTATACTGCCAGCCGGCATACAGTAATAAAAAAAGAAACTGAACCGCCGCTATTAAATAATTATCAGTATAAACTGAGAAACCTGCTGCAACAAGAAATAATGCAGCCAGCCCCGCAAAAAAAATTCTGTCTTTATGAAAGACCCTGATCACTGACTGATTGATTTTCTTCTTTCCAAAACCAGGGCAGCCAGTAAAGAGAAAATAAAAGCCAATACGGACGTTGCTGCAAGCAGCTGTACTGTCTTAGGCTGATCAGGCCATGCAGCTGCCTTTGCGTTCTCCACTGTGATTAGCACCGGCGGTTTGCTGTCAACCATCAATTGGTATTCACCAATTAGCTTTTCATATTGACTGATTTGCTCAATTCGCTGACTTTTGTTCTCAGCCGAATTCATTATGCTGTCTGCCATCTGCTGCAATTTTTCTTTTCTGCTCATCAATCCCTGCAGCGTAGCGAGATTACCTGCATTTTGCAGGTCCTGGTGAATGGCTTTAAGTTTCTCCAATATGGCATTGGCCAGTTGCGGGGCCAGGTTCTTATCGGTATCCCATGTCTTTACCTTCAGTTCACCGTATTCACTCTTCATCACTTTAGTATTTTTCTTAAGCAAAGAAGCGGCTTTGTTCCGTGCAGCCTCTCCTTTTTCCTTCATCTTATAATGATCAAACAGGTTGAACTGATCCGTTACAGCCAGGTAAACAGTATCCAGTTTAGCGGTGCCAACAATCATATCCAGGTCATCCGGTGTGCCCAATGCGGAATAAAGTGCCTGGATATTTTCATTAAAAATTTTCGATTTGTCAGAGGCAAAGGAGCTGGCCGGCACAGCAGTAGCCACAGAGAGATATTTTTTGGGCTTTAGATAAGTAACTGTTCCCACTACCAGCAATGAGGTAATTATTACCGCCAGTATTTGTTTCCACCAGTGTCTAATAAGATCAAAAATATCAGGCATAAAAATATTTTATTGATTTTGCTCCAAATACAGTTTCCATTTGCGTATTGAAAAAAGACCGGTAATCATTGACAATGCCATCACCATAACCAATGACCCAGCCAATAAAATCCATTCATTAATATCCGCTCTTTTACCAGCATAAAAATTACCGGCCAGCGCCGCTGCTATAAAAGTATAGATTAACAGGGAGCGGAGATTCAAACCCAGCCTTGATTTTTGAGAGGTGAATAGCATACAGGCAATACCACACAGGCCATGACTGATTACCGCTGCTACACAACATCCCTTTGCCCCCAAAGAAGGTATCAGCAGCACATTCAGCAACACATTTAATAAAAGTGTGGCTAGCACAATTACACAAAACGAAACAATATTGCCGGTAGCCGTCATTACTGTTCCGTACACCTGTACCAGTGAATAACCGATCAGTGCAGGAAGGCCCCATTGTAATACGGTTGAAACATAAGGATCAGCAGAGTGATATAAAACTACCTGTACAAAATCTGCCAGGAAATAAACAGTCACAGATGCAGCTATGGAAAATACCAGTAAAAGATGACGACTGTTGTTTGTCACCGCTTCGGTTACAGGTCCGTTATTTTGATGCCGTGCTACAAATGGCAGTAAAAAAGAAGCTGTGAGGTAGCCGATCATATTCCCGGCATCGAGCAGGCGATAAGCCGATGCATACACTCCCGCCTGCCATGCTCCATCAGGGTGCATTCTTTCCAGCAAGAAACCATCCAGGCGGTAATGCGCCGACATTAATAATACAATCAATGCAAAGGGAATTGCCTGCCGGATTATTGACCGGTTAATAACCGGTGCTCTGTTAGTAAATAATCCTGTTTTCCTAAATAAAAGAACTGCTGCGGTCAGTACAGCTGCAGCGCTGCACAAAACCTGTATCCATAAAAATATGTAAATGGTCATGCTACCTGTAATAGCCGGCCATAAAAAAAATCCGCTACATAATACTATCATCAGTCCCTTATCCAGTACAGACAACCAGGCATCGGCACGAAACCACTGTTTAGCCGTTATTATGCCTCTCAGGAAAACAAACAAAGAAGTAAGCGACTGTATAATAATAACTGCAATAAGTATTTCCCAATGATCAACACCTGTAAGCCATCCTGCCAATACTACCGTTGCACCATACAAGAGGACAAAAAGCAGTTTTATATAAATAAATTTTCCGGCAATAGCATCAAACCCGTCCCGTTGTGCTGCCAGCTGGCGATTAAAAAAACCGGTAAACCCCCAGTCGAGCAGAAAGCTGAAAACAATAGAGAAATTCAGCAGTGAGAAATAAGTGCCATAAACAGAAAAGCCCACCACATTCTGCACCTGCCTGTCTATCCCGAATATCCAAACCGGTTTGATAAGGATATTCAGGAGTAAAAGCAGTCCTAAAGAAGAATAAAAATGGCGGGACTCTTTCATATGTAAATCGAAAATCAGATCACCTTTACATTTCGGCTAAAGCTTTCTTCCAGTGAAATAAACGTTTCTGTTCTTTCAATCCCTTTTATTTTTTGCAACTGGTCATGCAAAACCCACCGCAGTTGTGTAATGTCCTTACAAACTATCTCAGCAAACATGCTGTAATTACCTGTTGTATAATTCAGGCGAACGATCTCAGGTATCTTCTGCAGTTCTTTGGCCACCGAATCATAGAGAGAACTTTCTTTCAGGTAAATACCGATAAAGGCAATCACATCGTAGCCCAGTTGCTTCAGGTCTGCTTTCAACCTTGTACCTTTAACCACACCGGCTTCCTGCAATTTTTTAATGCGGACATGGATGGTGCCGCCGGAAACAAAAAGTTTTTTACCCAGGTCAGCATAAGATATCTCTGCATTCTCCATCATGTGATGGATGATCTGCAGATCCAGTTTGTCCAGATTCAATTTTGCCGCCATTTTATATATTGATTTTGAAAATTATTCACAATAATAAAATATTATTTGAATAAAATCTAAATATTTAAAATATTTGTTGAAAAATTTGGAACTAAAAGGCAATATGGCCTACATTTGTTCTATCAAGTTCTTTAAAACACACTGTGGGGTGATGAAATTGCGAAAGCATGGCAGACATGCCCTCTTGTCTCGGGGGTGGAGATCACAGGATAAACACTGCATAACGCCGATTCCGGGACGCCGGAACCGACTGGGGTTGACCACCAGTTGTTTGAGAGTAGCTCTCTCTTCTAATTTGTGCAGACGCTAACTGCTCCGTGGAGGTTCGAACCCTCCCCCTACAGCTAAAAAGCCTTCTCTTAATCAGGGAAGGCTTTTTTATTATATACCTTTTCATATCATCAGTCTTGTTATTGCCATCTTTCAGAAATAACCGAAATTTAGTGCATGAAAAAACTAACCCTGCTTATCCTTTCAGCACTGCTGATAAACATTGCCTATTCACAAAAAGATAAAGTTTACTCTTCACTGGAAGATGCCTTGCAAAACCCTGCGGAAGTTTATTTCCTTTCCCTTGCTGATAAAAAACTCTCCTCCGTCCCTGCTGAGGTTTTCAAATTCCCTAATCTTACTGCCCTTGATCTGTCTTATAATAAAATTTCCAACCTGTCTGAAAGTATTACACAACTAAAGTCGTTGACAGAATTAAACCTCAGTGGCAATAAGCTGAGCAATCTTCCTGCTGCAGTTACTAAAATGACAACACTCACGGAACTTGACCTCAGCGATAACAGCCTTTCTGCACTTCCTTCCGGTTTTTCTAATCTGTCAGGTCTCAAGGTTCTTTATTTAACCAACAACAAATTCAAAGGAATACCCGATGCCATCTTTAAACTTAGTGCATTGACTGAATTATATATCTATGGCAATATGCTGACCACCCTTACTGAGAATATCGGCAGACTCAGCAACCTTACTGAACTGGGGCTGGGCGGCAACCTGTTATTCTCACTGCCGCAAAGTATCACACAACTGAAGCACCTTCGATACATGGCACTTTCTTACAACAAGTTCATGACCCTTCCCGACTTTATCACTACCCTTCCTAACCTTACTGTTCTTGACCTGAACAATAATAAACTGATGGAGCTGCCGAAGGATATCGGAAAACTCAATGCACTGCAGGAATTATACCTTGCTTCCAATAAACTGAAAACATTACCGGAAAGTATTACGGAGTTACAAAACCTGCAAACGATCAACCTGCGGGATAACTCCAGTCTTAAACTTACAGATGCACAAAAAACATTTATCGAAGACAAGAAACTGCACAATCCTTAAAGCAGTATCATACAAACAGCCTTTCATTAGTTGTCAAAAGTCAGCCGATAAGAACAGCCCGGGTTTTACCTTTGCAGCCTAAAGGATAACATTATGAAAAAGATATCCGCCATCCTGTTCATCCTGCTCTGCAGCATGGCTCATGCACAGGACCAGACCGTAAAGGCCTTGCAAAACGAAGCCGGAAAAGCCATTAAGAAAGATGCCAGTGATACCAGCAAAAAAAACTGGAAAAAAGGCGGTATTTACAGCCTGAATATTTCCCAGGGCTCATTGAGCAACTGGGCAGCCGGAGGTGATGATTTTTCTTTATCCGTTAACTCACTGCTCAGCCTTTATGCATTTTATAAAAAAGATAAGAACAGCTGGGACAATACATTTGACTTCAACCTTGGTTATGTAAACACCACCAGCCTCGGAAGCCGTAAGAATGATGATCGCTTTGACCTGCTGTCAAAATATGGTTATGCATTAAACCCTAAACTGAATGCTTCGGCTTTATTCAATCTCCGTTCTCAGTTCTTTAAAGGATATACTTATGCCAACAATGTGCCCACTTATTCTTCCACCTTTATGGCACCGGGATACCTTCTGGTGAGTGCAGGTTTGGATTACAAGCCCACTAAAAATCTTTCCATCTTCTTCTCCCCTCTAACTGCCCGCTGGGTAATTGTAAAAGATACTGCCCTTTCCAATAAAGGTGCTTATGGTGTTACTCCCGGTAAAAAAACAAACCTGGAACTGGGCGCCTTTGCCACTATCAACTACCTGAAAGAGATCAGTAAAAACATTACTTATAAAGGAAGGCTCGATCTTTTTTCCAATTACCGTCATAACCCCGAGAATATTGACGTATTCATGTCAAACATCCTGAATGCAAAACTCGGTAAAGTATTAGCCGTATCATGGAGTGTGGATATGATCTATGATGATGATGTAAAGTTATTCGGCACCAATAAGAACAGGCCTGCCTTACAGTTGAAATCATTGGTAGGCATCGGACTGCTGCTGAAGTTCTAAGTGTTTATACATATATTACAAGGGTGTCTCAAAAGCAAACAAATTTGTCACATTGAGTTTATCGAAATGCGTACAAATTTGTTTGCCAATCATTTCATATTTCGACGGAGCTCAATATGACAATGATTGGAGCTTTTTGATATACCCTTTTCTCTTTTATACAAACACTCATTCGTACCGCTTATGTTTTAACAGTTCCTATAAAAT
>CAZWIM010000017.1:0-5640 GCA_964634265.1 uncultured Chitinophaga sp. | reverse complement strand
TCTTTTATACAAACACTCATTCGTACCGCTTATGTTTTAACAGTTCCTATAAAATAAAAAAACTGCTCTCCGGTTTATTGGCGGGTATATCTTTGCAGCACCCTGCTGAAGACTACCATCTATTTCAACCACTATTACTGAATAAACCGGACTATTTCTCATGAAGAGGCTCATTCTGTTTTATTGTTTGATCAGTTTATCAATTGCTGGAACAGCACAAGATGCGATCATTAAAAAATTGCAGGCCGAATCTCAGCTCCAGGTAAAAAAGGATATTCCTGATACAGCCTGGAACTGGAAAACCGGCGGCGCTTTCGGCGTTAACATAGGCCAGGGCAGCCAGAGTAACTGGGCGGCAGGTGGCGATGACTATTCATTTACATTAAATACATCATTGAGGTTATTCGCCTTCTACAAACAAAACAATCACAGCTGGGATAATACATTCGATGTAAACTTCGGCTACATCAACACCACCAGCCTCGGTGGCCGCAAGAACGATGACCGTTTTGATTTCCTTACCAAATATGGTTTGGCGTTGAATAAAAAGCTCAACCTTGCCACACTGGCCAATTTCCGTTCACAGTTTTTGAAAGGTTATACCTATCCCAATAATGTGAAAACATTTGCCTCAGCCTTTTTATCTCCCGCCTATCTTATCGCCAGCCAGGGACTGGATTATAAACCCGCTAAAGAATTATCCATATTCTTTTCGCCGGTTACCTCCCGCTGGGTATTTGTAAGAGACAGCATTCTTTCTGCCAAAGGTGAATATGGTGTAAAGCAACATACGCATAGCATTAACCAGAACGGTGCATTTGCCACCATCAGTTATCAAAAGGCATTTAATAAATATATTTCCTACAAAAGCAGGCTCGATCTTTTCTCCAACTACAAAAAAGATCCGCAGAATGTAGACATCTTCATGACCAATACATTCTCTGCCAAAGTGGCCAGGATCATCGCCTTTACCTGGAACGTAGATATGATCTATGATGATGATGTACGTCTCTTTGGTGATGAAGGTGCATCACCCGGTCTGCAATTCAAATCGGTAGTAGCTGTCGGGCTGCAGGTAAAAATTTAATTCAGTTACCTTTGGCCGCCATGGGCCAGAAAAAATTACAACGCTTTGCCGAACTGGAAACTTTTTCCAACGTATTGCAGTTTCCCAAAGACATAAAAGGGAAATGGAAAAATGTATTTCATAACGATAATCCCATCACCCTCGAACTGGCCTGTGGCAAAGGAGAGTATGCCGTGGGCCTTGGCCGCTTATACCCTCAGCGCAATTTCATCGGCATTGACCTGAAGGGCAACCGCATTTGGGTAGGTGCTAAAAAAGCTTTGCAGGAAAAACTCACCAATGTTGCTTTTCTCCGCACACAGATTGACCAGGTAACTGAATACTTTGAAAAAGAAGAAGTAAACGAAATCTGGATCACCTTCCCCGATCCGCAGTTGCGCTTATCAAAAGCCAAAAAAAGGCTTACGCATCCAAAATTCCTGCGGTTGTATCAACAATTCCTTGCTCCCGGTGGTTTAATACACTTAAAGACCGACAGCCCGGACCTGTATCGCTTCACCAAACTGGTAATTGAGTTATACGGATGCCCGTTGCACACAGATATGGAGGATGTATTCAACAACGAAACGGTAAGCGAAGAATTGAAAATAAAAACACATTACGAATCACTGGATATTGCCGGCAGCAACCGTATACATTATCTCTGCTTCTCCCTGCCTGCTGATTTGGGCGATAAAGAAAAAGACCTGCTGCTGAAAGAAAAGTTGCAACAACATGAAGGATCTCATTGAAGGCATACACTACTACATTAATGAAGATGGGCTGATCGTTCTCACCGAAAAGTACCATCTTGAAAAAGGCTATTGCTGTGGCAATGGTTGCAGGCATTGCCCTTTTGACTATGAAAATGTACCCGAGCCAAAACGAAGTGAATTACTGGAGCAGAAGAATCCAAACAAGAATTAAGCTTCCCCACAAAGCCACCAGGAGCACAAAATACATTGGCCATATATAAATTCCTTGCGTCTCTGTTTATCTGCGTCTTTGCGTGAAAAAATCATCTGCGTAAATCTGCGTTCATCTGTGTACAATTAATTAAAAAAACTTTGTGACCTTCGTGCCTCCGTGGGAAACAAAAAACTATGCCTCCAAAAAAGAAACCAACGCCGCCAGCAGAAAAATTAAAATCAGTAAAACCATCCGGCACTACTGATGAAAACTTCTTTTCATTGGTGTATGAAGTAGCCCGGCAAATTCCCAAAGGCAGAGTAACCTCTTACGGCGCCATCGCTGCCTGCCTCGGCACCAAATCATCTGCCCGCATGGTAGGCTGGGCCATGAATGGTTGTCACCGGGTGCGGCCCAAAGTACCGGCACACCGTGTCGTCAACCGCAATGGCCTGCTCACCGGCAAACATCATTTCTCTCCTCCCGGCCTTATGGAACAGTTACTAAAAAAAGAAGGCATCAAAGTAAAGAATGACCAGGTCGTTGATTTCAAAAACCTGTTCTGGGATCCTGTAAAAGAATTAGGGTTCTGATTGTATATAGTGTAAACGTTTTTGTGGTAGTGTATTTATTTTAAAATTTTGAACCACAATAGATACATAGAGACATAGGCATTCACATAGAAACACTTTATCACACTTTTAAAATCTATGTGGTTCACCTATGTTCCTATGTGGTTAAAAAATCATTTCCTTTGTCTTATGGCATGGTTTTTT
Organism: uncultured Chitinophaga sp.; assembly: GCA_964634265.1. GTDB lineage: Bacteria > Bacteroidota > Bacteroidia > Chitinophagales > Chitinophagaceae > JJ008. The sequence goes on along the minus strand of CAZWIM010000017.1, from coordinate 2,889 downwards.
AACCAGCCTTCTACATAACAACCACATGCTAAAAGCCAACCGCTCCATACTGCCACGGGTATCGCCCATAAAAAAGCACCAGCGAAAAGTAATACTCGGCATTGCCCTGCTGTGGACTATCCTCGATTTCATTTTCTTCCTCTGGCAGAAATTCATCGGGGTGCTGCCCGATATTTATTACAAACCTGATATTGATTTCACCAAAGAAATAGTGGTACGGGAGGTCATCGTTTTCATCACCAGCCTGTTCATCGGTTACTTCCTCGTATATGTGTTACGCAACTACCTGCGCAAGTCATCCCTCTGGTTCAACCTGTTTGTAAAAACCATACTGCTGGTTCTGGTAGCATTTATCATGGTGCTTTTTGTATTTGTCACCTATGAGTGGCTCATTGCCGGCCGCACACTGGATGCCGCACTCGACAGGTTTGAGTACAACCTGCTGCACAAAAGATTATTGCTGCAAAAAATGCCCGAGTGGGTCATCCTCTTCTTTTTCACCCTGCTGGCCATTGAGGTAAACGAAAAATATTCAAGAGGTGTTTTTCTCAACATCATGCTCGGCCGCTACCTGCAGCCGCGGGAAGAAAGAAGGATCATCATGTTCCTCGATCTCAAAGACTCCACTCCCATTGCCGAAAAACTGGGGCACAAAGAATATTTCAAATTCATCCGCGACTTCATCTTCTACATCTCTTCCGGCATTATGGAAAACGATGGCCGCATATACCAGTATGTGGGTGATGAGATAGTGGTGTGGTGGCCCGAGTCCAAAGACAATGCCCGCAAGGCCGTGGCCTCATTGCTTACGGCCCGCAAAGAATTACACAAACAGTTCAACCGTTTCAAACGGAAATATGATACACAGCCCGAGTACAAAGCAGGCCTGCACACCGGGCTGGTTACCGTAGGCCAGGTAGGTATCGAAAAGAAAGACCTTGTCATGAGCGGCGATGCCATCAATACAGCGGCAAGAATTCGCAGCGCCTGCACCGACCTCAATCAAAAATACATCGCCTCTAAAGATGTGGTAGAGCTGCTCGATCTTAAAGAATGGCAAACCGAAGCCCTCGGCCCCATTGAACTAAAAGGAAAGAACCAGGATATGGAATTGTTTGGGTTGAAGATATAGGAGGGTTCATGGCGTATGGTTCATAGTTTATAGTTGAGAACAGATTTATACTCTCCCATAATTTCTTCATGCATTAGCCGACAGGAAAAATAACCCGAAAATGGTATTGCGGGGAATCAGTGCATTTTATATTTTTCTGGTTGGAACAAAAAACTTAGGCCAGCATATCTGTGTACAAACGTTTCTAAACGGTTATACACGGATATTTAAAGCTGTATAAATATACCATGACTGGTACAAATAGTGATTGAGGATCAAGGAAAAACTGTACCAGCAGTGGCGTATATTTATGTGTTAGCGGCAAGTTTTGTGCGACTATGCAAATCACTACTTTTTTGACATTTAAGAAACAAGAACAAATAAATAAAGGCAAATGAAAAAATCAATCACAATTACTTTGCTGCTTTGTGTAATTACATTAGCAGCAAATGCCCAAAAAGCCTCTTTAATAAAAGGCAAATGGATCTTCAAAGATATAGCCGATAAGGAAACCCTTGATGCAACAATTTTAAACCAGGCAAAAACAATGTTCGCCAAAACAGAATTAGATTTTGGCAGCAATAGTAAGCTTACCTATAATCCTCTAAGCAGCAATTCAAATAGTTTATTCACTGGGACCTGGGAGCTTAATAAGGAAGAAAATAAAATATTTGTATCACTTACTCATCCCTCTAATGGCAGCAAACAAACATCTGAATGGGAAATAAAAGGACTTACACAAACCGAACTGAAATTAAATATGGGCAATGCCGTGATTATCTTTGGTAAACCCAAAACTGAATTAATTTCATATCCGTTCCAAGGCCAAAATGGTAAATTTGGATTTAAGAGTCCTTCAGGAAAGATATTGATTGAACCTAAATATACCTGGGCTTTACCTGAAAGTGATGGTATGATTGCTGTCAATATTGGAGCTCAATTTAATGAGAGTAAGAGAACTTTTGAGGGAGGTAAGTGGACATACATTGACTCAACAGGAAAAGAAATAACAAACTTTATATACGATGAAGCATTTCCTTTTGCGGGTGGTTATGCATTGGTTATTATTGGTAAGAAAGAAGGTTTATTAGACAAATCAGGAAAAGAAATTATTCCGGTTAGTTTTGATGAAATAGGAGAAAGAGTCGACATGGTTCCCGGAAAAACATCTCCCTTTCATGACGGACTTATTCGTGTTAGACAAAATGAGAAATGGGGCTTTATTGACAAAACTGGTAAAGTGGTTGTTCCATTAATATACAGTAATGCACATAACCTTTCCGAAGGTCTTGGTGCAGTTGAACAAAAAGGGAAATGGGGCTTCATTGACAAAACTGGTAAAGTGGTTGTTCCATTAATATACAGTAATGCATATGACTTTTCCGAAGGTCTTGGTGCAGTTGAACAAAAAGGGAAATGGGGCTTCATTGACAAAACTGGTAAAGTAGTTATACTTTTAAAATATGACTGGGTTGGCTATGATATGGGATTTAAAAAAGGTCGTGCAGAGGTTCAATTAGATGGGGAAGTGTTTTATATTGACAAAACTGGTAAAAAAGTGAAATAATTGATAACAACTATACAAACAGTATGACATCCCATCGTTCGATAGAATTAACCTGCCGCTAACATTGCATTGCAGCTATGGGGGCAGACACGGTAACATCAGCTGCAAATCATTAATCAGCTTCAGTTTCGGCAGACGAATAACGCCGAGCTACAAAATAAACAATGAGCTTTTGTATCTTTAATCGGCACCGGGCAGACCGAACACAGAA
>CAZWIM010000016.1:3567-64464 GCA_964634265.1 uncultured Chitinophaga sp. | reverse complement strand
GTCGCCGGGGGCGACGTTTATAAAATTCCCCACCGACCGCAAAGCCCTGAACGTTGTACGCTACTTTAACACAAACTTCATGAATACCTCAATAATTTTATAAGAACATCAAAACTTGATTATGAAAAATATTTTGACACTCTTTACCTTGATTGCTGCTTTCACAATTAGTTCTTGTAAAAAGGATACTCCGATAGCAAAGCCTGAATTTGCAAACATTGAATTTAAATTGTATGATTTTCGAACAAAAGGTGATATTACAATCTATGAAGTAACACCTCCAAGTACACTAATCCTAAAAAGCGACTTTACTTGGACTATGGATTTAGGCGGAGCAAAATCAAGTGGAACTTATTCTTGGACACCAACCACTACTCGACAAGCAGATATCAAATTCACAATTGCCTCGTGGACTGACTTTACTACAAATCAAACTTTATCGGACAAACTCAAATTAGCCTTACAACAAGTTAACCATTGTGGTTATTCACTACAAGACCCATCATTTGCAAATTTTCTTGACAATAGCTATGGCGACTATTTTGCATCCATAAGGACAAATAAAAAATAACTTATCTATTACGGCATTCTTAATGGGTGACAGACAAAGCAGCGTACAACATGAACTGTGTAAAAAACCAAGTAAAAAGCCAACTATTTTTATGGTTTAGCTGAGCAATAATTTGGTTGATAAAGTGTGTTGTTTTTTACCACCGCAAATACTTGTTTTAAAAGTTTGTTCATTACTGCCACCAACGCCTGTTTTCCTGTTTTACCGTTCGTTCTTAAACGATCATATAAAGCCTTGCAAGCTGTATTGGTTTTCATTGCATTCATGCTGCACATGTACAGCACATCCCGCAGATTTTTACCGCCTCGTTTGTATATCCTGGGCTTGCCCTGTATACTGCTGCCACTGCTGTACTGGGTGGGGGCCAGCCCGGCAAAGCTGATCAGCTGCCGGTGATTCTGAGTGTGCTTAAATCCCTGTGTAAATACGATCAGCATGGCTGCTGCCCTTTTGCCAATACCTTTCACACTGCTTACGTTTTTCAATTGATCAGGCTGCCATTGCTCGAGTAACACTTGCAGTTTTTGCTCAAGCTGTTTGATCTCTTTTTCCATACTTGCTATAACCTTCTCCATAGATTTTATGGTGTCCTTACTGGGAACCGGCAACAAACGCAAACTGTGCAACTGGTTATTAAACCGTTTGATCTGTTCGGTATACTCTCTTATCGTATTGTACAGCTGCTTGCTCTCAAAGTAAGCACTGTCGGGCATTTGCCAGTAGGCCGGCCGTTGCTCTACTGCATAACGGCAGATCCAACCAGCATCTTTTTTATCCGTCTTATTCCGCTCCAGGTGCATTTGTATGTACCGCTTGATGGCCATTGCGTTTACCACACTCAGCACACAACCACGGCTATGTAAATAAAAAGCAAGACGGATGTAATACACTCCCGTCGCTTCCATTACAAAATGATAACCCGTACCGGTGTGTTCCAAAATCTTGGCAAATCCCTGGTTGTTATTACCCACCTGCAGGTAAAACATTTCTCCCAGATTGTTTTGATAGCATACATCCAGCTTGGTATGAGAAACATCTATACCGCAGCATAATTTTTTTGCTTCCATAATCATTCCTGGTTTAAAGTGATTGTAGTATTTTTAATACAGCCTGCCTGCCGCAGGCAAGGAAAAAAAACAACGGAAAGAACACTCTTACACTGTGCTATCTATCCTAATGCAGGCTTTCAATGAAGCTTGTTGAACTGTTCAGCATCGGGTAAGAAAAGGGCGGGGACTATCATGTTGTAAAGGCTAAAAGCCTATGCGGTTTTACGGTCTTATTCCGCCCTTTGTTCTTTCTGAATTTGATTTATTCCTGATACCTAAAGCTATTGTAATGTAAACATAGGAGGCGGTTTGGCAATATGGCGGGGCGACGAATATATTCTCAACTTTTTGTTCGCTAATCAGCTTCAGTTCCAGCCGACGAATAATGCCGAGCAATAGAATAAACAATGAACTTTTAGTTATAAATTTAGCAGCGGTTACGGGCTGACGATTTTCAAATGCCGCCACATCGCCAAGCCGTAGCCGTTAGCGGTAATTTTAATTCCAATACAACTCACCCACATTTTGTGGCTTACATCTGCAGCCGGCCAAAAGAAGACGTCCGGCCGCAGCCTGTATACTTTCCTAATAGCCAAATCAGAATTCAAAATCCCGGCGGTGCATATTCCATCGTACACCCAATGTTATCACAGAGGTGTTGGCTGTGGTAAGCGGTGCGGTGGTGGTTTCCTGGCGGCGCATTACGGCATTCAGTTCCAGGAAAAGATTTTCTCTTAACTCATATGACAACAAGAAAGATGCAAAGAGCACATTGGTCTTCCAGCCGCTGCCGATATTATACCCATAATCACCCTCACGGGGCGGTATTACATTGGGCAAAAAGATATTGCTGCCAAAGCTGCGGCTGCTGCTGTCCCTGCCCTGCTGGTAATATAAGAGTTTGGCTACGGCTGTCCACTTCGGCGCCGGCTGGTAACGGGCCACAGCCATAAACTCCTGGAAATTGGCCATCAGCGGATGAGCCAATGGCTGGTTGTAATGCGTATAGTTGGCTACCGAATCACGGTGTGAGTAAGTGAATGGCCGCACCCGGTTATGCTCTACCTGCAGGTCAAGATTGCTGATGCCGAATGCATTAATGTATTTGGCGCCCAGCTGTATGCCCCACTTATTGGCCCACCAGCCATTACCGGCTTTTATTTCTGATAGTTTGAATTCATCCAATGCCAGCTGGCCATACACCTGGAATTTTCTGGCAAGATTGGCTTTTACATCGAGGCCCACGATGGAGTTGTCAAAACTTCCGTTTTGCTGCTCAATTGAACGGTAGAAGATGACGGGGTTCAGGTAGCCGAAATCAAATTTATTCTGCCGGCCAAATACCACACCCTCAAAGAAACCCACATTGAGCCATTTGGTGATATTGATATCGAGGTGATGCATGGCAGCATACTTCTTCCCTATCAGCCTGTCGCCGATGCGGTCGTCGGCATTCTGCAATTCCATAAAGATGTTCTGGTAATTGAATTTCCAGATACGGGTATTCAATTTCAGGAAAAGGGCATTGTTGCCAAAATCACTCAGCAGCAAACTGCGTTGCCCGTTGCCGATAAAATTTTTATCGTAGCCAAATGCCACATCAATGTATTTGGTCACATTGAAAGTGAAATAACCTCTTGCATCAAAATAATCGGTGCCGCCGGCCGCTTTGAAAGGTTTGTAATAACCATTGCCGGGTACGGCTCTTCTTGTATTCACAAATTCCTGTACATACTTCGGGGCCCTTTCCTGGTTATCGGTGAGATAAGCAAAGAAACCGATCTTATTGGCGATCTTTCCCCTCACCTGCACTCCTCTTGTATTCAGGAAAAGATCATCATCGTTTTCCTGCTCCTTGCTGAGGGTGTATTGTATCACCGGGTTCACCACCAGGTCAAAATCCTTTACATGCACTTCGTAAAGGTTGGCCGGTGAGGTATAGAAGCGTTTCCCGATTGGTTTTTTGGAATTGTATTTGGCACGGTCTGCTTCCGAAACAAATTCCAGGTTATTCATATACAACCGCTGCAAATTGTATTTGTCAACTTTTGACAATGACTGTCCATACTGTTTTTCAAAATGGGCTGCGGCATTCACCAAATGCCGGCGGCTGAAGGGTTTGGTTTTGGAATAATTAAAAAAAGAATCGCTGCGGCTGAGAATCTCCATCCGCTCCATCAGTATATTGTTCTTATCGCCCTGGGGCAAAAAAGTGGATTGTGCCTGTACTGTGCCGAAACCGGTGAAAAAGAAGAAAAAGAGGATAAGGAAAGGATATCCCCTCTTTGGAAGCAGGGGGGTAATTTGATTAAATTGCATGGGTATTGGCTTTGGTAATGATTCTAAAAACAAGATATGCAAAAATACCTGATTAAGAATATACAGGTCGTTAACGAAGGGAAGATAAGAAATGCAGATGTGTTGATAACAAACGGCAGAATAGAAAGGATTGATCCACTAATTACACGAATTGACACGAATTATACGGAGATTAATGGCGAAGGGAAATATTTATTGCCCGGTTGTATTGATGACCAGGTACATTTCCGGGAGCCGGGGCTTACGCATAAGGCTTGCATAGCCACCGAAGCAAAAGCAGCTGTAACCGGTGGCGTTACCAGTTTTATGGAAATGCCCAACACTATTCCTAATGCACTCACACAGGAGTTGCTGGAAGACAAATACAAGATTGCTGCCCAAACATCGCTGGCCAATTATTCCTTTTACATGGGAGTAAGCAACAGCAATGCGGAAGAAGTGCTTAAAACAAACGAAAGAAAAAAAGACATTTGCGGCATCAAGATCTTTATGGGTGCCAGCACCGGCAATATGCTGGTGGATAATCCAAATACTCTGGATAAAGTTTTCCGGGAAAGTGAAGTACTGATCGCCACTCACTGCGAAGATGAAAACATCATCCGCAAAAATCTTGAGGCAGCCAAAGCCAGCGGACGAATGTTGACGGCTGCCGATCATCCCATCATCAGGGATGAAGAGGCTTGTTATGAGTCTTCCTTGTACGCCATACAGATCGCCAAAAAATATGGAACAAGGCTGCATATACTGCATATAACTACAGAGAAGGAACTCCAACTCTTTACCAACCTTTTTCCACTAAAGGACAAACGCATCACTTCCGAAGTATGTGTGCACCATTTGCATTTCACCAGTGATGATTATGCAAGACTTGGCAACCAGATAAAATGCAATCCTGCTATCAAAGCACCGCATAACAAAGAAGCCTTGTGGAAAGCGCTGCTGGATGACCGGCTGGATGTAATTGCTACCGACCATGCACCGCATACATGGGAGGAGAAAAACGAACCTTATGAGAAAGCTCATGCCGGTTTGCCGCTGGTACAGCATCCGCTTTTATTAATGTTGCATTATTACAAAGAAGGAAGAATATCACTGGAGAAAATAGCTGAGAAAATGAGCCATGCAGTGGCCGATTGTTTCCAGGTAAAAGAAAGAGGCTATATCCGGGAAGGTTATCATGCCGACCTGGTCATGGTGGACCTAAACAGCAGCTCAACAGTAACAAAGCAGAATATTTTATATAAATGCGGCTGGAGTCCTTTAGAGAATTTCACCTTTCCTGCATCTATTACTCATACGTTTGTTAATGGCCATTTGGTTTATGATAACGGGCAGTGGGATGAATCGCAAATGGGACAACGGCTTGTATTTGAAAGAAACTAGCAAAAGCCAAAGAAAAAGAACCAAATAACAAGAGCCAAATAACAAGAAACAAAGAACAAGAAACAAAGAACAAGAACCAAAGAACAAGAAGCAAATAACAAGAAGCAAATAGCAAGAACCAAAGAACAAGAACCAAAGAACAAGAAGCAAATAGCAAAAGCCAAAGATCAAAAGCCAAAGAACAAGAGCCAAATAGCAAGAACTAAAGAACAAGAACCAAAGAACAAAAGAATGGATCAAAAAAAGGTATATGATCTCGAAGAAAGAACAGCACTATATGCTGAAAGAATAAGAGATTTTTGTTTAAAGCTTCCAAAAAATCAAGCCAATAACGAGTACATACCACAATTAATCCGATCTGGCAGTTCACCCGGGGCCAATTACATTGAAGCAAACGAAAGCATTGGTGACAAAGATTTCAAAATGAAAATAAGAACCTGCCGAAGGGAAGCTAAAGAATCAGCTTATTGGCTAAGATTAATCATAACAGACAAGAGTACCATTATGGAAGATGAAAGAAAGGCCTTGCGTCAGGAGGCTAAGGAATTTGTTTTAATTTTTACATCAATTTTAAAGAAAAAGGATAAGAACGAATAGCCGGCCTTTTGGTTCTTGCTTTTTGTTTCTTGAGATTTTATTCCGATATGCAAATAGACCATCAATCCTTCAACGATATCTCCATCTTCCACCAGGAAGAGGAGTTTTCTATTTTTCACAAACTGAATTTTACCAGAACAGTGGGTGGCCGTGAATGGTTGCGCCGGTTTTTCAGTGAACCACATGCTGATTTAAAAAAGATCATCGGCACGCAGAAGGTCATCCGCACTTTTATGGAACATATTCAGCACTGGCCTTCAGAGATAACTAACGGCACTGTGCTGGTGATTGACAAGTTTCTCGATTACCCGCTTGATCCTATCAGTGAAGCACCGGCTTCTTTGAACAATATTTTCTACAAATGGCTGCACAATGCGGATTATTCCATGATCAAATATTCGGTTCCGCATTTTGCTGATTTTTTCCGGGGTATCCGCAAAGTAGCTGAGCTGCTGGAAGACCTGGATCTGCCGGCCAATATCAAATTATATATTGACCGCATCAATGGATTATTGAAAGAACCGCCATTACAGAAACTGGCGGAAACAGAAGCGGGACAACGCTTCTCCATCCGGCAAAATCTTTATTTCGCCTATCATCTCCGTGGCCGCTACCGCACTAATACGCTGGAGATGATTGATACTTTCAGCCGGCTGGATGCCTGGTACTCGATGGCTGTTGCTGTAAAAACATACGGACTAAGTTTTCCTGAATTTGTTGAACAGGACACACCACTGGTTGATGCAAAAGGTTTATATCATATTCTGTTGCCCGAACCGGTAGCTTATGATCTGCACATGAGCCCGGAGCAGAATTTTCTTTTTTTGACCGGCGCCAATATGGCGGGTAAGAGTACACTGATAAAATCGGTTGGTGCCGCTGTATTCCTGGCTCATATAGGTATGGGTGTGCCGGCAGAGAAGATGAAACTCACCTTGTTTGACGGCTTGCTGAGTAATATCAATGTGGTGGACAATATTGCCAAAGGCGAAAGCTTTTTCTTTAACGAAGTGCAGCGTATTAAAAACACTATTGAAAAAATCAATGATGGTAAAAAATGGCTGGTGCTGATTGATGAATTGTTCAAAGGCACCAATGTGCAGGATGCCATGAAATGCTCCCTCACGGTCATCAAGGGGCTGATCAAAATAAAAAATTCATTGTTTGTCCTGTCTACACACTTATACGAAATAGGAGAAGAACTGAAAGCTTATCCCAATATTTCCTTCCGCTATTTTGAAACTACGGTGCATGAAGATCAGTTATCATTCAGTTACCAGTTAAAGGAAGGTATCAGCAATGACAGAATCGGTTATGTCATCCTGAAAAGAGAGAAGGTCGTTGATATGCTGGAGAAGCTGTAAACCCCCAACCCCTGAAGGGGAGACAAGAATTTCTTACTTTCATATAAACATCAAAAACATGCTGAGGGTATTTATTATTCTTGCTGCAATACTGATTAGTTTTAATGCTGAAGCACAAAGAAAGATTGATGTGTTGCATTACAAATTTGAAATTGAGCTGAATGACAGCAATGATACTATTAAGGGATTGGCCACAATAACTTTTCTTGTTACGGAAACCACTTCTTCTGTCAGTTTTGACCTCGCAGAGAGGGGACAGAAGAAAAAAGGGATGAATATTGTTTCTGTTGATTTCCCTTCCCGAAACGCATTAAACCCTTTGGTTGAACAAAGAAACAATAAGCTGTTGTTAACCCCCTTCACAGGTTTTAAAAAAGGTGATACCGCAACAGTTATAATTAACTATGAAGGCATCCCTTCTGATGGACTCATCATTTCCAAGAACCAGTTTGGTAAACGAACTTTCTTTGGCGACAACTGGCCCAACCGTGCCCACAACTGGCTGCCCTGTGTGGATGATCCCGCTGATAAAGCATCTGTTGAATTTATTGTTACCGCACCTTCTCACTACCAGGTAATTTCAAACGGTATTCAGCTAGAAGAAACAAACCTTCAGGGAAACAGGAAACTCACACATTGGAAAGAAGATGTGCCGCTGCCCACCAAAGTAATGGTGATAGGTGTAGCTGATTTTGCCGTACAACATGCTGGTTTTGCCGGTAACTGTATACCGGTAAGCAGCTGGGTATATACAGAAAATAAAAAAGAAGGATTTTATGATTATGCCATCGGCAAAGACATTTTGCAATGGTTCATTAATTATATCGGGCCTTATGCTTATGCTAAACTGGCCAATGTGCAATCCAGTACCATGTTTGGCGGTATGGAAAATGCCGGTGCAATTTTTTATGCTGATAATACCGTTAACGGAGAGAGAACCGAAGAAAGGTTATTTGCCCATGAAATAGTGCACCAGTGGTTTGGCAATATGGCTACCGAAAAAAGCTTTGCCCATTTCTGGCTAAGCGAAGGTTTCGCTACTTACCTCACACATATTTACCTGGAATCAAAATATGGAACTGACAGTATGAATAACCGGATGCAGGAAGACCGGGAAGCCGTTTTGAGTTTTGTGAAATATGCCAAACGTCCGGTGGTAGACAGCACAACCGATTATATGAAACTGCTGAATGCAAACAGTTACCAGAAAGGCAGCTGGGTATTGCATATGCTGCGAAGGCAGCTGGGCGATTCAGTTTTTCATAAAAGTATCAGGGACTATTATGCACAATATGCCGGAAAGAATGCGGAAACGAAAGATCTCCAAAAAGTGTTTGAACATAATTCCGGAAAAAACCTGGAGAAATTTTTTCAGCAATGGCTACATACACCTGTGAACCCGCAACTGGAAATAAGCTGGAAATATTTACCCGGTAATCAAAAAATTGAGCTGACAGTGAATCAGCTGCAGGATGCTGCACTATTTGAACTACCGCTGGAATTATCATTAGACATGGGAAAAGCAAGGCCTAAGTTTGAAAAAATCTATATCTCAAAAAAGACGGAAACATTTATCCTGAATACCGGTAGCGGACTCATAAAAATAAAACCAGACCCAAACACTTCATTACTGTTTGAGGCAAAACTGATTCGCAAATAGCAATAGAATACCACTTTCCGGTAATAGCCTGATTGGCAATTTTTGCTATCTTCCCTCCATGCTTATTAAAACATTTGGCAGTGCTGTGTATGGAGTAGAAGCGATCACCATCACCATTGAGGTGAACTGGATCGCCACACAGGGAAAGGACCCGATGATTGTGGGGCTTCCGGATAATGCCGTGAAAGAAAGTTTGCAGCGGATAGAAAGCACTTTCAAAACAAACGGTTACTCCTTTCCCCGCACCAAAGTGGTGGTGAACCTTGCCCCGGCTGATATCAAAAAAAGCGGAACAGCTTTTGATCTGCCCATTGCATTAGGTATACTGGGTGCATCCGAACAAATAGAAAATGCTGAAGCATTATCTAACTATGTCATCATGGGTGAACTGTCGCTTGACGGTGAAATACGACCCATCAAAGGCGCTTTACCCATCGCCATCCAGGCAAGAAAAGAAGGCTTTAAAGGATTAATTGTACCGAAAGCCAATGCCAAAGAAGCAGGCATGGTCAATAACCTTCAGGTATATGGTGTTACGCATATAAAAGAGGTGATTGATTTTTTTGTGAATGGTGAAAAAGGCCTGGAAGCAATTGTTGTCAATACAAGAGAAGAATTCTTTAATTCCCAATACGATTTTGAAATCGATTTTGCCGATGTAAAAGGACAGGAAAACATCAAAAGGGCACTGGAGATTGCTGCTGCAGGCGGACATAATGCCATTTTGATCGGTCCGCCCGGAGCTGGTAAAACGATGCTGGCAAAAAGACTTCCAACCATTCTACCTCCATTATCATTACAGGAGGCGTTGGAAACAACCAAGATTCATTCTGTGGCTGGCAAACTACCGGAGAATGCCACACTAGTTTCCAAACGTCCTTTCCGTTCTCCACACCACACCATTTCTGATGTGGCATTGGTAGGCGGTGGCGGAGTACCGCAGCCTGGAGAAATTTCATTGGCACATAACGGTGTTTTGTTTCTCGATGAATTACCTGAATTCAAAAGAACCGTTTTGGAAGTAATGCGTCAGCCGATGGAGGAAAGAAGGGTAACTATATCCAGAGCAAAAGTAGCGGTAGATTTTCCGGCCTCTTTCATGTTGATTGCTTCTATGAACCCCTGCCCTTGCGGTTTTTATAATCATCCCGAAAGAGAATGCACCTGTCCGCCCGGTACTGTTCAGAAATACCTGAATAAAATTTCAGGCCCCCTTCTCGACAGAATTGACCTGCATGTGGAAGTAACACCAGTTGCCTTCAGCGAATTGTCAGCTATAAAGCAACAGGAAAATTCGATCAGCATCAGGGAAAGAGTAATGACAGCAAGGGAATTACAGGCAGAGCGATATAAAGACAACCCGGGGGTTTATTGTAACGCACAAATGAGCAGTAAGATGTTGAAAGAAATTTGTGTCATCAGCACCGTTGGTGCCAACTTGCTGAAAGCAGCGATGGAAAAACTGAATCTTTCTGCAAGAGCATACGACCGGATACTAAAAGTTTCCAGAACTATTGCTGATCTCTCTGGCAGCGATGATATCAAACCGGAACACCTGGCAGAAGCCATACAATACAGAAGCCTTGACCGGGAAGGATGGGCAGGCTGAATGCAAGTCAGTAGTCGGGAGTCATTAGTCAGGAATTTCTAATCCATATGAGTTTTTTATGTCAATGATTCCAGACTAAAGACTAATTACTATAGACTAATAACTCCCGAATCTCAGCTCTCCACTGCTATATTGTCATTTTTCACGAACTTGTACGATGTTTGCACATTGAGATTTCTTCGCCTTCACCTCAATTGATAATATGAAAATTTTATTTCACTATCTCAAACCATATAAATGGCTGGTTGCACTTGTGTTGTTCCTGGCAGCGGTCAATATCGGATTCTCGCTGGTAGACCCGATCATCTTTGGTAAACTGGTGAACCTTGCCAATCATTTTGCCAATAATAAGAACGAATATGATTTTGACAGGTTCTTCTGGTCATTTGAAGAAAATCCTCATTACGGTGTAGCAGCGTTACTTATCGCTTCTATCTCTGTGGCTATGATCAGCCGTATCGCCAAAGCCTTCCAGGATTATTTTCTTAATCTTATTACCCAAAAATTTGGTGCCACTGTTTTTACAGAAGGTTTGCAACATGCTATGAAGCTACCCTACCAGGAGTTTGAAGATGCCCGCAGCGGTGAAACATTGAGTGTGCTGCAAAAAGTAAGAATAGATACAGAAAAATTTGTCGCTTCTTTTATCAATATCCTCTTCCCTGTTATCGTTGGAATTTTATTTGTTGCCGTTTATGCTTTCCGGATTGACTGGCGGCTGCCGCTTATTTATTTTGGAGGAATTTTCTTGTTGACCATTATCTCAAACCTGCTTAGTAAGAAAGTGAAGACCATTCAGAAAAAAATAGTAGGACAAACCACTGCACTGGCAGGAGCCACTACTGAGTCATTGCGCAATATTGAACTGGTAAAAAGCCTTGGCCTTACACAACAGGAAGTTTCCCGGTTAAACAAAAATACTTTTAAGATACTGGGCCTTGAACTAACCAAGGTAAAACGTATCCGCAGTATCAGTTTTGTACAGGGGACATTTGTGAATACACTCCGGCAGATCATCCTTTTCATGCTGCTCTGGCTCATATTTGGCGGTGAAATGGATGCAGGGCAACTGGTGACGATGCAGATCTTTTCCTTTTTTGTATTTGGTCCGCTGCAGGAAATCGGTAATATCATTCTTACCTATCGTGAAGCCCAGGCTTCATTGGAAAATTTTGCCAACCTCATGAAGAAAGCCCCGGAACCAAAAGCGGCGAATCCAAAACATCTTGGTGAGATACGTACACTGGAATTCGATCATGTGGCCTTCAAACACCAAACAGCTAACCAAAATGCCATTAATGACATCAGCTTTAAAGTAAATACCGGCGAGACGATTGCATTTGTCGGTCCCTCTGGCTCCGGTAAAACCACTTTAATGAAATTGCTGGTAGGATTGTATCGTCCGCAGCAAGGAAGTATATTATACAATGGCATGGATGAAAACAATATTGACTTTGAAGACCTGCGCAACCAGATCGGGTTCGTTACACAGGATACACAATTATTCTCCGGCACCATTAAAGAAAATCTCTTATTTGTAAATCCCGAAGCAACAGATGAAGAATTGCAGGATGTATTACACAAAGCAGCCTGTCAGAATTTATTGGTCAGGGCCGAAAAAGGATTAGAGACCATGATCGGTGAAGGTGGTTTAAAACTATCCGGCGGGGAAAAACAAAGACTATCCATTGCCAGGGCATTGCTTCGAAAACCCAAGCTGCTGTTATTTGATGAGGCAACTTCTGCACTGGATTCATTAACAGAAGAGGAGATAACTGATACCATCCGTGATATATCCCGTAACGGGCAACAGATAACCATTTTGATTGCACACCGCCTCAGCACTATTATGCATGCAGACAGGATCTATGTTTTAGAAAAAGGTGATGTGGTGGAAACCGGCAGTCATGAAAACCTGCTGGCTGAAAAAGGATTGTATTATGCCATGTGGCGCCAGCAAATAGGAGAACGGAAAACTAAAATCGCTATCGCATAAATTATGGGACTTTTATCTTTCTTAGGTTTTGGATCGGGCAGAATAAAAAATGCTTTACGCAAAGGCGCCATTATTATAGATGTACGATCAGGTACTGAATACGACCGGGGGCATGTGCCTGATGCATTTAATATTCCCGTGGACAGGATAAAGGCCAGCGCTGGACGTTTAAAAGATTCAAAAATGCCGGTAGTAATTTGCTGCAATACAGGTGAAAGAAGTAAAAAAGCACTACAAATATTAAAAGCTTCAGGATTGAAAAATGTGTATGACGGCGGAAACTGGGAATCTGTTCTTAAACTGATGCAGAAACTTTAATCCATCAGGGATTTACTTTTACTAAAACAGATTTGCTGGTTGTGTTGGCTCCATGATCTTCAAAGAGGACCGTTACAGAATAGTCGGAAGATGCAGTAACAGAAACCGGGTGATTAATATTGAAATTATACAAGCGAAGACCGTGTATCTCATATGACTGTGACATTACCGCATTGCCGTTGCCTTCATTTACGATTTTGATGGTGCCGCGGTACAGGCCAAGATCGTCTGTTATTCGTCCTGTAATATTTATAGTACTGCCGTTTGTAAATACCTATCCTGCAGAAGGAGTAAAAATCAAAACCTCCGGCGGCGTTTTATCATTAGCCGAAAACAAGTGGTTACTATCTTCATCATTGCCCGATCCGCTTTTGGAGCAGGAAATAACTGAACACACAATTGCCAGTCCTGATAATATCCGAATACCTTTTCTCAACATTGTATAAATGTATTAATCTTTTTTTTCATTATTACCGGAAATTAAACCAGAGAAAAATCCTGATTTTTCAGGCTCTTCTATATCACTGAGTTCAAGTTCCAGGGCCTTGGTACTTTGAGTGATTTCTATAAGGGATATGACCAAAGAAATCAGCAAGCTTAATAATGCTGTAGCAAAAACGTACCGGGAAACTACGACCCACTCATTATAGATGCTATACATTGTCAGAACGGAGCATACAAAGCTGAATACCCCAAGGGTTTGCATGTACCGGACCAATCTTAGCCGGTATCTCAGGCTATGTATCTGCTTGATCACAACATGATTTCCTTTTCCCTTTTCATATTCATCATGCAGCTTTCTTACCAGGCTGGCCAATGCAAGAAACCTGTTGGTATAAGCTAGCAGCAATAAACTGATGGCAGGAAACAGTAAGGCTGGAGTATTAAAAGATATTTCCATACCGCAAGTTAGTTTTTAAAAAGAAGAGGCTGTCCAAAAAGTCGTTTTGATTGTCATAATGAGCTTGTCGAAATATTGGCAATAAAAACGATAGCCTTCGACATGCTCAGGCTGACAACCATTTTTTGGACAGCCTTTTAAATTAGTCCTGCTTTTACTTATTTTCCTGTAAAATCCAGGGGCACATTCAGTTTAACTGAAAAGTTGCGGCCCATGTTAAACACACCAACTCTACCCGTAACATTATTTTCTGCAGTATATTTTAACCGGCTCAGGTGATTTTGATATGCAACATCACCAATATTAGTAACACACAAATGCAGACTGAACAATATATTTTTCTTTTTCCCGGTAATATTTGCTCCTACTCCGGCATTCATTAATGTAAATCCATCTGTGGCCGTTTCTGTATCAAAACCGGTGAAATGCTTATCCTGCCTGAACGTTTTGTCAACTTCAAACCTTGCATACAGGTTCTGTAAAAACTTTCCTGCCTTTTTAAAATCAGCCCTCAGTTCGCCATTCCACCTGGGCGCAGGGATCAGCGGTAAATTATCGCTGCCGGTTTTAAAACCATCCACCTTTTCATCAAATCTACCCCTGACAAAGGAAAAGCTGTTTTCGAAATGAAGCCAATCCAATGGATGCGGATGAATATCAAAATTCAGCTCAAGACCGTACAATTTTGCATTGTGCTGGTTAAATCGAAATGCAATATTCTCCTCGCCATCTACCAACACAATAGAATCTCCGCCAGCCGTTGACAAAAGTTTCTGATAAAAAATAAAATCATTCATCCGGTTAAAGAAGGCAGAAACTCCTAAACTGATATGCTCATAGTTCACTTCTACTCCACCATCCAGTTGAAGGCTTGTCTCAGATTTCAGGTTCAATTCTCCGTACTCGTATCTGCTTGTTCCTTCATGAGTACCATTACTTGCCAGTTCTGCCAGTGTAGGCGCCCTGAAGCCGCGGGCAATATTAGCTTTCACCGTTACAAAATCAACCGGCTCATAACTTACTCCGATGCTTCCTGAGATATTGGAGAAATTGCGGGTAAAGGCAGTAAATTTTTCTTCGGTTCCTTCCATGAAAGGTTTGGAGTCAATAGAACGACTGTCAAATCTCAGACCACCGCTCAAAGTTCCCTTTTTGAAAAAACGCTGTGTATAAACAAACCCGCCAATATCAAAGAGATTATACTCGGGTATCAGTACTTCTTCACCCTTATTCTGGTTGCTTTGCCGCATACCATTTACACCAAGGGTAGTATGCCATTCTTTCACCGGTAACTGCCAGTGCAATGCGTAGTTTAATGTTTTCAGATCAAAGAATAGCTCTTCTTCATCAGGGTCCTCAGGATTTCCAAATTCCTTACGGAGATTATTCTGATATGCCAAGTTGATCTTCAGGCGGCTCTTTTTGATGGCAAAATTGTTATCACTTACAATCTTATTGTGTTGTACCCGTTGATTAGGCGCAAATACCTCCCTGGAATCAAGGTCCTCCTTCGTTGCAATTCTTTCTAACGGACTACCTCCAAAAACAATAAACTCACCGGTGGCATCATCCCTGTCTCCCTCTACCATTCCCAGTTGCTGGTTAAAATGACTAAAAATAAGATGACTATAACCCCAGCTTTTATTCAGGCCTATATATCCGCCGAAGTTTTTCTCGTTGAATCTTGAGTTAAGTACTTTACCATCGTACTTGTTGCGGTAATCACCTGCAGATTTATAAGTGCCGTTAATATTCCAGTTAAACCCATTGTTGTTACCGGCGAGATTGGCATTGGCTGCCAATAAACCGTTATTACTTTGGTAGTTCAGCAATACATTGCCTTTGTAGGTGCCACTTGCAACAGGTGTATTCGATATGAATTGTATTACACCTGCCAACGCATCGCTGCCGTACATCAATGACGCAGGGCCTTTTACTACTTCAGCCCTTGTTACACTCATTTCATCAATTTCGATACCATGCTCATCACCCCATTGCTGGCCTTCCTGCCTTACCCCGTCACTGATTGTTACAACCCTGTTATAGCCAAGACCCCGTATGAAAGGCTTGGAGATAGCCGGACCGGTAGATAACTGGGAAACACCGGGTATATGTGTTAATGCATCAATAATATTAGAAGAAGGAAGTTGTAGTAATGCCGAACGGCGAATCGAAGCTACCGGAACAGGGATCTTTCTTATGCTGGTAGCGCCGGCAACACCTGTTACCACTACTCCCTGGTTTTCTATGATTATGGCTGACAAAGCAAAATTCTTTTCTGTATCAGCAGTCAGTTGAATATGCTCAACCAGTGTTGTATAACCAGTATATGAAATTTCCATTACATGATGTCCAAACGGGATATTTGTCAGCACATATTTTCCATTTGAATCAGCATAAGTACCAATTCGGTCATCGGCAAGATAAACGGATGCCCCTGCCAGCGGCTCCCCTGTTTTTGCATCAGTTATTTTGCCAGATAATGTAACATTGACAATGTTATAGGTTTTTGTCTCAACAGGAATTCCTGTAAGGCCATTTTGGGCAAACGACCTGAACACAATAAGAGATACTATTGTATATAGCAGCAGATTCTTTTTCATTACAATTAATAAATTAAAGACGTTACCTGAATGATAACCAGCCTGGGTTAAAAAATGACAGCTTAAACACTGACGGATTAATGCGAACAATTATCAGGCAGCAGGCGGACCTCTTCCTGCTATAGAAGAAACAGTGCAGTAATAATAGTTTTCTTTAACCGGGTAGTAAGTACTGAAAATAAATTTGACCGGGACTAAGCATTCAGATATAACAGGTACTTCCGAAGCTGATACGGGCTGAAAATCACAGAGGGTGCAGGTTGAATAATCAAAGTTCTGCGACAGGGAGGCTTGAGATGTCTCAATGGCATTACATTCATGCTTATGGATAACCTTTTCAGCATATACAAATGCCAAAGCCGCAAAGAATAGTGCAGCGGCTGCTTTCCGTAACCATATAAGCCCAAACATTTTCACAAAGGCAAAAGTAAGGTTTTTTTATTATTTGCAACAACGATTCATTTTATAGGAACTGATTTTTACGACTCCGACCTGAAAAAACACTGCTTATTTACTATTGGTTTAATCTTTGAAGCTGCTACGAAGTCTGAAGACTGCCTGCTTTTATCAATAGTTTATTTGTATTAAATTAGCTTATGACCCAAACCAGCTTTTTCTATCGTAGCACTGTTGCTTTTTTCCTGACCCTTGTGATAGCCATAGTTGCATTTAGTTGTTCAAAAAAAGACAGCCCTGCCCCACCCGATCCATGTATTGGGGTGACTTATGATGTTCAATACTTTAAGACAGAGTCAATCGGGACATCCAATAATGGCAGTATTACTATTAATTATCCAATTGGCGATACCATTACTTATAAACTAAACAGTGGCACCTACCAGGCTTCGCCTATTTTTAATAACCTGGCCCCGGGTGATTATGTGGTAACGGTAAAAAATCAGAACGGATGTACAGATACAGCTCAAATAAGTATACTCAATTATGGACCTAAATATGCTTTGGTAAAACAAATTATTGTTGGCTACTGCGGCCCCTGTCATCGTAATGGTGGTAATCAAGGGGGAAAGAACTTTGATACAGATGCCAGTATTGTCAACAGCTGGGACCGGATCAAAGCAAGAGCAGTTGACAGCAATCCCTCTCAAATGCCACAAGCACCGAATGCACCGCTCACCAATCCTGACAAACAAAAGATAACTGACTGGGTTAATGCAGGTCACCGGCAGAGCGATTAAAAGAAATTGAATGATAATGCAAAAGGCCGTATAAACCGGCCTTTTCTATTAATGGTTTGCATTGTAAAAATTATCTCACTTTCAACATGGCTCTTACCTGCTGGGTAACACCATTCTGAAAACGGGCATAGTAAATACCGTGTGCTAAACCTTCTGCATCAAAATTGACGGTGTAAATACCAGCTGTCGGGTAATCCCTGTCTACCAGTACTTTCAGTACACGACCCAAGGTGTCAATTACCTGTATCAGCGTATGTCCTCCTTCCGTTTTGAATTTAATTGTTGTGCTTGTAGTAAAAGGATTGGGATAGTTGGTAACGATCACATCCGTGGGGTCGGGCGGCGGTGGCGGAGTAACACCACTGCACACACCTGCTTTCAGCAACGGAAGTGTTTGTAATTGTGTGTTGATGTTTGGAGGGAATAATGACTCCACAATCGTTTTATCCAGGCAGAACCACTTTTCTAAAATTGTGGAATATATACTTCTGAAATCATACTGCATCGGGATATTATCGTTCACTGAGGCATTAGCCGGTATTGTCGGGTTCACACCAAGCATGCCTGCCTCCACACTGCTGCCAAATAAGAACATTGGCGCAGCTGCTCCATGATCAGTTCCCACACTTGAGTTTGATTTGATGCGACGGCCAAATTCGCTATAAGTCATTCCGATCACCCTTTCCTCTACTCCTAAAAACTTCAGATCATCCTGGAAAGCTTTAATCGCATCAGAAACCCTTTGCAGTAAGGTAGCATGGGCGCCGGTGGTGGTATCAGCTGCATTTACCTGTACAGAATGTGTATCAAATCCGCCAAAACTTACCATGTAAACTCTTGTTTTCAATCCACCTTTTACCAAACGGGCAACGATCTTTAACTGATCGGCCAATGAATTATTGGTTGGATAAGTTGCCTGCTGGGTTACAGCATTGGCAGCCGCCCTGATAACAGTTGAATATTTCTGCGTTTGCTGATTTACCTGCCGGATAAACTTTAGTTCTTTACCTGCCGGTGTATCCGGGGCCGGATCTGTAGTACCACTAACCAGGTTATAAAATGAAGTAGGGTTGGTAATGCTCATTCCCATATTCACAGAGGGTCCCTGCGTAGTGAGTGATGTGGTAGATCCGATCTGAATGGCCAAAGGATCAGTCATATCGGTATTGGGGTATCCATTGGGAAAGTTGGGATACTCATAATTCAGATACCGGCCTGCCCATCCGCTATATACTTCCTGTGTGCTGTTCGACGCACTCATCCAGATATCTGTTGCCCGGAAATGGGAGAAGTTAGGTGTGGGGTAGCCAACAGCCTGGATAACTTTGGCTTTTCCCTCATTGAAAAGTGATTGCAATCCTGTCATTGAAGGATGTATACCTGTACCGCTTACTCCTGCAATGGGCAACACCCTTGCTTCGGGGATAGCCACATTACTTCTCGCATTGAAATACCGGGAATAATCTGCCACAGGTATCACCATGTTCAATCCATCATTACCACCGGAAAGCTGTACGATCACCAGCACATGATCCGTTAATGTGGTACCCCGCATCAGGGCCTGTACCAATGGTGAATTAGTATTGAAAGCTTTTACGGAATACCCGTTAATCACTTCCGGCAACAAGGCCGCTGCAGGTAATGTGTTGAGTAAAAAATCTCTTCTTTTCATTTTTTTCAATTAAATGAGTTTATGCCAACTGGTACTCCGATAAATTGAATAAATATTGAAACAGCGATTTCAGTCTTGTATTTACGGTATTGAAATTGGCTGTTGTTGGATTAGAAACATAAGCGGCCCATGCATTGGTCCAGTAATAATCCCATTGCTGACCGGTCAATAATATTTGCGTTTTGATCTGCTGCTTTGACTGAGCCGACAAATCATTCCGGAAGAATATTTTCAGTGCATCGTCAATCAGATCGTTGGGATTGCCGGGATTGGCTAATGTTTGGGCAAATGCCACACAGTTAAACTGAACCCTGAAACCATTTCTGGCATACCCTGTATTAATCATGGTATCTGTGAACTGGTTACGTTTTGGCAATGAATCAGAATTGATCCATATTTCATGGAAAGAAGGCTCCTGGTAATAGGCAGGCATGCCTGATACATTGGGCGGATCATGCAGGTTCTGACCCATATTTACCATCCAGTTGAAGAATGTATTCCATAAACCATAATTGGTATCCCAATCAGTATCCGGTCTGAACTGTACATTCATTTCCCTCAACGAACCAATTACCTGGTCGGCCGGTGTTTTTATATAACAACCCCTGTTGAGCATATCATAAAAATGTTCACTCTTGAAAAGTGCAGACAGGACAGGTTTGATTTCATAATTATTTGAACGGAATATGTCTGCTAATGGTGTAATAACGTTGGCCTCCGTACCTGCATCAATGGCATAATAAACAAACCACCGATAGAATTTCCGAACAATGAATTTGGCAACCTCCGCCTGGTTAAAAGTCATGTTGATCAGGTCATTCAGCTCAAGATCCCCGGCTGTTGCACCAGTGCGGCCTGTAATCACAGTGTTGTTGAAAAAAGAAGAAAAGGTCTTGTTGGTGGTATCATGCCGGGTAGCATTAAATACGGATGTATAAGTTGTGCCGTTTATCTGCCAGCCTGTTAATACTTTTGCGGCCTCTTTTACATCATTCTCAGTGTACTGTGAACCGGGTCCTTTTCCCACCGTAAATAATTCAAATAATTCCCGGGCATAGTTTTCATCAGGAGCATTCTTATTATTGAGATACCCATTCAGGTAGCGAAGCATCATCACATCTTTGGAAATATCCCTGACTAGGTTTTTGAAATTTCCAAGTGCATATTGTCTTATCAAAGAATGTTGTGTATAAGCCCAGTTCCCCATTCCCACATCGGTCGTCTCATTTCCAAAATGGTCAACCCAGAACATTATTAATTTTTCCCGGATACTTCTGTCCTGGTTGATCATTACACCTGTCCACCATTTTTTATAAGAAGCCCTTCTTTGTGATTGGACTGTACCATCACTATTGATGTCGTTAACCCATGTAGTACCCTGCAAAATGTTAGCATCTGCATTTACACCTGGTGTAGTGGAAGTAGCATATTCTTTAACTGGGGGGGAAGGGTTAGATGCTGTAGGGTTTAACAACTCATCTACTGCCTGGCTCATGCTGAGTCCCTTGAAATAATCTACATCTGCTTTTTTTGCACCAAACATGGTTCTTTTCAACAGGTGTACCACTTCCTGTTCCGACCAGGGGCCTGTATATGTATTTATTCCTGAATTGGTGCGGAAGGGTTGCACAGTTCCTCCTTCCTCTGGTCCTGCATGCTTTTTTCGGCGGGCAGTCAGAAATTCTCTTCTGTCCATACGTATGGTTTTGGTTCAGCAACCGGGTTCGATACAAATATTGCTGAAAAGTTTAAGTAACGGGTAACAAAAAATGAGCCTTATTCTGTTTAGTCGTAGAAATACATCCTGTCAATAGTGAAAAAACAATGCTACTTTCTGTCTTTGACAGACAAGATACAAAAGATAGTGATGAAGAGAAATACTCCCGGCTTATGTTTATTGGATATTTTCAATGATTCCGGCAATACCCTGCCCACCGCCAACACAGGCTGTAATCATTCCATACTTTTTGCCCAATCGCTTCATGTCATGCAGGTTCTGGATAGTGAGTTTACAACCGGTACAACCTAACGGATGCCCCAATGCAATTGCTCCGCCATTAATATTCACTTTTGCAGGGTCCAAACCGGCTTCACGGATAACTGCCAGTGCCTGGGAAGCAAAAGCTTCGTTGAGTTCGATCAAGTCAATTTGAGAAAGATTCATCCCTGATTGTTTCAGGGCTTTTGGAATTGCTGCCACCGGGCCAATACCCATGATGCGGGGATGCACTCCGGCTACGGCAGATGTGACCAAACGACCAATAGGTTTTAAACCCAGTTCATTGATCATCTTTTCACTCATTAAAATAACAAAGGCAGCCCCATCTGAAGTTTGAGAAGAGTTGCCAGCAGTAACACAGCCGCCGGCTGCAAAGGCAGGTTTCAATTTGGCCAGCGCTTCTATAGATGTATCTGCCCTTGGTCCTTCATCCGTATCCACTACATAATTTCTCTTCTGCTTCTTACCCTTTTGATCCAGGTAAACTTCTTCTACTGTTATTGGCAGGATACCTGATTTAAAATGACCTGATTGTATTGCGGCAATTGCCTTTTGATGTGAGTGATAAGAAAACTCATCCTGAGCTTCGCGGCTGATATTAAAATCCCTGGCTACCGCTTCAGCGGTTAATCCCATACTCAGGTAATAATCAGGATCATCTTTGGCAATTGAATAGGCAGGCACGGTTTTCCAACCGGCCGTTGGTACCAGGCTCATACTCTCTGTACCACCGGCAATGATACAATCAGCCATACCCATACGGATCTTAGCCGTAGCCATGGCAATCGTTTCCAAACCAGATGCGCAATATCGGTTAACCGTAACACCGGGCACTTCAATACCCAATGCCCTTGCCGAAATGATACGGCCAAACTGCAAACCTTGCTCCGCTTCAGGAACTGCATTACCTACAATCACATCATCAACCCTTTTGGCTTCAAGTTGGGGAACAGAAGCCATCAGTCCTTTAATTACTTCAATGGCCAAATCATCCGGTCTTGTAAATCGAAAACCACCTCTCTTGGCCTTACCAACAGCTGTTCTGTAACCGGCTACGATATATGCTTCCTGCATGGGAATGAATTTTCAGTTTTAAATTAAAAGTTGTTTATGCAACTTTCTATACCAAAAATAGGGAGACTTGCATAACCTTCCAAATACGGCTGAAAACTTCAATTATCTTCGCAGCCGTTATGTATAAGCTACTGCGTACTATTCTTTTCTGCTTTCCTCCCGAACCGGTGCATTATTTTTCCATGAACGGACTCAGGTTACTTTGTAACCTTGGTTTCAAAAAAATACTGTCGAGAATGTTCAGGCCAAAAGGAAATCATTCCTGCACTGCTTTTGGTATTCAATTCCCCAACAAAGTAGGCTTGGCCGCCGGTTTTGACAAAAATGCCAAATACCTGCGGGAACTGGAATGCCTGGGATTTGGCTGCGTGGAAATCGGAACAGTTACACCGCTGCCACAAGCAGGCAATGATAAGCCAAGAGTGTTTCGCCTGCCGAAAGACAAAGCCCTGATCAACCGGATGGGATTTAATAATGATGGGGTAAAAGAAATAGCTAAGAGATTAAAAGAGTGGAAGGAAACTCAGGAGTCGGGAGCCGGGAGTCGGGAGCCAGGAAAGAACTCACGACTAATTATCGGAGGCAACATTGGAAAGAACAAAGTAACTCCGAATGAAGATGCATGGAAGGATTATGAAATTTGTTTTAAAGAGTTGTATCCATATGTAGACTATTTTGTCGTGAATGTAAGCTCACCAAACACTCCCGGATTAAGAGAATTACAAGAGAAAGAATCACTACGAAAAATTCTAACACACCTGCAACAGTTGAATGTCACCCTGAGCCTGTCGAAGGGTGATAAACCGCTTCTGCTGAAAATTGCCCCCGATCTCACTCAGGAGCAAATTGATGATGTGATTGAACTGGCATTGGAAATAAAATTAGACGGTCTGGTTGCAACCAACACCACTATCAGCCGTGAAGGACTCACGGCTCACGACTCACGGCTCACGGTTATTGGCGCAGGAGGCCTGAGCGGTTTGCCACTGAAACACAGAAGCACAGAAGTGGTAAAGTATATTTGTGAGAAAACGAAAGGTAAAATTCCTGTTATTGCCAGTGGTGGCATATTTAATGGTACAGATGCACAGGAAAAATTAAATGCCGGTGCTACGCTGGTGCAGGTATGGACTGGCTTTATTTACGAAGGCCCTGGAATTGTAAAACGTATTTGTAATTCATTGGCCGGAAAATAATCAACTATTCATTCTTCAATCTTACATTATCAATGGAACATCTTTTTACAGCCGACAGTATCATCAGTTTTGTTATCCTTGTCATCCTGGAAGTGGTGCTGGGTATCGATAATGTAATTTTCGTTTCGCTTTCTCTAAACCGGTTGAAAGATGCCAAAGAGCAACGCCGTGCCCGCCGGGTATGGATGGTAACGGGTATCATTTCCCGGAGTTTGCTGTTGATGGCACTAAGCTGGCTGCTGACACAAAAAGGAAAAGCTGTTTTCACCCTATGGGGCAAAGGTTTTGACCTTGCCAGCATCATCATGCTTGCCGGGGGATTATTCCTGATTTACAAATCGGTGATTGAGATACATCACAAACTGGAAGGCGAAGACCCTAATGTAGCCCTGAAGAAGAAAAACGGTATTTCCTTTTCACAAGCTATTACCCAGATAATGCTGATCGATGCTGTGTTCTCTTTTGACAGTGTTATTACTGCCGGTGGTACAGCCAAACATATTGAGATCATGATAGCTGCTGTAGTAATTGCTATGATCGTTATGTTCCTGTTTAGTCCTGCTATTTCAGGTTTTATACATAAACATCCCACTTTAAAAATGCTGGCACTTTCTTTCCTGGTAATGATCGGTTTGGGATTAGTGATTGAAGGATGGGACAGTGAAGCAGCACACCAGTTGCACCTGAAAAATTATATCTATTTCGGTATGGCCTTTTCTTTTGCCGTGGAAATGCTGAATATGACTATGCTCAGCCGGGCTGCTAAGAAAAGAGCACATTTAGTTGAACTGAATGAGCCGGTGATAGAAGATGAAAAGAAATAATCAGCAATTCATTAATAAAGCTGCAGCCAAGACTCCGGCTGTTTCAGTTCTCAATCTTGTTTCACCAAGAGATACTTGTTGATAATCGTTGTGAGTTGCCAGTTCAATTTCTTTTTGAGTAAAGTCGCCTTCGGGGCCGATGAGGATGGTTGAAGAGTTGAATGGTTGAAGGGTTGAAAGGTTTTTCTTAACTGTGCCATCTTCACAATGGGCAATTAATTTTAAATCCGAACTGATTGTTTTAACAGCTTTATCAAATTCTACAGGCTGATGCAATACCGGCAACCAGCATTGCTGGCTCTGGAGCATAGCACTGATACAAATAGCATTCATCCGGTCGTAACGGAACTTTTCCTTCTCTGTTCTTTCGCAAATCAATGGAACAATTTCACTGACGCCTATCTCAGTTGCTTTTTCTAAAAACCATTCAAAACGGTTGGTATTTTTAAGAAGGGAGATGGCTATGGTAATGTTGCGGGTTACGGGTTGCGGGTTACGGGTATCCGTAACTTCAACGAAGCATGATTTTTTTCCTGTTTCCTTAATTTCACAGGTTAACAATTTTCCTTTTCCATCCGTAAGGTTGAGTTGTTCGCCTTCCTTCATCCGCAATACCTGTACCACATGCCTGCTGGTGTCTTCATCCAGCGACAATTGCTTTTGCCCGGAATAATCATTGAAATAAAAAAAAGGAAGCGCCATAAAAAATGTCCCATGGTTACGGGACAAATCTAATTCCGATAGCCATCGGGACAAAATCTATTATTACTAATCAGAATGGAGTGTCTTCATCATCACCCATATCATTCATCTTGCTGCCTGTCTGGATGAACACTCTTGCACCTCCATCTCCATCCACATCACTTACAGGTTTCCAGTTGCCCGGTAAACCAGTTGCGCCAAATCCGCCACTGCCATCATCTTCTGTGAATTTTTGAATATGCAACAATGCTTTTAGCTTAATGGTTTCCAATGAACCATTCCGGTGCTTGGCTATGCGGACATGGGTTTCGCCCCGGTTGCTCTCTCCCATTTCATTTTGTGTGATATCATAATACTCCGGCCGGTAAAGAAACATTACCATATCAGCATCCTGTTCGATAGCACCTGATTCACGGAGGTCACTCAACTGCGGCATTTTGTTTCCGTCTTTCCCTGCACTTCTTGTTTCCACGGCACGGCTTAACTGCGAAAGGGCGATGATCGGCACACTCAGCTCCTTGGCCAATGCCTTCAGGTTTCTTGAAATATTACTGATCTCCTGTTCACGGTTGCTGTTACGGTTTTCACCAGTACCACTCATTAATTGCAAATAGTCTATAATGATGAGGCCGATATTGTGTTTGTTTTTCAAACGACGGCACTTGGCACGGAGTTCAAAGATGTTAAGCGCCGGAGTATCGTCAATGAATAATGGGGCCTGGGCAAGCTTCTGTATACCTCTTGCATACAATTGTTTCATTTCATGTTCTTCCAATTTACCTCTTGCAATTTTTTCCAGCCATATTTCACTTTCAGCAGAAAGGATACGCTGAACCAACTGGCCGGCACTCATCTCAAGGGAGAACAACGCCACCGGTGTTTGCTTGGCCGGATTCATAACGGCATTACGGGCCAGGTTAAGGGCAAAAGCTGTTTTACCCACGGCAGGCCTTGCAGCGAGAATGATCAGGTCAGTATTCTGCCATCCGTAAGTAACACGGTCTAGCGATGGGAAACCACTCGGCACACCCGTTACATCTTCATTCTTGTGACGAAGGTCTTCGATACGTTGAATGGTTTTTACTAATACAGAATCAATTGTATCAAAATTCTTACGAAGGTGGTTGTTGGTTATCTCGAATAATTTACTTTCTGCATCATCTAACAGATCAAATACATCAGTGGAGTCTTCATACGCATCACCGATAATCTCGCCGCTGATGCGGATCAGTTCCCGTTGAATGAATTTCTGTAAGATGATCCGGGAGTGTGCTTCAATATTGGCGGATGAAACAACAGCATTGGTGAGTTTGGTAACATAGTAAGCGCCGCCCACCATTTCAAGTTCTTCCTTAAAACGAAGTTCCTCCGCCACTGTTAAAATATCAATGGGCTGGCTTTTATTGCTGAGGCTTTGCATCGCTTTGAAGATGCGCTGATGAGCCTCTACATAAAAACATTCTGGTTTAAGAATTTCAACAACTGTATCAAAGGCTGACTTTTCCAGCATAATAGCACCCAATACAGCTTCTTCCAGGTCTTTTGCCTGCGGGGGTACTTTGCCATATACCATAGTGCCGAGGTCCAGTGTTGACTTTCTTCTTTGTTTGCCGGTGCGGTCTTTATTCAGGTTAGTAAGATCCATGTTCGTCTATAGCGATAAAAGGTTATTCATTGAGTTTTTTACTTTCAATGACCTTGGGCACTTCTTCCGTCTTGCTTTAAGAAATCGTTATTTCTATGTTAGTGGAATGTTTCCGTCCAGTCAGGAAGGCGAATTTAAAGGCTGACTGATATTCAAAATTGTTTTCGAAAAACTTTTTCTTTCTGCACCTTCTTTCCACCCAAAAACCGGGTTTATCCACAATTATTTTTTGCTCAAGGTCTTTGTCAATTTACACAATTTCCCTAGTAATTGTACCAAAAGATGCTAACAGCCGTTTGCATCTTTTACGAATATGACGAGAATCATGCACCATGGCACAATACAGCCCCATAGTGCAGAGTTATTTTTGCAGAGAAATCCGTTTACGGCTTCTTTTAAGCTTTAAAAATATATCTATGGAAACTACTAAACGCCCCCGCCCTGTTCTTACCCAAACACAGAACAACACTACATTATGGATCGGTCACATGCAAACAGATCCGAATGACCACTTAGCCGGCCAAACATTTCTTTGTCCCTCAGGTGGAGTGCTTAACAATATACAGGTATTTGCAGAGGCTGTTCAGAACCCGGGAGAAGTGGAGCTGACACTTCATGAATTTGATCCGGCTACCAAAACATGGGGCCCCGCCATCAGTCAGTCAAATTTGTTGTTACATAAAGGAGATGATTCCCGCTGGATACGTTTTGAAACACCGGCTGTGGAACTGGAGCAGGGAGCTACTTATGGCTTCCGACTTCATACGCCTGATGCACTGGTAGCATTAGGTGAGGCTATAAGTCATGCCCATAAGCCATTTACATTCGGCCAGGCATGGAATGGTCATGCACCCACAGCCAAAGGCCATTATTCAACTTATTTCAGCCTGGCGTTTAAGGTTGAGCTCTGTGCTTAATAAATAACCGAGACGGCAAGTGAAATACCCAGCCCTGTTTTCCTGGTAATAAACTACCAGGAAACAGGGTTTTTCTTATCAATAACTAAGGATTGCAAACGTTGCACTCGTAAATACTTTCATTGAGAATCTAAAAAATAGTAGCATCTTTAATAAACTTCCGCACCTTCCCGCCTACCCTGAGGTAAAATTCTCCTGCCTTTTTGATAACTGAAACCAATAATTACTCACCTCATACCATTAAACATGAGAAATTATTTATTTCTTTCATTTGCCGTTTTATTAGGTCTTTCAGCGAATTCCCAAAAACCAAAAGTGCTGCCAGTAAAACCATACAAACCCTCAGTGATTTTGTATGAACATGCCAATTACACCGGTGCATTTAAAACACTGGGTCCCGGGCAATATGTTTTAAATGATTTTAATGATGTGGCTTCTTCCATCAAAGTTCCTGCAGGTATGGTTGCCTACATTTACGAACATGCCACACCTACACAAGGTTATGGAATAGCTGTTGATTTTCTTGAAGATGTCCCTGATCTTTCTGTATATAATTTTAATGATAAGGTTTCATATATCAGTATATTTTATGCAACTAAGGACAATAATTATGAATGGAAGAGAAATGCTATAAAGAATGGTCAGTTTGTACCCGGACATTGGGAACGTAAAAGTGCAAGACCCGGCCCTCCTAATACGATTGCAGTGGTTTCCCCTCCAATACCTGGCCCTGCTTCTGCAGTCTCAACCATTTTGACAGTAAACGGAGCTAATACAACCATCACAACTTTAGGTAACCAGTCTACAGAAGGCAAAACCTACTGGGAAATAGCCAAAGACCAGATGGGAATTATCGGCAACGATTATCGTGGCAGAGAAGAAATAGGGACAGCTGCTTTTGAAAGAGCCTCGAACAATACTTTCATACCAGATAATTTTAATTTTTGGTATCCTCAAAGGCCACCCAATGATCACCGCAACCCTGCAAAGAGAACTTTGAGCGGACAAGTTATCAAAGCAGGTCAGGTCAACATACAAGGTACTTTTGCGGACTTTGATGTTAATATTGATATTGTTCCTCACCCTAAATACGAATATCTTGTTACCACTGCGCATAAACCCGAGTTCACTACCATTATGAAACTACAGGATGTGGCGTATGATATAAAAGACTGTCCCCCATCTTTTCATGCGGTAGAAGCAGAAATAGCCGAAGATTACTGGCCAAAAGGGAATCACACTTTTGGCCGTGCAAGATTGACTGATATGGTATTAAGCAGGGTTAGCAGGGGAATATGTGTCTATGGCACCTGGATATATGATATGGGGCATTGCTGCCACCCGGAAATTCATCCGGCAGAACAACTCTGGTGGAGTGATTCGTCTGGGAACAGAATTAAGTCAAACCTTAATGTTGTTTGTGATGCATCCCGCCGTTTCTGGTGGCGCAGCCAGATGGATGACGGTACAAAACTGAAACCGTGGGCTGAACCTCCCATTAAAGGTTTATTCGCTATTGCCTTTGAATATGCATTGCCCAATGCAGCCGCTACAGCCTCAATTGGGAACAACACCCTGAAATTTGAAGCAGACTATATCCAGCACTACAACCTTGCAGAATACCCGAATGCCAATCAAACCTATAACCTGGTGTATAATGGAAAGAACATTGTTTCCTTTATACCTCACAACAATGCTTTTAAAGTCTCCTTTGAGCATGTAGGTATCTCACCGGAGGATAACAATAAAATAAGAGGATTTTTAGTACTTGAAACTTCTGTGGGCAAGACCACACAAATTGCCACCCAGGCATATTACCCGGGTTCAAATCCGCCTCAGTTGGTCAAACTTCCTGCAGGATCGGATCCTTCGCAGGCGCCACAAGCTTTAGAAAAGATGTTCTTTAAAAAAGAAGTGGGTCATTATTATTTTACGGTTACACAAAGTATTGTAAAATCAGGTGGTATTTCGACAAGTATTATAGAAAATAAGTAACGCTATTCGCTATGAACTAAAGAATAGCGAGGAATTTTTTAAACCGACAATAAATAAAAAAGGGATATTATTAACCCACTTTTATTTCCCTTTTTCATTTGTCATAATCAGACTTTCCAGTTCTTTCTCAGTACTAATAAGTATTGACTCGTTAACATTGGTTTTATCAAATGTGTCATACTTTTCGAGGGCTTTGAAATTAATTTTCGTGGCCTTTGTCAAAGACTTAATACTACACTGATACTCTTTAAACTGGGCATTGGTATCAATATCAATTGCCTCGAATTTCAAACCCGCTGCCTCTGTAAATTTTATACCTGACACCAGATCTTCCTGTGACAATTTAAACGCTGTAGCTTTAAGTTGATTATCGTCATTTCGCCAAATAATTATCTTAAAATACTCCATTGGTATAATTTCTCCCCGGAACCTTTTGCTCTTTGAAGAAAATATGGGCCCGTTAAAAACCGTGATTCTTCCTTCGGAATCCTTTTCCTTTTTTACACCTTTTTCCAAAATTGCCTTTTCCAGTTTGCCCCATACACCACCGCCACGGTTCAGACCGGGTACCTGGGGACAGGCATTCGTATAAAAACATGTATAGATACCATTTCGTAGAGCATCTTCTTCCGTTTTATCCCAGTTGGCGTCTTCAAAGCGGCTCATATGACCTTTATCAAACCCAGAACCAGCATAAAACTTATCTGTAAGTTGTTTGCTTATATCAATACGCTTATCCCTTAACCAATCATCACTCCTTTTGCTTTTATCCATTCTCAAAGCCGGGTTACCTTCAACATTGATTGCACTAAGTGCCGGCATCTTCATCACTTCATTGAAAAGCACACTATATTTGAAATACTTCAACTCGGTTTTTCCGTTACTCATTTTAGCAATATCCTTTGCCAATGTCGCTTGTGGTTTTGGTAAGGCTATATTAATCCCCATAAACTTTGGATCATACCCTTTGCAATGAGAAAAGTCTACTGCATTTTCTTTATCAGCTTTTTTAATTTCTGCATTGGCTGCATCGAGATCAGCAATTAACTTTTTATCAGCAGTCACTGCAGTCTCATTTTGCTTATTACTGATACTGACAGTAACCTGTCCGCTTGCTTCAAGTAATGATGCAGGAAAAGTTATGCGTACATCATTATTACTGGTATTATCCATATTGTTTTTTTTACCGTTTTTGTCATTCTCAATTTTTAATGTTGTTTTTGCAACTGGTGAAACAGGCTGCTTTTTAAGCCCCTTTATATAGTCAGAGTCCGGATAACTGCTAAAAAGATCTTTGAGTATTACACTAATACGGATACCTTCATTAGCTATCCAATGGATTTTTGTTTCATCTACTTCACCATTTACAACAGGTATGATGTTTCCTTCAATATCTAAATAATTTTTTCCGTCGGCTGTCATACTCGGTACACCCATATGGTGCAAAGCCACAATTTGCCACTGGTCGTTAAATACGGGACTACCACTGCTACCCTGAGCCGTGTCAGATTTGTACCACAATGTTGTCGGCATGATCTTTTTAAACTGATTTTCCCGAATGGACAATTGCTTGTAATCTCCACCCGGATGATGTATGATATTAAGCAACTCTACATCTTCATCCCCTAATTTGCCAGGGGCAGGATCCAAAAAGATATAACCAATAGAGGAAAGTTGTATGTTACCTGAAACATCAACTGGCTCCACAGCTACCAGGCAATAATCCAAAGCTTTAAAAGAATGAAAAAAATCGCCGGGCTTGAGCCGGAATGAAACAGGTTGTTTCGGCCTGCCGAATACATCATACTCATAAAAAAACTGAGCCTCACTTTGCATAACATCTTTCTTTTCATTAAACACATGCCAGTTGGTGAGTAACAATCTCTCTGAAACCATAAAGCCAGTGGCAAACCCCAACGTCCTTGATTCTTCCTTAATGACTACCCGGGCAACTTTTTGCTTGGTATCAGCAATAAGTTCGATGAAATTGCTGTAAACAGAATCATTTTTACCAATAGCCCTTTCAAAAGCAAAAGCAGCTGGCTCTGGGGCTTTATCCTCAATAAGCTGTAACCGGTCGGCAAGATTATCAGAATCTCCTACTATATTTCCTTTTTTTACAATTTCTGGTATAGCCTTATCAACAAACTTGTCAAGCTCTTCTTCAATAAGCTTTCCCCTTTTTTCCCCGGGTTTAATCTGTTCAACAGCATTAAACCGTTGTACTGATTTTTTGATCAGTTCTGTAGATATTAACATGAATGTGTTTTATACCTGAAAATAATTTGATTAGCGAACAGGAATAAAAAATAACCATTAAGTATTTTAAAATTGAGAAAGAAAATTGAATCAGACAATACCATAAAGTGGTTATTTTTTAGCTTTTACTTTGCTTCTACGGCGATCACTTTGTACCTTCCCATAAACCTTTCCTATGCCTTCCAAAATCTCTCCTGCCGATTTTTTACAACAAACCGGCGTGGATGTCATAATAGAAGAACTGCAAACACATTTTAAGCAAAGCGGCAAACCCCTTATCGTTTCTGATGTAAAAGATGCACAGGGCAACCAGTATGTGGACCTGGTGCAGGAAGGTGGTGGTGTGCTGGGTATTGCATTAGTTGGTTACACTTATGTGCTGGAAAAAATGGGCATCCGTTTTTTCAGCATGGCAGGCACCAGCGCCGGAGCCATCAACACCATGCTGCTGGCATGTGCAGGAAACAAGGAACAAGAAAAATCTTCAAAGATCGTGGAGCACCTGGTTGACTTAGAGATGTTTTCTTTTGTAGATGGTAAATCTTCCAACTGGCGTTTTACCAAATGGATCAAACGCATTATTCAGAAAATGTTGCTGGGCAGTAATATATTTAAAAAGATCAGCCGGATTGCCACTGTCCTTGTATTGCTGCTGTTGTTACTAACCATTGGTTGTTTTGCAATCAATTTCATGTGGCCGGGTGTGGCCAAATGGATCGGATTGGGAGCAGGCTTACTGCTTATCGCAGTTATTGTTTTCATATTTCTTGTTGCTGCAAAATTTAAAGAATTTGCCAGGGAGGGGTATGGCCTCAATGAAGGAAAAGTATTTCATAACTGGATCAAAAATGTTATTTCCACCTTTCATGTATGCAATGATGCGGCTATGCAAAAGATCAGCAACCTGGCCGACTTCTCCTACCACTTTATGCGGGTACCCAAACTGGAAGTAACTGAAGACAAGCGAAGGGAAAACAATGATCCGCCGCATATGCCGATGCTTACCCTTATTACCTGTGATATTATTGCCAACCGGAAAATTGAATTTACCCAGATGTGGGACCTGTACTGGAAAAGCCAGGAAGAAGTGCATCCCGGAGATTTTGTACGAGCCAGCATGTCCATCCCTGTATTTTTTGAAACCTATACACTGACGGATATTCGTAAAAAAAGTTCTTTTGACATTTGGGACAAACACCTGAACTGGCAAAACCAGCACAAACGTATACCTGACAAAGTGCAGTTCATTGACGGAGGTACATTGTCTAATTTTCCGATCAATGTGTTTTACAATCCCCGTTATCCTGTGCCCCGTATGCCTACTTTTGGAATACGATTGCAGGATGGTGTGCTGGATGCTGCCAGCAGGAGCAACAATAGTTTATTCAAGTATGTGTTTTCCCTGTTCAGCACCATACGTTTCAATTTTGACCGTGATTTTATTACCAAGAACAGGGCTTTTAATTATGGTGTAAAAAATATTGATGTGCAGGATCATAGCTGGCTGAACTTCTTTATGAAGGATGAAGAAAAGATAACCCTCTTCCGCAAGGGAGCACTGGCTGCAGCTGAATTCCTGAAAACTTTTGACTGGGCAAATTATAAAAATGAACGGCTGAAAAACTTTACCATGCACCAGGACAGGTTTGATAACCCCAATAACCTGGAAGTATTTCCATTCTCCGACCGGAATGCATAGAAAAATAAAAGGGAGTCCCCCCGACTCCCTTTTGATCCTGTATATATACTGGTTATTGATTACTTATTTATCGTTTCACCACCATCTTGATGGTTTTTTCTTTCATTCTGGAAGATGAATGGAGCAATAAAAGGTGAACACCTTCTTCCAATTCTGAAAGGTTGAGTCGTACAGCCGGTCCACTTACATTTTGTCTCTGCAAAACAGACCCCTGCATATTGATGATAGCAATACGGTCAAATTCTTCTTCTTTCAGGTTTGTCAATAGCAACTGGTTTTGTACAAATATGTAGCGGCCAGTTTCGGAAAGATTAGCCTGTAGTTCTGTGGTCAATGGTTCTTGTTGATTTCGCATCTGCTTTCGCAGTTGCGCCCCCACACCTGCATGGAACAGCAGCAGTGAAAGTATCATGATGAGCAGTTGTTTTTTCATAAAGACGGATTTTTAGTTGTTCGTTCCGTTCTATCAACTGCAATAATGGTGCAAGGGTTGGCTTCGGGTTACTGTTCCCGTATATTTTCAGTCTCAAAAAGGAGAATTCCTAAGGAAGAAAACGACAAATCAGTTCATCACCATTTCCCGGGCATTTTCGATAGCAGCGGCAGTGGGTTTTTCACCGCTGAGCATTTTGGCAATAGTGGTTATCCGTTCTTCTGTACTTAGCCTGCGGATATTTGTTTTTACTTTATCGGCAACTATTTCTTTGTACACAAAGAAATGTGCATCTGCTTTTCCGGCTATTTGTGGCTGATGTGTGATGCAGATTACCTGTCGTTTTACAGCCAGCTCCTTCATGATGATTCCTACCTGGCGGGCAGCTTCACCAGAGATGCCGGTATCAATTTCATCAAAAATCAGTGTAGGAAGATCTATGGATTGAGCAACCAAAGATTTGATACAAAGCATAAGACGGCTGAGTTCTCCGCCACTGGCCACTTTGCGTACCGGCTGAAACTGCCCGCTGCGGTTCGCATCAAATAAGAATTCAATACTGTCCGCACCTGTGTTGTTAAGTTCCGCAGGTAAAACGGAAACTTTCAGTTTTGCGTTGGGCATACCTACCTGCGACAATAATTTGTTCACCTTATCCTCCAATGGCTTCACCTGCTTATTTCGCCCGGCTGTTATTTTTTCTGCTGTTTTTTTTGCCTCAGCAAATAACCGGTTCATTTCCTTTTCCTTTTGATGAATGGCTTCTTCAATATTTAAAACGGCTTGTAGTTTTTCTTCCAGTTCCTTTCGAATGGCCAGTAAATCAGCAGTAGAACTAACACCATGCTTTTTTTGCAACTTATAACCTAATGACAACCGTTCATTCAACTGCTCTATCCTTTCCGGATCGTAATTAATTTGATTACTGATATGATCAATGTCATCTGCTATATCCTGCAGCTCTACCTGGGCAGACTGTAACCGGTTTAATAATGCCGGCAGACCCGGATGATAGGATGAATAGGCATTCAACTGGTTCAATAAAATTTTCAATTGCTGCACTACTGGTGTTTCACTTTCCCGCAGTTCAAAATAAGCCTTAGCCAAAGCAGCTTTGATGCCCTCCGAATTATTAAGCAGTTTAAGTTCCGCTTCCGTTTCTTCCAGTTCATTTTCCCTGAAAGCAGCCTCTTCCAATTCGGTATACTGAAAACGATTATAATCAGCTTCTTTTTCAAACTGCTGTTGCTGCGCCTTAAGTTCTTCTGTTTCTTTTTTTAATTGTTGCCATTGGCGGTATTGCAATTGGTATTCTTCTACTAATGATAACTGGCTGGCCAAAGCATCCAATACTTCCCTCTGAAAATCCGTTTCACCTAATTCAAGCGTATCAAACTGCTGGTGCAAATCAATCAGCAAGGAACTTAACTCCTGTAGTTGCGACAGGTTAACCGGTGTGTCATTGATAAAAGCCCTTGACTTCCCATTTACGCCAATTTCTCTTCGCAAAACCAGTTCTTCTTCGACATCGAGTTCATTTGCTTTCAGGAAAGCAGTTACTTCCTTTTTAGTATTACCAGAAAATGTGCCTTCCACGATACACTTCTTTTCTTTGTTTACTAAAGAAGAAGAATCAGCTCTTTCCCCAAGTATCAAACCCAGGGCTCCGATAATGATGGACTTACCGGCACCGGTTTCTCCGGTAATGATG
The DNA here is from genome assembly GCA_964634265.1 of uncultured Chitinophaga sp. Lineage (GTDB taxonomy): Bacteria > Bacteroidota > Bacteroidia > Chitinophagales > Chitinophagaceae > JJ008. The sequence goes on along the minus strand of CAZWIM010000016.1, from coordinate 28,772 downwards.
TTGAGTTTGCCGAAAAAATCTATCTCCAGTTCATCAATAATGGCGTAGTTATTTATGGAAAGCCTGGTAATCATTGAAAGGCAAATTAGTGGTTTACTGTGAATGGCACAAATAGCATAGCTGTTCAAATAACGAAAATTCTGATCTAAATAAAACGAACAAGCCCCGCAAATGCGGGGCTTGTTCTAAGCAGGTTTTGAAAAAGTATTATTTCACTTCTACATTATTGTGCAGTTCTTCGTCCACCAGGATGCGACCGCAGTTCTCACAGATCATTACTTTTTTATGCTGGCGGATCTCACTTTGCTTTTGCGGAGGTATGGCGTTGAAACAACCACCACAAGCATCTCTTTCTACAGGTACTACTGCCAAACCATTGCGGTAGCTTTTGCGGATCTTTTCATAGCTGGCCAACAGGCGGGGATCCACATGCTCTCTAGCTTCCACTGCCAGTTTATTAAAATGCTTTTCTTCTTTTTCGTTGGCTACGATTATTTTTTCCAGTTCACCTTTTTTGGTTGAGAGTACGCCTTCTTTAACGGAAATGTTCTTTTTAGCCTTATCCAGTAAAACTGCTTTTTCGGCTATCTCTTCGGTAGCGTCTTTGATATGCTTTTCAGCCAGCTTGATTTCCAACTGCTGCATTTCGATCTCTTTGTTGATTGCCTCAAACTCACGGTTATTTTTTACGTTAGCACTTTGCTTTTCGTATTTTTTGATCAGGGCTTCAGACTCTTTGATGGCATTTTTCCGCTGCTCAATAAATTCGGTAACCCCGTTGATCTCTTCCTCAATGCGGGTCTGGCGGGCATGTAAACCAGTGATCTCGTCTTCGAGGTCAGCTACTTCCATGGGTAATTCCCCTTTCAGTATATGGAGTTCATCCAGTTTGCTTTCAATCTTCTGAAGGGTAACGAGTGAGGTGAGTTTTTCTTCTACGGAAAATTCTTTGACTTGTGCCATTGTATTTATTTGTTTTAGAGGCTCAGAAGTAATGAACCGGGTTGGTTTTTACCCCTGTTTTAAGGACGGCAAAGGTAGGGAATTTTTGCTCTAAAAACTCCTGTAGCAGGTTGATGGTGAACTGCTCACTTTCATAATGGCCCACATCCGCAATCAGCAGTTTTCCATCAGCATCAAAAAACTCATGATACTTCATATCAGCAGTGATATAGGCGTCAGCGCCGGCTGCTAAAGCTTTGGAAATCAGGAAACTTCCTGCACCACCACAAAGAGCTACTTTTTTTACTATTTTATTGAGACAGGCCGTGTGGCGTACCACCGGTACACCAAAAACCTTTTTGATCCGGGCCAGGAATTTTTTTTCATCCAGGGCGACCGGCAATTCGCCGATAGCTCCTGCACCAAAACCCTGGTATTTATTAGAAAGCGGAATAATATCGTAGGCTACCTCTTCATAAATATGTGCTGCCTTCATGGCGAAAACCAACCGGCTTTCTAGGAATGACGGAAAAATCACTTCTATTTTTACTTCCGGCTCATGATGACGTTTACCTTTTTGCCCGATTTTGGGGTTGGCAGCAGTTCCTGGCAGAAAAGTGCCGGTTCCATCTGTATTGAAACTACATTCACTATAATTACCAATTTGCCCGCCACCGGCAGCAAAAATGGCATCTCGTACTTTTTCAGCATTATTCCGTGGAGCAAAAGTGACAAGCTTCTTTAATGTGTTTTCTTTTTCTGTCAATAAGGAAATATTTTTCAAACCCATCATAGCTGCAATTTTTCCATTTACACCATCAATCACATTATCCAGGTTAGTGTGAATGGCGTAAATAGCAATATTATTTTTTATGGCAGCAATAATGGCCTTCTCAACATAATTTTTTCCATTTATTTTTTTTAACCCGGTAAACACAATCGGGTGGTGCGCAACAATCAGGTTACATTTTTTCTGTACAGCTTCCTTTACAACATCCTCTGTAGCATCCAATGAACATATAATACCCTTGCACTTCCAGGATGGATGCCCTGTAATAAGCCCAGCATTATCATAATGCTCCTGTAAGGATGGATGTGCCAGTGATTCTAATACATCAATAACTGCAGATATTGTCATATTCAACCTATTGGTTATTTATAATTATTTGGAATAAATATTTATGACGGAAAGTTAAGTATTTGACCGGTTGGCTGCTTCTAAAAAGCACCTTTTTGTTATCTTTAAAACCATGGGAATAAATCCGCAACATCAGAGTATTATCATTGAAGGAGTGAAGAAAACCCTCGGCAAAAAAGAAGGTGGTAATATTTCCCGTTATGTGCAAGCCAAGGAAGCTTGGAAGATCAGGAAAACTTTCAACAGGGAAGTCAGGTCTGCTTTTCTCATGATCCTTGGAATCATGTCTGCTGGTTTTGGATTGAAGGGATTTTTGATTCCCAATAAACTGGTAGACGGAGGAACGATGGGTATTTCATTGCTCACCAACCGGGAAACTGATATTTCTCTATCGCTTTTGATCGTTTTGATCAATTTGCCATTTATTATGATCGCATGGCGGCAGATCGGCAAGATATTCAGTATAAAAAGTATCATTGCTATTAGCCTGCTGGCATTGGTAGTGGCAATATTTCCTTACCCCGTCATCACCGAGGATAAATTATTGATTGCTGTCTTTGGCGGATTCTTTTTAGGCGCAGGAATCGGCCTTAGTATCCGGGGCGGCGGTGTAATTGATGGTACTGAGATAATGGCCATTTTCCTAAGCCGGAAAAACAGCCTCAGCGTTGGTGATTTTATCCTCATATTCAATATTATCATCTTTTCCATTGCTGCATACCTCATTGATATGGAAACTGCCCTTTACTCTGTATTGATCTATATGTCGGCCTCGAAAACAGTGGATTTTGTGCTTGATGGAATTGAAGAATTTACCGGGGTCACAATTATTTCACCACACAGTGATGAAATTGCTCATTTTATCAAGGATAAAATGGGTCGGGGACTCACTGTTTACTCCGGTAAAAGAGGTTTTGGTAAAAGAGGAGAAAGCTATACCAATACCGATATCATTTTTACCGTGGTAACACGACTGGAAATAAGCCGGCTAACGACTGAAGTGGAAAAAATTGACCCCCATGCGTTTGTGGTAATGCAAAGCATCCGGGATACAAAAGGTGGTATGGTAAAGAAAAAACCGCTGGCCCATTGATGACTTTGTACAGATGTGCCAAATTTGGTATTGTCTGAATGAAAATACTTTGTAACTTTCGTTTCCCACCCTTTGGATAGCTTCCATATCCCATTAACCGCAAAATACATGTTATGATCAAACGCAAAATGGGCCGCTATCTGCTCACCTTACTGGTTGTTACCGGTTTGGCTGGTACGATTGAAGATAATACCGTTTCCAAATCAGAAAGAAAGTTTGCCATCAACCTGATGAAAGACACATATAAGGAAGCAGTGAAAGCCACAAAAGATCTGTCGGAAGCACAGCTCAACTTTAAAGCAGCGCCGGATAAATGGTCCGTAAAAGACTGCATTTACCATATTGCTGCTACCGAGAAAATGTTATGGGGCATGTTTGAAGGAACGATGAAAGCACCTGCCAACCCGGAGAAGCGTTCTGAGATAAAAGTAACAGATGAACAGGTGGTAAATATGATAGAAGACAGAAGCCGAAAGGCACAGGCCCCTGAAGCAGCCCAGCCAAAAAACACCGGCTACAGTTCATTAGATGAAGCGCTGACAGATTTCAAGAAAACAAGAGGAGAACATATTAAGTATATGAAGACCTCCACAGAGGATATGCGTAATCATGTAGTACAAACTCCTGTAGGTTGGCTTGATTGCTACCAGGTATACCTGTTCATCGCTGCTCACAGTAACAGGCACACACAGCAAATGAATGAAGTGAAAAAAGATCCTTCCTTCCCCGCTAAATAACCTGAACTCGTTTTCAACGGTTGAAAAACCTGGCCCTTTGTTCCCGTAAGAACAGGGGGCCTTTGTTTTAAAATCATTTCTGACCAGCAGAAACTACTTTCTCCAGAAAAAGCAGCTTTCCATCAGCTGTCATACCTTCTGCAATTATTTTAAATGACCGGGTTCTGTCGTTATTGAAAAAACGAATTGGAATTTTTATATCATTGCCATCGGCAATTATATCAGGCTGCCAATGTAATGTTACCCGGTTGTCAGCTTTTGTAATTTCAGGCTTTATAGTATAGTCAGGTGCATAAAATTCTTTGGTAACAGAATATCCTTTGTACAAAATTGCATCAGAAGATGCGGTTGCTGAATTACCCAATTCTGCACCTTTCTTTGTATACACTGCCAGCACACCGCCTGCCCCATTACCTTCGGCACCAAAAAATGAACTGTATACTTTGATCATTGCTACCTGGCTGGCAGGGATAGTAGCCAGTAACCTTCCATCCACCTGCATTTCATCAAGGTAAAGAGTCATGGGTATAGCACCTCCAGTGAGTGAAAACCGCTGTCGGAAATACAAAGTGTAATTCAACCCGTCTTTTCGTACTGCTACTCCGGCTACTCTGCCCTGTATATAATCAAATATGTTATTCTGGTAAATCTTTTCATTCGTATTAACCAGGTCAATTGTTTTAGCAGAAATGCCAGAAAACATTCCGCTGACATACTTTTCCTCCAGTTCCTGCAGGGGTGTTTTTTTCCGGCTTTTTACCGTAATGCCGTCTAGTAGTTTGCCTTCAGCTTTTAAAATACTTTGGTAATCAAAAGCCAGTTTATTGCTGATATTGCGATGCGATATTTCTGTTCCGGTAATAAAGTGGTGTTTATGCAGCGGGGTGATCATATAAGCAGTCCTCAATGAATCCGAGTCAGCATTTACATCCAGCCATTTCTTTTTTTTCTCACTGATATCACTGAAAAGAAATCTTGCCGTGCCAGAAAAGATCATTGAATCAAGCCGGAAATTTCCGTCACTATCAGTAGTAATCATTTGCATACTGCTGTTTAATGAATCCTGCAAAGATGACATCATTAGTAAAAGTTCCTTATCCGCAAGGCTTTTTTTAGTATCACGAATAGTAACATGACCACTCAGTGTAATATATCCTGGGTCTTTATAAGAAGGACTTGCAGCTGTCAGTTTCTCTAATTCAGACCATCGAAACCTTCGCCAGCCATTCACCATCATTAAAATGTCGAGGCCATTTTTAGCCGAATCAGCCTGTGTAGAAAAATACCATCCCGGATCATGAATGTATCCTCTTAAATCGGAAGTAAGTAAAAGTGCACTGACAATACCTGATGTCCGGTGCTCACTGTTTTCATACGATGCGTCAACAACAGACAGTGAAAAATTGCCGGCTACAGTATCCGGCAAAGCTAATGTAAACCTGTTTTTCCCCCTACTGCTGAAGTTTAATGAATCCGTCAATAATGTGGCTGGCTGAATGAACTCCCTGTTATTTACAAATACCAACCGTTCAGCCAAGGGAAGGTTACCCTCGCTAAAAACAGTTAAGTGTAAAACACCTGACCGCATCTGGCTGGTATTGACAAAACCGGTTATTTCACTTTTTGAATTATCAAGTTTTATTTTCAAAACCATACGGTGTTGCATAAGGCCAATGATATAAGATGCCTTGAACACAGGATCGCTCCGCCGCTGATACAGTTCGAAATCATAACCCTTTTCCACAGGCATCAGCCTGAACACAACTCCCTCCGTGGCGGCAAATGGCAAATAATGTTTCACCTGCGAAATATCTTCATCGATTACCACATAGTAGCGGGTCTTTTCTTTTGGAACAAGATCAAAAAAACCCATGCCTGCATGGTATGCTGTAAAAGATGTAACCGAATTTCCGTTTTCATCAAAAACATGACCGGATAAGTTGAGAGGCAATCCTTTTTCGTCACTGATTTTAAAAGAGACAGTGTTGGTAAATCCGGCAATAAAATTTCCACTCTCCGGAAAAAGTTCCACCCTGATTTGTCTCTCACCTATATCAGATGTAATAGTATCTTTTCCAGCAATGTATAGTGCACGGCTAAATAAAAAATCATTATCATGATTTAACATGGTAGGAGAGTATGCCCTTATTGCATAATTACCAGTTAAAATTGAATCAGGTATCTCAATTTGCCCTTTAGCTGTTCCGTAAATTACCGGCCAAACTTTCCGGTGAATCAGCTTTCCATTTCTGTCAACTAAGTCAGTAAGTAATGTAGTGCTGATTGTATCGGGAAAAAAATCAGAACTCAGGTAAGCTTTGAACCAGATAGTTTCTCCCCCGGAATAATTTTCTCTGTCTGTATGCAGGTACACCTTTTCCAGCGGCGATTTTTCGGCCCATTTATTCAATAGTTCCTCCGGTGTCTGTGAAAACAAAGTCGTTATCGTCAAAATCAATGGTGCGAAGAAAATTCTTTTCATAATAAGGGTAATGGGTTATTTTTCATTGTCTCAAAAAAGAAAAAATATCCATCATTTCATGTAATCTTCTTTTGAAATGGTCTTTTCAATACATACCATTTTGCCGGAGGTAGTCATTCCTTCAACAATTATTTTAAAATTTGTCGTCCGGTCACTGTTATAAAAAGTCAAGGGTATTTTTGGATTGACATTATTGATGAAAATGGAAGGGCGCCAGTCGAGGGTGATGCGGTTGTCTGTTTTATTCTTATCGCTCGGATTGAATTTATAATCCGGCGCATAAAATTCTTTAATCACTGAAAAGCCATTGTATGTTAACACCCTGCCATGAGATGACATGGCATTAAGCAAATCCTCCCCCTTCTTCATATAAACAGCTACTGCTCCTCCGGGAGAATTACCCCACCCGCCGGCAAATGTGTTGTACACTTTAATCATTGCGATATGGGTGAAGGGAATGGTTTGAATTACATCAGCATCCACCTGTATTTCATCCAGGTAATAATCAACAGCAAATGAGCCCAGCGAACTAAGCATCGGCTGGTTTCTTCTACCGGGCATCAACCCTTTTGCATTGAGGTAATCAAAGAGATCATTATAAATAAGATTCTCATCCGTGTTGACAAGGTCAAAGGTTTTGGCATCTCCCCCTTCAAAAGCTCCTTTTGCATATTTCTCCTCAAGTTCCTGCAGTGGTGTTTTTTTCTTTACGCTGATGGTCACCCCCTCCAGCATCTTGCCTTTTTCCTTCAAGATTGCGTCATAATCAACAGACATATGGTGCAGGCTGCCTGCTGTCAGTTCGTTATAACTCAAAATCATGTTGGTATCTGCTACAACATCATACTTGCGATTCAGCGTATCACCCGCCAGTTCAACATCAATGTACAGGCTCTTTTTTCCTCTTGTGTCACTAAAAAAGATTTTGGCTTTGCCATAAACTATCAATGAATCAAGCCGAAAATCCCCCTTCTTATCTGTCATAACTATCTGTGCACTTTTTGACGAATCAGCATTGATGATCATCATCAGCAGAGGCTTTTCGTCAAATGGTTTTTTGGTACCCCGCAATGTTGCCTTACCGTTAAGCGTAATAAATGAGGGATCTTTATTGGATTTTGCATTTGCAGGTTGCAGCTTGATTTCTTTCCACGAAAACCTTCTCCAGCCGTTAGTCATCATCACTAAATCCATAGCTGTTTTTACAGAATCAGATTCTGCAGAAAAATAGTATGCCGGGTTATGGATATAACCTTTCAGGTCGGAGGTAAATAATAATTGAGAAAAAATGTTTTCTTCTCGATTTGTATAAGCCAGAAATCCGGCATCGGTTACAGAGACAGAGAAACTGCCCTGTACAGTATCCTTCATCCGGATGGTAAAGCGATTTCTTCCTTTAGGCTGAAAGCTTAACGAATCAGCAATAAGTTCAGCCTGCTGTATATATTCTTTATTATCTACAAACACCAGCCTTTCGGCCAGCGGTACATGATCTTTATTGAAAACTGTTAACTGAAGTATACCGGAGTTGAGTTTTTTTGTATCAATTACACCTTGTATCTCTTCCCTGCCGGCTGCAAATTCCTTTTTGAAAACTAACTGGTGCTGCATTTGTCCCAAAATATAGGCTGCAGTAAAATCAGTATTTCCTTTTTGTTGTTTAATTTCAAAAAAACTTCCCTGGGGATGAGGTATAACAGTCAAACTGATTCCCCTTTCTGTGATATCCGGCAGGTAAAATTTATCAGCAATTCCCTTTAATACCGCATGATATTTTTCGCCTTTGACAGGTGATAAATCGAATAGCCCCATACCATCATGAAACGAATTCAGTTCTGTGATCTTATTATTTTTTTCGTCCCTGATTTCTCCGCTGACCCAAACGGGCCGTCCCGACTCATCAGTGGCTTTAAAAGCGGTAGTGTGAGTAAGGCCCTGCACCAGGTTTCCTCCCTCCGGGAAAAAATGAAGTTTTACAGACCGGGGGGTCATATTAAGGGGTTGTTCATTCTTCTTTCCATAGATGAAAACTGATTTACGAAAGATAAAATCAGCTCCGTTATTGAGCATGGTAGGCGTATAGGCTGTAACAAGGTAGTTTCCGGTAATCAATGTATCGGGAATTTCTATCTGTCCGTTGGTAACTCCCAAAAGAACCGGTAAAATCTTTCTGGATATTACTGAAGATGACCTGTTTAGTAATTCAACGTACAAGACAGTGGAAATGGTATCAGGCAAAAAAGCAGATTGCAGGTAAGCTTTGAACCAAGCAGTTTCACCTGCCAGGTAGTTATCCCGGTCAAAATGCAGGTATACTTTTTCGATGGGTGATTGTGCGGACAGGCGATTTAACCATTCTTCCGGTTGCTGGCCTTTTGCAACATATGCAAGGAAAAGAAAGGATAAGGTAACCGTAAACTTAGCAGCTAATTTCACTTATTGGAGGTATTAAGAACATGAAGGTAAACCCAAACCAATTAATGCCAAAAACCCTAACTGCTTTTTAAACAAATCTTTAAGTAAAGAAACTCCTTAGCCATCCTGTTGCAGAAGCAAGCCAGATTGCTTATTTTGTGGTGGTGAAAACATTTAAAACTCTGCTGGCTATTTGCCTGATTTTTTCAGGTATGACCAGTTGTAAAAAAACAATTGAGCAGATACAGGAAGACCTGGTAATAAAGGCCATGACCGATGGTCAATGGAAGATCACCAACTTTGTGTACAACGGTAATAATATTACTACTGATTTTGACACTTACCGATTCAAATATTACAGCAATAAGACGGTCGACGCCATCAATAACGGTACGGTTGAAAAAACCGGGAATTGGGATGGTAATTCCAGCAATATGACCACCTGGGCTAATTTTACCGGAGCTGTTCATCCTCTGGTACTTATCAACGGAAACTGGCAGATAACCCGCAATAGCTGGACCTATGTGGAAGCCAGTCAAACCGTAGGTAGCGATACCAAAATCATGCGGCTGGATAAGCAATAATAATTAAGCAGATTTTTCGTTAATAATTCTAACCAATCTGTTCCCTGCCCCTTTAAACAAAAAAGAGGTCTGAAGGTCACAGAAGTGCAGATTCTTCTACCAAAAATTTATTCTGAGAACCAGTATTAATCAGGAACAGTTTTTGCACCCTTATTACCTTCGTAGTTGAAAACCAAAACTGCCACCTTTTGAAACCTTTGATAAACCATATCCTTTCCAAACTAATCGCTGTTATCACAGTCTTTTTTTCTGTGACCAATTTACAGGCACAGGTTCCAACAGCTAATTTTTCAGGATCGCCTCTTTCAGGATGTTCGCCGCTTATTGTGCATTTCCAGGATTTGTCAACCGGCAATCCAACAGGGTGGAACTGGAATTTTGGAAATGGCAATACTTCTGTTTTACAAAACCCCACTGCAACGTATTTCACGCCGGGAACATATACAATTACGCTTACTGCTTCAAACGCTAATGGGTCAAATACCCTCACAAGAACTCAGTACATTACAGTATACGAACCGCCAACAGTGGACTTTTCAGCCACTCCGAGAAGCGGATGCTTTCCTTTGAGGGTACAGTTTACTGATCTTTCTATGCCCGGTGCTGGTAACAGCAATGTAAGCTGGTCATGGGACTTTGGTAATGGCACCACTTCAACTCAGCAAAATCCGTTTGTAACCTATAATACCGCCGGAACCTATACTGTGTCTCTTACCGTAACAAATGATAAAGGATGTACCCGTACTATTACCCGCCCGGGTTATATTACTGCTACAAATGGTGTTGATGCTGCATTCACATTTACAAACCCAACTGTTTGTCATGCACCTGCTCTTATTAATTTTACCAATACTTCCACAGGACCGCCCACACTGAGTTATTTGTGGGATTTCGGAGATGGAAATTTTTCAGTAGCCACCAGCCCTTCTCATACTTATCTTGCTGACGGGTCCTATGTGGTCACATTAGTCACTACAAGTACGGCCGGGTGTGTAGACACTTTCAGAAGTAATCCGATAGTGATAGGGGCATTCACTACTTCATTTAATGCAACTGTGTCAGCCTGTATCAACGAAAGGGTAACATTTACGAATACATCCACACCGGTTCCGGTTTCCGCAAGTTGGAACTTTGGAGACGGTGGAACTGCTACAGGCATTAACAGCAATCATACTTATGCAGTGCCGGGCACATATACAGTTTGGTTATATAATACCTATTCCAGTTGTGTTGACTCTGTTCAACAGACAATTACAATTAACCCAAGGCCGGTTGCTGATTTTACAGCTCCGGCCACTGTTCGGTGTGAACCTCCGTTTACTGTAAATTTTCAAGACTTGTCAACCGGTGGAGCTACCAGCTGGCAATGGGATTTTGGTGACGGAAATACTTCCACACTTCAAAACCCATCTCATACTTATACCACTTATGGAAGTTTTACTGTAACACTCATAGCAACAAACGCATTTGGTTGTACAGATACCGTTCGTCGTACAAACTATATCCGCATACAGCGGGCCAATATCAGTATACCCGGTTTACCTCAGAGAGGATGTATTCCATATACCACCACCTTCAATCCGGCTATTATATCGCTGGATGCGGTTACTTCATACAACTGGGACTTTGGAGATGGCGGTACTTCCACTTTGCCCAATCCAACGTATACGTATACCACACAGGGCACCTATACCGTAAGACTAATTATTACAACCAGCACCGGTTGCACAGACACTTTAACCGTTTTGAATGCCATCAGGGTGGGTAGTAAGCCGGTGGCAGATTTTTCAGCAACACCCATTCCTGTATGTGGTACCCAACCAGTTTATTTTACCAACCTGACCACACCGGCTTCTGATGAATGGAACTGGAATTTCGGAGATGGCGGTACATCAACTCTTGAAAATCCTAATCATAGTTACAGCGATACTGGTTACTTCACTATTCAGCTGATTGCTACAAACAACGGCTGTCCGGACACTATTGTGAAACAGAATTATGTACATGTGTTGCCGCCAATTGCAAGGTTTACACCAGCACCAGATTGTAATATCCGGCTTCGTTTCAGTTTTACAGATCAATCAATAGCGCCACAAACATGGGAATGGGACTTTGGTGATGGCTCACCTGTTTCTACAATACAAAACCCTGTTCATACATTTCCTGCATTTGCTAATTACACGGTCCGGCTGATAGTTACCAACGGATCATGTGCTGACACCACTACACGAACGATAAGAACTGTTGATGAAAACCCGGATTTTGCATCTAATGTAACTTCAGCTTGTAAAGTAGCTCAAATCAATTTCCAGGCTACTAATATCAATTTAATAAATATTACTTCCTATACCTGGGATTTTGGTGATGGCTCACCTATAATTACAGTCCCCAATCCAGTAATTCCACATGTTTATACTGCGTCCGGAACCTATACTGTCAGATTAATTACCACAGATATTAATGGATGCAGGGACACCATAATAAAAACTAACTACATCCGGATCAATGGGCCGTTGGCAGGATTCAGTGCAACGAATACAGGAGGCTGTGCCGGACTTACAACTACTTTTAACGACCTTTCAACGACTGATGGTGTTAATGCATTAACTAACTGGCAATGGCATTTTGGGGATGGTAATGTTCAGGATTATAGTACGCCGCCATTTCAGCATACTTATAACACCCCGGGGGTATATTCAGTAAAACTGATCGTTACGGATGCTGCTGGTTGCAAAGACAGTATTACAAGAAACAACCTCGTCACTGCAACAGACCCTGTACCAAATTTTATTAGTGCAGACACTTTAACCTGTCCCGGCGCCACAGTACGTTTCACCAATACTTCTGCGCCAGCTGGTTTCACCAGTTTATGGGATTTTGGTGATGGAAATACTTCCACTACCACTTCTCCGACACATGCTTATGCATCAACCGGACAATACACCGTAAAACTTTACATCACAGATGCCTTTGGTTGTCCGGATTCGTTAATCCGGAATTTATATATCCGGGTAGATACACCAAGAGCAGATTTTTCACCCAGTGACTCATTGAGTTCCTGTACGCCATTCCGGGTTCAGTTTACAAACACTTCAGTTTATTACAGTTCAGTAATATGGGATTTTGGGCCTGGACAAGGAACATCAACACTTAATAACCCGGTACATTTTTATACACTTCCCGGAGTATATCCTGTGAAATTAATAGTAACAAGCCCTGGCGGGTGCAGAGATTCAATTATCAAAAACATCACCGTTTCGGACACAGCCGGTACAAGACTGGACTATATACCTATCAGTGGGTGTAGCCCTTTACAGGCTAGCTTTAATGTGATAACTCCGGGTACCATAGCCTCCTATTTTTGGGACTTTGGGGATGGAAACACCACTATCACTACTACACCTTCCATCACGCATACATATACAAATTATGGCTCCTTTATTCCAAGAGTGATACTACAAGACCCTTCGGGTTGCCTGATTCCACTGCAGGGTATTGATACTTTTAATATCATTGGCGCTAAAGCAAGATTTGGATTTGATGACTCAGTTTTTTGTGACAGAGCTACCGTCAATTTTTCTGACTCAACCACTTCTAATGATCCCATTACAAGTTACAACTGGTCTTTTGGAGATGGTAATACTTCTACTTTGCAAAACCCGACACATAATTATTCTGCTCCGGGATTATATACAGTTCAATTAACTGTACAGACACAAAATGGCTGCTCTGATACATTTACCCGAACAAATATTATCAAAGTGGTGCAACGACCCTTAATAGATATTACAGGTGATTCCGTTGTCTGCATCTACTCTTCGTTGTTACATTCGGGTGTATTTCTGCAACCTGACACTTCAATTGTCAGCTGGCAGTGGAACTTTCCTAATGGGAATACATCCACACTGCAAAATCCACCAGTGCAGACTTACTCTACAGCGGGAACTTTTATAATTACCACCATTGCAACAAACAGCACAGGATGTAAGGATACCACATTGCAAACAGTAATTGTAAACCCATTACCCACTGTTACCATGCCTCCTACTCTGACAGTGCAAAATGGTTTTCCACTTACCATACCTGCCACATATACACCCAACACTATCAGTTGGATATGGTCACCAGCTACTGGTTTAAGTTGTACTAACTGTCCTGCTCCCGATGCCGGACCTAAGTTTGACACATTTTACCAGGTATACTTTACAGATAATAATGGTTGCAGTAATACGGGATCTATAATGGTTTATGTGATATGTAAAAATGCCAACTTGTTTATTCCAAATACATTCTCCCCTAACGGAGATGGCAGTAACGATGTATTCTATCCACGGGGACGAGGACTTGAAAGAGTGAAACTGCTACGCATCTTCAACCGGTGGGGTGAAGTTGTGTTTGAGAAAAGAGATTTTCCGGTAAATGATGCTTCATTCGGATGGAATGGAAGTTTCAAAGGGAAAACTCCTCAGCCAGACGTTTATGTTTACCAGGCTGAAGTATTTTGTGAAAACGGTGATATAATAAAACTTAATGGCAATATAGCCCTAGTACTCTGATATGAAAATGCAAAAGTCGATATTGACAATGTGTGTTGTTTTCCTGATGAAGTTGTTTATGAATAGCGCTTCGGCACAGGATATTCATTTCTCCCAATTTTTTGAAGCACCACTATTGAGAAACCCATCACTTGCTGGCATTTTCACAGGCGACATACGGGTACAGGCGGTTTACAGGGATCAATGGAACAGCGTAACCAATGCGTATCGAACAGGTTCATTCAATGCAGAACAAAAGATGCCAATTGGAAAAGGAGATGATTTTGTTACAACCGGAATACAGGTTTTATTTGATAAAGCAGGAACTATAGGATGGACATCAACTCATGTATTACCCGCACTAAACTATCACAAATCGCTAAGCAGTGATCGTAACAGGTATTTATCATTGGGATTTATGGGCGGCTGGGTACAGCGGAGATTTGACCCATCCAAAGCCACTACTAATAGTCAATATGACAATGGCGGATTAGGTGAGAATTTCGCCAACACACAATATAATTATATTGACGGAAGCGTTGGAATGAGTTATAACTCAAACCTGGGTAATAACCCGGATAATAACTATTTCCTTGGCGCAGCATACCATCACTTCAACCGGCCAAAACAGACTTTTTTTTACAGAAATGCCGGTGTGGAATTACATCCTAAATGGGTGTTCTCTGCCGGTTTGAAATTAGGTGTCACTGATTATGCTTATATGACTATTCAGGGAGATCACAGCCGTCAAGGAGGCTTTACTGAGACGATTGCGGGTGCTATGTATGGGTTAAAAATCGGAGGAGATCCTGACGACCCTCTCTATACCATTCATGCAGGAGGTTTCCTTCGCTGGAATGATGCAATAATACCTGTCATAAAACTGGATTATAAACCCTTCTCTGTTGCATTCAGCTACGATGCCAATATCTCGAAACTAAAACCTTCAAGCTATGGACGTGGAGGTTTTGAAATTTCTATTTCTTACACAGGTTTCCGCAAATCAGTTGGCGATTACATTCTTTGCCCGAAATTTTAGCATACCTGCAATTTCTTAAGCTGGTTCTTTAGTCTCAAATAACCCTTTCCAAACAAACGCTGCAATAACTGCCCCTGTAATGGGTGCTGCAAAAAATAACCATAACTGTGTCAACGCCTTTCCCTGGGCAAATATGGCAGGTCCAAAGCTTCTCGCCGGGTTAACAGATGTACCAGTAATAGGTATAGCGACAAGATGAATCAATACCAACGTCAGTCCTATTGCAAGTCCTGCCATAGTACTGTTTCCCCATTTAGATGTAGTTCCGAAAATGACAAAAAGAAACAGGAAAGTCAATACAGCTTCTGCTATGAAAGCCGAGGTTGTATTATACCCCCCGAGGTATCCTTCTCCCCAACCATTTGCACCCAGTGCCCATTCTCCCATTTCAAAATCCGGCAATCCCTTCTGTATAAAATATAATACTCCTGCAGCCAGTGTAGCCCCGATTAACTGACCAATAATATAACTAAACGCTTCACCTGATTTAATTTTTCCGGCTACCAGCATTGCAATGGTAATAGCAGGATTGATATGACAACCGGTAATGCCGCCTATAGTATATGCCATAGCTACTACTGCCAGACCAAATGCAAAGGAAATTCCCAATAATCCTATACCTGAAGGACCTGTTGTTGCTATTCCGGATACTACTGCCGCACCACACCCAAAAAGTACCAGCGAAAATGTTCCAATCAATTCAGCTAAAAGCTTTTTCATAAAAAGTGATTTAAGTGAAGAAATAAACAACCTAATCAACTTTTCAAAGGGATGATTGTATAACTGAAGACAAGCCGAATATACTTAAATAAATTCGCCATTTTAATAACTAAAAACAGGATAACAGATGAAAATTGAGATCGGACAAACAGCACCTGATTTTACCTTACATGACAGTGACAAGAATAAAGTGACCCTTTCGGAACTAAAGGGGCAAAATGTATTACTGCTTTTTTTTCCGCAGGCATTTACAGGAGTATGTACCAAAGAGCTTTGCGGAGTGAGAGATAATATTGCATTGTACAATAATGCGAACGCCAAAGTACTGGGCATTTCAGTTGACTCAGTCTTTACTCTCAACAAATTCAAAGAAGAACAACAATACAATTTTGCTTTGCTCAGTGACTTTAATAAAGAAGTATCCGAATTGTATGACAGCATTTACCATGACTGGATCCTTGATATGAAGGGGGTATCCAAACGTTCAGCTTTTGTTATTGACAAAGAAAGAATCATTCGGTATGCAGAAGTGCTGGAAAATGCTGGTGAAGTGCCTAATTTTGAAAAAATTCAGGAAGTGCTGGCTCAACTCAACTAAATTAATCGTTAAAAGTTTCAGCAAAACGGATTGTAAATTGATGATTTACAATCCGTTTTAAATTATCGTAGTTTTACGTTGTTCATTTAAAATTTTCGGCTTACTTTTCGAATAATAAAAGTAAATTTGTTTCGTTGAGACGAATTCTACCTATACTGTCCTTTATTCTGTTGATTGCCATTGCCTCAAAAGGCCAATCATCCAGACCTATCCCTTCTGAAGCAGGGGATAAGATTGTACGGTTATACCCCAACCCCGCAACAGCATATGTAACATTTGATTTACCAAAAGGGTATGAAAAATCATATTCCATCCAGGTTTTCAGTTTTTTAGGTAAAAAAATGTTTGAGAGTCCTGCTGTCTCACAAAAACTTACGGTTGATTTAAGTGAGTATAACAGGGGGCTTTACATCTATCACTTAGTAGAAACTTCTACCGGCAAGATTGTCGAATCAGGCAAATTCCAGGTTTCCCGTTAACAGATGAATATATCTTTTATTATTGTACCTGTACAATCAGGAACTTAAGATATTGTGTATTGTCCATTCCTCTGATAATAGGATGATCTCCGGCCTGGGTTTGAAAAGTAACTTGTCTTAATTTTCTTTTGGCATCCTTCGCAGCCATATCTATGATCTGCAAAAAAAGTTCTGCATTAACAAGATTCGTACAAGAAGATGTTACCAGGAATCCACCTGGTTTTACCAGTTTCATGCCACGAAGATTTATTTCTTTGTAGCCTGTTATTGCTTTCTGTATGGTTTCCCTGCTTTTAGTAAATGCAGGTGGATCAAGCATTACAACATCATACTGCTTTCCTTCTTTACCCCATTGCTTTAAAACATCAAAAGCATTGGCAGTTTCAAACCGGCAATGATTCTGAACACCGTTCAGCTCAGCGTTTTTATTGGCTTGTGAAACTGCATTTGCTGAAATATCAAGACCCAGCACCGACTTTGCACCATAATGTGCCGCATGAATTTCAAATGTACCCGTATATGTAAATGCACCCAGTACATCTGCTCCTTTCACAATGTGCTGAATTGCCCTTCTGTTATCTTGTTGATCTAAAAAATAGCCTGTCTTTTGGCCATTTTCGATATCTACATGAAAACGTAAGCCATTTTCGTTGATTATTATACTGGTATCAAAAGGTTCTGACAAAAAACCTTTTTTCTGCGGCAAGCCTTCTAATTCTCTTACCGGTACATCATTTCTTTCATAAATACCTCTTGGAGAAAATATTTCATGAATAGCCTTTACAATTGCCGGCTTCCACACATCCATTCCAAGTGCCAGGGTCTGGAGTACAAAATAATCATTGAATTTATCAATGATCAATTGTGGTAAAGAATCAGCCTCTCCAAATACCAGGCGGCAATTTTCTGTATACCCCAGATGTTGCCTGTATTGCCAGCATTGCCTGATTTGGTTTATAAACCAGGCCTCATTTATGTCCTCTCCCTTGTTCCTTGTAAGAAGGCGAACCAGTATTTGTGATTTTGGGTTTATATATCCCTTGCCAACAAACTTTTTATCGTAGGTAAAAACTTCAACAATCTCCCCTCCTTCGGCTGCACCTTCAGTTTTTTCCACTTCATTATTAAAAATCCAGGGATGACCATTTGCTATTCGTGGGCTTATCTTTCTTTTCAGGAAAACTCTTGTCATAAAGGGCTGCAAGGTACTATAATAAAATAAGGACCGTGTCAGCAATCATCCTGTTCTGACAGACGTTCAAGGAAATGCAGTAAGGACGGTCATTTTGTCCAAAAAACCGCTGTTGGCAATATTCTTGACGACCTTACCTTTGCAATCAATTTTGAAAAAAATGACAGAAAAGGAAACAATGAACGAAGGAAACGGAAGTGCTGAAAATCAAAGCACTATCGACATCAATACAGACGAAAACCTCAACGGAACAACCTACCTCAATGAGCCAGTTGCCGAAGAGTCAGAACTGGAAAAACTAAAAACTGAGCTGGAGGAGTCAAAAGACAAATACCTTCGGATGGTTGCTGAGTTTGATAATTTTAAACGCCGTAATGCCAAAGAACGGATCGAACTAATTCAAACAGCAGGCAAAGAGGTAATCTCTGAACTGCTTGAAGTATTGGACGATTGCGACAGGGCACAAAAACAACTGGAGGCAAGTGACGACAGTAAAGCAATTAAGGAGGGTGTAATGCTTGTATTCAATAAACTTCGCAATACACTACAGGCAAGAGGTGTAAAAGCAATGGAAACGATCAACCAGGATTTTAATGCAGATCTTCATGAGGCCATAACAGAAATACCTGCTGCATCAGAAGAATTAAAAGGTAAAGTGGTTGATGAAATAGTAAAAGGTTATTATCTCAACGATAAAATTATCCGTCACGCCAAAGTAGTCGTGGGAAAATAGTTTTGGTAATCAGTTAATAAAGAAAAGAATGTCTAAAAGGGATTATTACGAAATACTGGGAGTTAGTAAAGGTGCCTCTGCGGATGAAATAAAAAAAGCATACCGCAAGGTAGCTATGCAATACCACCCGGACAGGAATCCTGGTGACAAAGCTGCTGAAGAAAAGTTCAAAGAAGCTGCAGAAGCTTATGAAATACTGAGTGATGCAGATAAAAAAGCTCAATATGACCGATATGGCCATGCAGGTGTAAGCGGCAATGGCCGCGGGGGTTTTAGTGGTGGCGGCATGAATATGGAAGATATCTTCAGCCAGTTCGGAGATATTTTTGGTGATGATCTCTTCGGAAGCTTTTTTGGTGGCGGACAGAGAGGAGGCCGTGGGGGCCAACGCAGCCGTGGTGTGAGGGGAAGCAATCTTCGGGTAAAACTCAAGCTCAATTATGAAGAAATTGCCAAAGGCATAACAAAGAACATTAAAGTAAAAAAATACGTTGGTTGTTCCACCTGTAATGGTAGCGGGGCAAAGGATAAGGGTAGTGTTCAAACCTGTGGTACCTGTGGTGGCAGTGGCCAGGTAAGAAGGGTTCAAAATACTTTCCTTGGACAAATGCAAACTGTTACCACCTGTCCAACCTGTAATGGTGAAGGCACAACAGTTACGGCAAAATGTACAGCCTGTAAAGGTGAGGGTAGAGTTTATGGAGAAGAAACTGTAAGCATCGACATACCCGCCGGTGTACAGGAAGGCATGCAAATGAACGTAAGTGGAAGGGGTAATGCAGGAGAAAGAGGCGGAATGGCTGGCGACCTGATTGTGCTTATTGAAGAAGAACCACACAAGGAATTACACCGGGAAGGATTAAATGTAGCCTATGAACTGCATCTTTCCTTTACTGATGTTGTATTCGGCACACAGGTAGAAGTTCCTACAATTGATGGAAGAGCAAAGATTAAAATACCAGCCGGGACCCAAAGTGGAAAAATTTTCCGGTTGAAAGGCAAAGGTTTTCCTGCTGTAAATTCTTACGAGAAAGGCGACCAACTCATCCAGGTTAGTGTTTGGACTCCTCAGCATTTGAGCACAGAAGAAAAGGCATTGCTGGAGAAACTAAGCAACTCACCTAACTTCAAACCGCATCCGGATAAGAATGAGAAAAACTTTTTTGACAAGATCAAAGAGATGTTTTCTTAATCTACCATTGTAAGCCGCTCCCCTTTTTCTTTTTTATTTTGGAATACAGCGTTTTTGCCTGCTGCACCAGTGAAATAAATTCTTTTTGCAGCAGATCATTTGTACCACATGAATTTTGTGCCAGAGTAATGATCTCATTCCAGCCAACCGCCTTCACAAACGGTGAGTTGCGGAGAAAAGAACCAAACATAGCTACTGCAGCAGAAAAATGATAGCTTTTATCTAATTCAGTAAAGGGCATGTATGCGAAATGACTGGTATATTTATATATATGCTGCCTGGGTTTATTAGGGTATTGAAATTGCAATTCTATCTCTGCTAACTTACCAGTAGTAAAATTATCCTTAATTGCACCTTTGTTAATCTCCGTGGGAACAATCTCAACCAGTGCCAGCATGGAATAACCAGAACCAATCTCACCTCCCTCAATTGCGGCTAAGGAATCACGCAATGCACCGACTTTATTATCAAATCCTACAATCCTGTATTCCTTTACATATTCAGGATTAAAGTCCATTTCCATATATACATTATCGGCCACGGCATAAAGGGTTTGAGTAAACTCCTTCAACAAAACTTTCTCAGCTTCTTTATAGTTATCCAAATATGCAAAATTGCCATTACCTCTTTCGGCCAGTAACTGAATCTTAGAATCTTTGTAATTACCCATACCCACACCCAGGCAAGTAAGATAAACACCAAGGTCTTTTTGTTTTGTAATTAACTCATCCAGTTCTTCTTCTGTTTTTAAACCAACATTAAAGTCACCATCTGTGGCAAGTATCACCCTGTTATTGCCATCTTTAATAAAATGATTTCTTGCTTCCCGGTAGGCAATCCGGATCCCTGATTCACCCGGTGTATTACCACCAGGCTCCAGTTCATCAATCACTTTTAATATCTTTTCTTTTTCACCACCGCTGGTACAATTCAGCATTACCCCTGTTACACCGCCATAAACAACAATGGTTACAGAATCTTTATCTCTAAGGTTATTAACCAGTAAACGAAATGCAGATTTTAGTAATGGCAACCTGTTAGGCATATCCATTGATCCGGATACATCAATCAAAAAAACAAGGTTGCTCGGAGGTAAAGTATCCAGATTAAGTTTCTTTGATGACAGGTTTACATAATATAATTGATTATCGGTATTCCATGGGCAGGATGTCAATGTAGTTTTTATATGAAAAAGATCATCCCCCTGCGGTTCCTGGTAACTTAGATTAAAGTAATTCAACATTTCCTCTATACGCACTGCATCAGGCGGAACCAAGGAATTTAATGTAATAAACCGCCGTATATTACTATAAGAAGCCCTGTCAACGTTCAGTGCCAGACCTGTGCTGGGAAATCGTTTTGCAGCAATAAAATTATTTTCAAGGAGGCTGGCATAGGTCTCATCACCGGTAAACCATGACTTTTGTACTTCCTTCTCAAGGTCTTTGGTAACAGACGAAAGCTTATCCCTATGTGCATGGGTGGCACCAGCGGGCAGCAGTTTCATCTTTACCCTGAGATAATTATCTGCATTCACCAATAGCTTTTCTGTTTTATAGCCTTGCATGGAAAAGCTGAATGTGTCAATTTGCTGATGAGAGAGTATTCCAAATGTTCCGGCAGACCCGCTTCTGAAAACATAGCCGGTTTTGTGTTGAAGGATAACTACATTTTGTAAAATATTACCTGCTTCATCCGTTACTTCGCCACGAACGTAGAATTGTTGTGCATTTACGGAAAAGCTCAAAAAAAGGAATATGATGATATGACAAGCGGCCTTCAAATGGATATTTTAGCCCGATAAAATACAAAAAAAAAGGCAGAGCAGCATCGAAATTATACTAACTGGTAGATCTCTTTCAGGTTTCGGCCCAGGCCATCATAATCCAGGCCATATCCTACTACAAACTTATTAGGAATATCAAAGCCTATATAATCCAGCTTAAGGGGAAATTCCGTAGCCTCTGACTTGTGCAAAAGTGTGGCAATTCTTAAAGATTTGGGCTGCTGGTGCTCCAGTTTGGGTAAAAAATTGTGTAATGTCTTGCCCGTATCTACGATGTCTTCCACAATTACAATCTCTTTATTAAAGATATCATCTTCCAGCCCGATTGAGGTCACTACGTTACCGGAAGACTTTAATCCCTTATAAGAAGCCAGTTTAATAAAACATAATTCTGCTTCAATCGTCAGATGTTTAAAAAGGTCTGATGCAAACATGAACGAACCGTTAAGAATGGCAATGAACATGGGACGTTTGCCCGTATAATCCTTATTGATGGCTGCAGCCAGTTGCCGTACTCGTTTTTGAATAGTCTCTTCCGAAAGGTAAGTTTCAAATGTTTTATCATGCACCTTGATGAGTCCCATAAAGTATGTTAGTTGTTAGTTTGTAGAATTCGCTTTTTTTACCGGCAATAAAGAGTAGTTTTCTTTAACAGCCAGTTTAGGCATTGCAGTAGCTTTGATCTTAAGGCTGAGCTTTTCTCCCGCTGCCGGCATCTCATTATCCTTAAGCCAGTTCAGTTCCTGAAGACTTTCCAGCCGGATAGCATTTAACTGGGCAATATCATGAAGTGTTTCCCCGGGTTGTACTATGTGAAAATCATTCACTCCTGTTTTGCGCTTGCGCTGTAAATAGATCAGCTGGTCTTTTGCTGATTCTTGCACTCTTGGAATTTCATTGAACTCGAAGATCTTTGAAAGATCCACATCATATTGCTTTGCAACTGCCAGAAAAGGAGTTCCTTTTTTTACAAATACCACTTTGGTTTCATTTATTTTAAATTCTCCATCCGGGTACACAGGCTTTTTGGCTTGTGGCATTTCATCTGCTTCAGGCTTTGCCTCGGGGATATCACCCTTTGCAGTAACATCATCCTTTTCTTGTCTATTTTTTCCAAGAGCTATTAATGTATAATCCTGTAAATTATAATCCTCGATCAGTTTAATTAAAACCTGGGGATACTTTGGATTAGTAGCATAGCCAGCCTTTTTCAGACCATAAGCCCAGGCGGTATAATCGGCAGGGTCCAGTTGAAAAAGAAAAGCGTAATGTTTTCCGTTTCTGAGAAAATCTGAATGATCCCGGTATGAATCTTCTGATTGTTTGTACTTCCTGAAACATTCACCACGGGCATCATCATCATGTTTTACTGATTCTCCCGTCCAGTTTGATTTACACTTTATTCCAAAGTGATTATTTGACATCATCACCAGCTTGCCCTGGCCAGCACCTGATTCATGAATACCTTGTGCCAGGGTAATGGCAGCGGGTACCCCGGTTCGTTGCATCTCGGCCACGGCCAGGTCTTTATAGGTGTTGATGTAATTTTTGATTACGTCTGATTGTTGTGAGAAAACAACCGCTGCAATCAAAAGCATTATACAAACAAAACTAATCCTGATCTTCAACATGGATATTCATTTACAGTTTTCTCAACAAATACAAGCCGTCACGGATAGTCAGCACTACTTTTTCAATATCTGTTCTTTGCCTGATAAAATCATTAAAGGCCTGTATACCTTTTGCGCTTTTACCTTTCACTTCTTTGGTCAGTACCTGCCCATGAAAAAATATATTATCTGCTAAAATAAAACCGTTTTTCCGCAACCGTGGAAAAACGAGGTTAAAATATTCAATATAGGCCGGTTTATCAGCATCTATGAAAACGAGATCCCAGCTTTCTTCAAGACCAGGTAATATCTCTAACGCATTTCCTACATGAGAAATTATCTGTTCTGCATAATCGGATCGGTCGAAATATGACCTAGCCACCCTGGCATCTGCTTCTCTTAATTCAATGGTGTGAAGTTTGCCATTTTGTGTTAATCCCTTTGCAAGGCATAGAGCACTGTAACCCGTAAAAGTACCGATCTCCAAAATCCTTTCAGGCCTTATCATACAACTGACCATTTCCAGCAACTTTCCCTGCAAATGACCACTGAGCATGTGCTGCTCAGGATGATGCTTAGCTGTAAATTCATTGATTTCTTTAAGCAAAAAATCCTCGGCCGAAGTATAGTTTTCAGCATATTGATTTACGAAAGGTGCTATCAGGTCCAATAGAAATTTTAACCAAAGATAAATCTCCGGCACGGCAAACCATTGGGCTGGTTCATTATTTCATTCCCTTATCTTCTATTGTTGAGATTTTTCCACCCTCCCAGCAAACATTGTATGTTCTTGTTGTCATTCCTGATTTGCACTCCATCAGGTAACAATTACCATTTGCCTCAAGCACTTTCGGCTTTTCCAGGTTATAAAGATCCATGTCTTTACGATCGAGACCAGGCTTTCCAAAATCATCGAGGGCGATTTTTACAGATGCTGAACGTCCGTTAAAGTTGTTCATAAAATCCTGCATTTCGGTGCTGACCTTTACATCGGCCTTTTTTTCACCGCCGCCGCAGGCTGTAATAAATAATACAGATACAGGCAATAATGCCGCAAAAAGAAATTTTCTCATAATAACTGGTTTGAGGTTAATGGTTTAATTGCGTACTTAATATTACAAAAAAACCGGGACTAAACAACCTGTAACCGTGTTATCTTTTCTGATGATTTTGAAGATATCATCCACAATCCAAGGAAAGTAAAAATTCCATTGATCAGGATCAGTTCGTTGCCAATTCTATAACCATTAAAAATAGATTCGGAGATGCTTTGAAGGCCAAGCTTTACATGAAGCTTCGCCTCATACCAGGCAGGATTGCTTAGTATATCAACCGAAAGAGCCAGCAACGGTGCGATAATACAAACTGCCCAAATCAGGCTTTCTTTTAGTTTACGTTTGGTAAGAATACCGAATGCAAATAAACCCAACAGTGGGCCGTAAGTAATACCAGCAAATTTGAGAATGAAATCAATGATCAGCTTATCATTGATCCATTTAAAAATGAGTACCATGATAAAAAATACCAATGCAAAAGTGAAATGCACTTTCAAACGGGTATTTTTTTTCTGTTTCTCTGTTCCTTCCTTTTTATTAAGTCCCAGTATGTCAATACAAAAACAAGATGTAAGTGAGGTTATCGCTCCGTCCACACTGGGGAATAAAGCTGAGATCAATGCAATAATAAAGATGATGCCGATTGTACCGCTAAAAGCATCACTTAAAGCGATAGTCGGGAATAAATCATCCGGCGGAACACTGATACCGTTTGTATTGGCATAAAGAAATAGCACTCCTCCCAATACAAGAAACAAAAAGTTCACTATCATTAACACCGTAGTAAAGGTCATCATGTTCTTTTGTGAATCCTTCAGCGTCTTCACACTGATATTTTTTTGCATCATCTCCTGGTCAAGGCCTGTCATGGCAAT
>CAZWIM010000016.1:0-3467 GCA_964634265.1 uncultured Chitinophaga sp. | reverse complement strand
TCTTCACACTGATATTTTTTTGCATCATCTCCTGGTCAAGGCCTGTCATGGCAATGGCAATGAACATGCCGCCTACAATATGTTTCCAGATGTAAGAAGGAGCCTTGACATCCCAATTGAATATCTGGGTATAGCCTTTCTCCGACATCATGGATAATGCACCGCCAAAATCAGTTCCCAATGCCTTTACAATAACAATGATACAAGCAACGAGGCCAACCAACATACCTGTTGTTTGTAAAGTGTCTGTATAGATGATAGTCTTAACACCACCTTCAAATGTGTACAATAAGATCAGCACAAGGATTACCAGCGCAGTAGCTTCAAACGGGATACCCAGTTTATTGAAAATAAAAATCTGGAGTACGCTGATGACAAGGTATAAACGGGCAGTGGCTCCTACTGTTCTGGACAGGATAAAAAAGAATGCGCCTGCCTTATGTGCATTTATGCCAAACCTTTTTTCGAGGTAGGTATAAATACTGGTTAGATTCATCCGGTAATATAATGGCAGGAGTACAAAAGCAATGACCATATACCCCAGCAGGTAACCAAGAACAATCTGGTAATAATAAAAATTATTTGTACCCACACTACCGGGAACACTAACGAAAGTAACCCCGGATAAAGAAGTACCAATCATGCCGAAAGCTACCAGCATCCAGTTACTGTTGCGGTTACCAATAAAGAAAGATTCATTATTGGAATTTCTTGAAGTGTACCAGGCAACAACAAGGAGCAGGACAAAATAGCCAATAACAAACGCAAATAAAACAGCTGAGGACATAATGAATATTTCTGTTAATGAATGATTACAGTTATATTAAATCCGCTAACGAATTTTGAAGATAAAGAAAATTACATTCCCTTTGTCCCAATTAATCTGAACTATGGCTATTACATCACTCGCCGTTTTCTGCGGCTCAAAAAACGGCCTTAATCCCATCTTTGCGGAACATGCAAAAACATTGGGAAAACTGATGGCTGAAAATAATGTCAGGTTGGTATACGGTGGCGGTAGTGCCGGTATTATGGGGATTATTGCAGATAGTGTGATGCATCATGGAGGAAATGTGACTGGCTATATTCCCAGGTTACTGCTAGAATGGGAGGTGCAGCACCGGGGTATTACCGAACTGATCATTTGTGATGATATGCATGAAAGAAAGAAAAAAATCTACAGTATCAGTGATGCAGCAATTATCCTTCCGGGTGGCTTTGGCACATTGGATGAATTATTTGAGATCGTTACCTGGAACCAGCTTACCATACATGACAAAGAAATCTATATCCTGAACTCCGATGGTTTTTACAATCACCTGATAGAACATATTGAGGTAATGAAAAGGGAGCAGTTCCTTTACGAAGAAGCATTAAAAAGGATCACCGTTATTGATGACCCTTCCGAACTAATTACCTATTTAAAATAATTCTTACTCGTACCTGCGGTTGCGGCCCTGGAATAATCCGATATTGATACCTGCCCTTATCAATGGAACCGCCCTTACACTTCTGCGGCCGGTAAACTGGTCGTATACAACATCCACATAGGGAGAGTTTTCATTCTTGATCACATCGAAAAGAACAGAAACATAATAAAAGGTGTTGGAACCTCCCTGCCTGCCCTGACAATAACCACCGCCTACCAGGAAGGAATTTGCTTCAACCGTTTCCTTGTATGGAAGCTGGTTAGATGTTGCAGGTATATATCGAAGACTGATAAAATTGTGCTCAAACTGCCCTTGTACGAAAAGAAAATTTACCGGGTATAAACGGGTGAATAATCCTCCTCCATAAACATTTTGTTTCACCTTGTCATCAAACTCCAGGTAATCTCTCTGACCGCTATATATATAATTTACCACAACACCGGCATCGGCAAAATTGGCCAGCTTATATCCAAAAATGGGATTGGCCCCTAATATTGTCGTTCCATTAAAAAACGAAACGGTCACACTACCGCCTGTAAACAGGTTCTCCTTTTTGAATCCCTTTTCTTCTTCATCTTGTGCAAAGGCAACAGCAGTAACCGTGGTCATCAGCATTGAAAAAATAAGCTTCTTCATATTTTCAGGATTTAGTTCTTTAGATCAAATATTTTGCCGGGGTTTAAAATATTATTCGGGTCAAATACCTTTTTTATTTCCCTCATGAGTCTCAGTGCCGGGTCATTAAAAGCAATATCCATGTAGGGTTTTTGAATAAGCCCGATACCATGCTCTGCACTAATGGTGCCGCCCAGTTTTTTTACCAGTTTAAAAAGCTCCCTTAGTACCCCAGTCATCTCCGCATTACCATGACTGTTCGGGATACCTTTTTTCCTGATGCGTACATGCAAATTTCCGTCCCCTGCGTGCCCATAACATACTACATCAAAGTCATGTTTTACTGCCAATTCCTTTACTCCCCTGATAAGGGCGGGCAACTCGGCTCTGGGAACGACCGTATCTTCTTCAATAGTATAACCAATCATCTTCACAGCTTCAGCAGCTCTCCTTCTCAGCTTCCACAATTCTGCTTTTTGCTGTGCATCATCTGCAAAATAAATTTCACCGATATCGAATTGTGTTAAGAGATTGCCAATTGCCTCCATTTCTTGCATCAATACATCTATATTATTTCCGTCCACTTCAATAATGAGGTGAGCTGCAATATCATCAGTTATAGGTATGGCATTACTATCTACAAAATCACTTACAATCTTTAATGCATTTATCTCCACCAATTCCATGGCGCTGGGTACAAAGCCAGCACGAAAAATAGCACTTACTGCTTCGCCTGCCTGCTCCAGATTTCGAAAAGGTACCAACATCAACAGATCATATTTCGGCAGAGGTATTAATCTCAACACAATTTTTGTTACAATCCCTAATGTTCCTTCACTGCCAACTAATAACTGTGTAAGGTTATACCCGGTTGCATTCTTTATTACATTTGAACCTGTCCATATTATTTCGCCAGTAGGCAGCACCACTTCAAGGTTGAGCACATAATCTTTTACCACTCCGTACTTCACAGCTTTAGGTCCACCGCTGTTTTCAGCAATATTGCCACCAATAAAACAAGAACCCCGGCTGCTTGGATCTGGCGGATAAAATAAATTCTTTGCCTTTACTGCATCTTGCAACACTTCTGTAATTACTCCTGGCTCTGTGGTTACCTGCAGGTTTCGCTCATCAATTTCAAGAATTGTATTCATTCTTTCAGTAGAGAGCAGCACACCCCCAAAATGTGGTAAAGCCCCACCGCTTACGCCTGTTCCGGCACCACGGGGAGTCACCGGTATCAGCCTTTCGTTACAAATTTTTAAGATAGCACTTACCTCTTCTGCAGTTCTGGGTTTTAAAACAACTTCCGGGCGGTAGTGCAAATTTTCAGTTTCGTCATGAGCATAGGTGTCCAATGATTCATTATCCATGAATACATAATTCTCACCCACTATATTTTTGAATGAATCAATTTCCCGG
>CAZWIM010000015.1:0-70122 GCA_964634265.1 uncultured Chitinophaga sp. | reverse complement strand
TTCATTGGTGAGCAAGACTTTTCAGAAGGTCAAACAATATCCTGTTAACCACCAGACGGTGGATTTGAACTTCAAATCAATGATAAAAAATCTAATGATGCTGACTCCCGACTAATGACTCATAACTACCGGCTCCCTCCACCCCTCCACTCCCATGGCGCTACGGGGTTCGGCTCACTCCATATTCCGATACGCTGTTTCCTTGCTTCCTGCTCAAGCACCGCATAGCTATTGTCCGTTGAATACTTTTTAAAATGCCAGGCCAGTCCTGCTTTCACCAATAACTTGTTCAGGTTTTCATTATCAGACAATATCACTTCTCCGATCAGCCGTTTGCTCCGGTCGTATTCGTTGTTATGCCGGATGGTAACAATTTGGTCAAAGCATTTGTCAGATACAAATTGCTTGGCTGCCTGCCCGTAGGGTTGTTTCTTTTCGGGGCAGTCTATATGCGCAAGACGGATGGTGAGTTTTTTGTTGTTGTATAAAATATCAATGGTATCGCCATCTTTTACGCTGGTCACTTTGCCGCTTAACTCAGCAGCATCTTTTTCGGTAGTAACAGGACAGGCAGATACCAACGGGCAAAGAAGCAATAAAAGGAAACGGAAGAACACTAATTGCATGAATAAAAATACACAGGCTCATGCAGATAGTTATCAGCAATCCGGCTAATTTATAATGCTGAGCTTAGTTTTTTCTTAGATAGCAGAGGGTCATAGGTTAATAGGAATTCGTTACTATCACATTTTGCTTGTACGAAATCATTTGTGTTAATCTGTGCGCATCTGCGGCCAACTCCCATTCACCGCAGGTGAATATTCATCAGTTTTCAAGCCACATTTTCTCATCTGTGACCACTATTCTGTACTTTCCTGACCCCGGTCATTTTTCCCGGCATTGAAACTGAAGTACCTTTTACAGGGCTATGGTTGCATAGTGCAAAAGGGATAAGTGAGTGTTTTATAGCAACCCCTCCCGCAACAAGTTCTTTGCATGTCCTTACACGGTCATACCTTGGTTTGTTGCACACATTGTTCATGCCTTAAATAAAACGATCATGAAAACGAACAAAAAAGCTTGTGTGCTGATGTTGGCACTGGCGGGTTTCTTTTTCACAATCAGTATGCCCGGCGCACAATCACAGATAATTAAGAAACCCACTCAAAAACCTGAGCCTACCAAACCGGTATCAACCAAAATTCTAAAACCTGATATTGTTTTATCAGGCTTCACCATCAACTGGAGTGCCGGGCAGATGCAGGGCATGTATTATACAGCACCCTTCAGTGTTACGGTTCGCAACGCCGGCCTGTTAAAAACCGCCGTACCGTTTTATGTGGCCCTTCAGTATTCAACACAGGCCAACCCTGCTTTCCAGGGTGAGAACACAGGGGACAACTGTTTTAAAGTAACAGAGTTGCTTGCATCCGGCCAGGTATACCAAATCAGCGGAACGCTGAAAATTATATCCTCCAACATTGCTGCATCGTCAACTAAGTTCCGGGCTATTGCCGATTATGAATGTTTAAATGAATTCCCCAATCCCAATGGCAATATTGACGAATCTTCAGAAACCAACAACTTCAGCAATGAAGTGAGTTACACCAGTGGTTATCTGCCCAACCTGGGCAGAGTGACTCCGGATTTATGCATCAAAGGCGTTACCCATTGCATGCTTTCAGGTTCTTCATTGGCACCGCAGGAAAATAAATACACATTGGTAATAGAACAATATGGGGTTAAAATGCCCTTAGCGGTCGAAAACTGGGCCAGCTCATACATAAGATTCACTTTGCCGGAAACGGTGAACGTTGGCAAAAACCTGCTTTACATAGCTGAAAAAGCAACATTGAATAAAGTGTCAAATGCTGTGGAATTCACCGTAGCAGAATTAAGCAAGGTGCCTTGGGCAGATATTCTTAGTCCTTTTCAGCTGACAAATCCTCTTTTCAAAATCCGTCTGCATAATTGGAGCGGAAACTCATCACCACAAAATCAATCCTTATTTACCTACCCGGTTTCGGCTAACGAAACAAAAGACATGGCAATAGAACTGCCTGAAACAGAAATGAAAAACTGGGCAGGCTACTATCGTTTTATGTTTAACGATATGTCATCTCAAAGCTTTGGCTTTGATTTTAACCGGGTAAATTGCAACAACAACCAGTTCAGGCTAAACATACTTTTTGAAAGTGATGACAAAGAAATGATCGGCTACTATAAAGTATTAGGACCGGCAGGTGAATGGCGGAGGGCAGGGGCACCGGATATTCATATTGAAAAAGGGAACCTGGATAATCTTTTTACGTTACACTATTACAACGGAAACCTTATATATTATATAAAAACAACTTTTACTGCAGAAGTCAACGCAGCCAATAATGTGGAGGATGCGTTTTTAGATTATTTCAAAGCCGGCTGGAATGATGATATAAGATTGAAAATTGCCAATGAAATGCAAAAGAAATTGAGCAGTGATGCTATTAAGCCCATGATTATTGATATGATCATGCAGCAGGTAAGGGGTAAAGTGCCGGACAACCGTACCATAGCTAAAATTGAATTCACAAATGAGGG
Source organism: uncultured Chitinophaga sp. (assembly GCA_964634265.1). Taxonomy (GTDB): domain Bacteria; phylum Bacteroidota; class Bacteroidia; order Chitinophagales; family Chitinophagaceae; genus JJ008. Next base: position 67,542 of record CAZWIM010000015.1, on the reverse strand, counting down.
ATTACTGATAACAAACTACTAAGAGATAGTAAAATAGAATCATTGGGATTTGTAAACTCCTAAAGCTCCGGCTAATATCTTCCTGGCCTTTGTGCCAGTTAGTAAATTCTTTATACCCATTGCAAAACTATCTGTGTTAATCTTCGTAATCTTTGGCCATGCTATCATTTACCGAAGGTGAATTATTATTTGTTACGGTTTATTAGTAGCATTAGTGCTATTTGTGGCATAAATTATTTCTCCTCAGCTATGTCATTCGTGTCCGTTGTGGCTTTGCAGGAAATGAATTTCCCAACCAGCTTATCTTTATGCCCATGTGGCTCCCTTTTCTCAATATTTTCTTTTTCGTCTTTCACACCGGCCTCACTCTTTTCAATATTAGCGGCTGGGCTTTTCGTAAAACAAGAAAATGGCACCTGCTTACCATTCTCCTCACTGCCGCATCCTGGTTTATACTCGGTATCTGGTACGGCTGGGGTTATTGTGCCTGCACCGACTGGCACTGGCAGGTAAGAGAAGCAATGGGCTTTAACGACCGGTCCAATTCTTATATTCACTTTCTGCTGCTGAAACTTACCGGTAAAGATTTTGATACAGGCCTGGTGGAGAAAATAACATTCTATGTATTTCTTCTCGCTTCGGTACTGAGTATATGGCTTAATATCCGTGACAGGAGAAAAGCTGCCAGGCAGTAGAATCTTTTATACCCCTGTGGTTTTATATTTACAACTAAATCACCTTTTATGCGCCGCTGCCTGCTTGTCATTATTGTTACGGCCTTATTGGCTGTTCAGTCCATGTACTGTGTTGCACAACCGGTAAAAGCCGAAGCTGCCATTGCGGAAATCATGCAGCAACACGAAGTGGCCGGTCTTTCAGTAGCCGTGGTAAAAAAAGGAAAGATCATTTACACCCATGCCTTTGGTATGAAGAATATCGAAAAGCAACTGCCATTGGGAGAAAATGATATTTTCCGCATTGCCTCCATCTCCAAATCATTTTCTGCCACAGCCATCATGCAATTGGTGGAAGCTAAAAAATTATCACTGGATGATGATATAAGCAACCTCGTTGGCTTTGCGGTTCGCCATCCAAAATTTCCCAATACGGTCATCACCCTGCGGATGATTCTGTCACACCGTTCTGCTATAAACGACAGCCAGGGTTATTTCACCCTCGATGCCATCAACCCGGCTAAGAATACCAACTGGCAAAAATGCTACAGCGATTATGAACCGGGCACTGCTTATCGCTATTGCAACCTCAATTACAATATGGTGGGCACCATCATTGAAAAAATATCCGGAGAAAGGTTTGACAAGTATATTCAAAAACACATTCTGGAGCCCCTTGGTCTTTATGGGGGTTATTGGGTGGATGGCCTCGACAGCACCCGTTTTACCACCATTTATGAATACGATGATTCACTGAAAAAACTGGTGGCGCAGCCAATGGCCTATGCACCACGAAGAGAAGAAATATCAAATTATATAATGGGTTACAGCACCCCCATTTTCTCTCCTACGGGGGGCATGAAGATCTCTGCTCCCGACCTTGCCCGCTATATGACGATGCACATGAAATTGGGTCAAGCCAATGGCAGGCGGATCATCAAAAAGAAAAGTGCCATCACTATGCAAACACCCTTGTCAGAAAAAGAAGGCTATGGCCTGGCTATCAGCACCACTGATAAACTGATCTCTGGCAAAACACTAAAGGGTCATACCGGCTCAGCATACGGGTTATTCAGCGCCATGTTCTTTGATCCCAAAGAAAAATGGGGTATGGTGGTCATCAACAGCGGTAGTAAACTTGGCTATACCGATGGCTATCATACAGTCATTCGCAAAACCGTGAATGCTTTATATGAGTTTATGATAAAAGAGAAAGAGTAAACGGAATTAGTAAAGTTCATTTGGGTCCTCTTGGCCAAACATCATACCGCTTCAACGGGTTCATCTGTATTCATCCGTGGCCAGGCCCCTGTTAGTTATTTTGTTTGGATTATATCCCTAAATGCAATAACATTGACAGATAAATCCACCCCGCTATCCGCCCCCCGTTCTGAAAACTGCCTGACCTTTCCTTAATTAAATAACTGTTTAACACCACCGAATGCGAACCAAATTGCTGCAGGCATCCCTTATGCTTTTTGTACTGGTCATTGTATTTACCAGCTGTGTATCTCAGCGAAAATCCGGCTGTGACACTTCCGGCAAGATCAGAAGGGAGGTCAAATTCAAAGGGTTTCTCTGAGCAGACCCCATACTTAGGTTATAAGTGCAGTTTCTTTACGGCCCTCCTGCCGTGCCATCCTCCCATCATAAGATCAGTAGGAAAATATCTTTAATGCTTTACCTTAGTGAGCATCAGATCTTCTGTTACACCTTTAAATCAATACTATGAGCCTCGCCCAACAATTCATTGCTGAAATACAGCAAGAAGCTGCCGCCACCAAAAGATTATTAGCTATTGTTCCCTGGGAGAAAGGAGACTATAAGCCCCACGAAAAATCCATGACACTGAAAAGGCTGGCATCACATGTGGCCGAGATCAGCGGCTGGTGGAAAGAATGCCTGGTACAGGATGAGCTTGATTTTGCTAAAGATAGCGGCAAACCAAAAGAACATAACTCCACCGAAGAGATGGTTGCATGGCATGATGAGCTGGTACAGAAAGCCATAGCCATTTTGCAAAATACAGCCGAAGAAGAGTTTACCAAACCATGGACCATGCGGCAGGGAGAACAAATATTTTTCACTTTACCAAAAGCAGTGGTGGTGCGCACCTGGTGCCTCAACCACTTGTATCATCACCGCGGACAGTTAACAGTCTATCTCCGCCTGCTGAATATTCCGCTGCCGGGTACTTATGGCCCTTCAGCAGATTTTCAGGGCTGATAATATACAGGTATCACTGCTGAAAATACACTTTGCTGATCTTACCTTTTTCGATGAGGTAGATGGCAACTGCATGTACTGGTTTCGGCCCAAAGCCGGATACTTCTTCATGATCTATTACCATATTGCCCTGCACAACCCTGTTCTTTAAACGGCAATAGAGTTGGGGAACTTTGGTGATGAACAGGTAGTCTTTCCGCATCTGTTCTTTTCCTTTTGACAAAAGCTTGCCGGGAAATTCAAATATCTCTACATCATTCGCATAAGGCTCAAGGAAAGCTTCAAGGTCATGTGCATTATAAGCATTGAGCTGTTGCTGCACTAAGTCAACAGGAGAAAGTCGGACCAGTGAATCTGGGTGAAACAGCACACCCCTGTTCATCACCCATTCCATTTTTCTCCAGTTACTCAAACTGTCCAGCGGGTTGGCAGAGAGCAATAACATATTGGCCAGTTTATTTTTAGCGATGCTTCCCCATTGCTTCTCCTGCCCCATAGCTTTTGCGCCGTTAATAGTGGATGCTTCGAGTAGTTGCCAGGTAGTTAATCCTGCAGCCTGCATGGCTTTTAATTCTTCGAAATAAGAACCGGCATGTTGCGTACCGGTATTACCGGCATCGGTACCAGTGGCGATGATGACGCCGCCATCCATTAATTTCTTTAGGTTTACCGCCATCACAGAATCGGTAAGCCGCTCCTTTTGATGCTGTGCAGGGTTTTTAAGGAAATTGATGTATCTGTTGGCAAGAGCAGTATCGGGCAGCGGGTAGTCTATGATGGTACCAGCTAATTCAGGATTGATAATGTTAAGTTCATCGGTAGTAAAATGATAGGTATCACCCAGCACCTTACCATAGTTGCCCGCTACTACTAAAGTAGGGCAGAGTACGGTTTTCTTTTCCTTCAGCAGTTTTACAAAAAAATCAGAAACTATTTCATCATCCACACTATGAACTAAAAAATCGGCACCGGCTTCCACCGCTAACTGGGCAGTGATACGTTCCGTGGCATGCACGGCCACCCGTTTATTATTTTTATGTGCTTCATCAATCGCTGCTTGTACCAATGCCAGGTTTTTCCGGGCGCCTTTCTCTACATCTTTATCTGTAACGATATACCATATTTTGATAAAATCAGGATTTAGCTTCAATTGCTCCTGTACTGATTTTCGGGTTCCTTCTTCCGTCAGCATTTCTTCAAACGGTGAATCATTACCCAGGTTCTTATATTGTTCAGGAACATAAGTGGTCAGCAAGGGACCAGTAATACGGATAAGTGGTGAATAGTTTTTGGTGGTAAAAGAATCTCTTTGTCTTAAAAAATTATTAGTTGCGCCTACATCAATCACCGTAGTAATGCCAACAGATAAATACCGGCGCAAAAAATCTTCCATATGGTTATGCACCCACCTGATCTCTTCTGCATAAGGCCGGTATTTGCGCAGGTCAATTGCATCGGGTCTTGCATACAGTCCGCCACTTTGAAAAAAATGAATATGTGCATCGGTAAACCCGGGTACTAAATATTTACCGGTTGCATCAACTACCTGTGTGCCTTCCGGCAGTTTAATAGCTTTCTCTTTATCGACTGCAATTATTTTATCACCCGACACCAGCACAGCAGAGCCGGTAATAATTTTCTTATTCTCCACATCCACCACATTGGCATTCTTAATAAGCAGCTGGGCTTGCAGCAATTGCGTACAGAGCAGGAGGGCAATAAAAATTAATGACCGCATATGCAGGGTTTAAACAGGTAAGTTACTTATTTACAATGGTTGAGAAAAACAATGCAAAATCTAAGAAGAGCTTTATTTTAATGTTGCAACATTGAATAATAATTTACCTACCTTTATACAGCATCATGCAGCGTAAACAATTTATCTATACAATCGGAGGGCTTGTCACCATGGGAAGTTTAGCTGGTTTTAAGCGATACAGAGATGGCCTGAAAGAACAGGAGGAGAAAATGCCTGTGCTGTTCATTGGTCACGGTTCACCTATGAACGGGATTGAGAACAATTCATTCAGCCGGCAGTGGGAGCAGCTGGGAAAAGAGTTACCTGCCCCCAAAGCAGTATTGGTGATATCGGCCCACTGGCTCACCGATAGTACGCATATCACTGCCATGGATCATCCAAAAACCATTCATGACTTTGGCGGCTTCCCGCAGGAATTATTTGCAGTGCAGTATCCTGCTCCCGGTGATACATTGCTGGCACAGGAAACAAAAGACCTTATCAAATCTACCAATATAGGACTGAACCACGACTGGGGGCTTGATCATGGTGCATGGACCGTGGTAAGAAGAATGTACCCGGATGCAAAAATTCCGGTGCTGCAGCTAAGTATTGATTACAGCAAGCCGGCATCCTATCATTACAACCTCGCCAAAGAATTAGCAGCCTTGCGAAAGAAAGGAGTACTGATTATCGGCAGCGGCAATATGGTGCATAATCTCCGCATGGTGGCATGGGATAAATTAGACACACCGGGTTTTGGTTATGACTGGGCGATTGAAATGCATGAACTGTTTAAACAAAAGATTACTGACGGCGACCATGCCGCACTTATCAATTATGAAACATTGAGTAAATCAGCGAGGCTGGCTATTCCCACACCGGATCACTACTACCCGCTGATGTATATACTGGGTTTGCAGGATAAAAATGAAACCCCCGCTTTCTTCAATGACCAGTTAGTGGCCGGTTCGCTGAATATGACATCAGTGAAGTTTGGATAACTGGCGATAGTTATCTTGCTGTACGATTTCTTTAAAAATGTTACACCAGCATTTAATCAAACAATACGACCTGCAACCACACCCCGAAGGTGGCTGGTACAAACAATCGTATAAGAGTGCTGAATACATCAGCGCTGCTGCATTGCCCGAACGCTTTGGCGGTGACAGGCCATTCTCCACTGCTATTTACTTTTTATTGGAGAAAGACAACTTTTCTGCCTTCCACCGTATCAAAAGTGATGAGTGCTGGCATTTCTATAGCGGAGATCCGCTGGAGATTTTTGTGATTCAGCAAAACGGAGAACTGGTTTCTGTTACATTAGGTAATGATAGTAGCAAGGGTCAGCTGTTTCAATATGTGGTACCGGCGGGTTGCTGGTTTGCCAGTCGTCCTGCACCCGGCAGTGCTTATTGCTTTGTCGGTTGCACCGTTGCCCCCGGATTTGATTTTGCAGATTTTGAATTGGCCAGCGCTGAACAACTGATCGTTAAATATCCGCAGCACAGTAGAAGTATCAGGGAACTGTGCCGCCAATAAAAATCATTTTTGTTTCAGCAATTTTTTTACTTCCTGTTTAATATAACCGTTCTCAAAATAGTTGTACAGGTATTTGCCCGGGCAGGTGGTTTGTTTGGAATAGTCCCGGTGAGTAGCCAGTGTTTCGTAAGGAATTTTATAGGTTTTACTGCAATAAGCAATCATTTTTATCAATGAGGCAAGTTGTGCATCCGGTACTTCCACTTCATTCAGGTTTCCAAGGCAGCTAATCAATAAATGGCCTCTAGGGTCATATTCTGTATTTGTCTCGCCAACGGTATACACATCTCTTCCTTCATAGATCTTTCCGTCGGGAGCAATGAAAAAATGATATGGTACATCAGCCCAGTTGCGGTCTTTGCCCATACCCCAGGTTTGAATGGCTTTGATTTTTCGCATTGCATCGTCAGTCACTAATAATTTTGTCCCTTCATGATGCACAGTGATCCGCACCGGTTCGTGCCGCAGGTAAGGCATAGGGGCGTTGGCCTTCCACTCGGACCGTGGAATGATGCTGACATCTCTCATCCATGACTGAATTTTCCCGGAAGAAGAACAAGCCATCGTCATACATAGTAACACAATAAGTGACCAGTAATTTGAACTGCGCATATTAGCTGATTGAACACTAAAAATAAAGAAGAGAACTCAGATCACTTATGGTAATAAAAAAGGGGCACCTGTACAGATGCCCCTTTTGTTCACCGTAGGAACAAGTTATTTCAAATGCTTGGCAAGAGCTTTTGCTACATCAAACATTGAAACCTGAGCTTTACCACCGAAGATGGGTTTCAGCTTGGCGTCGTTGTTGATCATACGTCTGTTCTTGCTGTCCTGCAGTTTGTTGGCTTTAATGTGAGCCCAGATCTTTTTAACAGCTTCTGTACGGGCCAGTGGTTTGTTGCCTACCACTGCTGCCAGGTCAGCACTTGGCGTTAATGCTTTCATGAAAGCAGCATTAGGCTTGCGGGCTGATTTTTTCTTAGCTGGTTTTTTAGCGGCTTTCTTAGCAGCCTTTTTAGCTGGCTTCTTAGCAGCTGGTTTTTTTGCTGCAGGTTTCTTAGCAGCTTTCTTGGCGGGTTTTTTCTTAGTTGCCATGTTGTTTTAGATTTTGAATTGTTAACGGGTTTTCAGTATTACCAGTATCAAATATAGAGTATTTATTTATCCCGCATACTGAGAAAAAACTTTTTTTCCCTCTGAATATTCACATTTTTCATTGGGAAAAACAGGTAATCTTATTCAGTTTTCATTGGAGAAACAGGTATTTTATATCTTTATGTCTCCGCTGCAGTACTTAAATTGTGCAGCACAATCTCCCCGCTTGTTTATCAATATTCATAGTCACAATGCTCCATCTGCCAATGAATGGATGATTCAAAACCTGCACAATCATTGGGAAAAAGCGGCTTTACCAGGTCATTTTTCCATTGGTATTCATCCCCGGTACATTGAAGGTGACGGGCAGGAGCAGGTCCGGAAACTTAAACAATGGAGCACTCATCCGCATGTATTGGCCATTGGAGAATGCGGCCTCGACAAAGTTTGCAGTACTGATTTTTCCCTGCAGCAGGAAGTATTTGCACAACAAATATTGCTGGCCAACGCTATTCAAAAGACCCTGATCATTCATTGTGTACGGGCATGGGAGGAAGTGTTTTCCCTATTGAAAAAAAAGGAAGACAAAATTCCTGTCATCTTTCATGGCTTTGCTAAAAATGCAGCAATGGCCCGCCGCATCACCAGTAACGGGTATTATATTTCATTTGGAAAAGCATTGCAACAGGAAGGAGTTAGAGAGGCGCTTCGACATATTCCGCCAGAGCGATTCTTCCTGGAAACTGATGACGCTGCTCTTTCAATCGAAACAGTGTATGATCTTGCTGCCAGATCTTTATCAATTGACCACAATTCACTTAGTTTGCAGCTTCAACAAAATGCAACGGCTGTTTTTGGCGCTGCTATTTTTCAATCATGACTACTGATCTTTCCTGGCTATCACGGACACAATTACTGATCGGAGAAGAAGCTCTCCGCAAACTGGCTGCATCACATGTAATGGTGGTGGGATTAGGTGGCGTTGGTTCTTATGCTGCAGAATTCATTGCCCGCAGCGGGGTTGGACAAATGACCATCATTGACGGTGATGTGGTAGACCCTACCAACCGCAACCGGCAATTGCCTGCACTCGCCACCAATCATGGAGTATCCAAAGCGCAGATCATGGAAGAACGATTAAAAGCCATAAATCCGGAAATGCAGTTGCAGGTGATCAAAGAATTCATAAACCCTGAGATGGTATTACATCAACTCTCCCATCGCCCGGATTATATTATCGATGCCATTGACAGCATTACACCTAAGGTCACTTTTATCAGGCTGGCTTATGAAAGTAAATTGCCATTGGTGAGCAGTATGGGGGCAGGAGCCAAACTGGATCCCACCCGCCTGCAGGTAGTGGATATTTCCAAAACCTATAATTGCCCTTTTGCGCAGCAGATCCGGAAAAAACTAAAAGACTATAAAATATATAGGGGAGTAAAAGTGGTTTTCTCCCCTGAAGAACCGATAAAGGAAAGCCTGATGCTTACCGATGGTAAAAACTATAAGAAGTCGGCCTATGGTACTATTTCGTACCTGCCCGCCGTGTTCGGAGCGGTGGCCTCCTCCGTTGTCATCAGGGACCTTATCAGGAAGTGAATGGTGGCTAATTGCTTACCTGCTGAACTTTTGCACCAGTGAATTAGATATCACTTTGAATTCGTCGTTTTTAAATATGATCTGGTAGCTGTTGTTCATCGCCCTTATATTAGGATTGGACAGGTGTTTTTCATTATAAGGCGCCAGCATATCTTTCTCTTCTGTTACATTTCCTTTTTCATCTACAATTCTCACTATTACCCTGTATTGAAAATGCCAGGGGTTAAGATCTTCTTCAAACTCACCATGAGAATAAGAATCATTGAAACCTTCAAAGATCAGTTCATTCACATGGTCTTTATGGTCCACCAGGTGATCAGTTATTTCAATATACTTGTCCAGTTCAGGGTCGTCCTGGATGATACCGCTATCCCAAATAACTTCACCATTCAGGAAGATGACCATTCTGTTGTCAACATGCTTTACATTGATCCAGTATTGCTTTTTCATTGTACTTGTTTTTATTGTTTGAATTTGTTTCTATGAAATATGCCGGATCCGGAAAGGCTATTTCATATTTTAAATTTAAAAAAATTAAGAGCCAAAGTTGTTAATCTATCCGGATGTGCCGGATGATTTAGATTAACCCGTTGGCTGATATTTATTCCTGCAAGGGTACCGCAATGCCTGATCAAACTCACCATAATTAACCGGCGCATCGGTTATTGCCCCCCTGTTGAACCTGGCTTTGAAAAATTACTGAAATGATAAGGTTCACCCTGCTTAATGAGTCATCTCAGCTAAATCTGCCCTGTCATAACAGTAAATTGAATACGACGGCTTGAAAGGAGGATGATTTATGCAAAATATCGTACAGAATGATATAATCATACCTGTAGATACTATCAGGCTGCAGGCCACCCTGACCATTCCCGGAAAAGTGATGGGGCTGGTCATTTTTTCTCATGGAAGCGGCAGCAGCCGATTCAGTCCCCGAAACAGGTTTGTTGCCGATATTCTGAACCAGCATCATATTGCCACTTTGCTGGCCGACCTTCTTACACCGGAGGAAGATGCTGTTTATGCCAACCGGTTCAATATTGACTTACTGACAGAGCGGCTCATTGCCATTACCCAATGGATCTCACAAAGAGATTTTGGCCAGACTATTCCTGTCGGATATTTTGGTGCCAGTACCGGTGCCGCATCCGCTTTAAAGGCAGCTGTACAATGCAGCAATATTATCAGCGCTGTTGTATCTAGAGGCGGCCGCCCCGATCTTGCTGCTGATTCATTAAATGATGTAAAAACTCCTACACTTCTCATTGTCGGTTCACTTGATGAAGAAGTACTGTCACTAAACCGGCAGGCACTGGAGAATTTATCCTGCGAAAAAAAATTGACACTCGTAGAAGGCGCTACTCATTTGTTTGAAGAACCCGGAAAGCTGGAAGAAGTTGCCCGGCTGGCTACAGACTGGTTCCTGCATCATCTCCGGCAATCCGTGATTATTGATGATAATACCTGGAACCATTAAACTAAAGATCATGTTTTTCAAAAACCGATTTGATGCAGCTGCACAGCTGGCCCCTTTACTGGACAAGTATAAACATCAAGCCGCTGTGATAATGGCTATTCCAAGAGGAGGTGTACCACTCGGGTATTACCTGGCCCGCTACCTGGACTTGCCACTGGACTTGTTGATGGCCAAAAAATTAGGTCACCCTGCAAATCCCGAGTATGCCATAGGCGCTGTAAGCCTGGAGGGGAGTATTGCCGAAGACTGTTTTGATATTCCTGAAAAATATATCCTTGACGAAACAAAACGCATCCGGGAGCAGCTAAAGGAACGTTACAAACAATTCATGGGAAATAAAGAACCTGTTGACATAAAAGACAGGATCGTCATAGTAACAGATGATGGCATTGCTACCGGAAGAACCATATTGAGTGTTATCAAAATATTACGTAATAAACAACCGGCGAAAATAGTAGTGGCGGTGCCTGTTTCTTCCGAACAGGCAGCAGAAAGAATCAGTCATGTGGTAGATGAATTCATTTGCCTGCACACCCCTTACCCATTTTTTTCGATCGGCAATTTTTACGAAGACTTTTCCCAGGTGGAAGACAACGAGGTCATTCAATTATTACAGGAACTAAAAGCAATGGATAAAGTAGGTTAGCTTTCGGCTGTTTCGGGTTCCTTTGGTTCTATAAACTCATTCATATAAATGCGGAAAAGGAGAATGATATAGTTCACCAGCAAGGGACCAAATATCAAACCAATAAAACCAAACAATCCTAATCCCACAATTACACCAATTACTGTAACCAAAGGATGAACATTGCCCATTTTTTTCAGTAAGCTGATGCGGGCCAGGTAGTCAATATTACCGGTAACCACAAAGCTATAGATGGCCAGTCCCATGGCGTTCCAGGTATCACCGCTGACATACATGTAAATAACCAATGGTACCCAGATGATCATAGTACCCACTACCGGGAAGAAAGCAAAAACGCCGGTGAAGAAACCCCACAATACAAACTCGTCCACACCAAAAATGATATAACCGATAGTGGCAGTCATACCCTGTATAATTGAAATGATAGGAATACCCAATGCACTGACCTTTACCAGCCGTTTGGTTTCTGAAGCCAGCACATCAATATTTGTTTTTTTAAGTGGGATGATCTTTGCCAGGAATGCTTCCATTTCTTTGCCATGCACCAGCATGTAATAAAACACAAATAAGAGGATGGCCAGGTTAAACAGCAGGTTCAAAGTATCATTGACCAGTGAGGGAATAAAAGTTGATATGCGGTGCTGAAGATCAGCAAGGCTTTCATCCGAAATAATAACGATACCAGCTTTTTCCTGTACTTCAACGATGGCCTGTTTGGCCTGGCTTAGGGATGAGGCGGGGTTATTAAAAAAGGGTTCTACCTGCTTTTCCAGTAAAACAACGGTGAAGTATATCAGCAAGCCGAGCAAAACCATAAATCCCAGCATAAACATACCGGCAGTCCAGCCCTTTCGCCACTTACGGTGATAAACCAGTTGAAAATAACTGCCCCGGCTCAGGATATATAATGTCAATGCGCCTAGCAAGCCGGGAAGAAATACATACAGCTCTTTCAGCGCAATAAAAATCAGCAGCAGCAGGAGAACAAGGATCATCAGCTGCTTGATCTGGTTATTAAAACTTGGTTGTTGCTGCATAATGGCTGTTTACCAATTATATCTCTGTACAAGGCTACAGTAATTATTACAACTATTTACTGATAACTGTCAGGGTATGAACCTGATACTGATTAGTCCTATTTGGGTGTGTCTTCTGTGTCCACATCATTTTCCTGGTCCTTTGTCTTGTGATAATCTTCATTCAGCTTTTTTTCCAACTGCTTTTGATCTTTCCTGTTTTGCCTTATTAGAAAAATAATAAAGGCCAATGAAAGCATACTCACCAGGAATATATACGGCCAGTTTTCTTTCATGACTTTAATTTATTTATCCTTCTTTTTCGAGAATATAAACAGTATAAGTGTTATCACTACCAAAGAAAGGGAACCATAAACAACATAGCTAAGCGGCATGTAACTGATTTCACCATGAATTTACTCCTTTTAACGCAGCTGTATTACTTATGGCTCGTGTTTCCTCAATGAAAAGGTAGAGGGACGTATTGAAACCACTATTGCTTATTTACTGCAGGAGCTTCGGCAACAATATCTTCCATATATATTGCCAGATGGCTTTCATCAAATACACATTCGCCATTACGGATAAGCAGCACTTGTGGCGACTCATGCCAGACATTAAATTCCTCTGCAATTTTATTAGAAACGGAACGATAACGGATCAGATCCAGGTAATGAAAATCAATGTGGGAAGGAATGGCTGATCTTTCAAGCCTTGTTTTTATAAGGCTGCTGACGGAACACCGGGTAGAGTGTTTGAAAATGACCTGCGGCCGGTTATACGACTGACCTATTATAGCGGCTAATTGTTCTTCTGATTCAAGTACGGACCAATTCATAATAACTGCTTGTAAGAAGAACAAAAATAAAAAGGAATAGTTGAGGACCCCCTTACCGTTTTCTCTTCCGGGAAAAAGTAGTCCTGATTTTTTCTGCAAAATTGTCCATACTTTCTTTAACCCTGGCTTCTGTGGCCTGTCCTGCTTTGGCAGCCAGTTTCTGAGTGATATAGGCGGTTCCGTAATCCAGTGCAAGTGACCACAATGACCGGCTTTGCTCCTCTTCGGGTTCTTTAGTTTTTTCTTCAGGTTCAATGGAGGGCTTTGTTCCGGTCTTCAGTTCCTTCCAGCTTTTTTTTAGCTGCTTCTCCAGCTCCAGTTGCCTGATGCGCAGCCGCATTCGTTCCTGCTTAATATCTTGTACCCGTCTAATCTTTTTCATCTTCCACCTCCTCTTCATCAAAGAGACGACCGATTATGGCATTCATAATAGGCAGGGCCAGTAAGCGATCCTTTGCTTTCCAAACAATGACTGCCATTAACAGGTAAACGACTGCTATAATCAAAAAGCCCAGCCACATATAACCGGTCCATTGTCCCAATGCAATGGCAGCAGCTACTCCCGCAAAGACCAAAAACAAAAAGAACACCAGGGCAGCTACCAATCCTGCTATTACTGTTGCCATAGTTTTGGATATTTTCTCTGCAACAGAAAGCTTGAATTGTGCTATCCTGGTGTTCACATACTCTTTTGCCTGCCCCAGCAATGATTCTATCCTGTTAAATTCATCACTCATAATTATTTGCCTATGGCAGGCTGTTCAAAGGTTCAGATGAGCTCTTCAACCCTGCCATTCATTTTTTCGAACTCTTTTTCTTTGTGAAATTTGTTTTTCACTTTATCTGCCAGTTTTTTACCCTGGTCAGAAATTTTTTTCCTTGTTTCTGAACCTTTATCAGGTGCAAACAATACTCCCAATACACCTCCAATTGCCAGGCCGGCTCCTAATGCAATGAGCATTTTTGATGTATTTTTCATAACCCATTCTTTAACGGTGAACAATTAGAACCTGTCGTTTCAAATATCTGTTTCGTCACCTTCATTTCCTATGAGATTCTTCAGCAGAATGGATGATACTTGTCACTCTGATATATCCATCACATTGCTTTCATCAATGTATTTTTTTTCAGGTCCATCAGCACATTGTTCTTCACCATGTCTTTGGCGATCATCTGGCCATATTCATGACCCAGTGTTTCTGATGAAATGGGATCGAAAGACTGGCTTTGTGCGGAATAAATCAACTGCTGCCCGTTTTCTGTCAGGTCATACAGGTTGGTTTCCCAGAAGTACTTGGTGTCTTCAGCATAATAACCTTCTGTATAAATCCTGTCATAAACAGTACGGGTGTAGATCCAGAACCGGTTGTGATACACAACATAGGGAGTATAACGGACACGGCCGGGCACATAATACCTTTCCTTTGTCTTATCCAGCAATACTACGGTCAACACCGCATCCACTCCTGCATTGCGCATTTTACCGATTACCTGGTCTTCGGTCATGTTTTCAAATGTTTTAGGGTTATACTCATCGCAACTGCAGGTAGCATCATAACCCAGATCCCGCAGGTCGGCTGCCAGGTGCTGTTCAATTTTTTCCCGCAATGTTCTGTCGGCCTCCCGGATAATACCCACCACCACGATTTTTTTAAACTTTTTAGGAGATGCATTATCCGCTTTCCAGCTGCTGGTTATTTTGGAAGAAGGCCCGCATCCTGCCACGATAAACAGCAGCAAGAATGCCATTTGCAATACCTTTTTCATGATTAACCGTTTAGTATTTGTAAGGTAGTATTTCCTGCAAGCCAAAACAATGATAGCACTCAGTAAAAAGAATGACAAGCCTCAAAATGAGCTGTTTTCTGCCGGAACCTGTTGTATCATAAGCAGAATGGTGTAAAATCATATAATGTGAAACTTAAATAAACTACCTTTTACCTACAAAAACTATCTGTATGAAGCATTATCACATTGTATCACGGATAGCTATTTACCTGCTGGCGGTGGTATTAATAGCATTTGGAATTTTCCATTTCATGTATCCCAGGGACCTGATGGTATATGTTCCGCTTTCCCTCGTAGGTGGTATTAAATGGGCCTATGTGGTGGGCGGTGCTTTTATTTTGGTGGGCCTGTCTTTTTTAACCAACCAGTTTGTAAAGGTTACAGGGTACCTGCTGGCTGTCCTGTTGCTCATTTTTATTCTGACCATTCACCTCCCCAATTATAACAATGCCGGGGCAGAGGATATGAGAAGATTTGCCCTGATCAACCTATTGAAGGACCTGGCCATTATGGGCTTTGCCCTGCATATTGCTGCAGGTGCCCATCACCAGCACATCCATGTACATGAGGAGGATGACTAATACTTTTAGGCTGTAAAAGGCCGATGAGAGCTTTACCAGATTGACCAATCAGCGGCAATGACTTCATTGAGGCTGGTTGGTTTTTTGCATTCTATTAGTTAGTTGTTCTACCCGTTCGCCGATATCAATTTTTATCTTACTTATGTTTAGTCCGGATTAATATCGGATTCAGCAGGAACTACTTCAAGAATAACCGGTTTTGTTTTGGGCTAATACCACTAACTGGTAATTTTTCAAAATAATCCCCAAAATATTAGCTTTTATTTGCTAAATCATTTAGTTTTGATGTTCAGCCGGAATTTTTCGGCCTACAATACGCAAACACTTAATTTTAACGCATGGCAAAAACTGAAAAAACTACAGACATGAGTACGAACAATGAAAAACTCAAAGCCCTTAAGCTTACCATGGATAAGCTGGAGAAGGACTACGGCAAAGGCAGTGTGATGATGCTGGGTGACAAAGCCGAACAACAACAAGAAGTGATTTCTACTGGTTCCATTGGCCTGGATGTGGCCCTGGGTATTGGTGGCTTACCAAGAGGAAGGGTTGTTGAAATCTACGGTCCTGAATCATCCGGTAAAACCACCATCGCCACTCATGTTATTGCAGAAGCGCAAAAGAAAGGGGGAATGTGTGCTTTCATAGATGCTGAACATGCATTTGACAGCAGTTATGCCAAAAAACTGGGAGTGGATGTAGATAATTTATTGATATCACAACCTGATTATGGCGAACAGGCCCTGGAGATTGCCGACCGCCTGATCCTTTCCGGCGCACTGGATGTGGTGGTGATTGACTCTGTGGCAGCCCTCGTTCCTAAAAGTGAGCTGGAAGGCGAAATGGGCGACAGCAAAATGGGCCTTCATGCCCGTTTGATGAGCCAGGCGCTGCGTAAACTGACAGCTACCATCGCTAAAACAAATACCATTTGCATTTTCATCAACCAGCTTCGGGAAAAGATCGGGGTGATGTTTGGTAATCCTGAAACCACTACCGGTGGTAATGCCCTGAAGTTCTATGCTTCTGTTCGCCTCGATATCCGCCGCACACAACAGGTGAAAGACGGTGATGAAGCTATCGGTAACCATGTGAAAGTGAAAGTGGTGAAGAATAAAGTAGCCCCTCCTTTCCGTGCAGCTGAGTTTGATATCATCTTCGGCGAGGGTATTTCCAAAACCGGCGAGATCATTGATATGGGTACTGAACTGGGCATTGTTCAAAAAAGCGGCAGCTGGTACAGCTACAATAATGATAAACTCGGACAGGGCCGGGATGCAGTAAAACAATTGCTGGTGGATAATCCTGAACTGGCCAAAGAAATAGAAACTAAAATCAGGGAGAAGATCAAGGAAATGCAGGCTGCATAATTTCTTTTTCGATATTTATCAATGGGTTGGCAAGTATAAGCCCCAACAGGTCGTTGGGGCTTTTCATTTCTTCACAAAATATTTTGACCCGTTTTGATTATTCAATGTTTAAACATTGTATTTTTGTTTAATCGGGTCGCAACCATTTATAAACGACACTCGTTATAACGAATCCATGAATAATTCTACAAGCAACAAAACGGTCAAATGGCTACACATAGGATCGGGGCTAATCTTACTGTTCAGCTATTTTTTGCCCTGGGTAAAATGGCAAACAATAAAGGTTAAAGGATATGACCTGCCTGCCGGTAGTTTCTTTCATATTTCCGAGACAAATTTCAAACTGGGAAACCCCTTCCCGCAACTTGCCTTAAGCTTTTATGCCTTTTGGCTGATCCCTGCTTTGATAATTCTGACAATTGCATTAGTAAGTCAAAAGAAAAAATCTTCCCTTCCGGCTTTTGTTGCCGGGGTCATGACTTTATCACAAATAACCGTTTACTATTTATTCACCAATACCCTGGTGGACCTGGGTGTTGGTCAGTCTGCCTTTGCTATGTTACAGCCGGCGGCATTTATCGCAGCTATTGCAGCTATAGTTTTTATCCTGACCGCATTGCCCCTGAATAACTGGTTAAAAAAGTTTGTATGGATTATTATAGGCCCGGTTATTGCCTTTGCAGCCTATAAAATGGGTGAGAAATATGTGATGTCTGAAACGTTTACACAGACAACCGATGTTAGAGCAGATTATACTGTAAATGCCACAGACCTTATCCGGGAATTTATAGTAAATGATACCGCAGCAAACAAAAAATACAGGGAGAAAATTCTTGTTGTAAACGGAAAAACAACACAAGTAGAAAGATTGAGTGACTCGACAACCACTATACAGTTTGCTGATTCAACAGGTTCCTACATTGCTTTCTCTTTTGAAAAAGAACAATACGAACAGGTAAAAGAAATTAAAACCGGCGATGAAGTTTCTTTAAAGGGGTCCTGCAGCGGCAGTATATATAGTGAAATCCTCGGGACCACTTCTATTACTTTTAAACGATCAGCATTAAATAAAAAATAAAACCTAAAAAATCACACATGAAAAAAACAACCTTGGTACTGGCTTTAGTTTTTGCAGCAGGCGCTGTATTCGCTCAAAAGAAAACAACTTCATCTGCAACAGTAACTTTTGACGCAACCACACCAAAAGATGCGTTACCCAAAGCTGAAAACAAAACTGTGATTGGCTCTATTGACACTCAAACGGGTGCTGTAGCATTTGAAGCGGCTGTAAAGAATTTTGCTTTCAGTAATCCCAAAATTCAGGAGCATTTTAATGCACCCAACTGGCTGGATTCTGACAAGTTCCCGAAATTCACTTATACCGGTACTATTGAAAAAGTAAACAAAGTAAAGTTTGATAAGAATGGTACATATAAAGTACAAGTAAACGGAACTATAATTATTAAAGGCGTAAGCAAGGCCACCAAAGTAGAAGGAACCATTACCGTTGCGGATGGTAAAATAAAAGTAGCGGCCAATTTTAGTATTAAACTGAAAGATTTTGGTGTAACAGGTCAGGCTATCGAAGCAGGTAAAGTAGCGGAAGAGCCTTCCATTATTGTGTCTGCTGAGTTTTAATAATATTCTTCATAATATAGAAGCCCCTTTTCAAAAATTGGAAAGGGGCTTCTCTTTATATCATAGTATCATTACTGCCCGATAATTTTTTCTACATGCACCAACCGACCGGTTGCCTCAAATCCCTCTACCACCACTTTATATTTCTTTGTAAAGTCATTATTAAAGAAATTCAGCTTCACCACTTTTGTTTCTCCGTCAGTGATCACATCCGGGTTCCAGTATAAAGTTGTTCTTTTATCCGCCAGTGCATGACGGGGATCTGGTACGCTGTAATCAGGATGATAAAACTCTTTCGTGATTGCATACCCATCCGCTTCCACATAATCAAGTTTGTCTGGCTTCAAATCCTTGTTCGACTTTTCTTTTGTATAAACAGCCAACGCACCTCCCGGCGATCCGCTGCCTACACCTACAAACCCGGCTTCATAGAATTTCACCAGGGCTACATCATCCGCTCTTAATATTCTGAGTTGATTAATGTCCGTTGGAATTTCATTCAGAAAAATTCCAACCACCCAGTTACGTCCTGACTGAAGACTAAAATTTTTCCTGTTTACAAATGTTCCCCCCTGCAAAGTCAGTTGTGGTATCCTGTTCTTTATATAATCCACTACATTCATTGCCCTGTCATTGGCCGGTTCATTGATATTATCAAGGGTAACTTTTCCCGGCGCCCTGAAAACACCTGTGGTATATTTCTCATTCACCACATCCACAGGTTTTTTGGAAGATTTGGCCTGAATATTCACATTCGCCAGTTCTTTTACTTTCTCATCGTTTTCAGATTTTACAAATCCAATCCTGTTGTCTATCTCCTCTTTATTGAATAGGCTTAACGGGTTTTTTATTCCTGCAAAAATTTCAAGGTTCTTTGGCACACGGTTAATGATATAGCTCAATGAATCTGTATCCATTTCCACAACCCCGGGTTTTAGCTTTCCGTTTTTATCGAGATAACCATAAAAGAGCTTACTATTTCCTGTGAAAAACATAGAATCCCTGGCAAATCTTCCCTTTTCATCAACAGGCAATTCTATTGTTTGCTGGGAAGAGTCTGCTGCTTCCAGTAATACATTCAACTGACCATATGATAAAGGCTGTTTGTTTCTCTCGTCTACCACTTTACCGGAAATAGCTATCAGGTCCTGGTCGATATATTTCTGCTGAGGATATTGCCCGGCAAAAAGTTTTGTCCAATTGAACCGGCTCCAACCGTGAGTGAGCATTAAATTATCGAGAGCTTGTTTTACGGAGTCTCCTCTTTGGTTGAAATACCAGGCAGGATTATAAATATATCCTTTGAGGTCACTGGTTAATAGAAACCGGGACCAGATATTATCCTCATCACCAAAGTTTCCGCCAGACATATCAACAATAGAAACGGAGCAGCTAAACTGCAGTGAATCTGAAAAATTGAGTTCAAGTGAATTTGAGGCCCGTTTATCCAGGCTTGTAGTTACCGGAACTATGGAGGCATGACCTTTATACTCTCCGTTATCTACAAAACTGAGTCTTTCTGCAACGGGTAACCGATCCATCGTAAACACCGTAAAATGCAAAATACCGGATGGAAGACTATCGGTAAGGATATGCCCGATTACAGAAGGGTAGTCTTCA
This sequence comes from uncultured Chitinophaga sp., assembly GCA_964634265.1. GTDB lineage: Bacteria > Bacteroidota > Bacteroidia > Chitinophagales > Chitinophagaceae > JJ008. The sequence continues at coordinate 47,688 of CAZWIM010000015.1, read as the reverse complement.
AATGTAATTTCAAACTCATTCACTACATGATTATTGATTTGCACCACAAGTAATACTGTCTCAAACTTCTCTTTTTCTTTACTGCCGCGGGAAAGTTGAAATTTCTTTCCCCCTTTTTCATCCTGAATTTTAAGATTGATGCCTGATGTCTGTACCTCTGGTAAAGAAAATATTCTTTTACCGGCAGTGGTTTCCAGCTCAGCTGTATATTTTTTTCCTGCTATCGGCTTGAACTGCACTTTGCCAATTCCATCGTGGTAACTGTGAAAAGGGGCTACTGTTGTTCCGTCATCTGTTTTTATTATTCCATGCGCCTCGACAGGGACTCCCCACTGATCATTGGCTTTAAATCCAACAACAGTCAGAATACCATCAATAAGATAACCGCTTTCCGGAAAAAACTGAAGTGATACAGTCTGCTGAGGTTTCACCCCGGCAGCTGCAGCGGCTGACGGACGGTAGATAAATAAGTTCTTTTTGTAAATGAATTCCTCATCACCATTGAGCATGTTGGGTGTTACTGCTCTTATGTAATAATTGCCTTGCGGAAGAGAATCAGGTATTACAATACTGCCTTTCGTAACAGCTCCCATAACCGGATACCGGCCTGAACTGATGAGCTGACCATTTGCATCTACAAACTGCACATACAAATTGCTGCTGATACCACCAGGTTTTCCTTCATTGTAGAGATATGCTTTAAACCAGATCGTTTCACCGGCCACATAATACTCTTTATCGTAATGTATATATATTTTTTCGACAGGTAAGCTGGCAGAAAGTGCATTCAAAACCGAGTCAATCTTTTGGGCATGTGAAAACAGCGAAGCTGAAATAAGTACCAATATTATCAGCAGGCCTCTTTGCTTTTTCATTTGTTGAATTTAGTTCGGTAAGGTAATCTGTAAAATGTTGCTTTTATCTTCCTGTTACACCAACGGAAGGGAAAGCGGATAAAGATAGTTTTTCCGGTTTGCCTGTTGCATGACTTTGGTGTTAACCAGTGTTAATCTTCCTTAGTTTTTCCCTAACTGATTTGGTAAATTGCGGGTTCAATGCCTTTCAAGCTTCATACTCCATTTCCCCCTGCAGGCGACCAGCCTGAAGCTATCCGCCAGTTGACTGATGGTGTGCTGAATGATGAAAAATACCAGACACTGCTGGGAGTAACCGGAAGCGGCAAAACCTACACCATCGCCAACGTGATACAAAATACCCAGCGGCCTACACTGGTTTTGACGCATAATAAAACCCTGGTAGCACAATTGTATGGTGAGTTCAGACAGTTTTTTCCGGAGAATGCAGTGGAGTATTTCGTTTCGTATTACGATTACTACCAACCGGAAGCTTATATGCCGGTGAGTGATGTCTATATTGAAAAAGACCTGAGTATAAATGATGAACTGGATAAACTTCGCCTTAGGGCCACTTCCAGCCTGTTAAGCGGACGAAGGGATATCATAGTAGTGGCATCGGTAAGTTGTATTTATGGTATGGGCAACCCTACTGATTATGAAAACGGCATTATCCGCATTAATAAAGGTCAAACCATTTCCCGGCAGGCATTTTTGCATTCTTTGGTCAACTCGTTGTACAACCGCACAACGATTGATTTTAACCGCGGCAGTTTCCGGGTAAAGGGAGATACAGTGGATATCAACCTACCGTATGTTGATTATGGATACCGCATCACTTTCTTTGGAGATGAGATAGAAGAGATTGAAAGCATAGAAGTAGTAACGGGAAAACGAATAGGGTTAATGGAGAATGCTGCCATCTTTCCTGCCAATTTATACGTTGCACCCAAAGATATTCTGCAGCAGGTACTGTACGAAATACAGGATGAAGTAGCAGCACAGGCCGAGTATTTCAAGAAAGAAGGAAAATATATAGAAGCACAGCGATTGACGGAAAGGGTGAATTATGATATTGAAATGATACGGGAACTGGGCTATTGTAATGGCATAGAAAACTATTCCCGTTTCTTTGACCGCCGCAAACCCGGGACAAGGCCATTCTGCCTGCTGGATTATTTTCCAAAAGACTACCTGATGGTCGTGGATGAAAGTCACCAGACAATACCCCAGGTAAGTGGTATGTATGGCGGCGACCGAAGCCGGAAATTAATATTGGTAGATTATGGTTTTCGTTTGCCAAGTGCACTGGATAACCGTCCGCTTAACTTTCATGAATTTGAATCACTGCAAAACCAGGTGATTTTTGTTTCCGCCACACCGGATGATTATGAACTGGAAAAATGCGGAGGTGTGGTGGTGGAGCAGGTTGTAAGGCCAACAGGCTTATTAGATCCACCGATTGAAATCCGTCCTTCTGTAAACCAGATTGATGATTTACTAGATGAAATAGATAAACGAGTCACCAAAGGTGACAGGGTGCTGGTAACGACACTCACCAAACGTATGGCGGAGGAAATGGATAAATACCTGCATAAGATCAATATCAAATCCAAATACATACACAGTGAAGTAGACACATTAGAAAGAGTGGAGATACTCCGTGAATTGCGATTAGGAAAAATTGATGTGCTGGTGGGTGTTAACTTGTTACGGGAAGGTTTGGATTTACCTGAAGTTTCACTCGTTGCCATTTTAGATGCTGACAAAGAAGGTTTTCTCCGTAACGAAAAAAGTTTAACCCAAACTGCCGGCCGTGCGGCCCGTAATGTGGACGGCCTTGTTATCTTTTATGCAGATAAGATGACAGAGAGTATGCAAAAGACGATTGATGAAACGAACCGTCGCCGTGAAAAGCAGATTGCCTATAATATTGAACATAACATTACACCCAGAACAATTTCCAAAACAACACAGGATGTATTTGCACAGACATCCGTTTTGGATATCAAAGGATATGATGTTAAGAACCCTTATGCCCTTGCCCCGGATGAGGAATTGGTAACCGTAGCAGCAGAAGAACAGGAAGTGTACAAAACGATTCCTCAAATGGAAAAGGCCATTTCCAAAATCAAGAAAGAAATGGAGAAAGCAGCCAGGGATCTTGATTTTATGGAAGCGGCCAGATTGAGAGATGAGATGTTTCGGTTGCAAAAGGAGTTGGAAACCATGAAAAAATAGACCTCTCGTAGTTTTACGAGTTCCCCCTGAGTACTTGTGCCTGATTTTGGCATTTTCTTTCTTCCGGATTTGCTGACGGAATAACCCCGTTCTATCTTAGCTATGAAAACCGAACGAAATCCAATATTTGTAAAACCGATAAATCCAGTATTTATGAAAAGACGTGTCCGCAAGATCGCCAACTTCTTTGCCTTCAATTTACTTTTCTTCGCTTTGTACCTGAATTTCATTCATAAAGATGAATCAGCGTTAAGTGGCATGAACCAGGTGGCTACTACACAGCCGGCAGCTTTTAGTAATACAACTGTTTCTGTAAACAATACTGAAACACAAAATACTAAAGCAGAGCAGCCTGCTGCTACCAAAGAAGAAAATACAGCACTGAAACTTTCTATCAACTAAGAAACCAAGCAAAGCAGCGTTAATAAATAACACCCCGGTCATAAGACCGGGGCTGTTGTGTTTTTGTCAATGCCTCCGAATGAAATCTTTACCTTAGGGGCATGGATAAAAGAATCTTTCTGCTTGATGCTTTCGCCCTTGTTTTCCGGGCATATTATGCACTCATCCGTAATCCACGCCTTACTTCCAAAGGCAAGAACACCAATGCACAGTTTGGATTTACCAATGCACTGGTGGAACTCATCAATAAGCAAAAACCATCTCATATGGCTGTTTGCTTTGACACATCCGCCCCTACAGAAAGACATACAGATTTTGCTGACTATAAAGCCAACCGGCAGGAAACCCCGGAAGATATTCTGTCTGCAGTACCCGATATCAAAAAAATAATTGAAGGATTCAATATACCCATTATTGCACTGGACGGATATGAAGCGGATGATGTGATCGGCACATTGGCCAAACAAGGTGAAAAAGCCGGTTACGAAGTATATATGGTTACCCCTGATAAGGACTATGGACAACTGGTTTCTGAAAAAATAAAAATTTACAAACCTGCTTACCAGGGAAATGATGCGGAGATACTGGGTCCTGAAGAGGTTTGTGCCAAATGGAATATTAAAGATGTAAGCCAGGTAATAGATATGCTGGGTATGATGGGCGATGCGGTGGACAATATACCAGGCATACCGGGTGTGGGTGAAAAAACTGCTGCAAAATTTTTAGCCGAATATGGTTCATTGGAGAATACGCTGGCCAATGTTGATAAAATAAAAGGAGCCATGGGGGAAAAAGTGAAGAAAGGAAAAGAGTTGGCCATCCTTTCCAAGAAACTGGCCACCATTATTACCAGTGTGCCGGTTGAATTTCATGAAGAAGATTTCAGGCTGAAAGAATGGGATAAAGAAAAATTAAAAGAAGTTTTTGCAGAATTAGAATTCAGAACATTAGGTAAAAGATTGCTTGGGGAAGATTTCTCAGTTGCTGCCCCCGTAAAATCGGTTATTGAAAAAGAAATTCCTCAGGGAGTTCAAACAGACCTTTTTGGTAATATTATCGAAAGCACTGAACCAGCACCTAAACCTGCCGAAGCAATAATGATTGATGAGAATTCCGGGGAAGGATTAAGTGTCGATAAAAACATACATAACACTCCGCATAACTATCAATCAGTTGAAGGAGATGTGGCTATTAAAAAACTGGTTGCAGCATTAAAAAAGTATGACGAGATCTGTTTTGATACAGAAACTACCGGCATTGATGCCAATGATGCAGAACTGGTGGGTCTCAGCTTTTCTGTTAAACCCGCAGAAGCATTTTATGTACCCTGTCCTGCCGATCAGCAAAGAACGAAAGAAATACTGGCTCATTTTGAAACCCTGTTTTCCGACCCATCAAAAACATGGATTGGTCAGAATACCAAATACGATATGCTGGTGCTAAAATGGTATGGCATTGAACTATCCGGTAACATATTTGATACCATGCTGGCACACTACGTTATTGAACCTGATGGAAAAAGAAGCATGGACCTGTTAAGTGAAAAATTTTTAGGCTATGAGCCGGTTCATATTGAAGAACTGATCGGCAAAAAGGGAAAAACGCAGGGCAATATGCGGGATGTGGAAATTGAAAAAATAAAAGAATATGCCGGGGAAGATGCCGACATCACTTTACAATTAAAAAATATATTTACTCCCCTGCTTAAACAAAAAGAAGTTGAAAAAGTATTTAACGAAGTGGAAAATCCGCTGGTGAAAGTACTGGTAGACATGGAGTATGAAGGAATAAAAATTGATGTTGACTTTTTGACCGATTACTCCAAAGAACTGGAAACCGAAGCTAAGAGGGCGGAAGAAAGTGTATATAAACAGGCTGGTGTACGTTTCAATCTTGCGTCCCCCAAACAACTGGGCGAAGTATTGTTTGATAAATTAAAACTCGATCCTTCTGCTAAAAAAACAAAGACGGGTCAGTACCAGACCGGCGAAGATGTTTTATTAAAATTAGCCGCTAAAGGAAACCAGATAGTGGATGATATCCTGGCTTTCCGTGAACTATCCAAGCTTAAATCTACCTATGTAGATGCATTGCCACAACTGATCAACCGGAAGACAGGCAGGGTACACACCACTTACGGACAGGCAGTGGCCGTAACAGGAAGACTGGCCAGCAATAATCCCAATTTGCAAAATATTCCTGTTCGCACAGAAAGAGGAAAAGAAATCCGAAAAGCATTTATACCAAGAGATAATAAACATATATTGCTATCGGCAGACTACTCACAAATTGAATTGCGTATCGTTGCTGCCATCAGTGGCGATGCGAATATGTGTAACGCTTTTAAAGCAGGAACAGACATTCATACAGCTACTGCTGCCAGGGTTTACAATGTTCCGGAACAGGAAGTAACGAAAGAAATGCGCTACAAGGCAAAGAGTGTGAACTTCGGTATCATTTACGGACAAGGTGCATTCGGGTTAGCTGACAACCTGGGTATATCAATAACTGAAGCGAAGGAGATTATTGATAATTATAAAAAAGAGTTTCCCGGCATCCAGAAATATATGGATGACACTATCAACTTTGCCCGGGAGCATGGTTATGTACAAACCCTGATGGGCAGAAAAAGGTGGTTAAGGGACATTAACTCAGCCAATTTCACTGTCCGTGGTTTTGCAGAGCGAAATGCAATAAACTCTCCTATACAAGGTACAGCCGCAGATATGATTAAACTGGCGATGCAGAAAGTACATGCCGCCATGAAGAAAGAAAAGATGCAAAGCAAAATGATTTTGCAGGTACATGATGAATTGGTTTTCGATGCCCTTACATCAGAAGTGAAAGAATTAAAACCGCTTATCATTGAAAACATGCAGGCAGCGTTGCCACTTCCGTATGATGTGCCCGTAATTGCAGAATGTGGTGAAGGAACCAACTGGCTGGAAGCACACTAGTTTTTTCTGAAGTCATAAGTTAATAGGCCTGCATATACATAAGTTTGCAGCTTATGGAACCCGTTGTTTATTATTGTTATGATGCTTATTGCGGATGGTGTTACGGCTTTAGCCCTGTTATCAGAAGAATTGCGGAGGAATATAAAGGCACACTTTCTTTTGAAGTGTTGTCCGGAGGCATGATTCCAAAAGAATACGAAAGACCGGTCAGCTCAATAGCACCGTATATTAGCAAAGCATACAAACAAGTGGAAGAGCTCACTGGCATTAAATTCGGCGAAGACTATCTCTGGCATATTTTCAACCCTGATAAAAGTGACTGGCTTCAGCATTCCGAAAAATCTGCTGCTGCACTTTGTATTTTCAAAGAATATTACCCTGACCAGCAAGTAGCCTTTGCTGCGGACCTGCAGTACGCCTTACACTTTGAAGGAAGGGACCTGACCGATGATGAAGCTTACCGGCATTTGCTTGCAGCTTACAACATACCAGCGGATGAATTTTACCAAAAACTCAACAGTGAAGAATATACAGAAAAAGCACATTACGAGTTTGTCTTATGTAAACAATTACAGGTAACCAGTTTCCCGCAGGTATTGATACAAACTGATGAGCAAAAATTCTACCTGCTGGCAAAAGGTTTTACTGATTATGAAACACTGCAGGCAAGAATAGAAGCAGTGATCAATAAAACAAAAAACAATCACACAAAATAATTGCCTGATGATTCTTACTGTTACACTCAATCCCTGCATTGACAAAAGTTCCAGGGTGGAAAAATTGAAACCAGAAAGCAAACTTCGCTGTAAGGAAGTAGTAAATGAACCTGGTGGTGGCGGCATTAATGTCAGCAAGGCTTTAAAGAAATTAGACGCTTCTTCAGTAGCCTTATTTCCCGCAGGTGGACATAATGGAAATATGCTTTGCTCGTTACTAAAAGAAGAAGGAATATTGTTTCATGCGGTGGATACAAAAGTAGAAACAAGAGAAAACTGGATAGTACTTGAAACATCAACCAATAATCAATATCGATTCACTTTTCCGGGAAGAGAAGTGTTGGAAGAAACTATTAAATCACTGGTGGACCAGATCAGGTCTTTTGCTCCAAGCTATGTCGTTGCCAGTGGCAGTTTACCTCCGGGATTACCTGATTATTTTTATGGACTGATTGTAAAGAATGCTGCGGCTGTTGGAGCAAAATGCATTGTGGATACAAGCGGTCCGGCTTTACAGGCATTAAAAGGAAGAAAGCCATATTTAATAAAACCCAACATCGGTGAGCTCTGCAAAATGCTGAATGTAGAATGGCTGGATAAAGAGGAAGTACCCGATGCTGCACAACAGGCCATCCGGGATGGTTATACCGAAATTATGGTAGTGTCTATGGGCCCGTTGGGTGCCTGGCTTATCACTGAAGAAAAAAGATATTTTGTAGAAGCCCCGCAAGTGGAAAAGAAGAGTACTGTAGGCGCAGGCGACAGTATGGTGGCCGGCATTACCTATTCTCTGCAGAAAGGAATGACATTGCGGGAAGCTATTCGCTTTGGTGTGGCATGTGGTAGTGCTGCCACCATGAACGATGGTACACAGTTATTCAATAAGTCTGACGCAGAAAAATTATATGCCATAATCAATGAATGAAAAAAAGGACATACAAAACAGGGAAGACCTTCTGCATCTGGTAACAAGGTTTTATGAGAAATTGCTGGCTGATGATTCTATCAACTACCTGTTTACTGATGTGGCTAAAATTGACCTTCAACATCACTTACCGGTGCTGGTTGATTTCTGGGATGCGATCCTTTTTCAATCTGATACTTACCGGAAGAATGCCATGCAGCCCCATCTGGATCTTCACAAACAGTCTGCCTTACAAAAACAGCATTTTGAAACATGGCTTCGTTACTTCAAAGAGTCAGTTGATGAGTCGTTCGAAGGTGAAAAAGCCTTTCAGGCCAAAGAACGGGCTACCAGTATTGCCACTGTCATGCAGATAAAAATCAGCCAGTTATAGTTCATTATTGGTCATTCGTCCTGCCTATAACAATTTCATCCTTTACTTTCTTGCAAACTGCCAGCCGATTTAGTACCTTCTCTCCCTAAAACTGTTTTATGAAACGAATACTTTTTACCTGCTTATCAGCATCGGTTCTCCTTTTTGCCTGTAACAATGAAAAGAAAACAGATGAAGGAAAGAAGGATGAAACTAAACCTGAAACAACCGAAACCAACACCACTACCGCCCCACCCGACTCAGCAGCACAAGCTGAAATGATGAAGGCCTGGCAGGATTTTGCCACACCCGGACCTGAACATGCCTGGATGAACGGCCATACCGGTACCTGGGTCTGCGATTCGGTAGCGCAGTGGATGGACCCTTCACAACCGCCCAGCTATTCAAAAGCAACTGATGTGGTTACAGTGGCTATGAACGGATTGTATCAGATGTCAGATTTTTCCAGCAATATGATGGGTATGGAAATGAAAGGCCATGGAATTATGGGCTATGATAAAATGAAAAAGAAATTTGTGCTCAGCTGGATTGATAATCTGGGTTCCGGCATCGTAAGAATGGAAGGAACCTATGATGAAGCCAGCAAAACACTGACTATGACCGGTAAACAATCAGATCCCGGAATGAAGAAAGAAACAGATATGAAACAGGTGATGAAATTTCATGATGATGATAGCTATACAATGACCATGTATGGAACGGGTCATGATGGCAAAGAAGCTAAATTCATGGAAGGAACATTCAAAAGAACAAAAAAATAGCAACCCCTCATTAATAAGAAAAACCCGGAAACGCTTCCGGGTTTTTCTTATTCAGCTTCTTCATTCCATGCGTCATATAGTTCGTTGAAAAAGGAATTTTCTTCTTTTGATATCTGCCCATCGGCCTTAATGATATTCATAGCAAATTGCAGTAATTCAAGACGATCTTGTTTTTCAGAGTGCTGATAAAACAAGTTCATATGAGTGTGAAAATGCGAAGCATACTCACTTTTTTCTAATGAACTGATGACCTCCATCTCGTTATCAAGATTGGATTTCGCAGGGAAATGCTGACTGAGCCAGTCCCTGATCACCAGGTCTTCATTTACATTCAGTTTACCATCGACATTTGTAAGAATCATCAGCAGGTGATAGCCGGATATTGCTCTTTGCATGAAATTTTAGTTTAATAACAAATATCCGATCTTCTGGTTTAAACTCCTGCTTAACTGAGAAAGTATTTATTACTTTACCGTTTTTTCCATCGGCAATTTTTCATCGCGGCTCCATTCCTGCATACTGCCATCATATACTTTCATTTTGTAACCCAGACTTCGTCCAACCAGGTAGTCCACACAAGCGGTTTGCCCGATAAAACAATATACAACCAGTTCTTTATTTTTTTCCGGGATTACAGAAGTAAAATTCTTTTCCAATATTTCTGCCGGCTTAAAAGTATTGGTGGAATCAAGCATATCCGGGTAGGGAATATTTTTTGCTCCGGTAATATGCCCTTCCCTTGGATAACCGGTGGGGTCGCCATCATAAAACCGCTTCAGCCGGGCGTCAATTACTTCAGAAGTATTTGTTTGCAAAGCATTTTTTACATACTCTTTATTCACCAGCAATCCATTATTCGTCGCCACAAAATTTCCTTTTTTAAATACCGCCGGTATATTGGTTACCGGGTAGCCCGCTTTTTTCCATGCTTCAATACCACCGCTTAAAAATGAAACCTGTCCTTTCAATCCAAAATGTTCCAGCGCCATAAACATCCTGGCGCCAATAGAAACGTCTGTGCCTTTATGGGTAATAACAATTCTTGAACTTTTATTGATACCTAAATTCTGAAGAACGTTAGTAGCTGTTTTTGCATCTGCAGAAGCCATATTGGTCTCTGGTGTGTTAAAAGCCAGCCACTCCGGCCAGAGGAAACGGGAGCCCTCAATATGCTCACGGTCATAATCCGCTTTTATCACAAACCCGGTATAAAGGATTACCAGGTCAGGGTCTCTTAAATTATCATTGAGCCATTGAGGAGAAACAATGACAGGTTGCTGTGCTTTGGTAATAAAAACGAACAGGGACAAAAGAATGGTTAAACCAATATTTTTCATAGCTGTATGTTTATACAGAAAGTTACACATCCCTAGGGCCTATTTACTTTCCTATTTGACAAAAGGTGAATCAGGCTTCCTGACCGGTAGTTATAAATTTATGACATGTGCAGTTCCGTCTGTTTCTGTCACGAGGAGCCGCTTACCGTCATTTGAAAATGAAACGGTATACAGCTCATGTTCAAACCCAAATAAGGTCAATGTATTGATACCTTTTTCCACATTCCAGAAACGTAATGTACGGTCGTAAGATGCCGTGACGGCAATTGGTAAAAAAGGATGAAAAGCAGCTCCATATATCCACTTAGTATGTCCTTTCAAAGAAATACTCTTTTTCCTTTTCAAGTCCCAGGCAATGACTTCAGCGTTGCCACTGGTAAGTAAATATTTTCCATCTGCTGATGCGGCCATATTAAATATGGTTGTACCGCTTTGCAGGCTGTCGGCAACAGACCAGCTTTCTGATGAGATTATTTTTACTTTCCCATCAGCACAACCTGCATAAATATTTTTTCCATCGGGAGAAAATTTAACTGTGAATGGATTAGTAATATTTGAAACAGTTTTATAAGCCGCCGTATCCGTAGTGTTCCAAAAACGTACAGTATTGTCGGCAGCAGTTACAAATAAGTTTAGTATGCCGTTATAGTCCATCCCGTAGACAACACCTGAATGCCCCCTGGCGGTTATTTGTTTTTTTCCGGTTGTGGTATTGTAAATATTGATGGCTCTGTATCCTGTTGCCAAATATTGCCCATCGGAAGAAAAAGCTGCTGCAAAAGCAGAAACACTGTCTAAGAATGTTTCGGGTTTGCCGGTGTTCATGTTGTATAAAGCAAGATATTTATCACTATTCACCGGGGCCAGCAAATTACCATCGGGGGAAACAGGTGCATTCCATGGACCTATCACACTTGCCCTGAAACTCATTTCACCGGGATTGTTGATGTCCCATACTTTAACAGTGTTATCGGCCGATGTTGTGTAAATTTTCTTCCCTTCCGGATGCCAGGCCAATTGATTGATGCCGGCAATATGACCTCTGAATGTAAGCAGGTTCTTTCCGGTACTTGTTTCCCACACTTTCAGCAAACCATCATCACTTACACTGGCAAACTGTAAACCGTCAGTAGAAAACCGGACACCATTGACCCATTCTTTATGCCCCTGCCAGGATTCAATTACATACAGCAGCTTACCGTCCATGGCATTTAACATTCTTATTTTATTATCCTTCCCACCCTGCACAACATATTTATTATCCGGGCTCACATCCATGGATTGAACAGCAGTGTAATAATCAAATTCCCGCATATCGTAGTTCCAGTCGGTACCTCCAGATGCGATATCATGCTGTTTGAGTTGAAAACCCCAGGTACCTGTATATAATTTTTTATTATCAGCAGAAAATTTTACTGCTGAGGCAGGATGATCATCTGTATCAAAACGTTTTACCAAAACACCCGTTTGAACATCCAGCACTTTGGCAAAACCCTGTACTCCCTTGGCGCCTCTTTCCCAGGAAACAACTCCAAGCATTTTACCATCGTTGCTAAACTTACACTGGTAAATACCTTGTTTAAACTCACTATTATAATTCCGTATTTCATTACCGGTTTCCATATCCCATAAGCGGAGTGATTTATCTGTTGAACCGCTTACCAGCCATTTTCCATCTGGAGAAAAATCAAGGGTGGTTACCTGTCCTTTATGTAATTCAATTTTACGGATCTGCTGGTAAGTATTCGCATCCCAAATGATGATGGCATTATCTGCTGAGCCGGTAGCCAGCAACTTCCCATCTTTGCTTATGGCTATACCTACCACTGCCTTTGTATATCCGTTAATGGTATATATACTCCGGTCAGTTCTTGCATGCAGTAACTGCCATTCAAATGTTCTCTTCGCTTCAGGAACAGCCAACAATATTTTTTTTGCTTCGCCAATCTGATTGTGACGGTAGTAGGCTTCTGCTGTTTTTAATTGGGTAAGATAAAGTTCATCAATCCGTTTTTTCTTTTGGGCTATAGAAAACAACGAACAAAATGAAAATATCAGTATTAAGAAACTATACCGCATATTATTTTATTGAAATAAAAAATGGTTGCACTTTTCTTCTCCAGTCATTGGTAAGCTGCCGGAGATTGGCGCCATCCCTATTGACAAGATAAATATCATTGTTCCGCATTCCTTTTTTCCTCCCGGTAAAAGCAATTTGCTTTCCATCCGGTGAAAAACTGCAGGATGTTTGCTCTAAATCATCCATTTTTATTAACGGCCTTATATCACTTCCATCCATATTCATTATCATCAGGCGATAATTACTTTCCCAATATCCAGAAAAAACAATTTTTCCTTCCGGTGAAATAATGGGGCTGCTGGCCCGCAGTACATTTGCTGTGGTATCCGGGTTATAAGTCAGCCGTTTCAGCCCGGTTCCGTCCGTATTGATACTGTAAATTTCAAACTCTGCCCAGCTTTTGGGGTTTCTGTCCCTGTTGCTGCGAAAAATTATTTTAGTTCCATCCGGAGTGAAGACCGGTTCAAGGTCTATCGCTGTGTCATTTGTGACAGGTTTCTTTATGGAGCCATCTTCACTGAACAAGAAGATATCATATTGTGATTTTATAGTTCCGGCAGGTTTGTGAGAAAACCCACCGGCGTATAAATTAAGTTTCCCGTTGAAATTAATATCCTGATACAATCCTTTGGCCTCAAAAAGAAATTTTTCTTCTTTCGTCCTTATATCATAGCTGTAAAGCCCCGCTTGTTTCCCTGAGCTGTCCTTACCCACCTGGAACCAGCATTTGGAACCTGAGGCCATTACCATCCAATTAGAGCCCGAATAGTCAATGATTGATTTGTCGCTTTTACCATTCATCTTCATCAGGTGAATGGAATTTTCAGCCGTTACCGTATCATGCCAGAGCACATAGGCAATTCTCCAATTTCTGTTCTGTGAAAATGAAGCCTGTGATACCAGTAACAAAAAAATCGTCAGCAATTTTCTCATTGTAAACATCATGTAACTCTAGTTTTAATCGGCCTGCTCGTAAGCCTGCTTTATCCAGTCATACAATTCCTTGCTAATTATCTTTTCATCTTCCACTTTAATACGGTGAGTACACATGGCATTCCAGCTTCCGGCAGCTATAGCAATGCCAGAAGGAGCAACTCCTTTTATATTTAATCCTACATCTAACCGGTCTTTGGTGGAGGGTTGAATTAACGCAAACTGTTTTTTTCTCCGAAGGCTTACATAGGCTTTTTTAGGTGCTGCCTCTATATCTTTTCCCAGATTGTTTACTTCTGCCATTATCTTATCATACCATGGCTTCAGGTTTTCTTTGCCTTTGTATTGCTCCGCAATCCAGTCGGTATCATTTTCTGCAGCCCCGGCATGGGATTGTTTGGCAAAATGTACAATCGTATTTGCATTACCATGGGTAAACCCATGTTTTTCCTTCAGGAAATTTACCAGTTCTCCATGTTTCGTAAACCCGGATTTATTGACAATGTCAATCCACTGTTGAAGTGTTTTACCGGTTTTTTTTTCAATATTCGCTATCTGTGTCTGTGTAGCTTTGTCTATTGATTCCAGTCCCATATTGATAAATTTTAATTACGGCAAGGTATTGAAAACCAATTTCACTGTATTGGAAAAAATTAACCTCCACCAACTGGTATATAATTTATATAATCACCCCGCAATTCCATATAAGCAGAAGGATTAAACCCTGAAAACCGTCTGAACTCATTGATGAAATGAGCCTGGTCATAGTACCCGCAATCAAGTGCCAGGCTAGCCCAGTTGATTTGCTGCGGGTTGTTTTCCAGCAATTGAACCGCTTGCTGAAATTTGAGCACACTTACATATTGCTTGGGATTAATACCGGCATACTTTCCGAAAAGACTGATAAGATGTTTGCTGCTGTACCCGGTTTTATATGTCATCTGCGCTACTGATGTTTGCGATGGATTGCCGGCTATATGTGCTATACAATAACCAATGGCCGGATGAATATCAGAATGATTTTTTATCCGTTGTAGTAGGTAAGTTTCAGTCACTGAAAATTTTTGCGACGGTTCGGGCTGATTCAATAGCTGTTCCCGGAAGGTAAGCAGCTCATTGCCAAACACCAGTTCCGCATCCACCACTTTATCTTTTATCTCTATCGCCGGCATATGCAGAAACGACCAGGCCATACCCGGACGGAAACGTATCACCAGCATTTCGGATTCAGCGGCCCTTGCCTGTATGGAAATATATTCCGTCCGCATACCGGAAATCCATGCCCGGCGGCAAGATTGTATTTTTTTCAGTGTATCATTGTCATAAATGTATTTGGGAACATTGGTAAGGTCAATGATTAGGTCAATACCACCATCAGGGAGCAGCCGCTCAATTGTATGGGGCGGATTATATCCTTTGTAATAAGTAATCAGCTCAATATAGCTGGCAAGGGGTAGTGGTGGTATATGAAATTGTAAAATCAATTGCTATTTTTTACTCCGGCTACCCTTCAGGTTGGTTTCATACATTTCAATCCATTCCTGCGGAGTAATTTTTGATGCCAGTTCTCCGATTAACTCAAAAGGAATGTCTTCCGGCTTTTTGTAGCGGATACAGCTTTTGCCCATATCTAATTTTTTAGGCGACGCTTTTGCATGGGCATCCTGAAACCACTTGAGCAATTTGGGATTAGCGTAAATACCCATGTGATAAAGATTAATAGAGTTTTTCTGTGAAGCCAACCCCATAAAAGGCAGCGGGTCCTTCGGATTACAATGATAACCCGCAGGGTATATGCTGTGCGGCACACTCCAACCCATCATACCATAACCCATTCCCTCTTTAAATCCTTTGGGCAGATTTTTCTTAATCACAGAACGGAGTTTTGCCATAGCTTTTTGCCTGTCCTCCGGTATCTCGGCGAGATAGGCGTCAACAGTAGCAGCTTTTGATTGCATAATTCAATTTTTAGAAATTTAAAATACGAAAAAACTCGGGCCACGGTCCCATCTCCTCTTTGTATTGTTTGGCCATTACCCTTGTAATTTGAGCGATATGTGTAAGATCATGCACCACCCAGGTGGCCATAAGGTTTCTTAGTGTCACTTCACCCAAAGAAGGGTGCATTCCCTTTTTATCAAGTTCGGTCTCATTTAGTTCAAGCGACTTTAACCATGTCAGGTTCTTATTCCGCAATTGCTCAAACTCATCTAACAATTGCATCAAATTCTTCCCTTTACTTTCTTCAAACTGGGCAAAGCGGTCGTAAGGCTCAAAAGGCATTGCATCACCATGTTCCAGTATACGCCGGATTCGAACAGTCCAGTCTGTTTTTTCGCCATGAAGCAGATGACCCACTACATCAAAAGGTGAAAATGTATCAGCACCCTCATTATTCATCACCCAGTTTTCATTCAATCCGCGGAGTAATGAACTCAGAACCAGGGGTGTTCTTTCAAGGATTTCATACGCTGTTTCAAAACTGTATTTCATTTCTTTCTTGAATAATAAAAATCTGCCTTCTTGCCGGGCTGTTGCGGCCCGCCATCAATGAATGCATGTATGGAATCCTTATTCACCAGTGCATAACTGATCCGCTTCGGAAAATCATGTTGTGGATTTTCGGCAACAAATCCTGTATCAGAAAATGAAGTGAGTGTAAAAGCTACCGGCTTCTCATTATTCTGGCCTGCTGCTTTGGCTTCGTAATAAAACAAGGTGTCCTTTCTGAAAATCCTGATTGTTTCAAAAGGAATCACCGAGTCGCCTTTTACAAAATCAGATTTGCCTTCCATCAGGCTGTCATTTATTTGTTTCCACTCTTCTGTTATTATTCCATTCTTTTCAGGCATAGCCCACTGGCCATTTAGCCAGCTAAAAGTGATAACAGATTGCCGAGGACGGGTATTACTATCCTTTTCAGCGCCGTTTTTACAGGCTGTAAAAAAATGAATCAATATGAACAAAGCAATTAAAAATTTCGTCATGACTTCTCCATTACCTCTTTTAAATTACTGAGCCCGGTACTAAAATCTTTTCCCACCATTTCACTCATATTCATAAAGAGCTTCATGACGTTCATCGGGTAATTCATTTTACTTTCAAAACCCCAGGTTACTTTGGTACTGTTTGAATCAATTGCCTCGGTGGTCATTGTTGCCTTGGCAAATGACTTAAATGGTTTAATGAATCGCAAATCAGTATATAAGGCTTTGCCCTCGTCAATACCTGTAATTTCCTGCTCTCCTTCGCCCACTTTTTTGTTACCCGACCAGTGGTTTACAAATCCAGGTTGCCCGTCTGTACCCCGAAATTCATTCTTGATATTGGGGTCCAAGGTTGCCCATTTGCTGTAGTTCTGCTGGTTCTTTAAATACTTAATATAATTGAATACTTCGTCTTTGGGTTTGTTGATGACAATTTCCTTGGTAGCACTGATGTCTTTGCTGATTACAAGGCCGGCAAGCAGGAGCAGGACAATGATACCCAGGAGAATATATACTACTATCATTTGCTGATTGATTCTATGATTGTAAATATTTTTCAGGAACAGAATGAAGGGCAACCCTGTTCCCTTCCGTATCCAGGAATACAGCCATATAACCATATTCAGGACTTATCTCTGTTTTAGGGACCATGATTTTTCCTCCTGCAGCCTCCACCCTGTCCAGAAAAATCTGAACATTGGGATTGCCATTCAGATAGATCAGTGGCCCGTCAGTAGCAGATGGTTTATGAAATCCACCACTGTCAATGATTGTTCCGCCGATTCCCTTCATGGGATCATCAATCGGAAACATTCGCATTTTGTTAGACTGAAAATCCATGGGCTGCATTTTTATCTGAAATACAGTTTCATAAAACTTTTGCGCCCTGTCAATGTCGGTGGCCGGTATTTCAAACCAGCTGATAGCATTATCCATATCGGTTGTTTTGGTTTTTGAATTATTTTTTTGCTTTGGTAATTTCCTTCATTTTCTGATAAGCTGCAGTCACCAGTTCTTTCAGCACTTTTGTATCTACATTCTCCAGCTTGCTGATATATAAACAAGAGCCGCCTGTTTTAAACTTACCCAGCTTTTCCAGATGCTCTTTATAATAATTTACACCGGGCATCAGGTATAGTGTAAGGTTAGCCTTACGGGGTGAAAACCCGATAAAAAACCAATCACCTTCCTGGCGGCTTCGTTCCGATTTATAATGATAAGTGCCAAATCCTACAATACTCGAACCCCACATTTTGGGTTCTTCTTTTGAGGCTTGCTTCATTAATTTCAGCACGGCTTCACAATCTTTTCTTTTTGCCTCATCCTTCACTGTTTGCAGAAAAGCTTCAACAGATGCATCGGTCTTTTGTGTTTTCAGAGCAGCCATATCTTTATTTTGAAACGGGTAAATCAGTATTCCAGATTTCCCTGAACAATTTCCATTTACCATCTTCCTGTTTCCATAAGGCAATGAATTTTCCTTTATCATAACTGCCGCCTTTGCCATCAGGAAAGTTATAGGTTCCCTCTTCTACCACAAGTGTCTCGTCGCCATATACATTACCTATGGGCAGTTCCATTTTAACGTCCGTCCCCGAGCCATCACCCAGGAAAAACTTAATTATTGAATCCCGGCTTATCACAGTCGGCATATTGGGAGATAGTACCTGTGCATCCTTGCAATACCGTTCTGAAAAAAAGAGGGAATCTTTTGTTGTAAACCGCTGAGTGTATGTCTCATTCATTTTTATGATATGGGCTCTCACTGAATCAATGCTAAATGTGCTTTCTGTTTTATTACCCGATTTATTTGACTGGCAGGAAACTATAAGTGTGGATAAAAGGAGAAATGAAAGGTATCGCATGGTTTTTGTTTTGGGACAATTAAATTAAGCAAATTAATATTGAATCCGCTGCCGTTTATCACGCCATAAGCTCATTCAAACTCATTCCAGTACCTTACTATAAAGAACAAAAGGATTAATGTAGATGGAACGGC
Source organism: uncultured Chitinophaga sp. (assembly GCA_964634265.1). Lineage (GTDB taxonomy): Bacteria > Bacteroidota > Bacteroidia > Chitinophagales > Chitinophagaceae > JJ008. The sequence goes on along the minus strand of CAZWIM010000015.1, from coordinate 29,123 downwards.
CACATAGAGATGATACCTGATTCCAAAATAAATATCAAAAACAATAACTGCAATACCACAAGCTATGGCAAGATATGCTGCCCATGATTTTAACAACCACATGCCGGCTAAAGCTATAATGTTTACTAACGGCAGGAAACGGAAAATATTGAAAGCAGTTTCTGAAAGGGCAGGATACTTAGTAAAAAATTCCTGTTTATCAGTAAATAATTTATATAAGGCAAAACAATTGCCGGCAAGCATAAGAATAATAAATATCGTATAAATAAGCAGTCTCATTTTTTTCTGCGATAATCCAAATCATATTCAGTTATCCAGGTATTTCCGTCATCATCACTACGTTCTCCGAACTGCCTTACCCTATCATCACTTATTTTAGTGAATGTAAGTCTTCTCATAAATGTTTTCCCACCCGGGGCTGTTACCTTGTCTGCATAATAAACAATCTTACCATGGCTTCCCTCACCCCGCAAAAATTCTGTGGTATTCCCTGTATTATCCGTCCAGGTTTGCTGCCATTGCCTGGTAGCAGCGTTGTAACTATTAAAACTTTTTCCGGAATAAATCAGCCCTTGTTGTGCATTGGCGCTGGTCCATTCTTCCAGTATTACGCAACTGTCGAGTATGACACTAATTTTACTGTCTCCGGCTTTCTTTTCGTTTTTTCCAAAGGCCTCCCATTCGCCAATCCAGAAGTCAAACTGGCGAAATTCAGGTTTTGAACAGGGTTTTTGTGCCCCTGCAGTAATAGCTAATAATAATGTGCTTATTGAAAAAAGGAATCGTTTCATAATAGTCGTTTTACTTTCCTTCAGACAATAATTCAAACAGTTATTTCACTCCGTTGGTCAACTTATTTTACCGGGTAACAAGATAAAAAATAATAAAGCCGTTCTTAATTAATCAGAACGGCTTTAAAAAAATTATTCGCCTCTTTTATTGATTCCCGCCTCCGGGACGGCCACCTCCGCCTTGTCTTTGTGGCCGCATAGCTGGCTGAATTTTTTCTTTCCAGATTTCATACTGATCCTTGGTAAGTACTGCTTTCAGCATTTCATTTTGTGCTTCAGTAAATTTTTTCATTTCTTCCATAAAAGCATCTCGGTCAAAGCTGCCCCCGGCCATCATTTCCTGCCTTTTGGCATCTTGCGCTTTATAAAGGGCAACCAAGGCCGTATCCAAAGCTGCCAGAGTCTTGGGTTCCAGTTTGAAGGCACTGTCTAATTTCTGGTGAATGACGGCAACTCTTTCTTCAGGGGTGCGGCGCATACCACCACCGGGTTGAGCCGAAACAATCGCTGCTGTACCAACAAGAGCCAGCAGACAAACAAGCATTTTCTTCATATCTGTTTATTTACAAGTATTTATAAGAAGCTTTTTATATGACGATGAAAGTATAAAAACCGTTCGGGAAGGTCAGATTTATTTTTTCAAAACACCCTTTTTGCCCGAACTCAAGTATCTTGCATGCCCTAATAATCAAAGAACTTATGGAATACAGTAAACTAGTTGCCGTTACCGGGTTGCCGGGTTTGTTTGAACTGATCAACAGCAAAACAGACGGAGCCATTGTCCGCTCTTTGGAAGATAAATCCACCCGTTTTGTGTCCAGCCGTATTCACAATTTCTCACACCTGGAGAGTATTGAAGTATATACAATCCGTGATAATGTGAACCTGGTAGATGTATTTAATGCTATGGATAAAGCCGGAGGAAGCCTTCCGTCTGAAAAAGATGGAGATGCAGTAAAAAAATACTTTGAAAAGGTATATCCTGATATGGATTTTGAAAGGGTATATTCCAGTGATATGAAGAAGATGGTGAAGTGGTTTGATATCCTGAAAAAGAACAACGTGGAAATCAAACTGTCTGAACTCCCGGAAGAGGAAGTTGTGGCAGAACCTGTGCAAGAGGAACCGGTAGCTGAAGAAGCTCCTAAGAAAAAAGCGACCCGCAAGAAAAAAGCAGAATAATCAGCTGATTACTAAAAGTAATTATGTGCTAATGAACCCTGTACCACAGGATAACTCATTAGCACATTGTTTATTTTCAAATTGTTACATATGAATTACAGTGCCGATATTCAAAAATTAGCCAGAAATTTTTTACCAAAGGATTTTGTAATCAAAGACTGGAAAAGCCTTGAGCCGTATTTTAAAAATTTGGATCAAAGAACACTTAATACAGTTGCTGAACTGGAACAATGGCTGAAGGATGCCAGTGAACTGGAAGCAATGATCAGCGAAGATGCCTGCTGGCGGCAAATAAAAATGACCTGCGATACAGAGAATAAGCAGCTGGAGGAAGCTTTCAACTTTTTCATGATGGAGATTCAGCCTATGATCCAGCCCTACGCTGACAAACTGAATAAAAAATTACTGGCTTGCCCGCATTTATCCTCATTGGATCAATCAAAATATTTCACTTACCTGAGAAACGTAAAAAAGAATATCGAACTGTTCAGGGAAGAAAACATCCAGTTGAATGCTGAACTGAATGTAATGCAGCAGCAGTACGGTGTCATTGCAGGGAAAATGACCGTGACTGTAAACGGGCAGGAATACACATTACAACAAGCAGCTAAATTTTTAGAAGACCCTGACAGAAAACTACGGGAAGAAGTTTACAGAAAGATCAATGAAAGAAGATTACAGGACAAAGAGGAGTTGAATAAGCTTTTTTCAAACTTACTGGAAAAACGTCATCATGTAGCAATGAATGCCGGATTTACAAACTACCGTGACTTTCGATTTAAAGAACTTGGTCGTTTTGATTATACCAAAGAAGAATGTTACCAGTTTCATGAGGCGGTGAAACTGTATGTCATGCCCCTGGTTAACCAGATCTATGAGACAAAGAAGAAAAAACTTGGATTAGATACACTACGTCCCTGGGATGTGGAAGCGGAGCCTGCCGGTATTCAACCGCTTCGTCCTTTTAAAACAGGTGAAGAGCTGACAGAAAAAACCATCGCCTGCTTCCGGGAACTGAAATCATTTTTTGCAGATTGCCTGCAAAAAATGAAAACAATGGGTCACTTAGACCTGGAAAGCCGGAAAGGAAAAGCACCAGGCGGCTATAATTGCCCGCTGGCAGAAAGCGGTGCCCCCTTTATTTTTATGAATGCTGCAGGCACCCTGGATGATGTTACAACAATGGTACATGAAGGTGGTCATGCTATTCATTCTTTTCTTTCTCACAACCTGGAACTAACCGGTTTCAAAGAATACCCAACTGAAATTGCCGAAGTGGCCAGCATGGCCATGGAATTATTCAGCATGGATAAATGGGATGTGTTTTTTGATGATGCCGATGAATTGAAAAGGGCAAAAGAACAACAGTTAGAAAGAGTGATCACCATTTTCCCATGGATTGCCACTATCGATAAATTCCAGCATTGGATATATGAAAACCCTTCACATTCGGAAGAAGAACGGGCTGCTAAATGGATGGAGATACTCAATGAGTTTTCATCGCCGGTAGTGGATGTGCAAGGTTTAGACGAATATCGTCGGTATGGCTGGCAGCGCCAACTTCATCTTTATGAAGTACCCTTTTATTATATCGAATATGGTATTGCCCAGTTGGGTGCCATTGGACTTTGGCAACAGTACAAGCAAAATCCTGCAAATGCAATTAATAATTATATAACAGCGCTTAGCCTGGGTGGTACCCGTACATTACCTGAGCTATTTAAAGCTGCCGGGCTGGACTTCAATTTTTCGCCCGATTATATTAAAGGGTTAATGGAGTTTGTTAAAAAGGAAGCAGATAGCTTGTAATTAGTAAAAATACCACAAAAGTGGTATGGCCTAAATTCGGAAATATCAAAGTGAGAACTTACTTTTGATTCAGAATCATAATCCGGAAATACCGGATTTCACATAGCTACTAATCAGAGCCTTAACCAAAAGTCCCGCTGTTTCTACACCGGGGCTTTATTTTTTACTGGCAGTTTTTGCAAATACCCTCTACTACCACCTCCACATGTCCGGCAGAATATCCCTTTGGCAGTTTAATGTCGGGAGTTACTACATCGTCTAAACAATAGGTCTTATTACAATGAGTACAAACAAAATGAATATGATGATCATGGTGATGCCCTTCGCCGCATTCATCTTTGCATAATGCATACCGAATAGAATTATCAGCCGTAGGGATTATATGAATAATGCCTTTGTCAACAAATGTCTGGAGTGTGCGGTAAACAGTAACACGGTCAAACTTTTCACCGGCTCCTTTTTCAATATCTCCATGTGCCATTGCGCCGGTATGTTCCAGGAAAAGCTGCAATATTTTTTTCCGGCTGTCGGTAACACTAAGCCTGTTACGCTTCAGCAACGATTCGATACGGACGGCCATTTCTATAGCTGATTGCTTCGGCATATCTTACTCCTGCAGGTATTTTTTTATATCGCTGATCAGCTCTTTTACTTCTGCTTCTTTCAGGCCATCGTAGATCTTTCTCACATCACCGTTCCTGTCTACCAATGCCCAGAATTGTGAGTGGATAAACTGGTCCTCAATACTCTTCAAATTATTAGCCGGGTCGTCAATGGTGTAACTTACCCGTGCCATGTTATAGAGGCTGTCCTTTCTGCCGGTTAAAAAAATCCATTTATCCGTATTAATTCCAAGTGAATCGGTGTAATGTTTTAACTGTGCAACCGAATCTGTTTCAGGGTCACAGGTATGTGAAAGAATTAAAAAGTCCTTTTCGTTCTTAAACTCTTCATAAACCGTCTTCAGGTAGTTGTTCATAGTCGGGCATATGGATTTGCAGGTAGTAAAGAAATAACCTGCCACATACACTTTACCTTTTATGTCTTTCTCTGTAATGGTTTTTCCATCCTGGTTGGTAAAAGCAAAGGGCCTTACAAAACTGATAGGCGCCACGCCTTTTTTAGTAAATCCGGGAATGATCCGGGCCAATGCAAAGTAGAAGCCCAAAGCCAGTAACACAAAAAAACTCAGATAAAAAATACCCTTCTTTGACATATTCTCACCATTAATTGAGGGGCAAAGTTACGACAGCAATTCATATTTATTTTGCAACTGTGTTGCTTTTTTATATTTTTGCCGTTTGCAATGAAAATAAAGATCAATTGGGACGCTTTGGGCATTGGAGCCACCCTGGCATGTGCCATTCATTGTGCAATGCTGCCATTGCTGATGAGCAGCCTTCCATTATTTGGAATCAATATCATTCATCATACCGGGTTTGAAATAGGCATGATCCTGTTGGCACTGGCGATTGGCACTTATTCACTCTGGCATGGTTACCGTAAGCATCACCATAGCTTTTTGCCGATTGCAATATTTTACAGTGGCTTTGCTTTCCTGGTGCTGAAACAATTTTTCCTGCATTACAGTACCTGGCTTTTGATTCCTGCTGTTTTGCTAATTATCACTGCCCACCTCATAAATTATAAATCCTGCCGTGTGCATAACCATGCTCATTCCGATGACTGCAACCACTAGTAGGTAAGATTGTGTATTTTAGATTGACTATTTCAATCGTTGTTGCTTTCTTTCAATATTCATTTTTAATTACCCTTACATGAAAAAGTATTCTTGTTTTGTTGCTTTCCTGTTTTATGGCATTTCAATGGTAGCCCAAAGCAAACAGGAAAAAATTATACTTGGCATTTTAGATAAGCAAACGCAGGCATGGAACCGGGGAGATATACCCGGGTTTATGAATGGGTACTGGGAAAATGATTCGCTGATGTTTATAGGAAAAAGCGGTGTTACCTATGGATGGACCAACACACTCAACAACTACAAAAAGGGATACCCGGATACGGCGGCCATGGGTAAACTGAATTTCACCCTGGTACAAGTAAAAAAACTATCTGCGAAATATTATCATGTTACCGGCAAATGGTTTCTTAAAAGATCGGTTGGTGATGTTGGCGGACATTATACACTATTGTTCAGGAAGATAAATGGCCGCTGGTTCATCATTTCAGATCATAGCAGTTAGTAAACTACTAATTTCATTATTAAATAAAATCATATGGCACTCATCGTTCTCGGCATCCTCGTCCTGATTGTAAGCTTTATTATACAGCGGAATCAGCAAATTGGCAGATTTGCCGGTATTATGCGAACGGTTGCTGTATTGATGATGGTGGCAGGGATATTAACCAAATCCATCATACAGATAAATGCCGGACAAATTGGAGTAAAAACACTTTTTGGCAAAGTACAGAATGATGTACTCAGCAGCGGCCTGCATTTCATCAATCCCTTTGTTGAAGTGAGAAGACTGGATGTAAAAACACAGAACTACACTATGAGCGGTGTGCATGATGAGGGAGCAAAAGCCAGTGACGATGCTATACGGATTCTGACGGCAGACGGGCTGGAAGTAACCATCGACCTGACCGTTTTGTATAAACTGATCTCCTCTGAAGCGCCAAAATTGGTAAGAGAAACCGGCGAAGATTATACCGACAAAATTGTGAGGCCCCTTACCCGTACCAAGATCAGGGATAACGCTGTTTATTATGATGCGGTTTCCCTTTATTCCAGTAAACGGGATGAATTTCAGCAACGCATATTCAAAAGCATTGAAGAAGACTTTAAAAAAAGAGGCTTGATACTGGAACAGCTATTAGTGCGAAATATTACACTTCCGGCTTCGGTAAAGGCAACGATTGAACAAAAGATCAATGCAGAACAGGATGCACAGAAAATGCAGTTTGTTTTATTAAAGGAAAAACAGGAAGCTGAACGTAAACGGGTGGAAGCACAGGGTATCGCCGATTACCAGCGCATCATCAACAGTGGTTTGACCGATCAGCAGCTGCAATATGAGCAGATAAAAGCCTACCTGGAACTGGCTAAATCACCCAACTCAAAAGTCATCATTATGGGAAAAGGAAACACTCCGGTAATACTGGACACAAAGAATTAATTTTAAAAGCACTCTACACCTCTTTCCAAATCTTATAGAAATAACGCAGCAGCAAGAACAGTGTTGCCGCCATCGCTACATAAAAAATGAGAGTAAAAATCCCTTTGCCATATCCTAATTGAAAATAAAGACCTGCAGTGGCACAAGTCATCAGCCATAGCAAACCCCACGAAACAGTATTAATGATTCGGAGAAAAAATTTTTTTACTTCCGGGTCCCAGCCTTGCTCCATTCTATAATTAAAGTGGAAAGGTACACTATTTCAAAAGCTACTGATTGTTTGTTTAACGAATCAGCAGGCTCTTAAAATCAGCAGAATCTCCGTTGAAAACATTGAAGTCAACCGGGTGCACAATACCATTTACCCTTCCTTCATCGCTATGCTGCCAGAATATCCATCCCCGGCTGATACGGGGTTGTTCGGGCTGGTAATAATGAGCCACCCATAAAGGATAACTGTCAAACTCACTGCCCAGGTTTCGGTTATAAAAATCCACATTAGTGTAAATGATGGGCTTTACCCCGTAATGGTTCTCGGCAATGTCGAGCCATTTTTTTACTTCGGTTCGCAGTTGTTGGGGAGATGTACTATTCAATTGCTCCACATCCAGCACTGGTGGCAGATCACCGGGTTCCAACTCCACCTTATCAATAAAGTTTTCAGCCTGCATTCTTCCGTCTTTGGAAGCAATAAAGAAATGATATGCCCCGCGGTAAATGCCGGCTTCTTTTGATTTTTTCCAGTTTCTTTTGAAATGCGGGTCTGTATTGCCTATACCTTCAGTGGCCTTGATAAAAGCAAAGCCCAGCTGAATTTCTTTCACTTTCATATTCTTTACTTCATCCCAGGCTATTGAAGACTGGTACTTTGAAACATCAATACCGTGAATGGAGTAGCCGCCAGGGATTACGATACCAAATTCGGGATAGCGGACAGATTTTGCTTTATGGTATGTTTTCCATTGCCAGAATAACCAGCTGCCGGTTATCAAAACAACTACGCCAAGTATTAAGAGTAGTATTTGACGTAATTTATTTTTTTGGCGGCGGGAAAGCATTGGTGGTGGTTTGCTGTCGAAAATTTATGATAGCAAAAATAGATACCCGGCAGGTTGTAAAATGTTAATTCACTATCCGCAGCTTTGCATAATTCAGCATAATTTTTTTTTCACCATTATGCTCAAACTTTACCGTGGCAATAGGGTTATGTGCAGCCCCTTCCAGTTTTATTACTTCACCAAAACCAAATTTCTGATGCTCTACTCTTTGCCCTGCCTGTAAATTGGAAGTATCGCTGGCCACAAAATCAGCCGAAGGCTTATGCTCCACCACTTTTGGTACTGTGGTCTTTGGCGCTAAATAAGAAGGAGTGGAAGATTGCTTTTTTGAAGTTGTCGATCCATATCTTTTTTCAGCTTCCTGTACATCATTGTATGAGGAGCCGCCCCAGCCTTTCATCCGGTCAAAGCCACTGTTGCCTCCCCATTTACTTCCGGAATTGTTGCGGCTGCCCCCGCCTGCAAAACTCCTGTCAAGATATTGCTCCGGTATTTCTTCAATAAAACGGCTCGGGTCATTCTGCACCAGTTGTCCAAAACGATAACGGGTATTGGCATAAGTGATCCATAATCTTTGCTTGGCCCTGGTGATCACCACATAGAATAATCTTCTTTCTTCTTCCAGTTCCTCCCTTGTGTTTATCGCCATTGCATTGGGAAAAAGCATTTCTTCCAACCCTGCTGCAAACACACAACCAAACTCGAGGCCCTTTGCGGCATGTATGGTCATCAGTTTTACTGTATCGGCATCGGGGTCTTTTTCATCGGCGTCCGTCAGCAAAGTGATCTGCTGTAAATAAGAAGCAAGCGATTTGTCCACCAGTTCTCCGTCTTCATTATCCGGGCTCTCTGTCCATTCTTTGATGGAGTTCAATAATTCCTGGATGTTTTCATAACGTTGCACACCCTCTGTACTCTTATCATTGAACAATTCTTTCACCAAATTCGTTTGCTTGCCTACATGAAATGCTACTTCATAAGCATTTTGCTTTTGTAACATGCTGGCAAAACTTTTGATCATAATTGCAAATTCATCTAATGCCGACAAGGTTCCTGCTTTGAATCCATACTTCGCTGCATTTTCCACCACCTCCCACATACTGATATTATTCTCATTAGCAATCAGAACCAGTTTATCAATTGTTGTTTTGCCAATTCCTCTTGCCGGGTAATTAATGATGCGTTTTAACGCCTCTTCATCTTTAGGATTTACAATGATCCGCAGATAAGCCACCAGGTCTTTAATTTCTTTGCGTTGGTAAAAACTTATGCCCCCATAAATAGTGTAAGCAATCCCCATTCTTCTCAGGGCTTCTTCAAATGCACGGCTTTGAGCATTGGTACGGTAAAGAATGGCAAAGTCTTTATTGCTGTAATGATTACGGAGTTTTTGCTCCTGAATGCTGTCAGCCACAAACTTACCTTCATCATTATCCGTCATGGTACGGACCAGCTTTATCTTTTCCCCTTCACCATTATCAGTGAATAACACTTTTTCTATCTGGCCTTTGTTATTTCGGATCACTTCATTGGCCACATGCAGAATACTCTTGGTACTGCGGTAGTTCTGTTCCAGCTTTACAATCTTTACATCATCATAGTCTTTCTGAAACTGCAGGATGTTCTGAATCGTTGCTCCCCTGAAACTGTAAATGCTCTGGGCATCATCACCAACCACACACACATTTTCATACATGGCGCCCAGCAGTTTGATGATCTCGTATTGTGCCGGGTTGGTATCCTGGTACTCATCTATCAGTATGTACCTGAATTTTCGTTGGTACTTGGCAAGGGCTTCCGGTACATTTTTCAGCAGCTCATAGAATTTCAGCAGCAGGTCATCAAAATCCATTGCCCCGTTCTTGAAGCAACGTTTTACATATGCATCATATATCTGGCCAATGGCCGGACGGTTTGCCCGCATATCTTCCTGCTGAATGGCATAGTCATTACGATATTCGGCCGGACCAACCAATGCATTCTTTGCAGCGGAAATCCGGTTGTATACGACATTTGGTTTGTAATGTTTATCATCAAGGTTCAGTTCATTGATGACTGTTTTTACCACACTTTTGGCATCGTCTGTATCATAAATAGTAAAATGACGGGGATAGCCTATTTTATCCGCTTCAAACCGAAGGATCCTTGCAAAAACAGAATGAAAAGTGCCGATGTATAAATTCCGGGCTTCGCCATTTCCTAAAATCTTCTCCACTCTTTCCTTCATCTCTTTGGCAGCCTTATTGGTAAAAGTGAGTGCCAGTATGTTGAAGGCGTCCACACCATTGGCCATCAGGTGGGCTACCCTTGTTGTAAGCACTTTGGTTTTTCCGCTGCCGGCGCCGGCCACAATCATCAAAGGGCCATCCATATGTAAAACAGCTTCCCGCTGCCGCTCATTCAATCCTTTCAGGTAATCGATCATGGGTGCAAATTACATGGAATGAATGAGAGCCTGAAACAGGGAAGCTGCTGTGAATAATTAATTATCTTATGATGATCTTTTGGGTCAGTACGGTGTCTTTAATGCCGGTAGGTTTATTTTCTACCGGATCTGTGCCAGTGGCAATACCATATACCTGGTACTCCCCTTTTGGCAGTTCACGGACTACTGCATGTACGGTTGAACTGCATCTGCATTTACATCCCTGCCCAAACCAATATTCAGTGACAGTGATGATATTTTCTTTTTTTTCAACCGATACTTTAACCTGCCTGCAGCAAAGATGTTGTTCAAACCTGCTGTAGACAATAGAATCACCCGCTGCCTTAATTCCTAAGCCTTCTGGTGATGGCAGGTCAGGATAATCATTGTACTCACCGGAATCAGGAAATTTCGTATTGCTGCGGGTAGCTTTTTCCGCACAGCCTTTTACACTCCATGCAGTATTGAGCAAAGGTTCCTTATTATCCGTTTGCTGCGGAGACTGCTGGTGATTACAGGAAACCAATAAAATGGCGGTAATCAGCAGTAAGTTTTTTTTCATTTTTTGTTCGTTTAATCTTTAGTATTTAAGCTGCCAGGATTAAATGTGAGTGATAGAAAATAACCAATCCGGTAAACAGACTGGAAATGCTTATCATCAATTTCAGTGAAATTCACTTTGTCGCCCGGTTTTATGCCGGTAAGTTTCTTTAGTTCAGACCCTGCAACACCTGCTGTAATACAAACAAGATCATTTTTACCTAAAAATGTACTCAGGCCGATCATGATATTAATATCCTTGCTTCCGCTCAGTGGCAGACCGGCTCCAAAAGTGCCGCCCCAGCGAAAACCTTTATCCCTTGGTGCATAAAAATGCAAATAGGTTACCACCAACGGCTTAAACTGGTTGGCCGATTCTTTTGCAATAACACTATCCTGAGTAACATAATAATTCCAACGATTCTCCGCAAATGAAGCAAAGCCGAAACCAAATGTATTTCTGAACCGCAGTGGTTCCTTTTTATAGATAGGTACTAACCGTCTTATCGTATCAGCAAGGTTCATATTAAGTGTAAAAGCTGTTACAGAATCAATAACAGGAACAAAACTGATCTCCGCTAAAATGGTTTTCCGGTTTACATCCAAAGGTGTAAGCTGCGTATAGCTGTCATTCAGTATCTGCCTGAATAGTTCTGCAATACGGTTTACCACTTCGTCAGGTTCTTTGCTTGTTTCATATTTCCTGTTAACTAATGCTGCCTCATCCTTTATGTTTGCCATCAAAGAATCTGCTACAGTAGATATTATTTCCAGCTCTTTGAAAGAATTATAAACCGACTGCAGAGATGCTAAGCTGTTTTTTACTGATGCCTCCGAATTCTTAAGATTAACAGCATTATTATTCAGCAAAATAGAAGATGGATTATCGGCAGCACCCGGAAAAATAGTTTCTGTTTTGTTTTTAGCCGCTTTCTTCACTTCTGCAGCAGGATATTGCATGCTGTAGCGAAGCTGTGCAAGGTCTTTCCACAACACCCGGCAATTCTGTTCATACAACATGGCCTTTTGCCAGTTTGCATAGGCTTTGGTAAACGCATTATATTGGTTGGTAAAGGCCAGTTTAGCTTCCTTTTGCTGACTGGTTTCAAACAAGGCCTCCACATCCTTGTTGCCTCCGCCCCTTTTAAAGATTTCTGTTGATTTTAAATCGCTAAGGTCCACATCCGCCAGGCCGCTTACCAGGTTTTTGGAAGGATCTGAACCCATACCCGGAATAATTATTGTTTCAGGACTTTCTTCCTTTTCTATGTACTGAATCCGGCGTTGGTAGCTATTGGCTGCATTTACCAGTTGAAGGTTAACCCGGTTCATTCGGGAGAGTTGTATAACCGGCGCAGCAATCGTATCACCGGCCTTTCTCACTTTGTGGTAAGTTACGTTTTCAGCAGCAAGGTCGTAGCGGATTATAAATTGTTGTGCACTTGAAAGATAGCTGCACAACAAGAACCCGATGGTTATCCAGCAGGTTTTCATAAATGAAAATTTTGTACTGAACAAGGTAGTCTGCTCCTGACTAAACAGAAATGACCTGTATCATTATTCTGTTTGCTTTAACTCATACGATTCCGGCAGTATGCATGCTATCTTACAGCACAAATAAACAAGGAGGCTCCTTCATCTGATTCTTCAGATGAAAAGTGAAAGTATTGCTGTTCATTTTCTGAGGAGCAATTTTAAATTTCACAATAAAAATCAGAAGGGGAGGAAATATTAGAAAATCTCCGTTATGAATTTCCCGTCATTACTATCAAACAATAATCTGCGAAACGTAAAATGGCTTTCACAAGGTTTCGTTTTAGGAGTAATAGCTGTACATTCTACTTCACTGTCAGCGCAAACAGCCCTGAGCCAACTTGAAAACTGGGCCGGTGCAAGAATCTCATCAGTAAATGTTCCTGCCCCTACCGCTCCCGGTGGCGGCAATTATACTTATCGTTTACCCTTCTCAAAAACACCGGAACAAAAATCTGCTGAAGCAGCAGATCATTATGCCGATGCACTAAAGGCAATGCGAAGCCGCAATTGGGACGAAGCTGTGAGGTTGCTGAAAAAAGCAGTTCGAAAATCACCATACAGTTCTGTTTATGCAGATAAATTGAAAGAAGCAGAAGTGGCACTGGAAAGGGAGAAACAACAAAACCGGGAACTACAGGAAAAAATCAGGCAGCAGGATGAAGTAAGGAAAAAAGCAGAGGATGATAAAAGAAGAGCAGAAGAAGCAAGACTGGAAAAGATCAGGCAGGAGCAGGCAGCCATTAAAGCAAAACTTGACAAAGCCGAAAATACGATCCTCGCTTTTCGCAAGGATATCAAAGAAGCACAGTTGCAATTAAAAAATTATTCGAAAGCATTGCTGAATAACAATTCAGAATTGGAAAAATGGGGGCAACAGGTGGATGAATCCTACAACAGTGTGCTGGAAAACAGCAAGGAATACCTCGCCGGCTTATTCATCAAATACAACCTGATGGGTGCATTGAAAAAGCAATTACATGCAGATGTGTATAAAAAAATGGGCAACCTCTGGAAGTCATCAAATCCTGATATCCAGAAATGGCTGGCCAAAAACCTGGCGGCAGCAGACCTGAAAGCAGATAAGGTAGAAGAGGTTGTTGACTTTGTATCAAAGGGCGGAGACCTCGCTGAATTACTTGCAGCGGACAAAGAAGAAGCTGGTTATAACCTGAAAGTATTGTTGTTTCTCAACGGAATAATGGAAAGCTCTGGTTTATCCGGTTATGAAAAATTAATGGAGAATGCCCTTGGTGCAATGCCCGGCGATTATTTTGAACAGGCAAAAATGATTGGCGAGACCTATGCAGATCTTGCTGCCATTTGTTACAGTTGGTTTAGCATCCGAAAAATCACAGCTTCTAATGAGGAAATGGCGCAGAAAGTAAAAATCCTCTCTGCAGGAATTGAACAACGGATGGAAGAAATTGAGTGCCTGAAAAAATGTATGAAAAATTACACCAGCCGCTGCCTTGAAAACTGTACAGGTAAAACCAGGTGGAGTACACCTCCGCCTCCGTTACTTTTTAATTACCGAAAATGGTGAGATATGAAAACTGTTTTATCCAGGTTTGTATCGCTCTTCATTTTGTTTTATACAACTGCTTCACATCTGTCAGCACAGCTTTCCGGCGGAGAACAGGATTTTATCGAATCTTTTCTCCAAATCAATAAATCACCGGTAAAAAATGCAAATGATCTCTCCGGTTACTACCTGCAACCGCAAACGCTAAACGGTAAGTGGGGATTCATAGATACCAGGACCGGCGATCAGGTCATTCCTATTAAGTATGACAGCGTTAATTACTTCAGTGAAGAGATGGCCGCTGTACTGCAGCAGGGCAAGTGGGGTTTTATTAATAAATATGGAAAACTGCTAATTCCCTTTCGCTATGATTCCACGGGTTATTTCAGTGACAACCTGTGCTACGTATCAATCGGAAAAGTTGCCGGCTTCATCAATAAGAGCGGAAAGGAAGTAATTCCTGTTCAATTCAGCGATCTGTACTTTGTAGATGATAACCTCGTCCGGGTAATGAAAGACAAAAAATACGGATTGTATAGCCTTTCAGGTAAACAGCTAAGCCCTCCAAGATTTGACGATATGACCAATTTTTATGAAGACCGTGCCTGGGTGGAAATAAACGGGAAGTGGGGGTTCATAAACAAAGAAGGTGTTTTGCTGATCAGTCCAAAGTATGAAATGTTCAACCGGTTTTCAGAGGGCTTGGCATGGGTAAGAAGTGAGTCCGGGTTATATGGCTATGTGAACAAAAATGGCGACGAGGTAATATACCCTATGTACGAAGAAGCCCAATCATTCAGTGAAGGACTGGCCGCCGTAAAGACCTATATGGAAGGTGGTAAACTGTCGTATATCTATATTAATAAGAATGGTGAGTCAGTAATTTCCAATATTGGTGCCGGTATTGATGATGCCTATCCTTTTCAAAACGGGTATGCAAAAATCAGGTCTGGCATTCGTTATGGCTTAATCGATAAAGCAGGCAAAACAATAATACCGCTTATTTATCAGGATATGGGAAATCTTAGTGACAGTATGATTGCTGTAAAGGAGGATGATGAAAAATGGGGATATGAAAAAGTATATTATGACAGCCTGCTAAAAACAACAATGGGTGACAGGGTAATCCCCTGCAAGTTTGATGAAGCCTACGATTTTGAAAACGGGCTGGCAATGGTTAAAAGCGGTGATGCTTACTATATCAATAAAAAAGGAGAATATGTAAAGCCGGTAAAGGAAGTGACAGATGATGAGATGAGTAATAATCAGGAACAAAAGGAAAGCATTTCCATTGATTATATCAACCTACGGGGTGAAAGAATCATACGGGGCAGACCCGGAAACATGTCGGGCCTTTTCTTTAACGGAGCAGCACCGTTACAAGTGGATGGAAAGTGGGGTTACATGAACAAGCAGGGAACAATAATAATTCCCTGCAGGTATGACAGCGCCGGTTCCTTTAACGAAGGGCTTGCAACAGTAAAACAAAACAACAAATGGGGATTCATTTACCAGGATGGTGACACCCTCACCTCCTGCCGGTTTGATTATGCTTTTAACTTTCACAACGGGATCGCTATTATTAAAATGAACGGTAAGTACGGCTATATTGACAAAACCGGTCTGATGCTGATTCCTTGCCAGTTTGATATGGCCTACACATTTAAAGACAGCGTGGCTATAATAAGAAATGGCGACCAGTTTGGCTTCATCAACAAAACCGGAAAACTGGTTATTCCTGCCGTATATGATGATGCTTTTGATTTTAATGAAGGGCTGGCGGCGGTGCAAAAAGATGGCCTGTGGGGATATGTCAACAAAAGCGGGGAGGTTGTCATCCCATTCCGGTATGAAAATGCAGGACGTTTCGCCGGAGGCCTTGCCCCGGTGATGAAAAACGGCAAGTACGGGTACATCGATATAGCAGGTAATATCATTGTTCCCTTTATATACAAATTTGCCTACCCGTTTGCAAATGGCAAAGCTCTTGCAGGAGAGGAAGGTGAAGAAGTGGTAGTACTGGACACCAGGGGAAATGAGGTTTTTGCTGCAAAGCTAAGAAGTGTATTTTATGAGGACCTTGCACTTGTAATTAATGATAAAGGCAAATTGGGTTTCATGAATCAGAATGGACAGACCGTGATTGCCTGCCAATATGATGATGCTATGATCTTCCGGGAAGGATTGGCGGCTGTTGCGATTAATAAAAAATGGGGGTTTATCAATAAACAAGGAACAGTGGTCATTCCTTTACAGTTTGATGCTGCATTGGTCTTCAGCGAGGGAATAGGAATAATTGCCAATATAAAAAATGAGTAACATGAAAAAAATCCGTGACAGAATCAGATCCAGCACTGCCCGCAACATAGCTTTTGCTGCGGCTGCTATTTTATTTACTTTTTTACTTCTTGGTTTTGACCCTCAGCAAAACCGGTCAGAAAAATTGCTGGGTCTTAGTTTTGATGATGAGAAAAAAGAGGTTACTATTAAAGTAGCCAGTACCGGGTGTACTGCAAAAAATGATTTTCAGTTCAAAGTCAGAGGTAGTGTTATTGAGATTATCAGAACAAAAAGAGACGAATGTAAGCGAATGCCTTTTGCAACAAGTTTTACTTATAGCATGGCAGAAACAGGCCTGGTGCCCAACAAGCTTTACACAGTGAAAAATAAGTTTACAGCAAGCCCTGACCTTGCCAATATGCCATGATTATTGCGGATGATAAACTGATTTTGCCTTTTTCATTACTTCCTGTTTATCCAATGTCATAGGTTTGGTTTGCTGCGCCTGGAACATCCCCCACTGGTCTTTAAAGTGTGGGGATGCGGGATCCATCGATGCCCCAAATGTGTTTACCGATTCTATTAGTGGTAATCCGCCATCTTTGGGGTAACGGACAAAACAGATATAGGCATCACCACCAGTCACTTTTCTCATCCCGTTTTTATATGGCTCGGAAAAGGAAGGAGCCAACACATCCGGAAAACCCCATGCCGGCCTTTCTTCTTCACCTCTTACTAATTTCTGAATATCGCCAAGAGTCAAATCTGTCTTACCAAAATATTTCAACATGTAATCATAAACGTATTGATATGTTTCTACAGCTTCTGCTTTAGTGATCTTCCTCGATGGTACTCCTTTCAACCGATCGGCCAGGAAATAATAAGTAAGCAGGAAAACAGCCGCCCCTTTACTGGAAGCAACTGATTTTCTATCCCATAATTGAAATGTGGTGATAATTTCTTTCAGCTGCGGAAAATCAGCTGCCTGCAGGTTTAGCATACTGTCAATGCTGTATGTATATTTTAATTCTTTTGGCAATTGCTGATCAAACTTGATGCGCTTAAAGGTGCTGTAATCAACTTTGTCACCGTTGATAATTTCTGTAACCCGCTGACTGCGGTTGTTGTGATAGGTTTCCCAGCCATCTGCTTTATCGAATTTATTTTTGTCAAGGTTGTAATCTTTTTCCGTCGCTAAAAAAGGAGAGTGATTGGTGTTGAACAAATATCCTGAAGGCGGATTGATATATTGTGGTAGTTCTTTTAGTGTTTTGAATTCAGTCCACAAAGTGGCTGAAGTGTTGCCTGGTACTGTACTTTTCCAATTATATTTCGGGTCTGGATTTCGTTTTGGCATTTTACCATTGCTTACATAAAAAATAGTATCGTACCGGTCAGCATACATGATGTTGAACATGGGAAGGCTGGTCATACTAAGTGCTTTGTAGAACTCTGTAAAGTTTTTCGCTTTGTTCATCCTGTACCACTGCTCCAGTGCTTTAATGTCCATAGTAGCAGGCACCCGCAAAGAGAAAACACCTTTTGCTGTTTTCACGGTAGCCCCGTATTTACTCCAGTATATTTTTTTACCAATAGTAATAGGTATGCCTTTTACTTTCAGCTTAGCTTTATTCACTTCCAGGTCTGTCCATTGCCCGTCGAACTTGTATTGGTTTTTATTGGCAGGATTTATTTCCAGCTGGAAGATATCCAATTTATCCTGGTAGTTCACCGTATGTGCCCAACCCAGGGTTTCATTCGTACCATGAAAAATGAGACAGCCTCCCGGAAATAAACCCCCGAGCATATTCCATCCCTGTTCGCTTTGCAAATGTGCTTCGTAAAAAGCCACAGGACCTGTATTTGGCTGGTGTGCATTGATAGCTAAAAAACTTTCCCCGGTTGTTGTTTTTGTTGAGTTCATAACAAAAGCGTTTGAGCCCTGCGGATTGAAGCCGGGGATAGTGGCGATTTTCCCACCCATTATTTGCGGGAGTGCATCATCCACTCCGCAGAAAAGGCTGATGGAAAAAACAACGGCTGTCATATAATCTTTCTCTGTGAAAGGAAATGCTTTTTTATATTTTACTTTTTCCGGGTGCTTTTTGGCATAGGCATTCAACCCCGCCACATAGCCTTTTATCAACGCTACAAAATCAGGACTTAATGTGTTCCATTGTTCTTCCACCGTTTTACGGATGCGTAACAACTTAATTACATAATCACCTTCAGCTCCTTTCCTTCCGAGGCCGGTTCCTAATTTTTCTTTCCCGCTAAGTACTACCAATTGTAATGTTTCAAAATCATCTTCTGCATGTGCCCATGCAATACCATAAGCTACTTCAGGGTCAGTGGGCGCAAAAATATGGGGAACGCCAAAGCTATCCCGGGCTATAGTGATATTAGCCGGATTGATCTGTGCTGTACTTTGCAAACCGGCAAGTACCAGGATGACAAAAATTTTTCTCATTAGGGAAAATTAAAGAAAACAAGCTTTACAAGAAAAGACAATTATTTGTGCCTGCTCTGCAAATATTTTTCATGTATGATAACACTCATTGGCTTGCCATACACCTTACTCTCCACCCAGGATATAATATCGAGGTAAGCAAAGGCCCGGGTCTCAAACCGGCTTTTTTCGAGGTGCTTGATGCTTTGCAGAAATTTTTCAAACTCAGGCTTCAGTTGCCGGGGTGACATTGGAAATGTCTGCCGAAGGAATTTAAACATCGCTTCTTCCACCACAGTCAGGTTAGCCATCTTCGCCATAAAGCGATAAACGGATTTACTCAGCGACTCCATCAGCATATCGTTTCCCAGTTCATAGTGTGCCAACAGGTGCACTACCCTTGCATAACACTGCAGGTCGTAGCGCAAATCTGTTTTTTCATGAATGATCTTTTGCAGGTAGTCTATGCAGGTATTATAATCACCGCTGCCAAAATAAAGCATGGCTATTTTGTAATTCAGCACTAAAATACGGTGCTGATCTACAAAGAGATGGTATTCTTCCATCCTGGACTCTATCTCAGGCACCAGCTTCAGTCCTTCTTTAAAGGTTCCCATCATGAAGTGCTGGTTGATCCGGGCAATATTGATATAGATAAAAGCTTGTATCCGAAAGTTATCATGATCTTTCACCCGGTCTGTCTGTGAAACTTTCTCAAACCGGCGAAGTGTTTTTTCAAATCCTCTGTAGTTACGAAGGTCAAAATGGGCATTGAGCAAATTGTGCAACCCCTTAATATAATGGCCTGTTTCCACCCTGATCATTAACGGCTGTTCCTCAAAAAGATCAACCCATTTTTGGGTATAACGGTAGTACTGTAAAAAATCCTGGCGGATAAATGCATACCAGCATAAACCCTGGTACAGGTAAAGCCGTTCATAAAAACCTGTCTGCTGCCATACATCTTCAGGCAACTGCTCCTTCATAAATGCCCTTATATCCTTTTCATCCTCTTCATTTCGGGCATGCCCATGCTGAATATACCAGCTGTATAATTTTAATGCCAGGTTAGAAAGCCTTGCCACATTATCAATATGCCTGCTTACTTCGTTGGCCTCAGCAGAAAGTTGTTCGGCCCTGTTTTGCATACTGCGGGTAATATGAAGCCCTTCAATTCTTTTTTCTAATGAAATAATTTGTGGAAGAAAATTGAATTTCTGGTTAGCCTTTGCTATCTCTTTGGCACGGTCAAGTATGCGCAGGCTTTGCAGGAACAATCCCTTTTTGTAAAGGATGTGTGCATAGTCAAATTGTTCGTTTAGCTGCAGGTCAAGACTGTCAGAACTTTTCAGCAGTCGCAATGATGCCAGTAGCTGTTTGTATAAATGTGCCTTCAGGTTGGCCAGTTGCGGCCTGGTCACATCACCCATCTTCTTTAGCAATCCGGCCTCATCGTAGTCTTTCATTTTGTCCAGCACATCAAAAAGCCGGATGATCTTAAGGTCTGCATTGCCCGAACTGCGCTTGATGTAGAGCTTAAAATGCCTTTTTTCGGCCTTTTCAAGCGATTTTATCAGCTGAAATAATATGTCGGTAGGGCGGTTGGGCATCATACGTCTTTTTTGCTGAAATCAGCCACCAGTAAGGGTTTCACCAATCGCCACATCCTTTTGGCATAATGAAATGATGCCGTATTTGGTTTGAAGGACAAGGGGGTGCTTCCTACTTTTGGTTTAGAAGATTATTCATACAGCAAGACAATCGTCAGAGGGGCAAGTTTACCTGCCGGTTTAAGGCAGGCGTCAGAGGTCAAAGTTAAAGCTAAAAATCTTCTAAAGAGCTGGTAAAACAGCCAAGAACCCGCACTTCGAAAATTTTCATATGGCAAGCAATCGTTAGAGGTCAGTCCGTTTCTACGGAAGGACCTTTTTTGTATAAAGGCCTGCTAAAGTAACAGTTTCTTAATATTAGAAAAGCGAAATCCCGGTTTTTTTTATTTTTTCTATTGACTTAAATAACCTGTTGAATAACGACAATCTGCCCGGTAGCTGCGAAAAAAAGCCAATCAATATCTTTATGCCCTAATTTATTAATATGGCTGTACGCATATTCATCACCGGCGGCACTTTCGATAAAGAATACAATGAAATTACAGGCCAGCTGTATTTCAAAGACACTCATATGCATGACCTGCTGGAGCTGGGTCGTAATAAAGTTCCTGTTGAAATAAGAACATTAATGATGGTGGACAGCCTGGAAATGACAGACGAAGACAGGGAACTGATTGCCCACCAGTGTAATCATAGCGAAGAAGACAGAATTATCATTACCCATGGCACAGACACCATGAGCGAAACGGCGCATTACCTGGCACAAAAAGTAAAAAACAAAACTATTGTACTTACCGGTGCTATGATACCGATAAAGTTTGGCAGTAGCGATGGGCTGTTCAATCTTGGAAGTGCCATGGCATTTGCACAAACACTTCCTGTTGGTGTGTATGTAGCTATGAATGGCCGTTATTTTAACTGGGATAATGTCCGTAAGAACAAGCAGACGGGTATGTTTGAAGAAGTGAGATAACTCAAGGTTCTTTATAAAAATAAAAGCCACCCTGTATGGGTGGCTTTATCATTAACGACTTTTTCAATTAATTTTTCTGAGGCTCCAGCAACTTAAAGAACTGATCAAGTTGCGGTAATATTACAATCCTTGTTCTTCTGTTAGCAGCTCTTCCTTCACGGGTACTGTTATCTTCCAAAGGCTTGTACTCACTTCTACCGGCAGCAGCCATCTTGGCGGGATCAAGTCCGTATTGCTTTTGTAAAATGCGGACCACTGCTGTCGCTCTTTTTACACTCAGGTCCCAGTTATCCAGCAACACTCCGCCCTTAAAAGGCACATTATCTGTATGGCCTTCCACCATAAACTCAATTTCTGGTTGATTTTTCAATACAGTTGCTACTTTACCCAACACTTCATTTGCCCTTTCAGTTACATCATAACTGCCGCTTTTGAATAAAAGTTTATCCGATATATCTACATACACCACCCCTTTATCTACTTTGATATTGATATCCTTATCATCAAGGTTGCCAATAGCCCCTTTAAGGTTCATCACTAAGGCCATGTTCAATGAATCTTTGCGGGCCATTTGCTGTTGCAATGTTTGTATATAAGCATCTTTAGCACCAATATTCTCCATTGACTTTTTGATGCTTTCTGCCTGTGCTGCGGTGATCACTGAAAGATCTTCCAGTTGCTTCAGGGCAGCATTATTATTTGCTTTCAGGTATTCTACCTGGTCACCCAGGTCCTTTATCTGGCCTGCCATCAGGGCTTTTTCTCTTTCCAAGGCCTCTTTCTGGCGGGTAAGAATGGCTTTTTCTTCACCGCATTCATTCATGTCTTTCTGCAAGGTGTTGAATCGTTCTTCCAGTTTGTTGTAATCAGCTTCTTTACTCTTGAATTTTTTACTGCTGACGCAGGAGAACAGGGAAACGGAAATAATAGCTGCAATGAGATAGGTTGCTTTCATGTGGATTTGTTTTAATAAATGAAAAAATCAAAAACAAATAAGATAAGGATTCAATGGAAAGGAAGGCAAAGATAGCCAAGTAGTAAGGTCAGATTGTCCTGAATTTGTTAATTATTATAATTAAAAAAGGCCGGATAGAAATCCGGCCCGGTTCAGAATCAATCGTTTTTATCCTATATATTATTCTTTTTCTTTCTTTAAACTCATCGTTCTGTTAATAGTAAAACCAAATGCAAAATGACCATCCTTGATCCAGCTTGTATTCCTTGCCAATTGATCAATGGGTGAAGCGGCAGTAGTGCTTCCTACATAGAACTGGAAGAGGTGACCACCGGTGTTGAGTTCAAGACCTACAGAAAGCAGATCAGGACTGTAGTTAACGATATTGCCATTTTTGTCGATCAGGTTCTCATGCATGTTCAGCTGCCTGTTATATTCAAAAGTGAGATTCTTTTTTGCAGACATTTTATATTTACCAGACAAGCCTAATGAATATACAAGGTTGCTGTTATTTATACCATAAGGAACCACATTAAAATGAATAAGGGCGGGGTTAAACTGTAAGGAAAACTTATCTGAGAATTTACGGGCAATCAGCAACTGGTGCATATATGCCCATTTGTTCCATCCAAAAGTTATATCTGCATTCTTGGCAGCATTTACATGTGCCATGGAATACCAGGTAACAGATACCGGAACATTTTTTAACCCTGTTTGCTGGCGCAGGATGCGAAACTTGGCAAAGCCTTCAAAGCGGCTGCGGCCTGCTGCGGCCCATCCAATATTAGCCCAGTCAGTTATAGAGTAGTCAAAAGACAGGTAAGTGTTCGCCACACCTGAGTTAAGACCCAGCAGCTGGGCAAAGTTTTCGCCGCTTTCAGCATCTTTATTCCAAAGGTTGCTGAAGTGGTGAGAGATCAGGAACTGCAGGTTACCCTTGCTTACAATTTCGGTACTCTGCATGTTTATAATCTTCGTAGCATTAAAAGTTGCCCGGGCATATTTTCTTTTGGGGGCTTCTTTTTTTTCAGCTTCGGGTTCGTCTTGTGCAATACCCATTGCCATCAAACCGAATCCAAAAACGAGAAGCAGTAATATCTTTTTCATACGATCTTATTTTAGAGTAAGAACATTAATTTTTCTGTTATTGAGGTTGCCCCTGGGCAATCCATGCTTTCATTTTATTAACTGTACAGGTAGTAAGACTTAGTGCACCGCCGGGGTGACCGGTATTACCACCACTGTTCAAGATGGTTTCGAGTACACTTTTCTTCGCCACCATTTTTGCATAGTCTAATGGAGCTGCAATACCACCATGACAGGTTGCACCTTTACAACTGGTAGTATAAATCGGAACAATATCATTAGTATAAGTCAGGTTACCTGTAACAGTACAGCCTGCTCCGTCATCATAAGGTTCTCCTTGTGCAATCCATTTTTTAATGATGTTTTTCTCACTGGGTGAAAAATCAATGGCTCCGCCACCGGGGTGTGTGCCACCATTAACCCATGCTTCAAATGCACCTCTTCTTGCCAGGATAGCATCGTAGAAAATGGTATTGGTTCTTTGATCGGAGAATAATACGGCACGGATAGTTACACTGGTATTGTGGCATCCACAAGGACCAGCTGTTACGATAGGAACTACTTCGTTTCTGAATGACACTCTTGGCAGGGCAAGTATGTCCTCTTTATTTTGATAACAGGATGACAACAGGTAAACCAGCATGGAAGTTGCCAGCGCTGCTATGGTTATTTTCTTTTTCATATACCTGGAAATTTTTGAATGAGTTGATAGGGTTTATCGCTTAATAATATAGTTATTGGTCTTCCTGTATTTGAAGATGCCGACATTACCTATACCATATTTCCATACATCAGGAATGTTGGGATCAGCAAAATACCAGGCCTTAAAAAGGGCAACTTCAGAAGGGCTGAATCCGCCATCATCATAAGCCATGCTTCCGTTCTTAGAAGTTTCAACTAATGTCAGCGGGTTGCGATAAATAAGGGTTGAATCCATCCGGCGAACAAAACAATCGGTAGCCACCAGCGGGTTACCCCTTACATAATATTGTTTTAAAGTAACCGGGTCTGTATAAACCACACTTGAGTTTGTTCTTATTGATTTAGGATAAAGTACATCCATCAGAATGTCATCATAGCTTGCCAAAGGACCTCTTGTACTGGTAGCGGAAACTGGTGTACTTACTGTTTTATACGGCCTGAAGCTTGCATTCGCCAGTGTGTCGGCATAAAAACGCTTAACGCTGTCCTTATATGCACCCCATACCTGGTCCAGCAATGTTTTGTTGGACACCTGGCAGTAAACAGTTGTTGATCCGTTTGTTGGATTGATATAAGTATACTGTGATGTATCAGCAGTGGTTAATGGACCAAGTAATCCTTTTCTTGCCCATCCACCAGTAGCAGTTGCCTGACTGTGGCAGTTTGCTGAGGCACAACCGTCAACCATTAAACGGATTGCGGCTGGTCTGAAATCACTCAGGTCGGGTCTTTCTTTTGCACCGTTCTTAATCCAGTTATAAATAATGCCTTTATCTCTTTGTCCTAATTCATGACTGGAGTTTACAGGAGGCATTGCTTTATCAAAATCGTTGGTAGTAATATATTCCCACAACTTGCTTCCTTCCGGATCACCGGGTTTTACATATTGCATGATCTGGGAATAGATCTCAAAGCGGGGAGCAATTGGCCCGCCATGGCAATTGGAAGTGTTGCAATACTCATGAATAATGGTTTGCACACCCCTCATCTTGATTACATCGTTTACATCGGGAACAACATCTGCTGTAGAAATGGTGTTGCTTTCATAAAAGGCTGCATATACAGTGGAGTCTGCTCCGCCTGTATATGATCTGTCAAGGTTTTTTACAAGTTCTCCATCCTTCGTACACTGCAATAAGGATGCAGACAGGAAGAATACTCCTGCAAAAAGGGAGACCGCTTGTACGATTGAAACTTTTTTCATAAAAAAGCTAGTTTAACTGAATGAAATTGTTGCTATAAGAACTGGTTTCTAAAAAAGCACTGTCAAAAGTATTTGAGGGCATTTGACAGTTCCATGACAAGCAACTGACGCAAACATGACTTTAGTCACACAGAATACTAAAGTTTATCAAACCTCCGCATACTGTGATATTTCTCACTTATCCCCTTGACAAACGTCATGAAACTGTCAGCTATTGGTAAATAAGTTGCGGCGGTTTTTTATTAAATTTAAAAATAAAACCAACAATAAAATGGGAAACGACAAAAAAATTGGACAAAAGTCCCGTCGGCAGTTCTTCTCATCTTTCTTTTCAGACCCCGCCAAAACAGAAAAAATTAAAATGCTTACCCCGGATGGCAAACTGGTGGAAGTAGATAAAGCTGTTTTTGAAGAAGCCGCCGGAAAGAAAAAAGCCAGCAACAAAGACATTTATAACTGGATGAAGAATCCATCCAAAGAAAATGAATAACTATCTGCCTCACTCCTTATTTATAATACCATGAAACAAGAAGAAACTCATGACAAAGGCCGGCGGGATTTTTTGAAGACCGCTGCTGTTGCCACTATTGCAGCTACAGCCTGTGGCAGCCTCGCCTGCTCCTGCTCTTCCAAAAAACCACCCGCCGGAGATAAAGTAAAACTGCTTTCACCGGATGGTGAGATAGTGGAAATCGACTCATCTTACCTGAACCACCAGGAACATATGGCCATTATCTCCAAACTGGAGGCACGGGAAGGCATAGCCGGGAAAAAATTTGTGATGGTAGTGGACCTGGCCCGTTGTAAAAATGCCCGGAAGTGCATTACCGCCTGCCAGAAATGGCATTATCGACCGGAGGAAACAGAATGGCTTACTGTAAAACTGATGAAAGACAGTGAAAAGGCGGCGCCTTACTGGTTTCCCAAACAATGTTTTCACTGCGATAATCCTCCCTGTGTAAAAGTTTGTCCTGTTGATGCTACTTATAAAAGGCAAGACGGATTAGTGTTGATTGATAACGACCGTTGTATCGGTTGTAAGTTCTGTATGGCGGCCTGTCCTTATTCTACCAGGGTATTCAACTGGGATGAACCGGAAGTACCATTTGATATAAAGGATTTAGCTTATAATCCTGAAACCGGTATTCCTGCCAAAGTAGGTACTGTTGAAAAATGTGATTTCTGCCCCGACCGTGCAAGAGAAGGGCTGCTTCCTCCTTGTGTGGAGTCTTGTCCCAACGGTGTTTTCTATTTCGGTGATGAAAATGAAGATACTGTTACCAACGGAGAAGAGACGATCAGCTTCACGCAACTGATAAAAGACCGTGCTGGTTACCGTTATATGGAAGAACTGGGTACCAAACCAAGGGTATACTATCTGCCGCCAAAAGACAGGCAGTTTCCGGTAGAAAGAGGTTATGAAGACCTGGAACCCGAGATCAAAGACCGTTTTAAAGACATCATGGAATCAGAAAAGAAAAAATCCTGATCTGGCTGATCACAATTATCAACCGAACAAATCTTAATTATGGAACTCAATTCATATCAACAGCAGGCTTTTAAACATCAGCGCCCCTTCCTGGAAAAATTCGGTAAGTGGAATTGGTTACTTACATTCTTTTTTATCGCATGGATTATAGCGGGCCTTTATGCTCTTTACCTGCAGATCGCCTATGGCCATGGAGTAACCGGTATGCGGGATAATGTGGTTTGGGGTTTGTTTATTGTCAATTTTATTTTCTTTATCGGTCTTAGTTATGCCGGTGCCATTATAGCCGGAATACTGCATCTATTAAAGATACCCCTTGGCAAACCAATTGTCCGGCTTGCACAAATGATGACTATCATTTCAATAGTGGTAGGTCCGATTTTTATTTTACTCTGTGTTGGACGGTTTGACAGATTACATCACCTGTTTATTTATCCCCGTATTCAGTCGCCTATGACCTGGGATGTGATGGCAGTGCTGACTTTCTTTGTTGGAGCCCTTCTCTTTTTATATATAGCCCTTATCAAGGACCTGTCTGTTTACAGGGATGCGGGGCTGAAAGGACCGAAATGGCGCCAATGGCTCTATAAGACCCTTGCCATCGGTTATAAAGGCGGCGCCAGCCAGAAAAGACATCTGATCATTTCTCAAAATCTGCTGGCCATTATCATGATCCCCTTATCCATCATTGTAGCTTCTATTTTAAGCTGGATTTTTGGAATGACCCTACGCCCCGGATGGCACAGTACAATATTTGGACCTTATTTTGTACTTGGCGCCTTATACTCTGGTACCGGAGTTATGATCGTGGCTATGTGGTATTACCGTAAGTCGCATAAACTGGAAAATTACATCACCGATCAGATCTTTCGTTATATGGGATATGCCATGATGGTACTTGCAGCAGGGTATGGTTATTTTACATTTTCCGAATACTTTACTGCCTGGTTTGGTTCTGAAAAATGGGACAGTGAACTCATTCATAAATTATTCAGTCCGGGAGAATATGGCTGGTGGACATTGTTTGCCAACCTGGCCGGTATCATACTCCCGATTACCATCGTTGCCATTCCTGCAACAAGAAAAACAAACTGGATCACTGCGGCTGCGCTCATCATGGTAAT
Source organism: uncultured Chitinophaga sp. (assembly GCA_964634265.1). Taxonomy (GTDB): domain Bacteria; phylum Bacteroidota; class Bacteroidia; order Chitinophagales; family Chitinophagaceae; genus JJ008. The sequence continues at coordinate 1,248 of CAZWIM010000015.1, read as the reverse complement.
TGCCATGTGGGTTAAGCGTTACCTGATCATTGTACCAACCCTGGAAACAACCTTACTGCCCATGCAGGATACAAGGACAGAATACGTAAAATATTCAGCTACCTGGCCTGAATGGTTGCTAACCGGTGCCGGGCTGGCTTCATTCTTCCTTTTTTTCTTACTCATGTCAAAATTTGTAACTATTGTACCCGTATCGGGCCTGGAAGAAACTGACCATAAGCATAAACATGTGCAGAGCACCATTCCTGTAAGAAAAGAAGAAGTTAAACCTGCTTAAAAGAAATGCTATGAAAAAGATCAATCTCATCAACTCATATAAACAACTGCTGCTGCTGGCAGGTATGTTGCTGTTGCTTGGCTCATATAATTCCGCTTTTGCACAAGAAGATACTACTCAGCCACCTGCTACTGACACTACGACCACACCGGCAGAAGAGCCTCCTGCAGAAGAAGAGCCTTCGCTTATTTCTCCTTCTGTTGATTTTACCAGTGTGCAGAAAGGTGATAACTCCATTGACCTGAAAGTGGGCATGCGGGCCAAAGTAAAAGGCCAGTTCATCAACCTTTATAAAATGAAGGTTTCGTTTTTCCAGGTAGTAAATGAAGAAGATATACCACTTGGTTTTAAAATAACAGACGGTAACGGAAAGGCTGTATTTAATGTAAAAGGAGATTCCTTAAAAACGGATGCAGAAGGCAAATTGCAGTTTAAAGTAGTTTTTGCCGGTAACAAAGCCATGGAATCTGCTGAAGAATATGTTTCTTTCAGAAGAGGCAGGCTGGAGATCATTCCGGTAAAAGAAGACTCATTGCTGACCGTGCAGGTTAAACTCATTGATGTAGGAACGGGAGAGGAAACACCAGTGAAAGAAACCGCTGTAGGCGTTTTTGTCAAAAGAATGTTCCTGCCCATGAAAGTAGGTGAGGCAACAACTGATGAAAACGGTGAAGGTTCTGTTGAATTTCCTAATAACCTGCCCGGAGATGCCAAAGGCAACCTGACGCTGCTGGCCCGCCTTGATGAAAATGAGACCTTTGGTAATATGGAAGCCGCTGTAGTACAGCCCTGGGGAGTTCCCGTTTCTGACAAGCCTGAAGCCCAGCCCCGTGCATTGTGGAGCTCTCACCCGCCACTGTGGATGCTGATTACTTTCATTGTATTGATGCTGGCGGTATGGGGCCACTATATTGTTATTGTGTATGAACTGTTCCGCTTAAGAAAAGAACAGCCAAATGCTCCAACTCATG
>CAZWIM010000014.1:62554-73816 GCA_964634265.1 uncultured Chitinophaga sp. | reverse complement strand
CATCCGGGTGAGAAATAATGGCAAAGGTTCTTCTGCGTTGTATTTCGTTGTGATACTTCATAAATGCCGGCAAAGGTAAGGCAGAGAGCCTGATTTTTTCCGTCTTGATTGTTCATACTTTAATCCTGGGCTTCTCCATGTATTCGCTGTTGCCGTTCAAATTCAAAATCATAAGCCCTTTTTAGGGCATCCTGTAACTCTAATTTGTACTTTTTAAAACTAATGAAGGCAGCCGCGGCAAAAAGAAAAACCGAAAGAAAATACCAGATTGTAAACTGCACAGTAATAATAGAACTCATGTTCATTTCCTTATCGCCTTTATCGCTTAGTGATGATTGCAGCACCAACTTGAACTGAATCAACAGGGCGATAAGCATAACCACACCCAGTGCCCCGGCCGACATGGTAACCAGCGACCTATTATTATAGGCCATTACCGACATGACAAGACCAACCAACCCGGCCAGAAGTGCCACTATAGCGAAAACATTGGGCCTTTCTTTCAATTGATTTTTGTTGCCTGGCTCATCTTTTTTGATAGCTTTCAACAACTCATTGCTACTACCCAACATGGCGATTTTCCATTGCCAGCCAAGGGCAATACCCAAACCACTATTCTCAGCCAGTGTGGCAGAACCGCATCTTACCTGGCTGAATGGAAGCAGAAATAAAAGCAATGCCATGGCAAATGCCCAGGTGGTTACATATTTTTTTCGAAAAAAAGTGTCTGTGCTGTTTGTCGTAGAAACTGATCCTTGTTCTTCTGTCAGCATAATATCTGCCATACCGCAAACTTAACCCATTAACTGCTGACCACTGGTAAATAAAGACATGGGTTTCGCCGTTTTAGAATTAATTTTGCCTATGCTCCGGCGAACACTGGAAATTATTGGCAGCAGTTTTTTAATGGCCCTGCAGGAATTGTGGAAGAATAAACTACGTACATTCCTTTCACTTTTCGGTATTACAATCGGTATTTTTTGCATCATTGGTGTACTGGCCACCGTCAACAGCCTGGAACAAAATATCCAGAATGAAGTAAAATCATTAGGCACTAACACTATTTACATAGACAAATGGGATTACAGTGCCGGTGGCGGACCTGATTATCCCTGGTGGAAATATGTAAACAGACCTGTGCCGAAATACCACGAAATGAAATTCATCAAACAGGGAACGGCCAATGCCCGGTTTGTTGCTTTTACCAATAATGTAAGCGATGCGGTTGATTATAAAGGAAGCAGGCTTTCCAATGTAAACATCTACAGTCTGTCTGATGATTTTGATGACATTCAATCTTTCAGTGTTGAATACGGTCGTTATATTTCTGATGCTGATTTTTCCAGGGGCAATAATGTGGCTGTGATAGGAAATGAAATTGCAGAAAAACTTTTTACTAAAGCGGAATATGCGGCCGGAAAAATCATACAAATCAGAGGCAAAAGAATACTGGTGATCGGTGTTATAAAAAAACAAGGAAAACAAATGATTGGCGGCTGGGAGTTTGACAAAAGTGTGTTGCTCCCATATATGTTTGGCCGCACAATTATCAATGAGCTAAAGGCCGATCCGGTTATAATGGTGCAGGGCAAAGAAAATGTATCCAGCAAAGCACTAAAAGATGAACTGGCCGGCACCATGAGAGCCATTCACAAATTAAGCCCAACGAAAGAAGAAGATTTTGCCTTAAATGACATCAACGATTTTAGCGCCGCCATCAGCTCATTATTTGTAAATCTCAATATTGGCGGTTGGGCTATTGCTGCCCTGTCATTAATAGTAGGAATGTTTGGTGTCGCAAATATTATGTTCGTTTCAGTAAGAGAAAGAACCAGCCAGATCGGGTTGAAAAAAGCATTAGGAGCCAAAAAGAGGGTAATACTGGCGGAATTTTTATTGGAATCTGCGTTTCTCTGCATTATCGGCGGGCTGATAGGCCTGACACTGGTTTTCCTGCTCACCAAACTATTGACCCTTGCTCTCAACTTCCCCGTATTCATATCTACTTCACACATGGTTATGGCGGTATTTATTTGTATTGTAGTGGGTATCGTTGCAGGCTTCATACCTGCCCGACAGGCTGCCAAAATGGATCCTGTGGAAGCCATCAGGAGTAAGTAAGTTTGCAGCCAATAAAATTTAACGGTTATTATGCCAGTCATTCTTGCAATAGAATCCAGTTGTGATGAAACATCAGCGGCAGTTTGCGCAGATGGAAAGATTCTTTCCAATTTTATTGCCAATCAAACTGTACATGAAAAATACGGGGGCGTTGTGCCTGAACTGGCATCAAGGGCACATATGCAGCATATCATACCAGTAGTGGATGCATCGCTGAAACAGGCCAATTGTGAAATGAAAGATTTAGATGCTATTGCTTTCACACAGTCTCCGGGCCTCATAGGCTCTTTGTTAGTAGGCGGGCAGTTTGCCAAATCATTGTCCCTTGCATTGAACAAACCATTGATTGCAGTGCATCATATGCAGGCACATGTACTGGCCAACCTGATAGATGATCCAAAACCTTCTTTTCCTTTTCTATGCCTTACAGTTAGCGGGGGGCATACCCAAATCGTATTTTGCGAGTCCCCCACCAACATGAAAGTTATTGGTGAAACGATAGATGATGCTGCTGGTGAGGCTTTTGATAAATCTGCCAAATTATTGGGGCTGCCCTACCCCGGGGGGCCGTTGATTGATAAATATGCGAAAGAAGGCAACCCGGATCGGTTTAAGTTTCCTGAGCCAAATATCCCTGATCTGAATTTCAGTTTTAGTGGCTTAAAGACATCTATCCTTTACTTTTTACAAAATGCCGGCAAAAGCAATCTATATAAAGAAGAATTTACAGCAACCGAAGAAGAAAAAAAGGAGTTTATCCAAAACAACCTGGCAGATATCTGCGCCTCTATACAGCATCGCATTATCACTATTCTATTGAATAAACTGAAAAAGGCATCGCTGGAAACCGGCATTACGGATATCTGTCTCGCCGGAGGTGTGTCTGCCAACAGTGGTCTTAGAAAAGCTTTTGAAGAAATTGGAAGAAAGTATCACTGGAATACTTTCATTCCTGCTTTTCAGTATTGTACTGATAATGCCGGCATGATAGCCATTACCGGTTATTATAAATTTCTCGAAGGTCAGTTCGCTGACCTATCTGTAAGTTCAACTGCCCGGGCTGAATGGTAATATTTAGCAATCATGGCCAACAATTTTTTCCGCTTTAAACAATTCACAGTGCAGCAAGATAGGGCTGCAATGAAAGTTACAACAGATGGCTGCCTTTTCGGCGCATGGGTAGCAAAGCAAATTGAAGAACAAACCCGAACCAATGTGCAGCTTCTTGATATTGGTACTGGTACCGGCATATTAAGCCTGATGATAGCGCAGAAAAATCCTGATTGTGTAATAGATGCTGTTGAAATTGACAGTAAAGCTTACGAACAGGCTATTGAGAATGTAAATGCCTCTCTCTGGAAAGAAAAGATTAAGATTTTTCATTCAGACATAAAATCATTTGAACCGGGGAAAAAGTATGATAACATAATCAGCAATCCTCCCTTTTATGAAAAGGAATTAAAAGCAGAAGACGAGAAAAGAAATATTGCGCATCATGATGGCGGTCTTTCATTCAATGAATTATTTTCAACTATAAAAAAGCACCTTAACCCGGGAGGGCATTTTTACCTGCTGCTTCCTTACAAAAGAAATGAGGAGATCAGGAAACTGGTTCTTGAGCACCAGTTTGAATTAGTACAGGTAACCCTTGTAAGGCAGTCTGACAGCCATAGCTATTTCCGAATGATGCTTTGCGGAAAAATGCCATCGGAAAAAAATGGAGAAACTCTTATCGAAGAAATTGCGGTAAAAGATAATACTGATAATTATACCCCTGCCTTTATTTCACTATTGAAAGACTACTATCTCTATTTATAGTTTTCCGTCAGCGTAGTCCTGCAAATAACTGAAATGAGGAGTTAGCTTTCCGGATTTAGCAATAGTAGCCCTTTCGATTATCTCCGAACCACTTCCAACTAGATCCTCCAGAATGTACTTGATCAGTTGCTCGCCAAAATAGCGGCTGGCATCCCTGGGTAATTCATTCGGAAGATTACCAACAGCCATCACATCAATGGAACCGGGTAAATATGGTGCTGTCTTTTTCAAGGTTGACCTGTCTACCCCGTAAACCGGATTTTCTATGGACTGATCTCCCATATTGATTGGAACAGACCCGTTTTCGTCATCCGTAATATCAGCTATTGTTTCAATGATAAACGTATCGGATTTGATATCGGCTTTTTCAAACAGCCGGGGAACATTCTTATCCCAATAAACCCCATTCATTAAAATATCGGTCTGGGCGGAATAGGGCAGAAATTTACATTTGTAATCCTGCGGATTCTCATGAAAATCTTCACGGCTGTATTTACCTGTTTCTTTATGTTCATATAATTCAGCCCCCTTAAGTTGAGTATAAACCGGGTAGGCAAACCTTCTTTTTAAATACTCATCCGGCTCTACTTCATGAATCCCCATCAGGTTCATGATTTCCAAAATTCCATGAGCCACCCGGCCGGAACCAGTAACGGCTATCTTCACATTTGGAAGCTTAAGTCCGAAATAATTATGAATCAACTCTCTAAAACTTCGCTGTCTATAAACCCTGTCCAACTTAAATAACCCGGTCCGGCTACCATAGGCCATTATACCATTATGTGCACCTACAACGCCGGCAAAAAAGCCAAAACCAATTATACGCTGACCATCTTCATGTTCCAGGCACTCGTAGTCTATAAGATTAATTTTCTTATCAAGTATTGCCCTCAGCAACGGTTGGTTATGGGGTTGCTTTTTCTTGGTGTGAGAAAAGAAAAGATAAGTTTTACCTTCAATCAACTCGCTTACAGGAACTTCCTTAATGCCCAGTAAAACATCGCAATCAGAAATATCCTCTCTAATCTCCACTCCTGCCGCCTGGTATTCCCTGTCTGAAAAACACCTGTCCGGGGATAACTGTGCGACAATTTGGACAGCGTTTGAGTTTTTATGTATCCACTTGCATTGAGCCGGGGTTAATGCTACCCTATTATCAGAGGGTGTTTTACCTTCCCTTATAAGACCAATCTTTATCATATAGCCAAAATCGTTTTTAACCAGAAGTGCCCGCAAAGTTGCCGTTTATATGAATGTGATACAAAATGATTTCGATCAGGCATTCCGCCATAATAAATGTTGTAACTTCAAATACTTTTGAAACGGCGGTTACGTTTAAACGATTACTGTTTACTTACTAAAAAGGCCTGCATGTGTTGCCCAAAACCAATTTTAGCTGTTATCAGCATTTTATTCTCAATGGCCTGGATCGGCTGTGATAAGTCTTCCGGTATTGCAGATGATAACACACCCTATAACTTAAGCTACGGGGATTCTATCATTTACCTGAGGCCTTCCGCTGGCGATTATATGGTAAGCCCTTTAGTTTATCGTGAAGGAGAGTATACCGGATTCCCCGATGGAATAGAAATCGATGACAAAACAGGCGCAATAAATGTGAGCAAAAGCGAAACCGGGCTGCGCTACCGTATTACCCACACTTCTCCCCAGGGCAAGATCACCACAACGATGGTGGTACTTTCGGGTATTACATTTACGGACCATTTTTACCGTCTTTCTGCCGGTGATTCTGTTGCACACCCTGTTTATAATGCCAGCACCGACAGAATAATCCCACTGAACGGCTCCAGTTTCGACGAAGACAATCTTGCTAATGGCGGTGGATGTGCTGTGAGAACAAATGATGGAAAGATAAATCTTGCAGAATCCATCCGAAAGGGAGTATTTGGCGCTAACCCTCAGAATGATGATAAAAAAGAAATTGAAATAAAATACCGCATTAATGATGGCAGTGGAAAATCGCTGAATAAGCTTAAAGTTTTACTTTATTGGTATAATTCAATAGCTGATGTACCACAGTATGTATGGGAAATATTGAATGACAGGGCTGCGCAGGGTGTTTTTCTGAGAAATGGGAATATAGCCACGAGCAATGCAGGCCTTCAGATTGAAAAAGAAGCGAGACCCCGTCCCCCCTGTGTGATAATTATTGCTAATTAAGCTTTCACATTTAAATTTGATAGGCTATCGCAGCTTATCATGAATAAATTCTTGCTTTCTCTTTTATTGGGCATTTTTCTATGTATTTGTCTAGCACAGCAAGGCGTACTTACTGACAACAGTACCCTGAAAAAAAACTATGATTTAGCTAACAAACTTTTCCAGCAAGCCGAATTGTTATCTCAAAATGCCGGCGATAATGAAAAAATGTATGCAGCAGTTGATCAGCATTACCGGGAATCCCTTACAACCTTTGATAAACTACTTAAAGAGGGAGAAAAAAACCTAACTGACTCTCTTTTATTCTGGATAAGAACCCGAAAAGCTTATATCGAATATTATTTTGATAGCCTGGAAGCAGCCAAGACTGACTACCTGGCTGCTATCTTATTAAAACAGAAACTTGGATCACTATCCGACTCTGCACTATTTTCTCCGCTATTATACACAGGCGGAATTTATTATTCACTTAACCAGTTTGATTCAGCCCTTTATTTTTATAAGCAAGCGGAAGCGATCATTGAAAAAAACAATAAACCACTCCGAGAAACCCAGCGGCTTTATAACCGCCTTGGGGTTATGCAGTATGAAACCGGCAATTACCGCCAGGCAAAAAACTACTTTGAAAAAGCCATTGCTGTACAGGGAGCAGACCCGGCGGCGGATAAAAGTCTATTGAATAATTATCGCATCAATATTGCTTCCCTCCAGGTAAAGCTCGAAGAATACGAACAAGCCAGGATCATCTATGAATCGCTACTGCCATCTGAAGATTTTGCTAATGAAATATATCATAACCTTGGTATTATCTGCCTGAAAACCGGAGATTTCAAAAAAGGAATTGACTATTTCCGAAAAGTAGCCTACACGGACAATAAAAAACTAATTGATCTCTTTTACAATTTTAGTATGGCCTGGTCTGGCCTTCGTGAAGCAGACTCAGCTGAGCTATATCTTCATAAAGCTCTTGCTGAAAACCTGAGATGGAATGGCCATAGAAAAAATACCAGTTTTGGCCTGATTCAAAAGTACCAGGGGGATGAGCTAAAAAAACAGCAAAAGTTCAGGGAAGCTGCAATACACTATCAGCAGGCAATAGTACAGTTTTGTATTGACTTTAATGAGAGCGATATAACCAAAAACCCGGTTGACTTTACCAGTGCATTTTCCTATATCAATCTTTTTACTGCATTGTCGGCAAAAGCCGAAGCACTTGAACAGCAATACAGGATCGATAAAGATATAAACCTGCTGGTAGTTGCCGTCAATACATATGAAACTGCATTCAACCTGGCTGATTATGTCGGAAAAAATTACACTTCTGATGAATCAAGAATGTTCCTGGGAAAGATCAAACATACCGTTCATAGTAAGCCCATCGATATCTGTCTTTCACTTTATGAAGCCACCCACAACAGGGAGTACCTGGTGAAAGCATGGTCTTTTGATCAGCAAAACAAAGCTTCCATATTGGCACTGAATGTTAAGGAGGTAATATGGAAAAATGATAATAACTCCAATGAACTGGTGAAAAAGGAAATGAAATTAAAAGAGGAAATCACACGACTTTCAATAAAGGCAGGCACTACGACAGATACTGCAGAAAACGGAAAATTGCTGGCCATTATAAGGGATTATGATATTGAACTGGGAAATGTTAAAGAACAATTGAATAAAGACCCGAAATGGCTGCAAAAAAAATTAAGTGAAGAAATTCCTTCGATCCACCAGATACAAAAAAAACTGGATAATAACACGGCCTTATTATCCTATCACTTGTCTGAAGGCGAACTGCTTACCCTTTTAATTACCGGGACAAAATTCAGTTATTATAAATACCCATTAAGACAAAATTTTTTTAACGACATAGAATCATTCAAATCTGCATTGCATAATGTAACAATAGAGGCGAATTATACAGGTACTCTTGCAGCAATGAACCTTTACCAGATACTTATCGAACCGCTTCAATCTAACTTAGCTCATATAAAACGGTTAATTATAATACCTGATGATGAACTCAATTATCTTCCGTTTGAAGCATTAGAAAATGAAAAAAAACAGTTTCTTACTGAAAAATATGCAATTACATATCAATATACGGCTGCCTTATTTGGTGAAAAAAGTAATGCTGCCCATTCCGGAGGTACATTAGGTTTTGCTCCTTTTAATGATGCTGGTTTTAATAATTTGGCAGGAGATAATTATAGCATTTTGCCTGCTTCAGCCGATGAAATAAATAGCCTGAAAGGCAAAACTTTACTTTCTCACATGGCAAGAAAAGACAGCTTCCTGCTTTATGCCAATAAATTTAAAACCATACACCTGGCAACTCATGCAAGCCTGAACAATAATGAACCTTTGCGTTCATTCATCTTGTTTCACCCGTCTGATCCTGACCATAAATTGTATGCACAGGAAATCTACAATTTGAACCTTGATTCAACCCAACTGGTGATTCTCAGTGCCTGTGAAACGGGTGGTGGTCCGCTGGTAAAAGGAGAAGGTCTTATGAGCCTCTCAAGGGCTTTTGCCTATGCAGGCTGCCATAACATTATTACTTCGCTCTGGAAAGCATCAGATAAAAATACTGCATTCATTATCAGCCGGCTTCATTACTACATGGATAAAGGCTTTGGCAGGGATATGGCATTACAGCAGGCAAAAATTGATTTCCTTAATAGCACTGAAATAGAACCGAGGTTTAAATCGCCTGTATACTGGGCCAATCTTGTCCTGATAGGAAATTATGAGCCTTACCACAAAAACAATAATTGGTGGTGGATCGCTATTGTTTTGATTGTTGGCGCATTTATATATAAAATGATGAAAAATAAAAGCCTCCCCAAAACTGATAAGGCTTAGTTCTTCATGGATTATTTATTTTATAATGCTTTTCTGGTTAAATATAGAAACTGGAAATGCGTATCATGTTTTCATACAATGATTTTTCAATACATGATTAAGATTGATAAAAATTAGTAATCGCCAGATATCCCGGTATAATAAAAAAAATCCTCCCCGGGAACGAGGAGGAAACATTAACCATTAAACCTTAATCCTTCGTTTATCGCCATTTAAGCAGCCTTACCTGGCGAATTAATTTAGTAGTAACCCTTTCCTTGTATAAATGTTCAGGTTTTGAATTAATATTCTTAAATAATTCCAGTGCGAAATCATAGTCTTTATTTCTTACATACGATAATGCAAGATAGAATTCTGCTTCGTCACGGAAAACATTTGTATGGGCAGTGTCATTATCTTCTACCACCTTTTTAAACGAAAGAATGGCATTACCATTATCACCTGTTTCAGCAAATGCCAGCCCCCTGAGAAAATGCTCTTTAATAGTAAATGGCCTGTCAAAACGAATCGCCAGCAGTTCTGTAAACTTTTTTGACCTATAGTTTGTCTCGATTGCAGATTCGGCTGTATTACCATCCCTGAGGCTACTCAGCTCATATGTCCTGTAATTAGCCGTATACACTTTCTCAGATGACAGGGTGTAAAAACTGTACCCGATATAACCTGCTACGATCAGTAAAATACTGGCGGCAAAAGCGATTGCATAATGTAGTCTACGTCTTGTTGATTTTATGTTTCTTACCGGAGCTTTATACTCATTCATCATTTGTTGGTGAACAGAAGCTACTTTTTGCTGAAGGCCATACTGTCTTACTGCTTCTCTGGCAACTAACAGACCCTCCAACTCATTCTTCAACCCAATGTCAGTTTCAAGCAACTTATCAATTTGCTGCTTTTCGCCCAGCTCAAGTTTTCCATCTAGGTAATCAACTAATTTTTCGGACATATCAGGTGTAGAATTATCCATGCAATAAGTTTTTCAAAGTTTGTCTTAAAAAAGGTTTTTCATTAATCATTTGTTCCAGTTGTTTCAGGCATTTATATTTTTTATTTCTTACCACCTGTTCATTTTCATAATCGGTCGCTTCCAATATCTCCTTCATAGAAAGGTTCTCGTAATAGAAAAGCAGCAATATCTTTCTGCAGGTCTCTCCTAACTCACCTACCAGTTTCAACACTTCAGCCTTTCCTTCCCTTTCAGCAATAAAATGACTTGTATCCATTTCAACCCTCTCCTGCCCCTTTTCATATCTTTCTTCCCTTGCCAATGCCCTTCCCCTCCTTTTTAATTCATTCAACCAGGTAAACCGGTTCAGCGAGAACAAAAAGGTTTTCAAAGATGACTCTCCCCGAAATTTATCTTTTTGCACCAGTTCAATAAAGTTCACCACTACCTCCTGGAATACATCTTCTGCATCCTGGCGGCTGCCATTATTGTTTTGGATATACCAGCTCAGGCTTTCGAAATGGGCCCGGTAAATACCTTTTATCGCCTCGTCCATCTTTCTGCCAGAACGGATATTGGCCAGCAGTTCAGAATCAGGCAGGTTTTTAATCACCTCCATGCTTAATTCTTAAATTTGTAAGTTTAATATTGCTTTTTGTAACCTAAACTAAGCAATATTTGTTAAGATAGGGTACTTAGAAAATGAATGGAATGAATTACTTTGAATTATTTGATATTCCGGTGCAACTAAAAGTCAATAAGAGTTCCTTGTCTCCAAAATATTTTGACTTGAGCAAAAAATTTCACCCGGATTACTTTGTAAACAGCAGCGATGAAGAACAGGCTGAATCGCTTGAAAAATCAGCCCTTTTAAATAAGGCATGGAAAACTTTTCAAAACAGTGACGAAACAATTAAATATGTTTTACAATTAAAAGGCCTGCTGGAGGAAGAAGAAAAATATGAATTGCCTGTAGACTTCCTGATGGAGGTAATGGAGATCAATGAACAGTTAATGGATATTGAATCAGCCCCAACCACTCAACTGGAGAACCGGATCAATGAATTACAAACTGAAATTTATGTACCTGTAAAGAAGATAGTAGAAGACTACCAGGAAGGCATTACAACTGAAACTGAATTACTGGCTGTTAAAGATTACTATTACAAGAAAAAATATTTGGACCGCATAAGACGCCAATTAGCCGGAATGGCTTAATATTGCAGCCCCAACGCTGAAACCAAAAGCCCGGGTGGCGGAATTGGTAGACGCAGCAGACTCAAAATCTGCCGTTCGCAAGAATGTGCTGGTTCGATTCCAGTCCCGGGCAC
>CAZWIM010000014.1:0-62454 GCA_964634265.1 uncultured Chitinophaga sp. | reverse complement strand
GATTCCAGTCCCGGGCACTTAAAAGAGCCTTATCTTAAAATAAGGCTCTTTTTTATTTATATTTTTATACTTCAATTAGTTATAGATAATAAATATTTAAACGGTTATTTTAAAAGTATCCGGCATGTTTAAGAGACTATGGCATTTGTACATTTATAAACCTGGAACCAAGCAGATTTACTGGGAAAAGATAATTTTCAGTAACATAGTCCTTGTTTCGTTTGTTACTTGGGTATACTTTAATCAGATAAAAGTTAACAAACTAAAAGCTGAGTTGAACAGATATAGAAAATACACTGTAGGTACTACCACTGCAAGCTATAACAATGTAAAAGGTGGTAGATATATCCATTATAAGTACACCATAAACGGAAAAGAATATAAGAACTCGAAAGGCTGGCCGTTGATAGATAACAGCGTTTACACAAAAGGAGGACGATACCTTGTAAAATTTGACTCAACAAATTTTACAAACTCAGAAATCTATTTTAAGTGCCCTGTTTCGTTAACTGTAGAAGCTCCAGAAGGCGGTTGGAGTAAGAGACCTTTCAATTGCTCAGAAAAAAATTAGGCGATCAGTTTCCCAATCGCCTATAAAATATTAATTGACTAAACTAACTGATTAAACCAGGTCAAAACGATCCAGGTTCATTACCTTATTCCAGGCAGCTACGAAATCCTTAACGAATTTTTCTTTTCCATCTTCACAGGCATATACTTCTGCAACTGCTCTTAATTCAGAATTGGAACCAAATATCAGGTCTGCCCGGGTAGCCGTCCATTTCACTTCTCCTGTGTTACGGTCCCTGCCTTCAAATACTTCTTTGGAATCTGTTGTCGCCTTCCAGGTAGTACCAAAATCAAGCAGGTTTACAAAGAAGTCATTTGTTAATTGTTCTGGCCTTTTGGTGAAAACGCCATGCTGTGATTTGTCAAAATTGGTATTGAGTACCCGCATACCACCAACCAGCACCGTCATCTCTGGTGCGGTTAACGTTAATAACTGGGCCCTATCAACCAGCATTTCTTCTGCAGATGCATGAGCCTTTTTGTTTTTATAGTTGCGGAAACCATCAGCCGCCGGTTCCAGTACTGCAAATGATTCCACATCTGTCTGCTCCTGCGATGCATCATTGCGGCCGGGTGTAAACGGCACATTTACCGCAAATCCTGCATCTTTTGCTGCTTTCTCAACGGCGGCACATCCGCCCAAAACAATAAGGTCGGCCAGTGAAACTTTTTTACCACCCTTTTGAGTAGTGTTAAAGTCCTGCTGAATAGCTTCCAGCTTGTCCAGCACTTTGCTCAATTGAGCAGGGTTGTTTACTTCCCAGTATTTCTGTGGAGCCAGCCTGATACGGGCACCATTAGCACCACCCCGTTTATCAGAACCACGGAAAGTGGCTGCTGATGCCCATGCTGTTGATACTAACTCCGCTACTGAGAGCCCACTGGACAAAATAATACCTTTTAGTAAGGCAATATCCTGCTCGTTGATCAACTCATAGTCAATTGCAGGAATAGGATCTTGCCAGATCAGTTCTTCAGCAGGTACTTCAGGTCCGAGATAACGGCCGCGGGGCCCCATATCACGGTGCGTAAGTTTGAACCATGCTTTTGCAAAAGCATCTGCAAATTCATCCGGGTTTTCAAAAAAGCGTCGGGATATTTTTTCATACACCGGATCAAAGCGCAAAGCCAAATCTGTGGTCAACATGATAGGTGTGTGTTTTTTGCCGGGAACATGAGCATCAGGCACTGTTCCTTCACCCATACCATGTTTGGGTTTCCACTGGTGGGCACCAGCCGGACTTTTGGTCAATTCCCATTCATAACCAAATAAATTCCAGAAAAAGTTATTGCTCCATTTAGTGGGGGTGGTAGTCCAGGCACCTTCCAGGCCACTGGTAATTGTATCTTCTGCATTACCTTTTCCGAACGTATTCTTCCAGCCCATACTCTGTTCTTCTATTTCAGCAGCAGCAGGTTCACGGCCTACATACTTGGTAGGATCAGCGGCTCCATGGGTTTTACCAAAAGTGTGTCCACCGGCAATCAAGGCTACTGTTTCTTCATCATTCATTGCCATGCGGCCAAAAGTTTCCCGAATATCACGGGCAGCTGCAATGGGATCAGGGTTGCCATTAGGGCCTTCAGGATTTACATAGATAAGACCCATTTGTACGGCTGCTAACGGATTTTCGAGATTCCTTTCACCGGTATAGCGTTTGTCACCCAACCACTCTGTTTCAGATCCCCAGTAGATATCTTCTTCGGGTTCCCAAACATCTTCCCGGCCACCGGCAAAACCAAAAGTCTTAAAGCCCATTGACTCCAATGCACAGTTACCGGCAAGGATCATAAGATCAGCCCAGGAGATTTTTTTACCATATTTCTTTTTGACAGGCCATAACAAAAGCCGGGCTTTATCAAGGTTTGCATTATCGGGCCAACTGTTCAAAGGCGCAAAACGCTGGGTACCTGATCCGGCACCGCCCCTTCCATCATGAATCCGGTAAGTACCTGCACTATGCCATGCCATACGGATAAAGAATGGGCCATAGTGACCGTAATCAGCTGGCCACCAATCCAGTGATGTGGTCATAAGGTCGACGATATCTTTCTTGACAGCCTCAAGGTCAAGTGTTTTAAACTCCGCTGCATAATCAAACTGCTCTCCCATTGGGTTGGATAAGGAAGAATTCTGACGAAGGATATTAAGCTTTAACTGGTTAGGCCACCAGTCACGGTTGCTGGTTCCGCCGCCAGCACTTTTTTTAAGCATCCCGTTGCTGAACGGGCATTTGCTTTCCCCGTTAACATTGTAAGATGTTGTTCCCTGAGATGTACTGTTACTCATTTCTTATGGTTTTAAAGATTAGTAGAATTGTTGTAATGAATCCTGGAAATGCTGCTGGATTTGCGGCAATGTTAGCGCAGTATCCAAAATAAATCAAATTGATTATTTTTATAAAGATATAACTAATATCTATGACCCTGACACAGCTTGAATATATTGTTACACTCGATACTTACCGGCACTTTGTACTGGCTTCCGAAAAATGTTTTGTTACCCAGCCCACCCTGAGCATGCAAATCCAAAAACTGGAAGAAGAACTGGGTGTAAAGATCTTTGACCGGACAAAACAGCCTGTTATACCCACAGAAATCGGCACCAGTATCATTGCGCAGGCCCGGAAAGTCCTTCGTGAAGCCGGAATGATCCGTCAGCTTATCGCCGAACAAAAAGATACCATGACAGGGGAACTACGTATCGGCATTATTCCCACCCTGGCTCCCTATCTTTTGCCAACCCTTTTTAAGAATATTCGGGAAAAATACCCGCAGGTGACCTTATTGGCCAGGGAAATAATAACTGAAGAGGTAGTGCAGGAACTAAAAAATAACCGCCTGGATTGTGGAATAGTTGTCACCCCGCTGAAAGACTCTTCCATTAAAGAAGATATACTTTTCTATGAAGAGCTGTTTGTATATGTATCCAAGAACAATGCACTGCACAATAAAAAATATGTATTGCCTGGTGACATTGATCCTAACCAACTCTGGCTACTGGAAGAAGGTCATTGCTTCCGGTCGCAGATATTGAACCTGTGTGAACTGCAGAAGCACTCCGGTATTCAATTCCGGTATGAAACAGGTAATATTGAAACATTAAAAAGAATGGTGGACAAAAGCGATGGCATTACTATTCTCCCAGAACTTGCTGTTATAGAATTTACCCAACCGCAATTGAAGCTTGTAAAGCGGTTAAAAGAACCAAGCCCCGCAAGAGAAGTAAGCCTGGTAACCCATCGTGACCACCTGAAGACAAAGTTGATTCAAACACTAAAGGAAGAAATTCTCAATATTGTTCCCAGGGCAATGCAAAAACTAAACAAAAAGAAAGTGGTTGACATCAACTATTGATGTTAACTACTTTTTCCGGCTCAAAATTCAAAGAACTTGAATGTTCAAAAGGCGATCATAAGATCGCCTTTTGAAATAGTTCAGGCATGCTCCAGCATTTCCTTTTTTAGCTTTTTCTTCAGCATGAAGAATAGCTTACTGTTAAAGAAGGATTCCACTTTTACAATCAACTGCTGTTGTGTCATTCTGTCGGCGGGCTCAGTCAATAATACTTTTACCCTTGCAGTTTGATCATTTTCCAAAGCATTATTAAAACCTTCTTTAGCGGGTCCTGGTCCCATCAGGTAGAGATAATCAAAATTTTTAATCCCTTTTATTATCTCTTTAAAAAACTTCTCTCTTTGATTGTGCTGCCTGTGCTGTTTCTTTTCTTTATCATCAATAAATGACTGGCCAAACCTGGCCGACACTTTTCCTTCACCGGCAATTCTGATCCTTGACTCAACATCAGATTTCATTTTTTCCAGAACAGGCGGACCTTCACCCTCTATCCTGACTATTAAAGCTTTCTCCTGGTCGATCCAAATACCTGTCTTTCTTTCTGGGGATCTTATCTTTTTCATGGTAATAGATTTAGTTGAGAAAATCTTTACAATTGAATGTACACCTGTAAATGCCCAGTGACCTATAACGGTTATCATGTGAAAGAATGATGTTTCTCAGTACCAATACCTGCCACCGGGGACTGATCTTTTAATCTTGGGAATCTACACTAAAATGGGGCAATACAGTTGCATTGCCCCATCATACTACTTGTGGTTCTTCTTTCACCTGATGTAATAATTCAGATTTGTGAGTATCTCATGGGCCGGAATTATTCCGGTTTTTCGCCATACTTCATGCCCTTTTTTAAAAATTACGACAGTTGGCACTGACCAAATCTTAAACAATTCAGCACAAGAAGGTTCCTTTTCAATATCAATCCGCACTACATTAGCTTTATCTCCCAACTGTTCTTTCAACTCGAGCCATACCGGGTCCATCAGTTTGCAAGGTTCGCTCCAGCCTGCAAAAAAATCAGCGACCACGGGTTTTTCACCTCCAATATATCCGTCAAAAAAATTCATACCTAGTGGCTTATCAAGTTAATTCGTCTTGTTCCTTTTCCACCTTGCGATATATGCCATAAGCTGTCATGTAATGGAAAAACAAGCCTATGCCCCATGCTACTGTTGGGTACACCGGCCATGGATGAATATCGAGGCCACCTTTTATCAACCATATAACCCAAAGCAACCCAACTACAACAATATATACACTCACATGGGTCCTAAACACGGAAATCGCCCTGACCTCATGCAACAATTCCTCCTTCATATTCTTTTTCATAATGATCTCGTTTTAAACAGGAGTTACATGATCCTTATCGCTAATAAAAAAACTGTACAATTTCATTAATAGCCAACCCACCGCCCGGCGAATATGTGAAAAAAACAAGGCTAAAACAACCAATGCTGCCATCCACCCAATCAAATTAAAACTTACTATTTCTCCCAAAAATGTCATTGTACATGAAATTATTACCACTACGAATTTACCCAGCTATTACACCGGGAAAAATGATTGCCGTCAGTAAAAGAGATGATTAACAGGATGCTACCGGTATACTTCCGGAACATTAAAATCGATTTCCGTTATTTCAATATCAGCCCAGTTAAAATCGCCTGTCTGAAGTTGCCAGGTGACTTTATTTTTATAAGGAATGCGATATCCATGGAATTCTTTGTAACCTGTGACTTCTACCAGCCACTTTTCGGGTTTGGCATCTTTTCCATTACCCATAAACCGATCGGCAGTAAACCGCACAAAATCTCCTTCAGGGTTAAAATGAAAAATTCCTTCCGCCCTGACACCTTGAAATTCCATTATGGCTTTTGCAGAAAACGAATCAACTGGTTCCCACCGGATGAATTTACTCAGAGCCGCTGACGGAAACCAGCTTATCTCGGCCAAATAGCGGATCATTGTGGCTGTATTCATTTTGTTATCATTGCCGGATTTGGCTACTGTAAACAGCGAAAGCAGCTTGATCAGTAAATATCCCTGACCATCTATAAATTTATCCCTGCCGCTAAGCGTAATCAGGGGAAATGCATTTACTGAAGTTTGCCATACAAACTGTGGCTTTACCACTGTAAAATATTGCCGGGCAGAAAACTTCATCCACTTACCATTCTGTTTTGTCCTCATCTCACCCTTTTGCTTCAACCTGACAAATTGAATTAACGGTTTCCCTATTACTCCTGATTTTCTCAACCATGTGTGTACAACCGGTGGCTGATTATTCAATTTTTCATCTGTGATCATTTCCCGTGCTGCAACAGGCTGTTTAAGCAGCATATTGATTTCAGCATTCACCATTTTATTAAACCTGATTTGAGCTACAACAGGAATAATTACAAGGATAATCAGGGAGTTTGGAATGCTTCCAAATTTTGCATCCTGCCAGTTCATGATGATCAGTATTTGAGAAAACACTATGGCAGGAACTATAAGGAAAGTCCACCAATGACTGTTAAGAAGGAAAAGAATGGCTGCACTAATAAATAAGAGTGCACATAGTAGCCAAAAAATACCTGCGGGCCTTGAAATTTCTTTTGCCAGCTGCTGAATTGTTGCTAGTTCAAAAGCCTTTGTAAAACCCATCAGGTGTATTAAGCCATGACCAACCACGAAAAGGCAAAAAAGAATTTTCATGGCAAAAACAAAACATTAAACGGCCCAGCGTCCCTTTAGCTGGTAAGCGCCTAAAACTACAAGGACACCGGCACTGAAATAAAGAATATGCAGCCAATGTATAGTCCCAATCATCATGACCTGTACCAATATCCAGGCAATAATTACTACCCCACCTGCTATGGCTGCATTATAGCGCTGACGGTGACGCATCATATTGAGGAAAACAGCTATCAGGTTTACAGCACCTACAACACATGCTAACAAAATTCCCGGCACAAGGTAATTGCTGAATGGGCTGCCAGATAGTAATTCCGGTTTAAGATTTAATATACTACCGTCTGGCTGACTGATCATTAATATGCCCGAAATAGTAGCTGTTAGTGCTATGAAACTGAGCAGTATAAATAAAAGAGTTTTCATAGCATAAAGCTATTATGATTACACCCCAGTTCAACTGAGCCCCATCAGCAAGATTTATGAGTACTGTCAGCGATCAATTTTTGATATTGACGTATTTTCAAACTCACAATGTCATTGGGAAGGCCTGATAGCTATGCTGCTTATACTATCCGTAACAGGGTTCAGCTGGTTTACGGAGGAAAAGACTATTTCAATACCCTTTTAGAATTGATCAACAATGCAAAACAATGCATCCATCTCCAATTTTATATTTATGAAAATGACGAAACCGGCTGGCTGGTTACCCATGCACTTATTGAAGCTGCACAAAGAAAAGTAGCCGTTTATCTGCAGGTAGACGGTTATGCTTCGCAAAGCATATCAAAAAAAATGGCAGCGGAACTAAAAGCAGCAGGTGTCAACTTAAAATGGTTTGAACCCCTTTTCCGCAGTAAACATTTCTATTTTGGAAGAAGACTGCACCACAAAGTAGTGGTAGCCGATGGTCTTTATTCATTGGTAGGCGGCGTTAATGTATGTAATCGATATAATGACATTCCGGGAGAACCTGCCTGGCTGGATACAGCACTTTATTGCGAAGGAGAAGCCTCATTTGCCCTTCACCATATTTGCAGGGATATGTGGGGTGATAAAAATTTGGCCCCCATTGATACCCGTCATATAGAAACATTTTGTGACAATATTCCTGAAGATGAACAGATCATGGTCAGGGTAAGAAGAA
Organism: uncultured Chitinophaga sp.; assembly: GCA_964634265.1. Lineage (GTDB taxonomy): Bacteria > Bacteroidota > Bacteroidia > Chitinophagales > Chitinophagaceae > JJ008. The sequence continues at coordinate 54,707 of CAZWIM010000014.1, read as the reverse complement.
ATGACTGGGTAAACCGGAAAAACCAGATATGGAAAACCTACTATGATATTTTTAGTAAAGCTGAAAAGAAGATAACCATCATGTGCAGCTATTTTCTTCCGGGCCGTCTATTCCGAAAAAAAATAAGCCAGGCAGTAAAAAGAGGTGTGCATGTTAAAGTGATATTGGCCGGCCGTTCAGATATTATGATGGCCAAGCATGCAGAGCGATACTTATATGACTGGCTTTTGCGAAATAAGATAGAAGTTTATGAATACCAGGAAACCGTACTGCATGCTAAGCTGGCTGTTTATGATGAAAAAAAAGTTACCATCGGTTCGTACAATGTAAATAATATCAGTGCATATGCCAGCCTTGAAATGAACATGGATGTAGAAAACCACTCGTTTGCGAAATATGTGGAAAGTGAACTGGAAGAAATCAGCAACAATCACTGCAAGCTTATTACCAAAGAAAATTATACTTCCTCGACTAATATTTTTAAGCGTATCTGGCAGCGTTTCTGCTATAGCTTCATTAATAATGTACTGAATTTATTTACTTTCTATTTCAGGCAGGAATAAGCTAGATACCCCGTATGCGTTTTACTAATGCCCAAAATGCCTCCTTATTCCATCCGGCAAAGCGTCCCCGCTGAACCACAAGTTTGTTTTCAGCAGGATGTTGCAAATAATAATAAAAAGCAAAAGGAGCCTTTGGATTCATCCATCCGATCATTTGGCCAAATCGAAGATCATTAAAAACAAGTGTGTCATTCCTGTTTTGAATGGCATAGTAGCCTTTTGAAAAACGTTTCAACTTTTGCAGGTCTTCATGATCCTGCACCGGTTTTAGTAAAGAATCATTTTTAGGCACAAAATAAAAATCAATCTTTCTTTCTGTATCAAATAACGACCGATAACCAATATAATGACCAGAGTCATTAGAAGCCACTACAAACCACAGCCAGTTGTTTAGCGGCGTTGGTGTAGTGAAATAGTTGGTATAAGAAATATTTTGCTTTTTAAAAACATCCTTTACATCATTATCAATTTTAAACTTATTTAATCCGCAATACAAAAGGTAAATAGTGCTCATACCTACTCCAAACCGTATCCACCAGGCCCTTTGAGGATGATTTCGGCGAAGTATAAGCAGCATCAAGAAGGCTATGCCTAGCCAGACGGAATAAAAAGGATCAGCAACATATATCCAATTGTAGGATACCCTGTGATGGCTGAATGGCTCAAACCAGCCAACTCCATAAACATTCATTCCATCAATCAGTAAGTGAATAAAAGCCTGAATACCAAAAAAACGCATCCATTGGCCAAGTGAAATATTATGTGGCCGATGCCATCTTTCTGCCAATAATGCCAGTAAGGGTGTAATAAGTATTACAAACAGGATTGAATGTGTGAAACCCCGGTGAGCCAGTAAATTCTCCGCGGTGTTTGTCCAGGCAGCCGAAATAAAATCAATATCGGGCAGGCTTTGCGCTACTGCACCTAAAAACATAACTCTTTTCCCCAATTGTTTGCCGGCAAAGGCATCACCCATGCAGGAGCCCAAAGCGATATGAGTTATGGAGTCCAATGATTTTTTTCTAGAGCAATATTATCTATTTGTTTCCTGAATTGTTATTTAATGCTGTCTTTATTTCTTCCATCATATCCATTTGTGCCTGTTGAATTTCAAACAGGGTCTTCATTTGCTCTGTCATCAATAAATCAAACTTCCGGTGCAGGTTTCGTACTTCAATTTCAGCTTTAAGATTGACCAGGTAGTCATTCACTGCCCTTTGGCGGTCCTTTTCCTCTTTCCTGTTTTGGCTCATCATAATAATTGGGGCCTGGATGGCAGCCAGTGTGGATAGCAGAAGATTCAGCAGTATAAACGGGAAAGGATCAAATGGTTTGCTCAGCAAATAAAGGTTGACCAGTATCCATATCAGCATAAAAAATCCAAAAGACAGGATAAACTTCCAACTGCCGCCAAAGCCTGCTACTTTATCTGCCACACGACTGGTAAGCGGCGGGTTCCGGTCTTCAAATTCAAGCAACTTTTCTGATAAAAGTTTTTCTTCCTCAATTGCTTTAAGAACAATTTCGTTCAGCTTCAGTAATTGTTCGCTTTCCGCCGACAATAATTCTTCCAATTTTAGCTTTGTCATAACCAGTAAGCCGGATATTATTTGTTATGCGCAATAAAAAGAGGAAGCCTCACTTCTTTCATGAGCACATCGGCCATACTCTCCCTGAACCAACGGCTGACAGCCCCCCTTCTGTAAGCACCTAATACAACCAATGTATTTTCTTCCTGCTCCTTTAGTTTCTTTACTATGGCTTCTTCTGCCATGCCTTTCAAAATGGTGTAGCTTGCCCCGGGATAATGCCTCTTCATAAATTCTTTCATTAATTTATTATCAGGCAGGTGTAGCGATTTATTAGCCGGATTTACAGAAATTACTTCTGCAGGAATATTGCCAAATTCAGGCAACAGGTAGCTGAACATTTTTATGGCGTACACCGAAGAAGGTTCACCATCATATAACAACACAAGTTTTTCAAAACTTTTATACTTTTCAGGCACAAGTAATACAGGGCATTGTGTATCACTCAGCAAGTCCCTGATAAAACGGGTAGGCGGCTTCTCCGGATAATGAGAAAATGTCTCTTTCATACTGATAACAAGTAAATCAGCATAAATGCTTTCATGCTTCAAACATTGTATAGCTACTTTTTTGTCCAGGTGAACTGAGTACTGAATGCCTTCCTCTTTACAGAACCTTTCAAATTTTTCTACAGACTGCTTACGGGCTTTTGCATCCCTTTCTTCATATTTCTTAAGCTGATCGGCTGTAATTCCCTTTTTTACTACCAGTTCATGAATAAGATAGCTGGTATATGTCATATCATCCGGGAATACACCCACAAGGTGTGTTTGTGTTTGCTTTGCCAGGTGCAAGGCACAAGCAGCAGTATTTTCTGCATACTTCAAACCGTCAAATGCAGCTATGATCTTTTTCATATACAAGGGTTTTTAAAAGCAGTGGCTGTTCACAGCTAAACTATTCACCTTGTCAAGGTTAACCAATGACGGGTATTAGCAGTATCAATGACTTTGGTCAAAATCAGCGGATAAATCCGGGCAGTTCATCAAAGTATTTTGCCTGTTCCCTGTTAAAAAGGCAATCTTTAATACCAAAAACAAATGACTTGAATGCGGTGAATATTTCCCTGTTAAAGTTCAGGAGAGTTGTGATCTCTGATTCGTTTACATTACCTGCAGTTGTCTCCTTATAGAGTTGCTTAAGTGATTCGGTATAGCCGGTTGTAACATGATGATAAAGGGAAGCAAGATCTTCGAAATGCAGGTCAGGGTTTTCATCAACTATATGAAATGCTTTAGTACAGAACTCGTCAACTTCTACCCTTGATTGCGTAAAAAATCCGAATTTTACATCATTCGATGAGTTTGAAAGCTGATTGATATCCGGCAATGCGTCCTTAATACTTTTAGCGGCATACATAGTATTCCTCACTGCAGAAATAAGACGATTCAGTTTCTCGATATCTTCCTTGTCTACGAGGTTTTTCTGCAACTGAATGCAGTAGCTGTGAATCTCTCCATGCAGGAACTTTATGTATTCATACTTTTCAGGAACACTTTTTCCGGAAAATTCTTTATGAAGTTTCATTTTTTCAACATCCGGGTTAGCCAAACCAAATGAAGTTCTTGTAAAATCTAATACGCTATAAATAAAGTGACGGGTTTCGCTTTCAAGTGCCAGTAATGCTGTGGAAGGCTCTCTGGAAGCAACTTTATGTATGAACATTGTCTCGTCATTATCATTGACGAAACGATTCTCCAGGAAACGACCGAAAATACCCAGCAATGGATAAAATAAGATGATACCAAGAACATTTACCAATGTTTGAAAAAATACAAGGGCAATCAGTTCATCTTTGATACCAACTACATCGGTAACAAGTCTTGTCAATGGAAAAAAAAAGATCAGTATCATCGCAGCTGTAATGATATTGAACAAGAAATTACCCATAGCCACCCTTTTCTTTGCCACTTGCCCTTTAATACTGGCCATGAATAATTTAACAGTGGTGCCCACTTCTGAACCCAGTACAATGGCAATACCATCTACCAATGTAATAGCTCCTGCATAAAGTGCACTTAAAGTGATGGCAACTGTAGCAGAGCTGCTTTGAATAAGCGAAGTAATGAGAAACCCTATGAGAAGAAATATAAACAACTGAGCATTGGCATATTGCCTGAGATCGAGATTTACTACAAGACCCTCAATACCTGTTTTCATATATCCAAGACCTATAAAAAGGAAACTAAAGCCTAATAAAAAGCGGCTCCAGTTATACCACCTGCCATTCCTGTCAAAAACTGCAAAGCCCAGGCCTGCTATTCCTGCAACAGGCAAGGCAATATTCTCAATATTCATATTGAAGCCAGCGAGAGCAACCAACCAACCGGTTACTGTTGTACCAAGATTTGCTCCCAGGATTACAGCCAGTGCATTTTGCATGGTAATAATGCCTGCCCCCACAAAAGCAAGTACCATCAGGCTTACAACAGAACTGCTTTGAAGTATAGCCGTAACTATCGCCCCACCGCCAATAGCTTTGAACTTACTGGAAGTTTGCTTCTTTAGATATAGCTTGAATTTCCTTCCGGCGAGTTGCTGCAGAGACTCTTCGAGAAATCGTACTCCAAGCAGAAAAATAGCTACACCGGCCAGCACTTTCCATATGTCAAACGAATTGAACATCCGGCTGTTAAGTTAACAAAAAACAGGTGCTGTACATCTGTTGCAAATCATTCGATCTACCAATTTGCATCAACTCATTTTATTTTTTGTCATTCTAAAATTCAGTATATACTCGTAAAAATACAGTGGGTTTTGCCGTATTATTCACATTGTCAAAAAACATAAAATGAACTTTCTTTGCCTTACACCTTTACCAATATGAAACTGATGATGTATATAGGTAATGACTTAATTGACACCGCCACACTGGAAGATGAAAGGATCCCGATTCCCGGTTACCTGGGGGAATTTAAGAGACAAATGAAACAGAAACACAGGGAATTGATCTTACAGGCGCCAAAACCTCCTGAATTTTTGGTAACAATAACAAATAGCTCGACTCCCAAATCAAAAGTTCAAAACAGTTAACCAGGGAGTTTTCTTTCCCAGTTTCTTTCAGCAGAAATATTCCATTTACCTGGACTTAGTTTCAGCAATGTGATTGTATTGGTCAAAAAAGAATAGGTGAAATTCTGCACAGATAACTGTTCCCATGCTTTATAAAAAGCAGATGGAGACATATCCCGGGTAGCAATGGTGACATGCGGATGAAATTCCCTGTCTTCTTTCCTGATGGTTTTATTGAATGCTGAGATGAAATGAGCCTCCGTCTGCAACTTTAATTCTTCTAACGCCGGATTCTTCTCCACATTTACATACAAAACTCTTTTGGAGAAGTGGCCAAACCCGTTTGTTTGAATCTGGATTTCCTGCATATCGCTGGTGAAAGCATGAAAATGCTCTAAAAGTTTTGACTCCGATTCATTCTCCAGCCAAAATGGTGGAACCAGGGTAATGTGAGCAGGTGATTTCATGGTAACAGTACAACCAAACTGTTCTTTCATCCATACTTTATATTGCAGCACCTTTTTATCCAGTTCGGGCGGGCATAAAACAGCGACAAAATACATACTATGTGTAGCTGAAAAGTTCAAATTACATGCAGAATAGAGATAAATTATTAAATGAAATAGAGAATTACATAACTCTTGCAGGACAGTCGTACTGACGCACCTTTTTTCCACCAATACGTTTACTTTTCACACGGCCTTCGCTGCCTCGTTCGCCTTCTTCATCTTGTTTCCTGCCAGGACGGAAAGTAATTGCCAGGTAAGCGCCGCCATTTTGCGATTTGTTTTTGCTGAAAACATTGGACCAGTTATGTATGCCCAGCAGCAGCGGACCCGCCTTCAGAGCGCCGCCAAACCAAAACTGCATTTCTGTATTTAAAGACGCCGGTAAATAAAAACCAAAAAACCTTGTTTCAAACCGGGGCGTTAAGGTTAACAGGTTCATATCCCTGACAAAAAGTTGCTGCTTACCTAAAACTGTGGATAAAGGAATGGTAAGGTCTCCGTTAATGAAGAAATTTCCTGCAATATGTTTGTCCGCATTAATAACAAGCCTTGCTGGCTGAAAGACCTTAAAATTTCCATACAATCCAGCCACACTTCCGGCAATTCGCTGCAAGCTATCCGGCACATCTCCTGCATTCTGCAGGTTTTCAAATGTTGCCTGTATTAATGAATCTGAAATATTGGAACGGTTCAATACAGCGCTTCGGCTGTTATTACTATATTGAAAATTATTAAACCCAAGATCGAGCAATGAAGCGCCGACTTTAAGGTCATAGTCATAAAAATTCTCCGATTCGGCCGGAATTATATATTCTGCGCCGATGCTGATTGCAATCGTTGAATATGTCTTCTTCAAAAACAATTTTCGCTGCTCGGCTGATGTACCTGAACTGTCCCATGCATCCAAACTGGAAGAATAGCCATACTCCAGTAACCCATTTGAAAGAAGGAATCCCGGTTGGTTATGAACTGTACCGGGAGCCTGGTAAAATCCAGAGGCTGTCAGATAAGAACCGGCAAGCCCCCTGTTCACCTTTACAGTAATGCCGGCATTAAGAATACCATTATCATTTTCAAGAACTGTTCTTGCATAACTGCCATAAACCTCTACCCACCCATTTATTCTTATATCTGCGGACAATGGAGAGTTTGACATATTTATCCGCATAAAATCCCTGACATTGGCAACAGTATCCTGCCAGTTGAGGTTTGATGTTTTTACTGAAACATACGACCTGACCGAAGCGCCAAAAGCAATTGCAGATTTTTCATTCAATCTTATTCTTGCATTCAAAACTTTTATATCCTGGTTGCTCATCAGGAATCGTCGTTCATTCCCCGTATTGGCAGTAACCGTAACATTACCGCCCGGCGACAACAACGAAAAATTATTAATGGTTAGCAAGTTGGTACTTTGCTTAAGTTGAACTGCTAGTGGCGTTACATCCCATTTAAATGGTACATGCACAATCGAAGCCGGGTTATTTGCAGCCCCCAAACCACCTGCATACGATGAACCATGTATAGCCCGGTAATCCTGAGCATGCAGAGAGTTAAATATGAGTAATAATATAATACCAGAAACTAAACTGCCGGTTTTCTTCATCACAAGCCTGATTTTGTTATTAGTAACCTCAATACAGGATATTGTAACGTAACAAAAAACGGGCCTTAGCTTCATAAAGTATTCTTTCGGTAAAAAACTTTCATAAAGTTCCCGAAGAAGTAAAGAAAGACAGATGATAAAAATCAGTGTTACCAGCCGATTCCATAATCTTCACCGTTATTGCTGCTGCCACCCCAAAAACTTCCATGCTTCCAGTCGAAGTAAATGGCATTAATTGGGCCGCTGGTACGATTTCCGGTGCTAACCTTGTAGCCCATCTTTTTCAGTTCCTCTCTTACTTTATCCGGGGTGTTGTTACTTACCAGTATTTCTCCTGCTCTTGGCCTTCGATCATCCATTTTCGTTCCACCTAAGGAAAGCCACAACTGGTTTGTATTAATATTTGCCGCTTCGCAAGCCTGCTGAACAGTCATATTAAACTCTACCATGTTCAAAAAAAACTGTAGCAGATTCTGGTCTTGTGTATCACCACCCTGAACAGCAAAAGAGAGAAATGGCTTACCATCTTTCATGGCTAAGGATGGAGTCAGCGTAACCCTTGGTCTTTTGCCCGGCGCTATCACATTAAAGGGATTCAAAGCTGAATCGAGTACAAAGCTTTGCAAACGCTGGCTCATACCCACACCTGTATTCCCTGCAATACAGGCCGGAAGCCATCCACCGCTGGGAGTTATGGAAACTACCCAGCCGTCTTTATCTGCAGCTTCCACAGAAGTGGTTCCCATCCACAATCTTTCCATGTAAGCTTCATCTGAAAAAGATGTCGCGGTTGAATCATGAGCCGGTAAAAAATTACGATTGCCCTCACCGGAGTTATTCCATTTTTTTATCAGGTCGGTGTACGGATTTACTTTTCCTTCAAAAGGATATGGATCGCCGGGCCCGATTGACGGATCATTTTTATCTGGTTTAATAAGTGCCGCTCTTTGCTTTGCATACTCTTTACTGAGTAAACCACGGATAGGCTCCTGTGGGGTAAAATAAGGATCGCCGTAATAAAAATCACGGTCGGCAAATGCAAGATTCATTGCCTGGTAAACTGTATGTATGTATTGAGGGCTATTATAACCCATAGCTTTCAAATCATAATTTTCCAGGATATTCAAAGCTTGTAATAAAGACGGGCCTTGTGTCCACTGCTGGAGCTTATATACATCTATGCCTTTGTAATTTATTTTTAAAGGCTCTTCCTCAATGGGTTTCCATTTGGCAAGGTCATCAAGAGTAATCAACCCACCCTGTTCCTGGCAACCTCTTACGAATTCTTTTGCAATATCTCCTTTATAAAATCTGTCATTGGCTGCCATGATGGCTTCCTTTCGGTTTTTCTTTTTCTTCAACGCCTCTTTCTCTGCCTCCACCATTTTAGTTAATGTAGCCAGCAATTCTTTCTGAACAAATATCTCTCCGGCCTCCGGGGCTTCTCTTTTTGCTCCAAGGTGTGGCAAAAAAACATTCTTGCTATATGGCCATTGTTTTATCCTGTCTTTTCCTCTTTCCATGGCATTGGCCGTTTGTGCCTCTATCGGGTAACCTGCAGCCAGTTCCATAGCTGGTTTCAAAACTTGTTCAAGACTCATGGTTCCATAATTAGCCAGCATATAACAAAGCCCGCCAACTGTTCCGGGAGTTACTGCCGCCAAAGGCCCATACTCAGGGGGAAAAGCATAGCCCTTGTTTTTAAAAAAATCAGCCGTAGCGCCAGTTGGAGCTACACCTAAAGCATTTATAGCAATTACTTTTTTTGTTTTAGGATTATAGATAAGTGCCTGGGTCTCTCCACCCCAACTCAGTACATCCCACATAGTGCAGGTAGCTGCCAGCATGGCGCAGGCAGCGTCTACTGCATTACCACCCTGCTGAAAGATCATAGAGCCGGCAGTGGCTGCCAATGGTTTGCCTGTAATGGCCATCCAGTTTTTACCATGTAAAGGAGGTTTTTGGGTTTGCTGTGCATTGCCAATAATTGCAACGGCTAAAACGCAAATAAAAGAGAGCCTTTTCATTTAAATAATTTGTAGATAAAGATAAGAAGGGTATTAGCCAACTAAGGGTAACTTCACAAAAAAAGTGGTTCCAGTTCCCTGTTTTGTCTCAAACCAAATATCACCTCTGGCCTGCTCCACTATACCTTTACACATGGCTAATCCAAGGCCGGTACCCGATGATTTGGTGGTGAAGTTGGGGACAAATATCCGCTCCTGCATTTCTGGTGCAATACCTTCACCATTGTCACGGATGGTGATGATGATATGACCAGCTTCCTTTTGTTCATTTACTTCTATGCGGCAATTTCTGTTATCCCGGCAGGCTTCAACGGCATTGGTGAAGAGGTTTGTAAAAAGACGGTTCATTTGGGTTTTATCAGCATTCACCGTTGCTTTCTCCAATATAGGGTACCAGACAAATTCTACTTGCTGGTTAGACAAGTAAAGATCCCTTAGCGAACTGATAACATCATGCAGGTCGAATACCTCAGCCTTCACCGTACCAATATTAGCGAATTGAGAAAAGTCTGCGGCTATTTTTGATAAATGATCAATCTGCTCCACCAATGTATTGGCTACACTGGCTGAAAGCTCCTTTACATTTTCCTGGTTATTATTAATGGCTTTCTGCAGGTACTGAATGCTTAGCTTCATCGGCGTCAGCGGGTTCTTGATCTCATGGGCTACCTGCCGGGCCATTTCCCTCCAGGCCCCTTCCCTTTCACTCTTGGCCAGTGCAGAAGCACTTTCACCAAGTTTAGCCACCATTTTATTATACTCCTGTACCAACTCCCCTATTTCATCATTACGGTTCCATGCAATGGCCTCATTCTGCTTTCCAAGATTTACCTCTTTCATCTTATCACTGATCAGGGAGAAAGAATTGGTAATACGATTGGTGATGATCAAGGCTATCAAACCGGCTATCAGGAAAATGAAAGCATTCAGGTTAATGATGGTAACAAGGAAGTTGGATATTTCCTGTCGCAGTTCCGGCTTTGAAGTAAAATAAGGGATATTAACAAAAGCTTCCACTTCTCCCTGCTCATTCCTAACCGGAGAATAAATACTCAGGAAAGAAAAATTACCCACTTTTTCTTCCTGCACATGCTGTACTTGTCTTAACCGGCTCAGGTGGAAATAAGCCCTTGGCTCCATCTTTTTACTCAACACACCTTTGGTATACACATTCGCCTCCGAGGAAACCTGCAGATTTCCATCCAGGTCATAAACGTTTACATCCACACCATGAATATCCGATACCTCATCCACCAATTTTTGCAGCCCATTATTGGAAACGGAATCATATATCTTCACTACATCATCAAACGTATTATGATCCGACATTTTCTTTTCCATTTCGTTTACCATGATCTTCATAGTACGGCTGAGTTTGTCATTATTGCTCTGCCTGTTCCTGCTGATGAAGAATGAAATGGTAGCGGCCCCGATCACCAGGAATGAAAACACACTGATGAAAATAATGGTACTGTGTACCTGTGAACGTATGTTGATCTGAAAAAGCTTCCGGAACCCCTGCCAGTTAGTCCCTGTTCTTACTATCAGTGATAGAAACTGGAGTAACGCAACCAGGAAAAGAAAAGAACAAAAAATATAGGAGAACAAAGTAATCGTTTCAATAGTGGTCTCCCTTTTACGAGCTATTACTACTACTTTTTCCTTACTGGCCCTGTACCAGAGTTCATCATAATCACCATTCGTTTTTAGCCTGTACTCCTCTTTGGGAATTTCCTCGTCATTCAGCCAGGTAGCAAAAGGATAATTGCCGGGGGGTGAAACCAGTCTGTTCTTTATATACACCGCATTGGAGTAGATAGGAGAATTTTCCGGGTCAGTGCCTTTGCTCTGCCGGAATAATTCCGGGAACAACGCATCACGACTAAAATTTTTTAAATTGGAAACAATAAAGAAAGAACCCATTTTCTTACCCGAAGTATCCTTTACCTCCCGGCGGATGATATAGTTAAATTTATCAAACGAGGTTTCATAATAGTAAAGGCCTTCTGTAGCGGTAGGCTTTGATTGTACGGTAAATATTACGTTCAGTGCTTCATAACTGGTGGGGTCTTCGTTATAAAGTGCCCGGTTGGCAGAGTCATACACATAAAGCCGGGTATCATATTTATTTAAGAACCCGCTGTAATTTCCGGTGATGATACTATCCTTTAAAACCTGGCCTTCTTCTTCTTTGTGAAAACGGTGAAAATTTTCGCTCAGAAAATCGTTATCAAGGTACTTTACCGCTATGCTCATCATCATTTCGCTGGAGGGATCGGTTTGAACAGCCAGTTTCTCTGCAATGGATTTTCTTTTCTCCCATTCAACTATGGAGTTTTGCGACAACATTATCGCTGCGATCGACGCTGAAAAGATGAATATCCAGGTTAATATACTTGCAATATTGATCCTGATGCGGTTTAGGAAAACTCCTTTACTATTGATCAGCCAGGTATATAACAGCAACCATATGAGCACCGGCAGATAAAATAACACTTCAGGATTGCCAGACCTGGTGGTCAGGTATAACAATCCTGCAAAGCCAATAATAAAGTAAACCATGAAGCGCCGCCCCTGCAGCGGCGGAAAAATGAGCCTGAACAATAACTGAGAAAAATAGTAGAAAGACAAAGAAAGACAAGCAAGCACAAAGAATCCTGCTATAGTGTATTGGTTGAGGCTGAAAAAATTTGTTACATCAAATGAAATCTTGGAATCTGCTACCAGGCTTCGGATAACTGAGGCCAATATAAATGTTGAAAAAATCAAAAAAAACAATGCTAACAAACCAGCGACCAGCTTTGAACGAAAAGAAAAGCCTTTTGAAAGATCTTCTTCATTCTTCAGTTTTGACCAGGCAAATAATACCAGCCAGCAAAACAAGCTGGAATTGATCACCAGATCACCTAACGATCGCTGAATGGCGTTAGAGCCATAAATAAGCGGACTAAAAAACTCAAATTGCCGGAGATTAAGTAGTCCAGGGTAGAAATAGCTAACCAGCCTGGTAATTAATAATAATAAGCCTAAAAGTCCAATTGCTTTCCAGGCGCCATTTATTCGGGCATATGACTCAGTATATCTATAGATAAAAATGAAGAGCAGCAAGATAGCAGCAAGTCGCAAGTAAATCGTAAGGTTATCATTGTATGGAACAGCGTTAGCCACCTTTTTACCAAGGTAGAAAATAGCGTTACCGGTTACAGACTTAACAGGAAACTCTGTAACATCTTTGCTTATCCGGGCTCTTTTATCTGCCGTTTTGCTGAAAAAAAAGTGTTCGGGCAGGTAATCAGTCTCAATAAAAAACTCTGAACGAACAGGTATTAAAGCAAAGGCAAGCACCTTACCTTGTTTTAGAAATAAACTTTTTTTTGTAATAACATACCAACCGTTTGACAACTTATCGAAATATTCTCCATCTGCTGCTGCCATTAGTTCATCAGGTGGTACTGCCAGTTGATCATTCCAGAACAGCATCCTGGTATTTCCAAAATCATCACTGGAATAAAGGAATACACCATAAGCTTTTGTGGTAAGCGTTGTGAATTCCTGCAGGGGGCTTGTCCTGCTCAATAACCGGTTTAATAAACCAGTATCAGCCAGTACTGAATTAAAATCTTTTTGAAGACGATGCAGGTAACTTTCAGCCTTTTTAGCTTCCTGTGTTACTGAAGAACGGCTGCTGTATATTTTGTTAAAGAAAAAGGAAAAAAATAGCAGAAAAGCAGACAGGATCAGCAGGCTGTACTTTGTCCCGGGTATATTTTTAATGTGTGGCTTCACCTACTCTGATCGCTGTTGTTTGATGGTATTCCAGATGGCGTCCATTTCCTGCAGCGTCATTTCATTAAGACTTTTGCCGGTTTGCAGGGCTTGTTGTTCCATCGTGGTAAACCGGTGGATGAATTTTTTATTCGTTCTTTCTAATGCATTTTCTGCATCAACCTGCAAAAACCGTGCATAATTGATCAATGAAAAAATAACATCGCCCATCTCTTCCTCAGATTTACCATGATCACCACTGGCAACAGCCATTTTCAACTCCCCTATTTCCTCTTCCACTTTATCCCAAACCTGTTCTTTATTGTCCCATTCAAAACCCACCTGTTTAGCTTTCTCCTGCAACCGCATAGCCTTAACCATAGCCGGTAAGGATTGAGGCACCCCGCTGATCACTGACTGCTTGCCTTCCTTCAGTTTTAGCTTTTCCCAGTTTCTTTTAACATCTTCATCATTATCCACCTGAACATCGCCGTAAATATGCGGATGCCGGGCAATTAATTTATCACAAATACCATTAATTACCTCGTGGAGTTCAAACTGGTTCTGCTCCTTACCAATCTTTGCGTAAAAGACAATGTGCAGTAAAAGGTCGCCCAATTCCTCACGAATACCCTTCCAGTCATTTTCAGTAATAGCATCTGCCAGTTCATAAGTTTCCTCAATGGTCATTTGACGCAAGGACTGAACAGTTTGCTTTTTATCCCAGGGGCACTTTTCCCGAAGATCATCCATAATATTCACCAGGCGGGAAAATGCGGCTTCAATTTCAGTAGACATGTAACGAATGAATTAAATTTCAAAAACAGAAAATAATACAAATAAAGCAAACAGGAATGCCATCATCACAAGGCCTGCAATGTTCAGCAACAGAAACTTAAGAATGGTTTTGGCCCTTTTTTGCTTATAGAACTTTCTCATGGATTTGTACAGATAAAATCCACCCGATAAGAAAATTAAACCCATTATTGTTTCCAGGAACGACCACCCAACCAGGTTATTCAGCTTATCCAAAGAGAACACAAACAGCAATAATATGAAAGTGAAAATATAGTGATAGATGCTAAAGATACCATGGTCCACATAATAGAGTTCTTTGTGCCTGAAATAAAGCAGCTTCAGGATTAAAGCAAAAAGCGGCAGGGAAACAAACAACAGGTAGGGAAGCTTGTGGAAAACCGAATCCCGCAGCTTGTTAAATCCCGTGCGGGGATCATCCTTATACTTCTCATTTACCTGCAAAGTTTTACGAATAACAATCCGCTTCAGCCACCCGTCTTTTTCTCCTGAGGGCAACATACTCTGAACAGAATCGTAATGCGCTAATCCTTTGTAAATCTTATTGCCAAAACGCATGGTCGCAGACTTAGACCAGAATGAAGCCACATCCTGATATCTTAACACATTTGCAGTATCGTTAATCTTTACCAATGCATCCTTCCATTTAATATTACCGGTATCTTTTGCCAGCTCGTCCTCAACAAACTTTTTAATAAGCAATTTATCATCAGCAGAAACCTGGCCGCTTATATTGATGGATATGGTGTCTTTTTTCAGAAAGAAGCTGAAAAAAAGCAGGAAAAAGATAGCCGACGTAAATACATACTTTTTTACCGGGTTAAGATAACTGGCCCTTCTTCCCTTTATGTATTCCTGTGGCAAAAAACCCGGTCGCAGTAACAAATACTTCATCGAATCAAAGAATTTACTGTCGAAGTGGGTGATATCATACAGGAAATGCTTGACCATGTGCCAGAAAGTTTCATGGGGCACAATATTTTCCTGGCCACAATTATGGCAATACTTACCCTGCACAATAGTGCCACAGTTCAGGCAATCCTTTTCTTTACGTTGCGGGATGTGCGACACGGTAAAATTTTCTTAAAAATAAGTACAAATAAAATACAAGGCATGCCAGTTTTTCCGTTACTGAACAATTCTGGTAACTTTGACGATTAATACAATATCACTGATATGAAATTCCTGCTGACAGTTTGTTTTTTACCTGCCGTATCCTTTATCAACGCCCAGTATTATTATAATGACATAATAGGAACAAGGGAAACTAACCAACAGATGGCTTCCTACCTGTCCAATAAGGTTAGAACAGTTTCTGCCACAGGATTTGATCAGCGGGGAGCAAAAGCCTCCGGTTTTTCAGAATTTCATGAAGTAAAAGAAAATGGGACTGCCCTTAAAATCTCCAGTATTACTGATCTCAATAAAACCGTTACATACAGCCGTTTTGATAAACAAGGCAGGGTATTCAGCATTGCTGATTCTTCTACTGCTGTTGATAATACAACCAGCTATGAATACGATTCAAAAGGTAATATAAGCAAAGTTCAAAACACGGTTACCGATTCTGCCAGCCAGTTTGATCACACAGAAATTCATCAATGGTTTTATGACGAACAAGGAAAACCAGCCAGGATGTGGCGGATTATTAATAATCCCGGCAACTCAGGTCATGATACAATAGAAGTTCGCTTTCTAAAAGACGAGAACGGAAATATTGGTGAAGAAAGAACCTTTCGCAAAAATGTTGAGACCGGCTATCTCTACTATTATTATGATGAAAAAAACAGGCTCACAGATATCGTTCGTTTCAATACCCGCCTAAAGAAACTGATGCCCGACATTATGTTTGAGTATGATGAAAATGACAGGGTCATCCAAAAAATCACCACCACCTCCAGCCAAAGCCTTGGCTACCTGATCTGGAGATATATTTATGACAGCAAAGGGCTTAAAACAAAAGAAGCGTTGTTTAACGGAGACAAGGAACTAACCGGTAAAATAGAGTACAGCTATTCATTCTTTCAATGAGTTGAACTAAATCATAATCCTCCCTGACCCCACTCAATGGAAATGTTGCATAATTACAGTTACTTGCTTTGGTAAACTGTAACTATGCTTGGTAAACTATCCGACAAACAAATAGATAAACTGTTGTTTAGCCAGTCGGTTGGCCGGTTGGGCTGTTATGCAGATGGAAAAATCTATGTAGTTCCTGTCACTTATGTTTATGACGGACAAAGTATCATTTGTCATACCCGGGAAGGAATGAAACTTGAAATGATGCGAAAGAATCCTGAAGTATGCTTTGAAGTAGATACAATGGAGAACATGGCCAACTGGCAAAGTGTGATAGCCTGGGGTACTTTTACAGAATTGAGCGGCGAAGAAGCAGAGAAGGCTATGCAGAAGATGCTGATGAAATTACAGCCGCACCTGACCAGCGAAACTGCCAGGCCCCACGATCCGGGTAACAGTGAGGAAAGAAGGGCAACCCGGGGTTTAACCGCTATTATTTACCAGATAGAAATTAAAGAAAAAACAGGACGATTTGAAAAGCAATTGAAGTAATAACATGCCGAAGCAAAAAAAGAGCTGGATCGAAAAACTAAATGACAGCAAAGACCTTCCCAAAGTGGTTAAACTGACACCCGTCCAGCAAAAAAAATGGGGAAAAGGCACAATGGCCATTCCTTCACCGCAAGAGGTTAATGCCATTATGAAAAGAGTTGCACCCGGAAAACTGATTACCATTAACCGGATAAGAGAAAAAATTGCCAAAAAACATAATGCCGATATCGGATGCCCGATCACAACAGGGATATTCTCCTGGATAGCTGCCAATGCTGCCGAAGAAGCTGAAAAGAAAGGATTAAAAAAGATAACTCCCTACTGGCGAACTTTAAAAGAAGGCGGTATAATCAACGAAAAATACCCGGGAGGAATAGAAAAGCAGGCTTTGCTTCTCACACAGGAAGGACACCTTGTTGTACAAAAGGGTAAAAAGTGGATAGTCGAGGGTTGGGAAAAAAGACTAATGAAATAAATAATGGATACCCCTGCATTCATAGTGACTCACTGGCAGGATGAACAAAAGGTTTTTCTTAAAAATCTTGAGATACTAAAAGATCATCCTGACAAGGATGCCGTACATGATATTAGGGTTGCTATAAAAAAATTAAGGGCAATTCTGGAACTCTATATATTCCTGACGGCTGAGAAACTCTGGGAGAATCCACTAAATGAGACTGAAACGCTTTTTAAAATAACAGGCAGACAGCGGGATATTGATATCTGTTTAGAAAAATTAAAAAATTCTGTTACTGAATCAGGGTTTACCTTCTATGAGCTTTCCTCGTTTTTTGAGTCAATGCAAAAGAAAGCAAGGCAATGGACATCTGTTGCAGTCAGGCAATATGATGAAAATGAAACCGGACGTATTAAGGTCCTGCTGAAAAGCGAAGAAACTCATTTGACAAACGAAGGCACCCTACAGAAAGCAATGACAATTATTACGAGCCAGTTATTGGAAGCCCGGCAATTATTAAAACTGCCTCATCAATTACGGCAACACTTAAAAAAAATATTTTACTGGGTGCGGATGCTGCCCGGCGAATTGCCGGTTGCTTTCCACGAGAAAGAATTGCATGAAATAACGGATGATCTTGGATTATGGCAGGATAATGAGATATTCCTGGCCCGGCTTCGTCACTTCAAAAAAGATTTTTTACCAAAGACATATGATGAATATGGTCAACTTGGAATTCTTGCTTTAGAAATAAAAAATAAAAACAAATTGCTGCTTAACAAAGCACTCCGAAAAACAAGAAAACTACTCAAAACAGCGGCATTAAAAGAAAAGGTCCTCAGCTAAGCTGAAGACCTTTGTGCCCGAGACTGGATTCGAACCAGCACACCCTTTCGGGCGCCACCACCTCAAAGTGGTGCGTCTACCAATTTCGCCACCCGGGCCCCTTAGGGAGTGCAAATGTAAGCGGTTTATTTTTTCAGAACAATTCTGAAGGTAGTTCCTTTTCCAATTTCAGAATGTTTGACAAATATTTCTCCTTTATGATATTGGTTGATAATCCTGCGGGAAAGACTAAGTCCCAGTCCCCATCCCCTTTTTTTGGTGGTAAACCCGGGCTTGAACACCCTTGCAATATTCTGGTTGCTTATCCCTTTCCCTGTATCTGTTATATCAATGTGTACAGACTTTTTGTCATCAAAAATATCTACGGTGATACTACCCTTGCCTTCCATCGCATCCAGAGAATTTTTAAGCAGATTTTCAATCACCCAATCAAATAACGGAGCAGAAATTTTGGCAATTACCTGTTGATGGCCATGATCATTGACCGCAAAAACTATCTTACCTGCCGCTCTTTTCCGCATATAATCCACCATATTGTTAATCTGGTGAACGAGGTCAACCTCCTCCAGTTGAGGTGTGCTGCCAATTTTTCCAAAACGGTCTGACACCAACCGAAGCCTGTTAACATCCTTTTCCAGTTCATGAGCAATTTTCTCATTCCGGGAATCTTCCTTCAGCATTTCTACCCAGCCTTCCAGCGAAGAGACAGGTGTTCCCAACTGATGTGCTGTTTCTTTGGCCATACCTGCCCATACCTGGTTTTGTACGGATCGGTAGCTGCTTCTTAAAGAGAGTAAGGTGATGATGATGAACAATGCAACAATAAATAATTGGACGATCGGGTAATAGCGAACCTCATTCAATAACCGGGAATTGCCGTAATAATAACGATTAAGCCTGGTAGAGTCATTGGGGTCTGTCCAGATAATCGCAGGGTTTTGTGCTTTAAACTGTTTGAGTTTTTTAACAATATAACCAGGGTTATGTGCAGCTTTGGTTGAGTCAAGATTTATCCAGTTGGTGATGCTGTCTTTTTCATTGGTCTCAATAATGGGAATGCTTTGATTATCCTTAACAATTCTGAATGCGAAAGTGATATCGGATGCTTCCTGTGCATTAATGAGGGATTTACTGGCATCGATCCATTGCTCCACTTTCAATTTTTCATCCCTGGCAATTTTGCTGGCCAGGTATTGGGAATAAATAACCGTTCCGCTGATAATCAGTATGGCAATGATTGCCAGCACCGTTCTCCAGTTCATTAATTGACGAAACATATACGAATTTAGCAGCTATCAATATAAATCAGAAAAAAGAGTAACGAATACCCAACCCATTTACTGTACTACTTACCTTATTTTTGAACAAATAATCAGCAAGTTGAGCCAATCACCAAAAGTTGCAATTGTTATATTAAACTGGAATGGCAGAAAACATCTTGAACGGTTTCTGCCATCGGTTACTGCCGCAACATATGACAACTTTGAAGTTATTGTTGCCGATAATGGTTCAACGGATGATTCATTGTCATTCCTACAACAACAGTACCCAGACATAAAGACAATTTTATTCAAAGAAAATTATGGGTTTGCAAAAGGCTATAATATGGCGTTGGCCCAGGTAACAGCAGATTATTATGTATTGCTGAATTCAGATGTGGAAGTACAGCCCGGATGGCTGGAGCCAATGGTTAAATTATTGGAAGGAGATCTAAGCATTGCAGCCTGCCAGCCAAAAATACTTTCCTGGCATAACAAAAAAATGTTTGAATATGCCGGTGCAGGAGGTGGCTGGCTGGATACATACGGTTATCCTTTTGCAAAAGGAAGGGTGTTTGACATTTGCGAGGAGGACATAGGTCAATATGATCAGTCAGAACCCATTTTCTGGGCAAGCGGTGCTGCTTTATTTATCCGGCCCGATGTTTACCATGCAGTCAAAGGATTTGATGAATATTTTTTTGCCCACCAGGAGGAAATAGATCTGTGCTGGCGAATACAATTGGCGGGCCATAAAATTTATTCCTGTCCTGCATCAATAGTATATCATGTTGGTGGTGGCACATTACCAAAAGGCAATTCATTAAAGACATATCTCAATTTCCGGAACAACCGGATTATGCTCTCCAAAAACCTGCCACTGGTAAAAAAGATTTGGGTAATGCCGGTAAGGAACCTGCTGGACGGTGTATCCGCATGGAAAGGGTTATTATCCGGCGATGGTGGCTACTTCATAGCCATACTCAGGGCTCAGCTGGCTTTTATCAAATGGTGGCTGTTTTATAAAAAGAAAAGTGTTTTCCCGGAGCATAAAAACAGACCTTTAACGGGCTTTTTGAAAAAGAACATGGCCTGGCAGCATTTTGTAAAAAAGAAAAAGGCATTCTCAGAAATTGTGATCAACTGAAAATGCTTTTTTTGGATTGAACCCCTATTTTTGCAACACAAAATTCCACTATGAGTCATAATCAGGAATACCACGAAGAACTGAAAAAAGTACAGGATAGCGACTTTACCCATAACTGGGTTTCCTCTTCAGGATTTCTTTTTTACCTGCAGGTAGCTTGTTTTGTAGCATTTACATTGGGTGGCTGTTATATGCTGTACACAAAGCGGTACGAAAAGATTGATGTGCCGGTTCAGGAGAGCAGCCTCTATACTCCAAAATATAAATAAATAGGTCTAAAATTTTTTTGAAAAAGGCGCAAGCCTTATTTTTGCGTCCCGCTGCCGGAAAAAGTTAGTGCCGGTAGGGACAAATCAAAAGTTCTTTTACCTGCGGAAGTAGCTCATTTGGTAGAGCACGACCTTGCCAAGGTCGGGGTGGCCGGTTCGAGCCCGGTCTTCCGCTCAAAGATCCTCTTGCCGTCTCGGCGGAGGATTTTTTTTGGTTGCCCTGGTGGTGGAATTGGTAGACACGCAGGACTTAAAATCCTGTGGCCAGCAATGGCCGTATCGGTTCAACTCCGATCCGGGGCACAAAAGCGATTCATTACAAAATGAGTCGCTTTTTTTATTTGTAGATTTGAGAAAAGCAGATTATAGCAATGGCAACAGAAATAAAATGTCCGAATTGTGGTCACGAATTTGAACCTACCGACAGCATCCGGGAAGAAGTGCAAAAAGAACTACGCAGTAAGATGAGCGAATGGCAAAAACAGCAACAGCTAAAGTTTGAAGCCCAGTTGCTGGAAGAAAAGAAGAAAACCCAGAAAGAGACGGAAGAACTGATCCGTAAATCTATTTCAGCTGATTTTGAACATAAACTGCAAATAGCAGAAAGGAATAATAAAGAATACGAAGAGAAATTAAGGCAGGCAAGGGAGCAGCAAACGGAATTCTTGAGAAAAGAACAGGAACTGAAAAATAAAGAAGCAGAACTGGAACTTTCTGTACAAAAGAAGCTGCAGGAAGAAAGAGAAAAGCTGGCTGGTGAAATCCGTAAACTGGAGGAACAAAGAATTGCCGCTAAAGAAACAGAATTTCAGCTTCGCCTGAAGGAGATGGAAGAAAAACTGGAAGCCCAGAAAAAATTAGCCGAAGAAATGAAAAGGAAGGCAGAACAGGGATCCATGCAGTCACAGGGCGAATCACAGGAACTGCTGCTGGAAGAACTACTGAAAACCTCTTTCCCTTTCGATGTGATTACAGAAGTAGGCAAAGGTGTGCGGGGGGCAGATTGTATTCAAACTATACGGAATGGTTTTGGCCAGGAATGTGGTAAAATCATTTTTGAAAGCAAACGGACAAAGGATTTTGCCAATGACTGGATTGAAAAACTAAAGGCTGATATGCGCAGCCAGGGAGCAGATGTGGCGGTGATCGTTACACAAGCCCTCCCAAAAGACATGAACAGCTTTGGCGAAAAGGATGGTGTCTGGATATGCTCTTTTAATGAAGTAAAGCCGGTGGTTCACATGCTGAGGGATGCTGTTATTAAAATTTTCAATGCATCCAAAAGCCAGGAAAATAAAGGTGATAAAATGCACTTGTTGTACGACTACCTGACAAGCCGTGAATTTGCCGAACAGTGGGCAGCTATCAGGGAAGGATTTATGAGTATGAAAATATCCATCCAGAAAGAAAGAGACCAGATGGAAAAATTGTGGAAAGCGAGGGAAAAGCAACTGGAAAAAGTATTGCTCAATGCAGCGCATATACGGGGTTCCATTGAAGGGATATCCGGCACTGATGTAGATCTGAATTTGCTGGAGACTGCAGATGATGGCGAAGAATCATGATACCACCCAAGCCAATACTAATTCATCAAAATACCGGTATTGAATGACCAGTTCTGATTCGTTCTTTGCAAAAAAGCAATCAATGGTTTGTTTTTCCTCCTGCAGATTGAATAACTGGATATGTTGTCGAAAATCCACTCCCCCGGCTCCGTACCATTTAAAAACTGATTCTTTGGCTGACCAAAGCAGAGTCATGAGTCGTGAGTCATGAGTCATGAGTTTACCTGAAAATTGAAGTTTTTCCTTTTCTGAAAGAAACTTGTTCTGTATGTTAAGAATCTTCACCACAGGTTCCTCCACATCTACTCCTACCCTGTTTTTGCTGCTTACGATAGCCGCGGCATAATCACCGCAATGAGAAATGGAGAAATGATACCGCTCATCGGGCAGGTATGGTTTCCTGGTATCGGCTATTTGTATCAATTCATAAGGAAAATCCGGGAAAAGATATTGTAACAGAAAGCGACCGGCCAGGTGTTGCAGTCTTTTGTGCGGATGCGTTACTTCACGGTGCTGCGGCACATTTCCTTTAAAGAAATCTTCCGTTTCTTCGATCTTCCACACTCCCAGCCGGGTGTATTCGTTGATTTGATGTTGAAAAAAAACCGGCATTCGTCAGCTTTTCCTTTTTACTTTGCTCATTACTAAAACGAAGATAGACAATGATACTTTCTGATACCCGGATACTGGAAGAAATTGAAAAGGGCACTATCAAAATAACACCTTATGACAGGGATTGCCTGGGCAGTAATTCATATGATGTACATCTTGGCAAAACGCTGGCTACTTATAAGGAACATATCCTGGATGCCAAAAAGCATAACCAGATCGAGTATTTTGAAATTCCGGATGAAGGGTTTGTGCTATATCCGCATATTTTCTATCTCGGAGTAACCGAAGAATATACTGAAACCCATGCCCATGTTCCTTTCCTGGAAGGCAAATCATCTACCGGTCGGCTGGGCATTGACATTCATGCCACCGCTGGTAAGGGCGATGTTGGTTTTTGTGGCAACTGGACCCTTGAAATTTCTGTTAAGCAACCTGTAAAAGTGTACAAAGGCATGCCAATCGGGCAATTAATATACTTCCCTGTTGACGGGGAAATTGAAATCTCTTACAACAAAAAGAAAAATTCCAAATACAGCAACCAGCCGGATAGGCCTATTGAAAGTATGATGTGGAAGAATAAGTTTTGACCGTTGATTTGTTTGATTATCCTGATTTAATGGATTCCTTATTTGAAAGACTCACCTGTTCAACTGCCAGATGGTGTAATTAAGAATAGTAGCAAAACTCACCCAGCTGATATAAGGAACAAGTAACCAGGCTGCCGTTTTATTTACCTGAGCAAAAGCAAATATGGTCAGTAATATAAAGACCCACATGGCAATTATTTCAACCAGGGCCCAACCCGGCTGCTGCTGGTTAAAAAAGATGAAGGACCAGAAAAAATTCAGAATCAGCTGAATGGCAAATAAGGTAAAAGCAATTTTTTTAAGCTCTTCACTGGTATCTTCCTTCCACACAAGAAAAAGGGCAACCCCCATCATTATATATAAAGTGGTCCAAACCGGACCAAATATCCAGTTGGGTGGATTCCATGATGGTTTTTGAATGGTTTGATACCAACTTTCCACTCCTGTAACAGTAAAAAATCCGCTTGTTGCTCCAACCATAAGTGGTATAGCAATGGCTATTATGGCTTTAACAATATTGCTCATACACAAATAACAAAAGGGGTTTGTTATTGTTTACAGCGCTTCAATACCAAATTTCTTGTAATAAGCGATCAGCCAGGTCACTACTTCATTGTAACTTCTTTTGCCGGCAGGCTGATTATTCGCTTTTAGAAAATGTCCATAACCCCACATCACCAGGTCTTCGATAGGGTTATTGTATTTTTTATAAAAATCCCTGAATTCGTTTTGATCTTTTTTTACCTGAGGATGAGCTTTTTCCTGGATCAATTTTCCCATGGTTGTATCCCTCCTGAATACTTCCACAATTGCATAATTGTACATGTCATAATACATCGAATAGCGAAAGGCATTGTTTTCATACGAACGGCAGGCGAGATAGGCTGCAAAATTCGCCTCGTTTTCTTTGGCATAGCCCAATTGATGGGCTATTTCATGTGTGGTAACAAACGGCTCCATGAACCGTGGTATTGTTGTATTAACCTGCCCTTCTCCCGAAAATGGGTTGTAATACCCCTGGAATCCCAGGTAGTTACCCAAATAACTAAAAAGTGACGGCTTCACGGAACGGGAACTGTATTTAAGAAAAGGATTTTGAACAGCGGCAGATTCATAAGCACTATGTGCACTGGCGAACAAATCTCTCTTGCGGTTAAATGAATCCCGCTGTGCCGGGGTTACAAAGGCAGCATAATAATTCACCTTTTGCTGAAGTGTTCTCGTCAATGTATCAAGATCTGCTAAAGAATATTGCTTCACTTCCAGTTGCAACTGTCGGGCTATACCTACCCGGTTATAATTTAATCCCCATAAAAGATTGAAAAAAACGTACACAAACAACACAAAGAATATGAACTGTTGCATGGCAATAATGAAATATTGCCTTGTCAACTGGCGCTGAAACAGGTATTTGAAAAATTTATATGTCCTGAAAATAATAACCAGTACAAGGAATCCGTAAAAAAGATCCCCCACACTAAAAGGTATCCAGCCAAATAGTATCCGTTGAATTTTTGAAATAACCGGATATAAACCATGGCTGTAATTTCGTTCCACCCAGCCCGGATACCAGGAAGCCCATTTGATCAGGATAGTAAGAACAATAAGTACTACCCAGCTCCAGCTTTTCATCAATCGGGCGAACAATCGGGTAAGAAACTGTTGCAAGTAATTAGTTATTAGGGTGTAAGAATTGCGGCTAAAGTACCCAATTTTCAATAAAAAATCTCAAATTCAAAGACTCTGTTTGTGGATTTTACCTTACCTTTGCACACTCTTTAAAAGTTGATAAATGAGCCGTCGCCGGGAGTTTGAGATAGCTTTTGTGGGATTAAAGCCCGGGGTTCATGAGTACAACTATTCGATTGACGATAAGTTCTTTGAGCCTTTTCAACAACAGGATTTCCATAACTGCAAAGCCAATATCAGGCTGCTGCTGGATAAAAAAAGCAGCTTCATGATGCTCAAATTTGAAATTGGCGGTACACTGAAAGTAACCTGTGACCGGTGCAACAATAACCTGCCTCTGGAATTATGGGATGAGTTCAACATCACTGTGAAGATGGTGGAAGAACCAGAACTGATGAACGAACAAGAAGATGATCCGGATGTGTATTATATCAGCCGTGGTGAAAGCCACCTGGATGTGGCTAACTGGATATACGAGTTCATCAACCTCACCATTCCCATGCAAAAGGTGTGTGAATTTGAAAAAATGGATGGCCCCCATTGTAACCCGGCAGCACTGGACGTATTAAAGAAAATGGAGCCAACTGAAAAGGAAATCAAAGAAAACCCAATCTGGAAAGGATTAGAAAAATTTAAAGATTTAGATTAACGTTTTAATATTTGAGTTATGCCAAATCCGAAACGCAGACATAGTCAGCAAAGAAGTGCAAAACGCAGAACGCATTACAAGGCTACTACTGCAACTTTATCGACCGACAGCACAACAGGTGAAACTCACCTTCGTCACCGTGCACATGTTAGTGAGGGAAAACTCTACTACAAAGGAAAAGTGGTAGCAGAGAAATCTCCGGTAAAAAAATAAATTCAACGAATACTGTCAAATTCCAAATCCGGCGGATCTTTTAATTCTGCGGGATTTGGAATTTGCTATTTTAGAATTTTATGACAATAGGCCTGGATATGATGGGGGGCGATTACGCCCCGCTGGAAGCCGTAAAAGGAGTAAAATCCTGGTTGTCTGGTAATGACAAACCGGCAAATCTTGTTTTGATCGGTGATGAACCGGCTATCCGAAAATTGCTGGCCGAACATGATGTTCTTTCAGATCATATTACTATAGTTCATGCTGAAGAAGTTATCGACATGCATGAACACCCAACCAAAGCACTTAGGGAAAAACAAAAATCTTCTATTGCCATTGGGTTTCACCTGCTCGCATCCGGCAAAATGGATGCTTTTATCAGTGCCGGCAATACCGGCGCCATGCTCGTAGGCTCATTATTCAGTATAAAGGCGCTGGAAGGCGTAATCAGGCCCACCATCTCTACTATCATACCAAAAGAAAATGGCGGAACGGGATTGTTACTGGATGTTGGGCTAAATGCGGATTGCAAACCCGAACAGCTGAACCAGTTTGCCATAATGGGTTCTGTATATGCCCAGTTGGTTTTAGGCATAGAAAATCCAAGGGTTGGACTGATCAATGTTGGTGAAGAAGAAGGAAAAGGAAATTTACTGGCACAAGCCACCTATCCCCTGCTGAAAGAGAATAAACACATCAATTTCACTGGTAATTTAGAAGGCCGTGATGTGCTGCTGGATAAAGCAGATGTGATGGTCTGCGAAGGTTTTACCGGCAATATTATTCTCAAAATGGCTGAATCTTTATATGAGATCAGTCAACGAAAAAAGATAAAGGACGAATATTTCGACCGTTTCAACTTTGAAATATATGGCGGTACACCTGTCTTAGGTGTAGCCAAACCTGTTATTATTGGTCATGGTATTTCAGGAGCTAAAGCATTTATGAACATGATTAAACTGGCCCAGCTGATGCTGGAAAAAGATGTGATGCAGAAAATGAAAGAGGAGCTTGCCTGATTGTTGAAAAAATACCGCTTTACCGGTATGCCTTCCCCCTCCTGACGAGTTACCTTTAACGAAAGACAATACTTGAAATTTTTACTCGCAGTTTATACTTTATTACTTGTTACCCAGCTCCAGGCTCAGCCTGTCAGCGAGGTAAACCTGGCAAGTAATGCTTTTTATATTCCAACTGAAAAGACTATCCTGTACAAATTGGGCGATAAAACAATTCCTCTTTCCGTCAGTCAATACGGAAATTCAACCGCTATTGTTTGTATCAATCTTCACGATAATGAGTTTACATCGGTACAGGCGGCGAGATCAGTTTTGGAACAGGAGGGCGGTATGTTAATAAAACTGGAGAACAACAGGCAGCGGGTTATTCGCTTTCGGTTGAGGGGAAAAAATTACGCTTTCGATCCAAACCGGATATTTTCCCGGACCGGCATTGAACAAACTTTAAGAGAAAACGGTATAACCGACCCTTATGCCATCGAAGAAATTGAAAAATTTGCGACTCGTATACTGAGTCTTATCCCGGAAGAATCGGCTTGTGTTGTGGCGCTTCATAACAATACAGAAAATGGCTATTCAGTAAAAAGCTATTTACCGGGGAATGAAAGGGAAAAAGATGCCCGTGAAGTTCATGCGAACGACAAACAGGATATTGATGATATTGTACTTACTACTGACAGTCTCCTTTACAAGAAAATGGCTGAATATGGATATAACAGCATCTGGCAACATAATGAACGGGCTAAAAAAGACGGCTCACTGAGTATTTTATACGGAGAGAAGAACAAACGATATATCAACATTGAAACACAGCATGGCCGTCTGTCACAGTATATAGAAATGTTTGGCAAACTGCTGTACATTCTAAACAATGAATCAAAATACGGTCAGAACTCTGATGACTGATTTTTTATAAAAAAAGATGTTGATAATTACCAGAAAAAGTTTTGGCGCAAAACATTGCAGACCGTATTTTTGCACTCCCTAAAAAGGAAAGGTTGATCTCGTAGCTCAGTTGGTAGAGCACAACACTTTTAATGTTGGGGCCCTGGGTTCGAGTCCCAGCGGGATCACAAAGAGGCTGTCTTAAAAAGACAGCCTCTTTTTCTTTTTGACCTTTTGGAGTACGTTTGTAGAACTTAACATTAATCCATATATGTCATCCTATTTTAAAGATAAAGTAGTAGTAGTAACCGGCGGTACTGACGGTATTGGTAAGGCACTCGTAGATGCTTTATTGGCATCAGGTGCAAAAGTGGCTACCTGCGGTCGTAATTCTGATAAACTTTATAGCCTGCAGACTGAATATCCTTCTGCCCCGCTCCATACCATGGTAGCCGATGTCAGCAGTGAAAACGACTGCCGCAGGTTTATAGAAGTAACAATTAAGGTATTCGGCGGTATCGATGTACTGATCAATAATGCAGGTGTTTCCATGCGGGCATTGATCAAAGAAGCTGAAGTAGATGTGATCCGGAAAGTAATGGATATCAACTTTTACGGAACTGTTTATTGCACCAGGTATGCGTTACCTTTCATCATAGAAAGAAAAGGGGTGATTGTGGGTGTTTCTTCTATTGCAGGTTATCGGGGTCTTCCTGGCAGAAGCGGATACTCTGCCAGCAAATTCGCTGTACAAGGTTGGCTCGAAGCTATTAAAACAGAATTGGTGGCCGACGGGGTGCATGTGATGTGGGTTTGTCCGGGTTTCACCACTTCTAATATCCGCAACGCAGCCCTGAATAAAGAAGGAAGCTCTCATGGCGAAACGCCTATGGATGAAAGTAAAATGATGACCGCACAAGAATGTGCTGCCCATATTTTAAAGGCAGTACGAAAAAGAAAAAGAACCCTGGTACTCACTTTTACAGGTAAAAGAACCGTATTCATGCAGAAATTCTTTCCTAAACTGGCAGATACCATGGTCCGGAAATTCTTTTTCAAAGACGGTAATCTTGTAAAATAATCCGAGTAAATCATTAACCCTTGCCTTTAATAACCCTGACATCAGATATTGGAAGCCCCGACTACCTGGTTGGTGCAATAAAGGCACAATTGCTACACCTTAACCCGGATTTCCGGATCGTGGACATTACACATAATGTTCCGCCATTTAATTATTCGCAGGCAGCTTATGTTTGTCGTGCCACTCTCCGCAATTTTCCTGATTTCAGCTATCACCTGATATTGGTAAATCTATTTGAAAAGAAACCGGAACAACTCTTGCTGGCTTTTCATAACAACCACTATATACTTTGTGCCGACAATGGTTTGCTTACCATGATGCTGGACGAAACTCCGGAACTGGTAATAGGCTTGCCGCTGGATGATACTGCAATAAAAAATACCACCTATCTCACTAAAGTGATGGGTGAGGCAGTAAATAAACTTGTGAACGGCGAATCAATAAAAAATATTGGCATACCTGATGTGAAATATACAGAGAAACGGGCCCTGAAACCAATGTTGGACAACAACCTGATAGAAGGCCAGATAATTTTCATTGACAGCTTTGAAAATGTAATTGTCAATATCACCCATGAACAATTTGAAGAACAGCGCAAAGGAAGGGGGTTCAGGATCGTTTTCAAAAGAGATGAAGTGATAGACCGAATCAGTGATACATATGCAGACGTACCGGAAGGCGAGAAACTGGCCTTATTCAACAGTGCCGGATACCTTGAAATTGCCATCAATAAAGGCAATGCAGCTGGCCTTTTTGGCCTGAAAGGATACAACGATAAAGCTATGCAGAGCCAGCTTTCTTACCAGACAGTAAAGGTGTTTTTTGATTAGAACAGCAGCGGTTCAAAGTCGAAATTTAATCTCTTGTTTTATTTGGAATGTCAGCCCTTATCTAAATTCCTAAAACTGACCGGCCGGAACTGAAATCTACCTCTGAAACCCTATTTTTGCTTTCCGTCAGTCTGTGGGTTGCCCACAGCATGCAAAGGAGTTAAAACCAACCGTTTATTTATGAATTTCAGAAAAGTCAATAATCTTACAGGCTGGGCAGTTTTCTTCGTTGCCTTTGCCACTTACTTTTTGACCCGTGAAGCAAGAGGCAGCCTTTGGGATTGCGGTGAATTTGTTGCCAGTGCAGACAAAATGCAATTGCCACATCCACCGGGTGCTCCATTGTTTGTTTTGTTGGGACGTTTTTTCATTATCCTTTTTGGAGATAATGGACAAACAGCTGCCAATGCAGTAAACTTCATGAGTGCTTTGGCAAGTGCCGCCACGATTTTATTCCTTTTCTGGAGCATCACCCATTTTGCCCGTAAAATGTTTGTCAGTGTTGGTGAAGAGCTGACTTCTCAGCAGACATTTACCACGATGGCAGCTGGTGTTGTTGGTGGCTTAGCCTATACATTCAGTGATTCATTTTGGTTTAGCGCTGTGGAAGGTGAGGTATACGCATTATCATCTTTCTTTACTGCGCTGGTATTCTGGGCAATGCTGAAATGGGAACATGCCGATGAACATGCAGGAAATGATCCCCATGCAAGAACCCGGAGCGATCGCTGGATCGTATTTCTTTTCTTTATGATGGGCTTGTCCATTGGTGTGCACTTATTGAACTTGCTTGTTATCCCGGCCATCGTAATGATCTATTATTACCGCCGCTATCAGCCTACAACAAAAGGAGCCATCACAGCTTTTATCATTGGCTGTTTGATAACAGGACTGGTACAGGTAGGTGTCATTCAATACTCCATGAAGGCTGCAGGACAGTTCGATGTTTTCTTTGTCAATTCTTTTGGCCTGCCTTTCTTCGCCGGATTTGCCATTTATTTCCTTGCCCTGGCTGCCATTATCATCTGGGCTTTACGCTTAAATGAAACTAAAGTTTCACCAACTGTAATGATCATTTGGTTTGCGTTATTCCTTTTCTTGTCAGCATTACCGTTTGTAATTAAGCCAGGAGCAGGACTAAGTATCGGAAAGCTCTTACTATTATTAGTTGTTGCCGCTGCTGCAGGTTACTTCATTAAAGCCAGTGCTTTAAAAATTGTGAAACTTTCACTCTGGTGTTATCTCTTTATGATGTTGGGCTATATGATGTACCTCACCACCATGATTCGTTCTAATGCCAACCCGGCAGTTGATATGAATAATGTGGACAATCCCATCAACCTTGTATACTACCTCAGCCGTGAGCAATACGGGGAAGCTCCTTTGGTTTACGGTCCGCATTTCTCTGCTGATTACGATTATGATGATAACGGTTATGTGAAGATGAAAGAAGGAGATATGAAGTATGTAAAAGGAAATGACAAATACATACCTATCGGCCGCGACAAAAAGCCGCAATACCAAAGCAGCGATATGCAAGTTTTCCCCCGTATCTGGGATAGCAGCAATGATCAATACCATGCGGATTTTTATGCGGAATGGCTCAATATCGGCATGGAGAAAAGCCCGATAACAGGAAGAGATCGTTACACTCCTCCTACCCTTTCAGATAATGTAAACTGGTTCTTTACTTACCAGATGGGCCTTATGTATTGGCGATACTTCATGTGGAATTTTGCCGGTAAGCAAAATGATATACAAGGTTTAGGTAATAAACGGGATGGCAACTGGATCAGTGGCATTCCGATTATTGACAATAAACGACTCGGAGATCAGTCAAAACTGCCGGATAGCATTAAACATAATAAAGCCAACAACAAGCTTTTCCTGATTCCATTCATATTGGGAATTATTGGCTTTGTTTACCAGTTTTTAAGAAACAGGAATGACTGGGTTGTAAGCTTCCTTTTATTCTTCTTCACCGGCATTGCGGTAGTATTATACCTGAACCAACCGGGCAACCAGCCCCGTGAAAGGGATTATGCCTATGTAGGATCCTTCTACGCTTATGCGATCTGGATCGGTTTGGCCGTAGTTGGTTTTGTGAAGATGGCTATGGAAAAGGCTGATAAACTTACCTTCCAAAACCTGATGATTGGTGGCAGTATTCTTACATTCTTTGTCACATTAATGAGTACAGCACCCGGCACATTTGGTGATATGTTTATGGTCTCCGTTTTTGCAACCGCTTTGTTCGCCATTTTTACAACAATTGTATATTTTCTTGTAAAAGCTGTTTCATCCAATGGTCAGAATCATCGCATGGCCAACATTGCATCTGCTGCCATTTGTATGGTGGCGCCGGTGCTGATGGCGCAACAAGAATGGGATGACCATGACCGTAACCAAAAAACAACGGCTCCTGATATTGCAAAAAATTACCTGGAAAGTTGTGCCCCCAACGCAGTTATATTCACTTTTGGCGATAATGACACCTATCCGCTTTGGTATGCACAGGAGGTAGAAGGAGTTCGCCCTGACATTCGAATCATCAATAACAGTTTACTGGGTATTGATTGGTACATCAACCAGCTTCGCTACCAGGTAAATAAAGCAGATTCATTGGATGTGATCTGGTCACCTGAGCAAATTGAAGGGCATAACCGAGAATTCATGCGGTACAAGCTCAGCCCAAATGCTGATCCTAACAAATATTATCCTTTATATGAGGTAATGAAGAACATTCTGGGCAAACCTTATATAAACCAGGAAACAGGAAGAGATGAAGGCCCCAACGGATTCCCTGTAGCACAGGTATATAATCCTCAATCAAAAGACTGGGATCCTGTTGCTAAATTCAGTGTACCCGTAAATGCTGAGCTTGTCAGAAAGAACGGAACAGTAAATGCCGGTGACAGCCTAGTATCAGAAATGCTGTTTGAGATTCCCATGAATAAACTCAAAGGCGGTTTGGTCAGAAGTGACTTCATTATACTTAACATCATTGCCTCTAACCAGTGGAAACGTCCGATCTATTTCACTGCCAACTTTGGAGAATTAGGTTTTGGCCAGTATCTCCGTAAAGATGGTATGGCCTACAGGCTGGTGCCGGTGGTAAATAAATCGCCCCAGCAAAACTGGGTGGTGGAACAAGCCTTCCGGCAAAACGGATTGGGAGGAACACAGATCAGGGATAATAATACAGATTCCATGTTCAATGTAATGATGAATGAGTTTGAGTTTGGCGGCGCCAACAAGAAAGGTGTTTATTTCGATGAAGAAAATCGCCGTCATATTCTCAACATCAGGGCATTGTATGGTGAAGCAGCCGGTAATATGGCTGACCTTGGCAGAAAAGAAGAAGCGCAGAAATTGCTAGATAAGGTTGAAGCCGGGATTAATCCTGCCAACCTGCCTTATGCACAGGTAAGCCGCTATAATGGCCACAACCAGACCGGTATGATTTACCTGGAAGCCTGTTACAAAGCTGGAAAAACAGAGCTGGCTGAAAAAGTTCGGCAAGCGGTGAAGAAAGACCTGGACCAGCAAATGAATTATTATGCAGCCCTTGGTGATATGAGCCGTCTTGAATTCAATAAGATACTGGATCAGTATGATAATATGCGGCAGCAGGCGCAGATGAAAGCAGCTTTTGCACAGACAGCTGAACAACAGAACCAGGCCAGGCAGGAAATGAACCAGGCTGAATATTATTTCAGCAACAGTCTTAAAGATAAACAAGCCGGCCTTAGAACTGAAATCCTGATCAACAGGGGATTGATGGATGTATTGAAAGCAGTGGAAGAAAAATATGCCCCGCAGACACAGGCTCCTAAACCGGGTGAGGAAGGTGGTGGCACCATCATTAACTCCCCTGACAGCACTAATAAAAAATAACTATTACATCGAGATAAAAAACCCCGAAATTCTCGGGGTTTTTTTATTGGCAACTTCTTAGCAGGAAGATTGTTATTACAGAAACGACAACAAGGTTTTTGTCGTAAATTGAATATCCGATGCAAGGTTTTCATTTCACCAGGTTTGACCCCAACAGTGATGGCAAAAGCCGTTTTGAGCAATTGCTTGACCTTTTTATGCAATTGCTCACCTACACCAGTGGTGATGCTGGCGAAGCCATGCAATGGATGAATGAACTGGACAAAAAATACCAGCTGACTGATGATGAATATGGCATGGGTGATTTTATTGAAGAGCTAAAAGAGAAGGGATATATAACTGATAATAATGAACAGGGAGAGATAAAGATTACCCCAAAAACAGAACAGGGAATAAGAAAAAAAAGCCTTGAAGAAATATTCGGCAAGCTCAAGAAAACAAAACAAGGAGACCATCACAGCTTTAAACCCGGGCAGGGCGATGAAGTAAATCCTGAAACAAGGCAGTTCCAGTTTGGCGATATGCTGGAGCAAATCGATTTTACCGAAAGTATCCGCAATGCGCAGATCAATCACGGCATTGAAAGCTTTCACATGAAAGAGGATGATCTTAGTATCCGGGAAACTGACTTTAAAGCCCAAACTTCCACGGTGCTGATGATAGATATCTCTCACTCCATGATATTATACGGGGAAGACAGGATAACACCTGCCAAAAAAGTGGCCATGGCGCTGAGTGAACTGATCAAAACAAGATATCCCAAAGACACCCTGGATATAGTTGTTTTTGGCAATGATGCCTGGCCTATTGAAGTGAAAGACCTTCCCTATTTGCAGGTTGGGCCTTATCACACAAATACAGTAGCAGGTCTTGAATTGGCTATGGATATTTTGAGAAGAAGAAAGAATCCGAACAAACAGATCTTCATGATAACGGATGGAAAGCCCACCTGCTTGAAAATCGGTAAAAGGTATTACAAGAATAGTTTTGGACTTGACCGCAAAGTGGTAAACCGTTGCCTGAACCTTGCAGCGCAATGCAAAAAGCTGAAAATACCTATCACTACTTTTATGATCGCCACAGATCCTTACCTGCAGCGCTTTGTACAGGAATTTACCGAAATGAATCATGGCAAAGCTTTTTTTGCCTCATTGGATAAGTTGGGGGCATTTATTTTTAAAGATTTTGAAAACGGAAAAAGAAAAACAGTTTATTAGTCATCACCAGGCTAAGCTTGTCTAAGCCTGTTAACTTAAATAATTCACCCTTCGGCAAGCTCAGGGTGACACAAAGAAAAATGAATATTAAAAACATAAAAACCCTTGGTGAGTTAAAGAAAAGTGGTTATCAGCCAAAAAGCATCAAAGAAGAGATTCGACAGAACCTGATTGCAAAATTGCAAAAAGGTGATACTACTTTTTCCGGGATCGTAGGTTACGAAGACACAGTGATCCCTGATGTGGAAAGAGCTTTGCTGAGTAAACACAACATTCTTTTCCTCGGACTTCGTGGGCAAGCCAAAACAAGAATGGCCCGGCAGATGACTGAACTTTTAGACGAATACATCCCTTCCATTGCCGGCAGCGATATCAATGATGACCCGCTGAATCCGATTTCAAGATTTGCACAGGAAGAAATTGCCACTCATGGTGATGAAACAGCTATTCACTGGATTCACCGCAGCGAACGTTATGGCGAAAAGCTGGCCACACCGGATGTAAGTGTTGCCGACCTCATTGGAGATATAGATCCGATTAAAGCAGCTAATTTAAAACTGAGTTTTGCTGATGACCGGGTAATACATTACGGCATCATCCCGAGAAGCAACCGGGGTATATTTGTTATCAATGAACTGCCCGATCTGCAGGCAAGAATACAGGTTGCCTTGTTCAATATCCTGGAAGAAGGTGATATACAGATAAGAGGATTTAAGTTAAGGCTACCGTTGGACATCATGTTTGTATTTACTGCAAATCCGGAAGATTATACCAACCGGGGTTCTATTGTTACACCACTGAAAGACCGCATACAAAGTCAGATTCTTACTCACTATCCAAAAAGTTTGGAAAATGCTTTGGAGATCACCGAACAGGAAGCCGAAGTAAGTGAAGAACAAAAAGCGAAAGTCAAAGTGAGTGATCTGATTAAGCGGCTTATCGAACAAGTGGCATTTGAAGCAAGAAACAGTGAGTTCGTAGATAAAAAAAGCGGCGTCAGTGCAAGGCTAACCATTTCAGCTTTTGAAAATGCAGTGAGTGCTGCGGAAAGAAGGGCAATAATAAATAATGAAAAACAAACGCAGGTCTGGATCAGTGACCTTGCCGGTATCATACCATCTATAACCGGTAAAGTAGAATTAGTATATGAAGGAGAACAGGAAGGCCCTTTCCAGGTAGCCATGAACCTGGTGGACAAAGCCATCCGCTCACAGTTTATTCAGTATTTCCCTAATCCTGATCAATTAAAAAAGAGAAGGAATACCGGCAAACCATCACAGGAGGAGCAAAAGGATGATAATCCTTATCGGCCTGTTACCAACTGGTTTGACAAAGGCAATAATCTGAATATTTCATTTAATACCTCCGATAAAGACAAAATGCTACTGCTATATCAGGTAGAAGGTCTGCATGCATTAGTCAAAAAATACTTTCCTGGTGCCAATGAAGAACAGGCTTCCCTTTTGATGGAATTTGTATTACATGGCCTGGCCTCCTATTCAATGATCAGCAAAAAAATGTTTGAGAGCAAAGTAGAATTCAAGGACCTGGTAGGAAGCATGATGAATTTTAGCGATAAAGACTTTGAGTTTGATGAAGAGGCATGAGCTGTTAAAAAGGAATCAGGTATTGGGAAATCAGGATCAAATAATATTCACCTCCCTTTCAAGGGTGACTCCAAATTTTCCTTTCACACTTTGTAAAATTTCTTCGCTGAGCTGATATATTTCAAGGCCTTTCGCATTACCATAATTCACCAGCACCAATGCCTGCTTAGCATGACATCCGGCATCACCCTTACGAAAGCCTTTCCAGCCGCATTGCTCAATCAGCCAGCCGGCAGCAAGTTTTATAGTCCCATCAGCATTTGGATATGCTGCAATATACTCATATGCAGACTTTAAACGGGTGTATTGCTCATTTGAGACAGTTGGATTCTTAAAAAAGCTACCTGCATTTCCAATCTCTTCTGGGTTAGGTAATTTGGATGAGCGGATATTGATCACTGCATCAGAAATTGCCTTGGTCGAAAGGTCACTCACTCCCATTCTCGCCAGTTCCTGCTCAATAGCGCCATAACTGGTATTAAATCTTGGATTCTTTCTCAACTGGAATGTAACACTCAGTATAACAAACTGGTCTTTATACTTTTTTTTGAAAACACTTTCCCTGTACCCAAATTCGCAATCAGAACGGGTAAATGTCACTATTTTTCTTTCGTTAATGTGATATGCCTCCAGGTCCCAGAATACATCATCAATTTCTACCCCGTAAGCTCCGATATTTTGCATAGGTGCTGCCCCCACACTGCCCGGAATCAGTGAAAGATTTTCTACACCAGCCCAGTTTCGTTGAATACAATACAATACAAACTGGTGCCAGTTTTCCCCGGCCCCTGCTTTAACATACACATATTCACTGTCTTCATGTAATTCAGCAATACCCTTTATCTCGTTTTTCAATACCAGCCCATCATAGTCTTTGGTAAATAAAATATTGCTGCCACCGCCGAGGATGAGGGTTGGTAGTCGTGAAGCATCAGTCGTGAGTTCTTCCAGTTCGTCATTGTTAGTGAATGCTGCGAAATATCTTGCAGTTACATTAATGCCAAATGTATTATAAGACCTAAGTGAAATATTTTCCTGAATTTGCATACTGCAAACTTCGGGATTCTTTATGAGAGCAACACTGATCGGCGCCACAGGACTTATCGGCAGCCACCTGCTGGAACTTTTATTGAATGATGAATATTTTGACACGGTCAGGATATTGGTCAGGCGGCCATTTGAACTAAACCACCCGAAGCTGGAAAAAAAATTGGTGGATTTCTCTGATAAAGAAAGTTTCAGGCTGGCCCTGGAAGAAAGCGATGTAATCTTTTGTGCTGTTGGCACCACGCAAAAAAAAGTAAAAGGTGATAAAGAAGCCTACCGGAAAGTGGATTATGATATTGCCGTGAACGCTGCACAACTGGGTAAACTTTGCGGCTGCGAAACCTTTGTCCTGGTTTCTTCTGTTGGAGCAAACCCTAAAAGCAATAATTTTTACCTGAAGCTAAAAGGAGAGATTGAAGAATCAGTGAAATCAACTGGTATTAAGAACATTCAAATTATACGTCCTTCTGTACTGTTGGGTAACAGGAAAGAATCAAGACCGGCAGAAAAAATATCTATGTTGGTTATGTCTGCTTTTAGCATATTAATCCCATCCAGGTACAAAGCGATTAAGGCTATTGACGTGGCTAAAGCAATGATCTCGGTATCTAAAATGTCAGATAAGGGATTTAGTATTTTACATTACAGAGAGATAAAAGAAAATATACGGTAATCAAACCGCATCCACATCCGCCACCACCGTCACACTCCTGAACGTTTTATCCTGGTGAAGAATGGCAATTTGTTCCAGAAGATCTTTTTTACATTGATTGATTGTTTTACTGTCACGGGGAAGTTTCAGCAGCAACTCCATCAAATACTGATTTCGTATCCGGCCAATAACAGGTTCTGCAGGGCCAACAATGTAATTAGCATACTTGTTTTTCAACGTTTCAGCGTACCTGACTGCTGCTCTTTCCACCACTTCTTTGAACTTGTGTTTAAATGTAAGGTGAATAATGCGGGTAAATGGCGGGTAGGCAAATTCTTTTCGCTTCTTCAGCTCTTCATTAAACATGGCTTTATAGTCATGCTGTTTAACAACCTGCAATAACGGATGATGTGGTTGGGAAGTTTGCACCAACACTATGCCGGTCTCTTCCTTTCTGCCAGCCCGGCCACTCACCTGCTCCATCAGCTGAAAACCCCTTTCATTCACCCTAAAATCGGCAAAATGCAACAAGCCGTCAGCATCTAAAATGCCAACGAGATCAACATTATCAAAATCAAGACCTTTAACCACCATCTGTGTACCCACCAGTATATCAATTCTATGTTGCTCAAATTGCTGGATAAGCACATCGTGGGCATTTTTACCTCTTACCGTATCAATATCCATCCGGGCCACTTTGGCATTTGGAAAAGTTTCCTGCAGTTGCTCTTCAATTTTTTCTGTGCCAAAATTTCGCTGTACAAACTTGTCGCTGCCACAGGCTGCACAGCTATGCACAGGCGGGTAAGTCGTGCCGCAATAGTGGCAAACCAGTTTATTGCTGAGCTTATGATAGGTCAATGAAACATCGCAGTACTTACATTGCGGTATCCATCCGCAGATGCTGCATACCTGGTAAGGCGCATAACCCCTCCGGTTTTGAAAAAGTATTACCTGTTTACCCCGGGATATGACATCATTAACGGCCTCAATCAGGACAGGTGAAAGGATAACTTTAGATTTATCCTTCTGTATGATCTTGCGGGTATCCACAAATTCTATAGGAGGTAATCGCAGGTCGCCATATCGCTGTAATAATTCCACCAAACCATATTTGCCTGTTGAAGCGTTATAATAGCTTTCGATAGACGGTGTACCACTGCCAAGCAATGTCTTTGCAGTAAAAAGTGATGCAAAGTAAATGGCCGCATCCCTTCCATTATATCTTGGTGACGGCTCCTGCTGCTTGAATGATGCATCATGCTCCTCATCACAAATTACCAGGCCCAGGTTTTGAAAAGGCAGAAAAACAGACGATCTTGCCCCCAGTATCACCCGTAATTCTCCATTTTTCACTTTATTCCAGATTTCCACTCTTTCATTCTGTGAAAATTTAGAATGATAGATACCGATGTACCCGCCAAAATGTTTCTGTAAACGGCGTATCACCTGGGAAGTAAGGGCAATCTCCGGCAGCATATACAAGACCTGCTTTCCTTGTCTTATATATTCCTCAATCAATTTAATATAAATATTGGTCTTACCACTGGATGTAACACCATGCAACAGGCATACTGATTTATTTTCAAACTGGTCCTTTACCTGCTGTAAGGCTGTCTGCTGGGCGTCTGTTAATTCAAAATCAATCGTAACGTTCTTGGGCAGGTATTTGATCCGGTCGATTATTCGTTTTTCTGTCCGGAGTATTTTTTTTTCTATCAATCCCTTTAACTGGGCTTCAGAAGCGCCGGACTTTTTCAACAGGGCAGTTTTAGTTACTTCTCCCTCTGTTTTTATCAGATGCAGGTAACTGAGCAGCAGTTCCATTTGCTTAGGGGCCCTTGTCCAGCTATTGAGCAAATCAGATAGTTTGTCTTCATTATCATACTCAGGGTTGAGCAATACATACGTTTCCTTTTTAGGGACATAGGTTTGCTTTAATGCTTCCCATACATGACAGACTTTTTTCTGTATCATGCGGTTGATAACGGGGTAGACATGTGAAGAGTCGAGCAATTGCTGTACTTCAGAAAGATTCAGTTCTTTTTTTAGCAGCAGAGCTTCTCCAACAATGTATTCATCATGATCCAACGCAGAAAAATCGTCACCGTATTCCTCATTATACACCAATATTGTTTCACTGGATAGCTTAAAATGAGCCGGAAGGGCTGCAGCCATCACCTCCCCCTCACTGCACATATAATAGGAAGCCATCCATTCCCACAACTTAAATTGTTCATCAAAAACCACTGGTTCGTCATCAAGCACATTCAGAATGTCCTTTGTTTCAAAAAAATCAGGTTTGTCATTATGTAATCGTTTTACAACACCTGCATATTTTTTTGATTTCCCTAAATTCACTTCTACCCTGCAGCCTGGTTTCACCTGCTCCTGTAAATGAACAGGCACAGACCAGGTATAATTTTTTGGAAGGGCTGATGGTATAATAACTTCTGCGTAGCCCCCAACCTTTGTATTACCGGCAGACGAGCCAGGCAAGGAGCTTTTAGTTTCACTATTAAAGTTATCTTTTGACATGAAAAAGCAAATCTAATTATAGGAAACCAAAGTCTATCCTCTATGATAGATTTAAAGGGGCTTTTCTCCATCCTGCGTCATATTCTACCAGTTTTCTTTCCATCAATGCAAAAACTTCATCTTTAAGCAAACTAACATCAGCAATGCTATAACCGGTGACAGGTATTTCGTCAAGGTAAACGATCCGGCTGCGGCCCGGTGTCATAGTAAATAAACTTTCATACGGCATTCTTCTGTATGCATCAAGGAATAAAACCGGTTTAACCGGCGTCTGCGTTTCGATGGCCACCCGGAAAGCTCCGTCATAAAATGATTTGAGTGGTTGAGTAGTCATATTGAAAGTTCCTTCAGGAAAAACCAGGACAGAAATTCCCTTACTGATCAGCGATTTTAAAACCCTGACACTATTTGCCCGGTTTGAAGGACTGCTCCGGTCAACAGTTACAATGGCATTACGGTAAATAAACCCAAATATGGGCACCTTGCTCATTTCTACTTTACCCAAAGGCCTGATAGGTTGACGGTAGGCTTTTGGAATGATGGCTGCATCAAGGTAAGAAATATGGTTACTGACAAAGATGTAGGATTTCGACTTGTCATGCGGGGCTTCATAAATTTTTTTATGCCAGATAAAGATCAGTATAAACCAAATATCAGCCCAGATCATACAAATCCTCATCATCATATTTCCGCCTTTGATCCTTCCAAAAAAACTGGCCACTATGGCAAAAGGAAAAAGCAGCAGCATGATGACCACAAATGTGATAAAGGCATAAATACTGTAAAGCCACTGAATGGGTTTAAAAAAAGCCTTCATCATCACTTGTTTTTGTACTTTTCATCATCACCCGGGCAGTCGCACTTATAATCTGTTTCTAGATCAATAACTGTTACCACCACCGTTTTTTCATTGCACTGTGCAAAGATGATGCGGACCCGCTGGTCATCCTTTGTGATGCCTTCCAGTGCATAGCGGGGGCAACGGGCATTTTGCAGATCACTTTTATTGTAATTGATTTTACCATCCTTCATGATCTCTTCTACTTCGGCTTTGGATATTTTCCGGCACTGCATACGGCAGGTGGCGTGGTTGCTGTATTCAAGGTAGGTAGTCCTGCGGTCAAATCCCCTCTCCCTGTCCGTGGGGTTACTGGCCGGATCTTTCGGTTTGTCATTATTGGTAACCTTCGGCCCGGGGCTTGGATATCTACTCTTACTACATTGCTTGATAACAATGAGGGCAACTGCCATCACTACAATCAAAACATAGGGAAGCCATTTCCTGTTCACTTTCAGATATTTAAATAAATGTATAGAAAAAGTGGAATGGCCAGCAAATTAATAAGTACAGGGTATCCTGTCAACATTTCAACCAGTCAACTTATCAACTTATCTTTGCGCCTCTTATGGCAGAATCAAGA
The DNA here is from genome assembly GCA_964634265.1 of uncultured Chitinophaga sp. Classification (GTDB taxonomy): domain Bacteria; phylum Bacteroidota; class Bacteroidia; order Chitinophagales; family Chitinophagaceae; genus JJ008. The sequence goes on along the minus strand of CAZWIM010000014.1, from coordinate 12,762 downwards.
ACAGTGGCGTTTCATACTCTCGGCTGCAAGCTCAATTTCTCAGAAACCTCTTCCCTTTCCCGCATGCTGGAACAGGAAGGTTTTGAAAAAAAGGAGTTTGACGACCTGGCCGATGTATATGTCATCAATACCTGTTCTGTAACGGATAATGCCGACAAAGAATGCCGGCAACTGGTACGCCGCATTCAGCGAAAAGCTCCTGAAAGTTTTGTTGTCATTACAGGCTGCTATGCCCAGCTAAAACCCAAAGAAATTTCATCAATTCCTGGTGTTGACCTTGTATTAGGAGCTGCAGAAAAGTTCAATATTGCAAAACATATCCGGGAACTGGCAAAAGGTGACCCTGCCAAAATCTGTAGTTGCGAAATAGAAGAAGTTACAGGATTTCATTCCTCCTGGTCGGTCAACGACAGGACCAGAACTTTTTTAAAAGTGCAGGATGGATGTGATTATACCTGTTCTTTTTGCACTATTCCCATGGCAAGAGGGAAAAGCCGTAGCGACAGTATCATCAATGTGGTAAGAAACGCAGAAGCTTTAGCTGCAAACGGAGTTAAAGAAATCGTACTAACAGGTGTGAACCTGGGTGATTTTGGTAAAGGACCTGACGGCGCAGGTGCGGCTGTTAGTATCAACGGACGGGAAGAAAATTTTTTTGAGCTAATAAAGGAACTTGATAAAGTAAAAGGTATCCAGCGTTATCGTATCTCTTCCATTGAACCAAATTTGTTGACAAATGAAATCATTGAATTTGTTGCCAACAGTGACAAATTCATGCCCCATTTTCATATCCCATTGCAAAGTGGCAGTAATAAAACCCTGGCAGCTATGCGGCGCAGGTACAAAAGGGAACTGTATGCAGAAAGAGTTGCCTTAATAAAAACACTTATGCCACACTGCGCTATTGGCGTCGATGTGATTGTGGGCTTTCCCGGGGAAACGGATGAGGATTTCAAAGAAACGTTTGACTTCCTTCACTCTCTTGATGTTTCTTACCTGCATGTATTCACTTATTCTGAAAGGGATAATACCCATGCTCTGACAATAAAACCTGTTGTGCCCATTTCAATAAGAAACGAACGAAATAAAACGCTTCGTAACTTATCTTATATGAAGATGCAATACTTCACCCAGCAACATACTGGCCAAACCCGCAAAGTGTTATTTGAAGGCCACGACAAAACCGGAATGATGGAGGGCTATACTGATAATTATATCCGGATAACCACCCCTTATTGCCGGGAATGGGTAAATGAAATTGTAGACTGGAAAATCTGATTATTTAATAAGCAGCTTTTTGCTTTTTCTCAAGTTTCCTAAAATATCCCCTTAACAGGAAGTTGTGCTTCAGCGCCTCCATATTTTGATTAAAGGCCTCCGTACCCTTCTCAATATTGGAAAGACTGTTATTAAGCTTTATAACCAGCGATGAATCTTTGAGAATGGCATGTGCCGGCCCTTTACCACTGTTAACATCACTTTTGAGCCCCCTGGTAAATTCAGCCAGTTCGTTGGCCAGTTCATCGGCATGATTACCTACCTGCTGAATTCTGAGCACCGCTTCGTTAAGGTTATAAGCAATAGCCGTATCTGTAAGTATTGCCCCAAGGGAACCTTTACCAGCTTTTATATCATTGATGATTGCATGCAGATCTTTTACCATATCATCAGCGTTGAAAGCGGCTTTCCGGATACTTACGGAAGATGCCCTGAGGTTATCCGGCAAGGTTTCTTCACTTAATAATTTCCAAAGACCCGAGCTCTTGTTGATTTTCAGGATGGTCATTTTCAATTCTTCTGAAACGTCCCTTATATTCTTATTGGTTTTATCCAATGTTTCCAGCATATCATCAGTGTTTACGCTTTTCTTAGTTTGAAGCAGATCTCCGTTTTCTGCGAGCGGTGAACCATCTTTGGCTGGTGTAATATTCAAAATCCTGTTACCCATCAGACCATCTGTACTCATACTCACAATATCATTTTTATGGATATACTTCTTCATTTTGGTATCTATCAGCATGGATACTTCAATGAGGGTATCACTGAGTATCTTAACCCTTTTCACAGTACCTATCTGTATCCCTGAATACCTGACATTATTACCCGATGTCAGCCCATGCACATTATCAAACCTGACTTTAAGGGTATAGTTGCTGCCAAACATATTGGTGTCCTTACCTATCATGTATAACGAAAAGATCATGATTAGTAACCCTGCCAGTACAAACAAGCCAAGTTTTACGTTATTTATTGTTCTCTTTGCCATTATTCAAAAAATTGTTTGACTTTAGGATCTTTGTTTTCTTTTAGCTCTTCATAAGTACCCTCTGCATAGCATTTGCCATCAATCAGCATGACGATTCTGTCTGCAGTAGCCCTGATACAACTCATATCATGTGAAATGATCAGTGCAGAAGTATTGTATTTCTCTCCCATTTCTTTAATAAGGGTGCTGATGCCTTTGCCTGTAATAGGATCCAAACCGGTGGTAGGCTCGTCATACAAGATGATCTCCGGATCCAGAATAAGTGTTCTTGCCAGCGCAATTCGTTTGCGCATACCTCCGGACAGTTCAGCAGGCATCATATCTACTGTATGGGCAAGGCCAACATTTGTCAGTACTTCCATAACTTTTCTATCTCTCTCGTCAGTACCAATCTTAATCCAGTGCCGTCTTAAAGGGAATTCAAGATTTTCCCGGACAGTCATTGAGTCATACAGCGCATTACTTTGAAAGAGGAAACCAATTTTAGTTCGTAATTCATCCATCTTATGAATAGTTAACTCTTCAATGTCTTGTCCCAGCACACTGATGCTTCCTCTATCCGGATCCAGCAACCCAATTATACATTTTATCAAGACGGATTTACCTGATCCTGACTTACCCAATACAGCCACATTCTCGCCTTTATGCAATTCCAGGTTGAAATCTGCCAACACATGGTTTTCTCCAAAAGATTTATACAGGTTTTTAATAACCAGTACATTTTCAAATTCTTCTTTTGTTTTACTTTTTCTTTCTATAGTTAATTCCTGTTCCATTATTCTCAGTTAAGTCCGAGTATATCGGTAACCTGTACGGCAAGAAGGTCCAGGATAAAAATCAGAACTGAACTTACCACCACTGCAGAATTAGCAGAACGGCCAACTCCTTCTGTTCCTTTACTGGAACTAAACCCCTTAAAACATCCCACCATGCCTACGGCAAATCCAAAGAAGTAAGTCTTAATGAATGCAGGCACAAAATCATCAAAAGAAAGAGCATCAAAAACCTGCTTAAAGAATAGATCAAGACTAATAACACCTTTTATATTAATACCGAGATATGAACCGTACAAAGAGATCGCATCGCTGAGGATCACCAGCACTGGCAGCATCAGCGTAGCTGCCATTACTCTTGTTACCACAAGGTATTTAAATGGATTAGTGCCGCTTACTTCCATCGCATCTATCTGCTCGGTCACTTTCATACTGCCCAGTTCGGCGCCAATACTGCTACCGATCTTACCGGCAAAAATCAACGCAGTGATAACCGGGCCTATTTCCCTAACCACAGCAATGCCTACCATGGCCGGCAACTGGCTTTCTGCACCATAACTGATAAGCGAAGGACGCAATTGCATGGTAAGCACAAGTCCCATTATAAATCCGGTCAGTCCAACCAGCGGAAGTGATTTGTAACCGATGATGTAACACTGGCGCAGCAATTCTGTAATCTCATAACGGGGTTTGAAACCCTGCGAAAAGAATCGTCCTGCGAACCGGCTCAGTTCACCAGTTTCATTCAGGAATCGTTGCCATGTTTGGGGCAAAGACATACCCTACCATTATGCTACAAAATTTAACTAATTAAATCGGAAAAACGCTGAAGCAAGTCAGCATAAGAAGTGATTATCATCAAAAAAGTGGAACGTACTGGGCCCGACAGCTATCGGGACGAACCAGTGATCCCTACTCTGTATAGTGCAAATATTATTGCTATCTCAAACCGTCTAAGTATACTTAGCAATTAGCTTTTCTTTCATTTCAGGGATTTTTTTGAGATTCTCAATAAAAACCCAGCTTTTCATACGTTTTATATGCGACTCAATTTTCCTTGCTTGACGATAACTTAAACCAGAGATGCAAAAAAAGACAATCCAGCCATCAACTCTACTTGTAAATGCACCAGGGAAAAAAGCAGACAGATGTTGCTCAACCCTGTTATCTATATCTTTTGTGCTACCAGCATAATATTTATTAAGTAAACCAGAATAAAGTATATAAACTGCTGCCACAAGAAATATTGAGATAGTGGAACGTACTGGGCTCGAACCAGTGACCCCTACTCTGTCAAAGTAGTGCTCTGAACCAACTGAGCTAACGTTCCGGGGCGATAAAATTAAGAGTTTTCAACAATCCTTTTTTCAGCAAAGCAACTTTCCTACATTTAAATTGTCAATTATTATATGCAGAAATACCAGGTCACCATAAAATTTGAAATGAGCGATGAATTCATGGATTTGGTTCCGCCTCATCGCACCTATATTAATTTTCTTATCAATAAAGGCACCATTGACCATTATGCAGTAAGCATGGAAACACAACGGTCATGGATCACACTTAATGCAGAGAGTAAGAAAGAAGTAGAGAAAATTTTAAAAAAATCTCCCCTTTTCAAATTCTGGACTTACGAGATTGATGAATTATTTGTTTTAGACGGTCAGCACTACCGGCTTCCGGAAGTAAATCCCAATTAATCATTTCTTATCCGCCCACCTGGGTTTTTGTTTCAATACTTTCTTGTAAACAGGGCATCCTTCTGTATGTGCTCCCGGTAAATAACCTTTACTCATCAGGAATTCATTCACAATCTCTCCTCCGGTAAAGCGAAATGTTTGTTTGAAGATTTTTACCCATTCTTCTTTAGTTCTCGGATGATGCTTATTCAGCCAATCTTTAAATGAACCAAATTCCTTTTGTAGTTGCAAAATACACCGGGCATTATGTATGGTTGCTTCAATCTTTAACCGGTTTCTGATAATGCCGGGATTCTGCATTAACTTTTCTTTCCTCTTAGCTGTATACCTGGCCACTTTTGCAATGTCAAAGCCGTCAAATGCCTCAAAAAAGTTATCCTTCTTTTTTAATATCGTCTCCCAACTTAAGCCAGCCTGGTTTATTTCCAGCACCAACCGGGCAAATAAGAGGTTATCATCATGAATCGGAAAACCGTATTCCCGGTCATGATAATCTTTGTGAACGGTTGTCTTGCCAGCATTTTGAACAAAATCGCAATAAGTGCTTGCCATAGAATCAAACAATTAAAAATCGTCAAAAATATTTTGTCTGAAAAGTTCTCTACCCCTATCTTTGCCGTCCCGAAAAAGGGAGTTTAGCTCAGCTGGTTCAGAGCATCTGCCTTACAAGCAGAGGGTCGGCGGTTCGATCCCGTCAACTCCCACTAAAAAGCCTCAATTTTTTGAGGCTTTTTATTTTTCCGGTCAGTTTATTTGAAATGCCCTGATAATCGTATCCCTAATCCCGTTGATCTGCGAACTGTATTTTATAGTATAATTTCCCGGTGTTTCAAACCGCATTAAAGGATTTGCCTCCGGGCTGGTTACCCCATTACCAAAATCCCAGGCATGAAATTGTGATTGCGGGTTCAACGAATAAAACTGTACGTTGACAGGAGTGCCGGAACACTTATCCATGTAATAAGAAAAAGTGGATTCATTTGGCAAAACCTGGTCAAGTGTGATAGACCTGCAAATGGAATCTGACCCGTTAGGTCCAGTTACTTTTAATGATACATAATAAGTACCAATAGCTGTGTAAGTTTTTGTAGGATTGGGATTTGTTGTGGTAGTGCCATCGCCCAAACTCCACGAATAGCTGGTGGCATTTGACGAGTTATTAATAAAGTTTATAGTGCAAGGCACAGGCTGATTGTACCCGGACGGTGTAAACCTTGCAACCGGCCGGTTGTCCGGCTCATCCTCCTTATCACAATTTTGCAATACCAGCGCAAAACCCACCAATAAAAATGCAGTTATTTTTTTCATAATGCTATACAATTTTTAAAACCCAAAAATACATTATTTCAGTCTTTTATGTCCGTAAGGCAAAACCTTGGAAGGCAGAAAGAACTTAATTTTACATACTTTAAATTACATTGATATGACCCGCTTTCTTATGTTTCCGCTGCTTCTTATAACCGCAATTTCCTTTGGACAACGCTATATGAACTATACTAAATCAGCATTAAGGGATTCACTTGCAGCCAAAATCGAAAAGAAAGACGGCGTTACATTTGGCATTACAGACAAAAAGGACGAATTGATTTATACTTCAAAAGGACCGGGTGATCAGCAAACCGAAATTATCTACAGTTTTGACAGTTTGGGTAAATGCATCAGAGAAAAAGTTATTGCCAACTGCGATACCTGCATCTATTCAAAGCTGCAGTCTATTCTCAACATTCAATCTTATAAATGGAAAAAAATAAACGAAAATCAATATGTTTCCCGATTTGAGGACCGCCTTATGATTGAACTCTCTGTTAACAAACAGGAACACTCATTCTATATTCACCGCATGGAATGGACCCAGTTACTCTATGATATCTTGCTGGGAAAATAAACCCTGCTATTTTTCAAGTAATCCATCCGCTTTCCATTGTTTGAATACTGTAATAGTACTATCGCTCAATTTGGCGGTTTTTTTGAAAGGCATAAATCCCTTGTCTGCAGGATTCAGCTCAATCCGGCGAATGATCTCATCAATGTCTGTTTTTACATTGGCGTAGTTGTCATATGCCTTTTTCTTACCACCTTTCGCAGGAATATGGCAAGGCGAACAATTATTTGCCACTACAGTCATGAGATTAGCATCATAAGTAAGTTTGGCAGGTGCAGATGCTGTAGCCTTTTTGGCTGTGTTACAGTTTGACAAAATGAAAACTGCGGTAACAACCAATGCTAATAATGAAACTTTCTTCATGTTGGTTAAGTGTTTGGACTAAATGTATAAAATATCCTGAACAATTAATTTCCAATCGTGTAAATAACAGTATCAGGTTGCCCTGAATCTAAAAACCAAAATACCAAACTGTACCTTTGCCCCACCTATGATATCCGCTACGGCAAAAACATACCGCAATGCTTTTACTGGTTTATCAAAAGAAACCTGGCTGTTGTCGCTGATCATGCTGATCAACAGGAGCGGTACCATGGTGATTCCTTTTATGACACTGTATCTCACCAGCCCGGAAATGGGATATTCAGTGGGTGAAGCAGGCATCGTTTTCGGGCTATTTGGTGCAGGAGCTTTCAGCGGTGCCTGGCTGGGCGGAAGACTGACCGACAAAATAGGCTTTTATCCTGTTCAGTTAATTGCATTAACAGGTGGCGGTATCCTTTTTATGGTACTGGGGCAAATGAAGACCTACTCAATGATTTGTCTTTTTACCTACCTGTTAAGCTTCGTTAACGAGGCGTTCCGCCCGGCAAACTCAACAGCAATCGCTTTTTATTCCAAAGAAGAGAACCGTACCCGGTCCTATGCATTGAACAGGCTGGCCATAAATCTTGGATGGGCTGTGGGAAGCGGCCTGGGTGGTTTTTTGGCCAACATCAACTACGAACTGCTTTTTTGGGTAGATGGATGTACCAATATTGGAGCTGCAATACTGATGTGGCTGATGCTTAAACCAATTGCCTATAAACCTTCTGTTAAGAAAAGCAGCGAAAATATTGCAATTAAATCCGCATACAGGGATAAAGTCTATTTACTTTTTGCTGCCATCACCCTGCTTTTTGCAAGCTGCTTCTTTCAGTTGTTCAACAATTTGCCTCTATTCTTCGAAAAGGAAATGCACTTTTCAAAACCATTTATAGGAATATTAATGAGTGGAAATGGAGTAATAATAGCCCTGCTGGAAATGGTTTTGATATATAAACTGGAAGGTAAGCGGCAAAATGTAGTTTATATAACCGCAGGAGTATTCATTGTTGGGCTTTCCTTCTTATTATTAAATGCACCTGGCCCAGCCGCTATTGTTGCTTCAGGAATGATTATATTGGTCACTTTTGGCGAGATATTATCAATGCCTTTTATGAACAGTTATTGGATTGCACGGACACAGCCTTCTAACAGGGGTCAATATGCGGCTTTATATACTATGGCCTGGTCTGCTGCACAAACCCTTGGTCCGATGGGCGGTGCACAAATTGCCCAGCATTGGGGGTTTTCCAATTTGTGGTGGATTACAGGGGGCTTATGCATTATAGCAGCTCTTGCTTTTAAACAGTTTGTCCGTAATTGATTTTTTAAAACTTCACTTTTACCTTGAAAAAGTCTCATACCGATACTACCTTTGCATCCCATGAAAAATACTCTTATCCTTATTACAGCAACAATTACTCTTACCCTGCTATCCTGCAAGCAGAAAAAAGATTCACTGACAGCAAAAGATATCCAGGCAGTTATCAGCCGTTTTGATAATGGCTGGAAAAACAAGGATACTGCAGTTGTTGATTCAGCACTGGCAGGTAATTACATTTACTTTACCCAGTCAGGCGGTACTTACGACAGGCAAAACGTAATGAAAACAGCAGCTTCCCCGGAATACAAATTGGAAAAGTTTAGCCGGGAGGAAATCTCTTACCGTATAGAAGGCAATACAGCCATCGTTAATACAGTTTGGATTGGCATCGGAACGTACAGAGGCAAGCCATTTGCTGATACACAGCGCTGTAGCATGACTATTATTAAAGCAGACGGTAAAACACAGATACTTTCTGAACATTGTACTGTTATTAAATAATAGCAGGCCGAAGCAACGACTAAGGCGAAAGTTTCATCTCGGATACTTAACAGTCTGAAAATCTCAAAGCCTTACTTTTGTCAAAATGTTTTCCATGAGGAATATTCTGCTGTCCCTATATATTGCCGCCACCGCATTAAGCACAGCCGCACAATCTTCTGTTCAGCGTCCGAAACTGGTTGTAGGCATCGTGGTTGATCAAATGAGGTGGGACTACCTTTATCGCTTTTACGATAGATACGACAATAATGGCGGATTCAAAAGAATGCTTAACCAGGGTTTTAGCTGCGAAAATACTTTTATCCCCTATGCACCTACTGTAACTGCATGCGGACATAGTTCCATCTATACCGGATCTGTACCTGCCATCAACGGAATAACTGGCAACGCCTGGTGGGATCGTACACAAATGAGAACTGTTTATTGTACGGAGGATAAAACAGTTAACACGGTTGGCAGCACTTCTTCCAACGGAAAACAAAGCCCCCGTAATTTACTCACTACTACAATTTGCGATGAACTGCGGATTGCGACCAATTATAAAAGTAGAGTAATAGGAATTGCGATAAAAGACAGAGGCGGTATTCTTCCTGCCGGGCATAGCGCCAACGCAGCTTATTGGTATGATAATACTACCGGAAAGTGGATCACTTCTACCTATTACACAAATGAGCTGCCTCAATGGGTCAGCAGCTTCAATGAGTTGAAATTAGTAGACGAGTATTATAAAAAGGGATGGTCTCTTTTATATCCTGCCAACACCTATACTTTAAGCACAGCCGATGAAAAAAAATATGAAGCCAAACCTTTCGGAACTTCATTCCCCTATAATTTAAGCAGTTTCGCCGGCAAAGACTATGCAAAAATTACAACCACTCCATGGGGCAACACATTGACAACGGAGTTTGCCAAAAATGCTGTTATCAATGAAGGACTTGGCGCTGATAACATTACTGATTTTCTTGCGGTAAGCTACTCTTCTCCCGACTATATAGGTCATTCATTTGGCCCAAACTCAGTGGAAAGCGAAGACGGTTTTCTTCGTTTCGACAAAGAATTGGGAGAATTCTTTGACTTTCTTGATAAAAAAATCGGAAAAGGAGAATATACCATATTTCTTTCAGCCGATCATGGGGTAGCCCATATTCCTGAATATATGCAGGAAAATAAATTACCCGGAGGCAGGGTTTTTATGGCAGATTTAATTAAGCAATTAAACAAAACACTGGCAGAAAATTTTAAGATAAACAACATTATAGTCAGTGACGATAATTACCAGTTGCATCTCAACCATACGACATTGGATTCTTCCAAAATAGATAAAGAGGAACTGATCGGATGGATTGTAGATTACATTAGTGCAGAACCAGGTATTGACAGGGCTTTTGCGATAGAAGACTTGAATGAAGTTCCATTGCCAAAGAAAATCAGAGAAGCATTAAACAATGGCTACTACCCCCCAAGAAATGGTGATATTCAAATCATATTAAAACCTAATTACATTGAGGCATGGAGCAATACCGGCACCACCCATGGGCTTTGGAATCCCTATGATTCGCATATTCCATTGCTTTGGTATGGTTGGGGTATCAGGCATGGAAAATCCAATAAAGAGGTTTACATGACTGATATTGCCCCTACAATTGCGGCCCTGTTGCATATCCAGATGCCCAATGGATCTGTAGGCCAGGTAATAAGTGAAGTCTTAAAGCAATAAGGAATAAAAAAGTTATTGCAGGTTTATTTGTAAATTCCCTAACAAAAACTAATCAACCACCAATAACCCATCATCATGAAAAAGTTATTTTTAGTTTCCTCTCTTATCTTATGCACCATTTTTTTACAGGCGCAGGCTGTTGACAGCATCCGCTTCTTTACTGATGAAGATGTTATCGAAATGACGCTAAGCACTGATATAAGAGGCCTGCAAAACCAAAAAGGTGATGATATATTCCAGGACGGAAAAGTTTCCATGAAATTCCCGGACAGCACTGTTATCACAGAAAACGTAAAAGTTGGCGCCCGGGGAAAATTCAGACGGGGCTATTGCCGGATCCCTCCTATTATGCTCAATTTCAGAACACCTGAAGGAAACTCCCGTTTTCAATCCTTAGGAAAATTAAAACTGGTAATTGGTTGTGGTGTAAAATCTACTGATGAAGAATTATTGCTTAAGGAGTTTTTGGTGTATAAGATTTATAACCTGCTGGAGGATAAAAGTTTCAGGGTGCGATTACTCAGGACCACTTATGAAGACACAAAAGGGCGCAACAAACCATTCACCCAATATTCTTTCCTTATCGAAGATGACGGCGATATGGCCCGTCGCAACAACTGTAAAAAGAAAGAACATGGTCAATACCTCACTGAAGCCACTGACCGCAATACAATGACCATGGTTGCACTTTTCGAATATATGATAAGTAACACAGATTGGTCTGTACCAAATAATCACAATGTAAAACTCATCTTTGACAGGGATAATGAAGCTGCTCCCCCGCATGCAGTACCATATGATTTTGACTACTGCGGCCTGGTAGATGCCAGTTATGCAATCCCACATGAAATTATTGGAACAGAAAAAGTAACTGAACGGGTTTACAGGGGTTTTCCCAGAACATTAGAGGAAATTCAAATAACCCTTGATGAATTCCGTAAGAAGAAATCAGCTATCTATGCAGTGATCAATAATTTCAATCTTTTGAGTGCAAGAACAAGAAAAACAATGACTGACTTCCTGGATGAATTCTTTGAACTTATAGAAAATAAAAACAGGGTAAAGTCCGTTTTTGTTGACAATGCCAGAACAAGCTGATCTTATGTAAGCCAGACGACATCTTTTCACCTTTAAATAAGCATATGGACCTGAAAGAACAATTTGAACAAGCAGTAACTGAAAGTAAAAACCTTCCTGATCGTCCCAGCAATGACACTTTATTGCAGTTATACTCTCTTTATAAACAAGGAACCACCGGTGATGTGAATACAGATCCGCCTTCTAATCCTTTTGATTTTGTAGGGAAGGCCAAGTATGAAGCATGGGCAGCTTTAAAGGGGAAATCATCGACAGAAGCAATGACCGAATATATTGAACTGGTAAAAAAACTTAAGGGTTGAGCAGCTTTCGGTAAATAGCATCCAGTTTTTCACCAACTACCTGGTAGCTGAATTTACCGGATGCAGTTTCGGCTATTTTTTTTCTGTGAAACTTCTCCTGCTGCGAAGAGATTTTTATCATGGCTGAAAGTAATTCAGATTCATTTCCCGGATCGACAAGAATACTATTTTCACTATTCACTAGTTCCGGTATACCACCAACCTTGGAACTAATAACAGGCAAACCGCAGCACAATGCCTCACCTATTACACAAGGGGAGTTTTCTATATTACTGAAAAGTATAAGGCAATCTGATTCCTGCATTTCTGAAGCTACCTGCTGATATGACACTAGACCTTTAAAACAAACTTTGTCCGGAGTTAATCCCAATGAAGCAGCGTAATTGGGCAATATGTCATTCGAATTACCGACCATTTGTAAAGTAGCTGTACCGCCTGCTTCAATATATGATTTAAATGTTCTTAATATTCCTTCCGAATTTTTTAAAGGAACCATATTAGACACATGTATGAACCTGAATCCTGTTCGTTCTTTCTGCTTGTAAAAAAAAATACCTGTATCAACCGCATTGGGGACAAGTATATAATTACTCCTGCCAATCATCCTGTTTACACCTTCAGCAAGGAATTTACTGACTGAAACAAAAACACTTGCCTGCTGAAATATTCGCCGTGTATAGTTTCTGAAAACTCCTGACCTGTTTAAGTAACTATCCTTTCCTGTTTCTTCATTGTAAATACCATAATGTTCGGAAAGAATAAAAGGAAGCTTGTAGCGCTTTTTTAACCACAAGGCCAGTAATCCTGCTTTCATAGGCACATGAACATGCACAAGA
>CAZWIM010000013.1:75252-78573 GCA_964634265.1 uncultured Chitinophaga sp. | reverse complement strand
TTCATATCAGGAGTACCGTCTTTGAATTGTATCAGGTAAACATACGTTCCGGTGTTTTGGGGTATACCTTTAAATGTTCCATCCCAGCTAACTGCTGTACCATTTGCCCGGTAAACCAATTGACCGTATCGGTTGAACACACTGACTGTAGCACCCAATAGCGGATCTAGGTAGGGTATGCGCCAATAATCATTCCTGCCATCATTATTGGGTGTAAAGGCCGTTGGTACAAAAATTCCTGCTACCACCTTTACCATCACATAATCTTCATTTACACATCCGTAAGCTGAAATGGCCCTTAAGGCGTAGTAAGTATCGCCTGCCGGTGAAGCAACGGGATCCAATACAGACACATCATTAAGCCCATCCGGTGGCAACCAGGTGTGTACTATGTTATCACCTGAAGCAATTGCTGAAAGCTGCACACTACCTCCATGAAGTATTATCCTGTCGGGACCTGCATTAACCTGAGGTTTAGGCCTTACATTAATCTGCAAAATGTTTGATGCAATTCGGCAGCTCGATATTCCGCTGTTCCCCTCCTCTGCTACTGTGAGCCGATACCAATAAGCACCTGCAACTGTTGGCTGGCGTTGGTATAACAGGCTAGTAGCACCTGCAATATCTTTCCATGTTTCAGCAGAATCGGTACTAAGCTGCCATTGAAATACAGGATTCAAAAAACCGGGAGAAATAACTGCATTAAAAGTGTAACCGGGCTGATCATAATAACAGATATCTACTTCATCGGTATTCCCCAGTATGGAAGAACTTAAAACCGGTCCGCAAGGCCGGAAACTGATATCATCGAGGGCTAAATCATTTCCGATGCCCCCGGGTGCATTGTTAGTTATTCTTAAAACCACATCCGGGTTACCTGCCGTAGTGGTAAAGTAAAATCCATATTGATCCCATTGTGGTACCGGTGTAACGGGTATATCACCAGTGTTAAAGGAATTAAGAACAGCCCCTGCCGGTGTTTCAATCCTGAAAGTTAGATTGGGCTGAATGCCAGTGGGGGAAATAAGCACATTCATTATCCAGGCTGAAAACTCATAGGTTGTATTGGGACAAAGCCCCCGGACCGTATAAAGAAAAAAATCAGCCGGCTGATAAGAAGCGTTAACAAGCATAAAGTTACCACCACCTGTATGATCGTTATTGACAGTATGCCATGCATTGCCAAAACAGCCCGATGTATACCCTGTAATAGTATAATAACCATCATTGGGGCAGGCAGAGGCGTCATAGCTATAGCCCGGAGGTGTGTAAACTGAGGTATTTCCCCCACCCGTTCCGAATGTGATATTGACCACAGGATCGCCAAGGCTGCCAGTACATAATTGTGCATTAGCCCATCCAGACATACAGATTAATGCCAGCAAAAAGTAAAGCCGTAACATTTTAGGCAAAGCCGGAGAAACACTCACTATCCTCTTTTTTTAAATAGACTTGCAAGTTAATTCATTTGGATCAGCTGTAATATGAGGAGAGATGAATATGGTCATATCTGTTCAGTCAGCTATTGATTCCAATAAGCTGAAATCAGGCTCTTTGATTACATAATCCGCTATCGAATCCAGTAAAGGATTAGATGAGCAAAAGGAAATACCTATCCCCGCCTTTTTAATAATACAAATGTCATTCTCACTATCCCCAATCGCTAATGTGTCTGTAACCGGAACATTAAAATTGCTGCACACCTGTGCCAGGGCATGTGACTTGCAATATTCATGATGGCAAATACTTTTATCATGGGATAGAAAAAAAGAAGGGATCTTCACTTCACCTGTTGCCACACTTTTTGAAAATTCCAGTTCGTTGGCCAGTGAAAAATCAAAACCGAACCGGTTCCTGAAATGGTTGGTAATACAATCGTAACTATCCGACACAAGACCTACTATAAAACCATTATTGCGAAGAAGATCAACTATCTCCCTGCTGCCGCGGGTCACTTCTATCTCATCTGCCAGTTTCAACAGTTCGCTTATATTCTTTCCTTTTAATAGTCTTGCAATCTGCTTTGTGCGGATAAAGGGGTTTGTTTGTGTGGTTACTATCTCCAGTAATTCCTTTTTAAATCCAAATCGTTCAGCAGCCGTTTGAATAAAGCTGGCCCGCAGCAGCGTATTATCCATATCAAAAATGGCTACCTTCTTTAGTTGCCGGGAGCTTTCCCGGATAGCAAACTCCATTTGTTCCCTGATAGTTTGTATATACTCAAGGGTTTCAAAATTATTAGCCTCTTTATGCCTTGATTTTTTCAGGATTACTGCGGCCACCTCTCTTGACATTTTCCCTAGCTGTTCCAATGGCTGCATATCATTTTCAATATGGCCGATACTTACCTCTTCGATTCTTGCACCCATATGATACATATCTATCAATATTCCTATATCAACCCCATATCCTTCTTCGAATTCAATTTTTTCCAGCATCTCTCTTTTACCGGCAATCATACCACTCAAAGGTTGCCAGAAAACCGGAAAATCAGGATAAAGAATTGACAGCAATGGCTTTGCCACCAGTTCAGTTACTCTGCCGGCCTGTCTTGAAAAGCATGACTTGACAAAATCTGCCTTATTATTTATAAGAGGAGCGGTCAATAATGTTACAATGTTCTCCTGGTAAGTTGTAATATCTGCATCTAAAAATACCAACAGCGGGTTTGAAGCATATAAAACTCCGTCTTTCATGGAAGCCCCTTTCCCTAACCTTGTACTGGTGATTATAGTAGCTCCTTCCTTTTGCGCCTCTGCAATAGTATTATCCAAAGATTTGTCATCCACCACTATTACTTCAGTAACATGTGGTGATCTTCTGGCAAGCCTTACTACCTGGCCTACTGTTCTTTCTTCATTTAATGCCGGTATAATTACACTGATCATAAACCCCTATTGTAATAATTAAAGTTACCAGCAAAACGATATGTCAGGTATTAAAATCTGATTAGATGCTTATTGGTTGATATTAAACTAACTAGCACATTAGCAAAAAATCATTTGAAAATATATTACTGAAAATAAGAAACTTCAAAGAGCAATATGCTTACAATTATTTCACACCCATGACCCGGGATGAAATGATCTTTCTATATGATCAACTCTTCAGGAAATAGTCCTTATTCTTTGTTTATATAATATGAAAAAACTATTTCACCTGCCAGGATGGAGATAAACAAGACAAAATTTATGATCCGCTTTGCTTTGATTTTTTTATAAAATAACTTTCAGCGAAGAAAAAATGGAAAATGAGAAATGCGAAAGTATTACTGCAAGATGTTTAAAGTGCTTAAAAAGTGAATAGATCACTCTTCATTAT
>CAZWIM010000013.1:73193-75152 GCA_964634265.1 uncultured Chitinophaga sp. | reverse complement strand
CGTCTGCCTTGCTCATTGCATTAACTGCAATGACGGGAGAATATTTAAAGATTGCATCATGATCAACCTGCTTAAGCCTGTAATATGTTATGCCTGGATACGGGAACATGTCCCGGTATTTATATAACTGTGCTGTTGAAGAATTACCTACTGCATCAACTCTGCCAATTTTTTTGAATGAGATACCATCTGCAGCGCTTTCGATATCGAAATGACTGCTGTTGATTTCAGAAGCTGTCGCCCAGTCAAGCAAAGTTGATCCGCTGGCATTTGAGCCTTTGAAATAAAGTAGCTTAACGGCCAAAGGTTCGCTGATATTTGACAAAGTAAACCTGCTGAGGGAGTTTACACCGTCTTTTGTAAGGTAATCACTAGTTGTATTCAAACTTGTCAGACCAATATTTGCCCAAACTGTTCCGCCGTTTGTACTATAAAAAAGCCCAAGATTACCTTCCGGAACAGCTCCTAGTTCGTTATGAAAATAATACATACTTACTGAAGCATTCAGGTTCTCATTATTGGCAGGAGTAACATCATAATACCTGGATACTGATACTCCCGATTGTTGCTGATGTCCTCTTTTAATCACAGTACTACCAAGATTAGCGGAGCTAGTGATCTTAAATCCGAGGTTACCGGGATTAATATCTGAAGGCGCATTTAGCGTATGCGTTGCCTGAATGTACCCCCCCGTACGTCCAGTTATTCGCTTAGCAAAAGTTTCACCGGTCAGAAAACCGGTGCTTCCAAGATCAATAATATTATTATTTAAAAATAAGCTATCACCTGAAGTAAACAGGATACTGTTTGATACACCAATATTCCTGTTCAATTGAATACCATTGGCTGTTTTATTCAACGTAAGATTATAAAAACTGGTATTTGCCGTACCGGCAATAAAAGAGGCTGATGTGGAATTGCTACCAGTAAAAACCACCTCACTGTTACCCGGTATGAATGTGCCATTGTTGGTTAACCCACAATTATTCAGCACAATTTTTACTGCACCGTTACCTACTAACCGGCTCCCGTTTGTAGTGTAAAGTCCCTGGGAATACCCGTTATGCAACACCGTTAAAATAAGAACTGCTGCTCCCAATATCCCCTTACTATATTTTGATGACATAATTATTTCATTTTGAGTGATTAACAGATAGGATTTTAGCCAAGAAGAAGTTGTTATTTGATATATTCTTCGCGGCTGCCCCACCCATCAATCTGGATATGAAAATCGACAAACAAAACACCGGCATAGTCATTATAAGTATCGCTTGCATTAGCCGAATTTCTCCATATCCTGCAAATGAGAATACTTGAAATTTTTTTACCTGTACCATCAATACCGGCATTTGCAGATGTCAACGCTGTTATCCTATGGGAGTTTGCTGTAAAAGGGCCGGTTGAAACAACTGTACTTGTTGTAATAGCAGGAAACACCTGTGGAGTGACAGGATCATAATTTGCCCATGTATATTCAAAATTCCATTCTACATTACCTGACTCAGAGGCTTTAGGCACCCAGTGTAAATGCGGGTATATTGTGGTCCCTTCTTTCCATGAATGGGGAAGCTGTACTGTAAAAGACATTGCTTCTACGGTTCCATTATCACGGAAATACCAAATTTGCGGACCACTGCTGCCTGACAAATAGCCTATTGAAGCTGCATCAGATCCGTTGTCGAGCACAACCCTTAAATCATCCCACCGGGTTTCTCCATCGCCCACTAATCTTTTCCAATTAGGAGAGCCGGTAGTTCCGGCATTATAATAATAACCAACCCCGGCAGCGTACTCACCTGTAATAGAAGCATTCGTATTATAAACCAACAAACTTGTGGCTGGGTTGGCGATGGTGGAAGCGTCAGTTGTTGAAGTCAGTGATACCCTTGGAATAAGCAATCCTTTGCTGGAATTTACAATGTCAAGCATGGCAGATACATCAGGAGTGCTTCCATCCGT
>CAZWIM010000013.1:46702-73093 GCA_964634265.1 uncultured Chitinophaga sp. | reverse complement strand
GCGTATATAATAGAGTACAAACATGTTATATACAACACAAACCTAAAATCAGGGAAATTGTAAAAAAATGACCTTTATCATGTTGTAATCATTTTTTCAAAAAAATAGGAGTAAATATGTATCAGTATTATTCGAAAATAGCAGCTTAACGAATCCGTCAACTCATTCTTACCTAATCATCCGGAATATCCGTTTCTTTTTTTAATTGCCTTTGCTAAATGGGACCTTCACTACCACTGAACATCCTTTGCCGGGAGATGAAATGATTCTTGCCTCGCCTCCCAGTACATTAACTCTGCGCTTAATATTCTCCAGTCCTATACCGTCTTTTTTAACAGAGGGATCAAACCCTTTACCATTGTCCCTGATGGTTAGCATAACATTTTTATCTGCTCTTTCAATTATGATCTCCGCAATTGTAGCTTTTGCATATTTGAGAATGTTAGACAACTGTTCCTGAAGAATACGGTAAAAAGCAAGTTGTATTTCATCAGTGAGAGGTTCTTCAAAATCATCTGCTGTAATATGTATATCAAGTGTTTTGGCGCTATTCATATTATCTGCCAGCATTCTGATCTTTTCTGCCAGAGGGAGGTTTGTATCTGCCGAAGGCGCCAACTGGTGTGATAATCTCCGCAGTTCCTGGATAGCTTCGCGGATATAATCCCTGACGTTATCAATAGTTTGTACAGCGACTTCCGGATTTTCATCCATTCTGTCTTTGGCAAAACCAAGACTCATGAGCGAAGCAGCCATTATCTGTTTCACATTATCATGCAACTCCATACCTATCTGTAATCTTTCTTTCTCCTGGGCATCATTTACTGCCTTGCCAATTCGTTTTTCTTCTTCTACTTTGTCTGTAATGTCGAAGATGGCACCAATACTGACCGGCCGGCCCTGGTAGATCAGGCGTGCAGAAATAATTTCTACAAAAAACAATGTTCCATCTTTTTTAATGGCCCTTATTGAATAATGGCTATGCTGAATTTCACCAGAAAGCTTCTGATTTACTGCTTGCTTCACTTTTTCTTTATCATCCGGGTGTGTAAGTTCAATTGCGTTTATTCCTCCTAACAACTCTACTTCAGTATATCCAAACATTTGTACGAAACCGGGACTTACATATCTAAACCCAACTTCATCCAGAATAAATACACCCACAGGCATGGTTTCCACCAGGCTCCTGAATTTGGCTTCACTTTCTTTTAATTCATTAATAAAATGTTTCCTTTCGGCAGTATTTGCCAAAATATCCGCAATTGAATCAATCATCATCCTTTCTTCCTTCAGGAAAGGTCCTTCATCTGCCGAAGGCATTTCTTTTAAATAAAACACTTCTACTTTACCAACATTATCACCAAGAATTTTTACTTCCGCTTGCTGTCTCCAGGATGATTCTTTGAATGACGGGGAACAATATTCTTTGCCATCAAAAGTTATTCTTGCCACTGCAGATTCAGGAAATTGGTATGCAGAAGGAATAATGCTTAGGATTTTGCTTATTATCTGTTCCATTGAACCTTCCGATTTATAAGCTATTTCTGCTGACTGATACAGGCAATTCAATTCCTTAACCCTTTCCTGAATTATTTTATAACTTTTATCAAGGTCTTCTTCTGCTTTTTTTCGCTCAGTAATATCTTTTCTTATACTGACATACTGGTAAGGTTTGCCTTTCTCATTAATGAAAGGCACTATCGTTGTATCAAGCCAGAAACTTGAGCCATCTCTTGCTTTTTCCAAAACCTCACCTCTCCAGATTTTTCCTGTCTGTACGGTTGTCCATAGTTCTTTAAAAAATGAAGATGGATGATGCCCTGAATTAAGTAAACGGTGATTCTGCCCAATCAATTCCTGACGGCTGAATTTTGAAATGGCGCAGAAGTTATCATTGATATGGGTAATTACGCCATTCTGATCAGCAATGTCAACGATAGTACCCTCATCCAATGCATACCGCAGATCAGCCACTTCTTTTACCTTCTTCTCCAGAGCCGCATTCGCCATTTTAGCTTCGGTAATATTCCTGGCTATAAATAACACTTCATCGCCTGAAATTGCAATCATCCTGCCTTCAAAAAAGAACTGCATGCCATGCTCTACCACTTCATATTCTACTGTTTGCAATTTGCGGTTAAGTAATGATTTATGGAGTGCAATCATCAGCTTATCTGCCGTGTCGGGAGAAGTTAACTCCTTTATTTTTTTTCCTGTCAGATCCTTTAGCCTGGCCAATTCATTGAGATTTCCAGTTTGCACTTCTATGATTATACCATTCTCTTTAACCCGGAAGATACGGTCGGGGAAAGCATTCAGAATAGCCCTGTTCATTTCTTCACTGGCTTCCAGTTCTCTTTCCGCTTTCATCTGCAGGTCGGCCATCCGTAAATTGTCCAGTGCATAGGCAATATCGTTAGTGACTTTCAGTAACAGGTCAATTTCCTGCGGATTACTAAAAAAGTATGGCTCTGTCATGTAAAGGGTAAAGACAGCCTCCAGGTTTCCTTTAACCATAATGGGCAGCGAGATCGAGGAACGAAAATTTCTTTTCAACGCTTCATCCCGCCAGGGCAGCATATCAGGATCATTAGCAATATCATCACAATACTGGTATTTTTTATACCGGATGGCCCGGCCGGTGGGTCCTTTTGCAGTCGCTTTTTCATCAGCAGTAATAGATATGTTAGTCAGATAACCATCTTCATGACCTGCCCAGGCAAGTGGTTTTACCTTTTTGGTAGATTCATTATAGAGGCCTATCCAAGCCATCTTAAAACCACCATCATTGACCGCCGTTTGGCAAGCCTGTTCCATAATTTCCTCCCAGGTAGTATCCCTGAGGATCATTTCGTTAATAGTGCCGATAAACTTATAAAGCCTGTTCAGCTTAGTAACTTCAAGTTGTACTTTCTTTATTTCAGATATATCTGCAAATGTTACAATGATATGATCCAATTGTTTATCCGATAAGAAAAAGGGAGTTGCATTCACATTCAGCCATACCCTGTCTTTGATTAGTGGCCGGTAAACCCCCATGACAACATCCTTTACCGGTTTGCCCGTTTTGGCTGCTACAGCAACCGGATGTGTTTCGGGCGGAAAATCGGAACCGTCTTCATGTATGACATTCCATAAAGGATCAAAACTGGTTATTCCCAACAATTGATCACCTGTCAATCCCAGCATGGTGAGTGCAGCATTGTTAAAAATCTTAATTGTGGTATCTGCCTTATGCTGTATGATGCCTACATTGACGTTGTCTAGCAGGAACCGAAAATATCTTTCACTTTCTTTGATCCTTTCTTCTGATTGCTTTCGTTCAGTAATATCTTCTATCTGTACAATATTATACAGTTGCTCGCCATTTGTATCCCTTACATCTGAAACAGAGACGCTGCACCATACACATGATCCATCTTTTCTTTTATATCTTTTTTCTGTACGATAAGTCCCATGCTGGCTTTTTGCAAGTTTGTTGATAAATGGCAAGTCTTTTTCCAAATCCTCCGGGTGAGAAATTTCACCAATCATCATTCCGGTTAACTCATTTTCCCCATAGCCCAATATTAATTCAGAACCCCTGTTTGCCTGTATAATTTTTAAGCCCGGCGTAACCAATAACATTCCAATTGGAGAACGATCAAAGACTGCCCGTAATGTAGCTTCAGAAAGATCAATTTTCCTTTTTATCAGCAATAATTCTTCTTCCCGGCTCCTGATTCCCGTTAAATCAACATTGATGACAATGCCTCCTTTGAACAATCCCTGTTCATCCCGGATTGGCACTGCAGAGTTGATAATGATCTTCCGGGATCCATCGAAACACTCAATTTCCAGTTCATCCGTCAATACCGATTTGCCGGTTTTCATCACCTTGCTAAAAGCCCAGTCTTCCGCTTCGAGTTTTTTTCGGCTTAGCCGGTACCAGGCTTTGTACTCGCCATAATTTTCCGGACCTACATATTTTGCCCCGCCCCATATTCTGCCTGCTTCGGGATTAGCAGAAATTATTTCGCCTTTTTCATTTAATACCCATACCCCTACTGGCAGATTTTCCATAACTGTCTTCAGTAATTGCTGGTTGCCGCTTATCTCATCCAGCATTCGGTTAAAAGCTTTTCCCAGCCTTTCTACTTCTATACTTTTAAATCCGAGGGCTCTCTCCCTCACATGGCCCTCTGCAATCTTCGCTGTAATACCGGAAAGAATATTTAGCTCCTTTGACAGATTTTTTCCAATAAAATAGGCAATAATAACGCTAACCAGTAGGCCCAGCAACATATATAATGTCACATCACGGACAATATTGCTAAACTCTTTTGAGATTGAATTTCTGTTCAGGGCCAGTTTTGCCCAGCCTATTAATCTGCTGCCGCCCTCATCATAAATCGGCATGGCAACATCTGCCACATTACTGTTCTCGAAAATAATACTGCCATCAGCATCTTTATAACCTTTTGAGCCAATGCCATCGGCCAGCTTCATTCCCAAATAAACAGGGTTTGTATGTGCCAGCACTTTTCCATCGCTTTCCAATATGGCAGCATATTCAAGTTCTGGAAACTTATTGACAGACTGCAAGGTCTTCAGCAGCATATCCTCATCGTTTGAAATGATATAGAACCTCGCATTTACGGCTAACGCCTGCGCCAGGCTTTTAGCCTGCTCCTTGTTTTGCTTTAATGTAATACGTTTCTGTTGCGTGATTATGTCAACAGCAAAGAAACCGAGCAACAGCGTCTGCACCACCACAACACCCCAGATTATTTTGTTGTGCAACCTGCGTGGCCAAATCTTATTGAATATTGACTGCAAACGGCTCATTTCATTTAGTTAATAAAATATTTTCATACTCTTTCAGCAAATTCATTACAGATTTATAGTCTTCCGGCGAGGCCTTCTCATATTTTAGTAAAAACGAATGTCTGAGGATATTCCGCCCTATCTCATTTTTGTGCAGGGAAAAGAAAAGATCTTTTACCTTATTCTTCAATTCCGGCGCCATACTTTTCTTCAGTATCAATGCCGATGTAATCATTTCTTCAGTTCTCCAGGATACTGTTAGTTCTTCAGCAATATCCGGCCTGTTCTTTTTAAACATCTCCCAGGCAATTGAATAACTGCTCCCGGCCGAACATTTACCAAGGTATACATTCATAATTGATGATTCCATGGAAGCAACAAATCGCTTCGTAATTTCATGCTTCACATTTAAACCATTTTTTTGCAGGTACATCATCGGCAAAATGGTGCCGGCAATTGCATTCGGATCCGGAAAACAAATATTTTTTCCCTTTAATTGAAACACTTCTTTTAAAGACGAATCTTTTCTTGTGATAATAACTCCATATAACCCATTACCCTCCAAAGGAACCGGACGTCCGGCAATTTCATAAATACTGTCATACTTCATGGCAATATTTACATTGAGGATAGAAATATCAAACTCGCCTTTTGCTATGTTATTATTAAATGCAGTTATATCATTTTCAGCTACCAGCCTGAGGTTTACCCCGGGGATATTGCTGTTGAAATACCGGGTTAAAGTATCGAAGGTCCCATAAAAGGAAAATCCCGGCATTCCCAGCATTAACCTTGTCCTGGCTGTATCAGGTACGTATTCAGGCTTATAGTCTGATAATTCATTATCTCTGTTCTTACAGGCACAAAAAAAAATTAAACATGTCAGTAAAACGGAAAAGGGGATAAGGTATAGCAGTTTCGGTTTCATTAATTATTTTTTGGATGGACAGCAGCCTGACAAAGGCAGTTTATAAATTACCAAATAATTTCGAAAACCCAGTAAAAAATTCTGCGCAAAATACCCATCAAACAGTAAAACTTAGCTAACAAAGGTCAGTTGTACATATGATATTCCATAGCAACGATAGTAACAGATACTTACCTTTGTCCCATGCTAACTATATCTCAACGTGGCCAGCAAATGCCACCTTCGCCCATACGTAAACTGGTGCCTTTTGCAGAGGCTGCCAAAAAGAAAGGAATCAAAGTTTATCATCTCAATATCGGCCAGCCGGATATTGAAACACCCCCAGCAATTTTAGATGCTGTTCGTCATGCAGATATTAAAGTATTGGAGTACAGCCACAGTGCCGGCAATGAAAATTATCGGCGCAAGCTGGTGCAGTATTACAAAAAAGTTGGTATTGATGTCAGCCATGACCAAATAATGATCACCACTGGCGGAAGCGAGGCAATTATGTTTGGTTTCTTCACTTGTTTGAATCCTGGCGACGAAGTAATTATTCCTGAGCCATTTTATGCCAATTATAACGGGTTTGCCTGCGCTGCAGGGGTGAATGTAGTACCCATCACATCCCGGATTGAAAACGGCTTTTCTCTTCCCCCCATTCATGACTTTGAAAAAGTAATCACTAATAAAACGAAAGCCATCATCATTTGCAGCCCGAATAATCCAACCGGTTATTTGTACAGCCGGGAAGAAATGGAAGCGTTGAAAGAAATCTGTATCAAACATAATCTCTACCTCTTCAGCGATGAAGCTTACCGTGAATTTTGCTATGATGGTGATTATGTAAGTGCAATGCATCTTGCCGGACTTGAGCAACATGTAATATTGATGGATACCATTTCCAAACGGTATAGTGCCTGTGGTGCCAGGTTGGGCGCCCTTGTTACCAAAAACAAATCTGTGTATGATGCGGCCATGAAGTTTGCGCAGGCAAGATTAAGTCCTCCGGGACTGGCCCAGATAATGGGTGAAGCGGCCGTTGATCTGCCAGACAGTTATTTTGATGCACCTAAGAAAGAATACCAGCGAAGAAGGGACCTGCTTGTAAGTCGTTTGAACGCTATGGATGGCGTTTTCTGTCCAAACCCCGGAGGCGCATTTTATGCTATTGCTAAATTGCCTATCGATGACAGTGATAAGTTCTGCCAGTGGTTGCTGGAAGAATTTTCTTACAATAACCAAACTGTAATGCTGGCACCGGCTACTGGTTTTTACGGAACAGCCGGCCTTGGTAAAAATGAAGTGCGGCTGGCTTACGTACTGAATCTTGATGCCATCAATGCCGCAATGGATTGTTTAGAAAAAGCGCTGGAGCAATATCCCGGAAGAGTTACTGTAAAAGAAGAAACTGTCGTCCTGTCAAAATAAGTTTCTCTATAACCGGAAATATTCCGGTGTTATAGCCGCCCTGCGAACCGGGGCGGTTTTTTATTTATTTAGTAACCCAGTAACATCACTTAATAACTGTGGAAGGACTGATTGATCCATTTGTGAAAAAGGAATAACAGGATCTGGCTCATGACCAAATTCATTTATAATTAAACGCCACCAACCCACATTTTTCCATTGTCCCAGTTTATAACCCACCTGTTCGTATGTGGCAAACCATTTAAAACCCATACTTTCATGAAATGCTACGCTGCGGTCATTGGGTAAATTGATAACTGCATATACGTTCCGGTATCCCTGCTTTTTTAGAATTGAAAATAAAGCTGTGTACAATGCCCGGGCAATGCCGGACCTGTGATGATCATCATGCACATATACTGAACATTCCGCCGACCATTGATAAGCTACCCGTTCCCGGTAACGGGATGCATAAGCATAACCAGCAATCTGTGCATCTACTTCACAAA
Organism: uncultured Chitinophaga sp.; assembly: GCA_964634265.1. Taxonomy (GTDB): domain Bacteria; phylum Bacteroidota; class Bacteroidia; order Chitinophagales; family Chitinophagaceae; genus JJ008. Next base: position 65,461 of record CAZWIM010000013.1, on the reverse strand, counting down.
CCAGCCAGGGCCAGTTGTCCAGGTATGAAGCGATACGTTTGACAAATTCATCCTCCGGTGGTATTTCTGTTTCAAAAGTGAAGGATGTATTGGCAATGTAGGGTGCATAAATGGCTAATATACCAGCAGCATCAGTTGGACGGGCCAGTCGGATTGTTGTCATCTTTCAATGTGTAAAAGGCTAAACTATGATGTTTCTTTCAATCGTTGCTTCAGCTTCCTGGTAGAATTTCTCAGCAGCAATTCAGTTGGCAATACCCTGGTTTCAAAATCCGTAACAGGTCTTTTGCTTTCTATAAGTTGTAATAAGAGGCTGATAGCTATTTCACCCATTTCGAAGGCCGGCTGCCTGATAACAGACAATGGCGGATCAAGCAACTCAGTAAGATCTGTATTGGAGAAGCCAACGAGGCCAATATCATCAGGAACGGACAAGCCCCTTGCTTTGAGGTTGCGCAGGCACCCGGTGGTTAATTTATCAGCGGTGGCAAAAATGGCATCCGGCGGTAAGGGCTGGTCAAATAATTCATTAATGACCTGTTCCACTTCCTCGACTATCATACCACCATGCAGGCAAAATTTAATCAGTGATTCATCAGGCTCTATGCCATGGTCAGAGAGTGCAGCTTTATAACCGGCCAGCCTTTCTTTGGCAATTGAAAGCACAGATGCATTATTAACAGCCGCAATTCGTTTGTACCCGCAACTGATCAAATGACTTGTGGCATCATAGGCGCCTTTGAAATTGTCGACTATCACTTTATGGGTTTCTATCTCATCCACGATCCGGTCAAAGAATACAATGGGCATTCCCCTGTCGTGCAACTCACGCAGATAGGAAAAATCTTTCGTTTCGGTAGAAACGGAAAGGATCAACCCGTCAACTGACCGGGAAGTGAGGTATTGAAGGTTGATGAGCTCTCTTTCCAGTGATTCCCGGCTTTGAGCAATAATAACATTATAACCGTTTTTATATGCAATGGATTCGATTCCGTTGATGACCTGGGAGAAAAAGCTATTGGCGATCTCGCAAACGATAACCCCGATGGAGCGGCTTCTTCTTTCTTTCAGGCTGAGGGCTATCGGGTTTGGATGATAATTGATCTTTTCAGCGTATTCCAGTACCAGTTTCTTGGTTTCGGGGCTTATTTCATAGCTGTCTCTCAAAGCTCTCGACACTGTAGATGTTGAAAGACCTAAAGCTTTGGCAATATCCTTTATGGTAACGGCTTCAAATTTCATGTTTCATGGCCTTTTTTCCCGGGCAATCGTAAAGTCTTTAAAGTTAACGATTATAAGCTGATATAATGAGGAACAGTTTATTGAATTTACTTATCATCAAATGACCTTTTGTTATCCTCTTTTGCTGCTTTTTATTCTTTCACAAACTGTCACTATGATACCGTGTAAAATCAATCCAGATCAGATGGAATCAACTCACTCAAAATGACATCGTTACCGGGAACGTTTGCGTAAAAAAATAACTTAAAATCAATCAGTTAAATGGAAGTTCTGTGTAGACTTGTTGTGGCGAAACAAGAGAATTATTTAGCAATAAATGTCCTTTTGTAAGCCTGCAACAAAAGAAAACTGCTTGCCGAAATGAAAAGATTGCTTTGCCAGACGATCCAGGTTCAGAAAAATTCAATTCTACAGTTCAACGACTATTCCCGCATCTTTTCCTTCTACGGTATTGGCAATTTTCTTACCGTCTGACTTAGCCTTTCCGACAATCCGAACATATCCTGTAAAACCAGGCCCGGTCAGCTGATTTTTTAAATATCAATTTCCAGGTTACCAACAAAAACTGAATTATGATCAGAATGCTTAAAACAATGGGGCTTTGCGGGCTGCTGCTTACTGCCTTCACTCCCTTCAACTCCGTTTTTGCCCAACCAAGGCAGATCACCGGTGTGGTTACTTCTTCCGAAAACAAACAACCGGTTCCAGGTGTGACCGTAACTGTAAAAGGCACTAAGACTGCAGTGACGACAAATGCTGAAGGCCGATACCGGATTACAGTTGACGGGGGCGCAACAACCCTTGTTTTTACCAGTGCTTCTTTCACCTCGTTTGAAGCAGCTATCGGCAGCGATAATACTATCAACGCTGAACTGACCCCCGATGTAAAGGCAATTGATGATGTGGTGGTGATCGGTTACCAGACGGTTAGAAGAAAAGACCTGCTGGCATCTGTAGCATCCGTTAGTGCACGGGACCTGAAAGACATACCTGTAAACTCTGCAGCCGAAGCATTGAACGGAAGATTGGCCGGCGTTACGGCCACTACTGCAGAAGGCTCACCAGATGCAGAAGTAAGGATCAGGGTGAGGGGCGGGATGTCCATCACCGGTGATAATTCTCCTTTATACATTGTAGATGGTGTACAGGTTGAAAATGGATTGACTGCCATCTCTCCGCAGGATATTCAGTCAATTGATGTACTAAAAGATGCTTCTGCCACCGCTATTTACGGAGCAAGGGGTGCCAACGGTGTAATAGTAATTACCACCAAAAGCGGCCGTCCGGGCAGAACTATAGTAAGTTATAACGGCTTCGTTGGTGTTAAAATGCTGGCCAACAAATTAGGCGTGATGGATCCCTATGATTTTGTGATCTACCAGTCGGAAAGATCAAGAGGTAGCAGCACAGACAGCACCACATTCACCAACAACTTTGGAAGAGTGTTTGATTCGCTGGACAGGTATAAATATGTTCCCGAAGTTGACTGGCAGAAAAGAGTTTTTGGCAATACCGGTTTCATGCAAACACATAATGTAAATGTAACCGGAGGAAACAAAAAGGTGACTTACAATTTTGCCTATACATTCAACGATGACCAGGCAATTGTAATCAACTCTTCTTACAAAAGGCATTTGATTAACCTGAAAGGTGATTACAAGATCACCAAGAACCTGAAAGTAGGTGTAGGTACCCGATATACAAGACAAGATGTGTATGGTGCCGGTGTATCTGATACAAAAGGCTCTTCTTATAACCGTCTGAGAAATGCAGTGAAATACCGTCCGTTTATTTCAAATACACAAGAACTGGATGATCCGGATCCGTTGGCAGATCCTAATGTTGGTAACGGATTGAACCTTTACAATCCTATTTCACTGGCCAATGCGGAATACAGGAGGAGATCAACCGATATCTTTAACGTAACGGCTTTTGTACAGTACCAGATCACCAAAAACCTGAGCTTCAAGTCAACTTTTGGCTATGACTACAATAAACTAATCGACAGGCAATTCAACGATACACTAACCCCCTACTCTATCATCCAGGGTGGAAGAAAGCCAGTTGCAGGTCTTGATACTACTATAAGGAAAACAATGACCAACTCCAATGTTTTGCAGTACTCCGTAAAAAATTACAAGGGTATGCACACACTGGATGTGATATTGGGTGAAGAAACCTATGATCTCAGAACAGAAACTCATCAGACTCTTTTCCGCAACTATCCAAACAACATTTCTTACAGTGAAGCGTTCAAACAAACTAACCTGGCTGTACCATTTGCGGGTTATCCCCGGATGAGGGAAACAAGGTACACCAGTCTTTCTTTTTTTGGACGTATTAATTATTCGTTGCTAGATCGCTATCTTTTCTCTTTCAATGTAAGGGCTGATGGGGCTTCCAAATTTGCGCCCGGCAAACAGTGGGGCTATTTCCCTTCCGGGTCATTGGCTTGGCGAATGAAAAATGAGAAATTTCTAGCGAATGTGGATTTTATTAGCGATTTGAAACTTAGAGCTGGTATTGGTCAGGTTGGTAATAACAGAATTGAAGACTATTTATTTCTTACTTCATATAGAAATGATGGTAATTACTATTACGGGATTAACGGACAAACAGTTATTGCCTATTTCCCGGGCAGTTTAGAAAACCCTGAATTAAAATGGGAGTCTACAATAAGCAGAAATTATGGTCTTGATATTGGATTGTTTAAAAATAGATTTAGCTTAAGCTTAGATTTTTATCACAATACATCTGACGACTTATTACTTTTTGTTCCAATCGCTTCAACATATGGATATACGACACAATACCAAAATATTGGCGCAACCTCAAATAAAGGCATAGAATTACAGCTTAATGCGGCGATAGTTAGAAGACCTAAAGGTTTTAACTGGAATACCAATTTCAATATTTCTTTTAATCAGAATAAGATTGAAAAATTAGGAAAAGATCAAGAATTCTTCTATCCGCCTGCCGCATGGGGAGTATCCGGGCAGCCCACTGATTATATAATCAAAATAGGTGAACCGGTTGGTTCTATGTTTGGCCTTGTAACGGATGGTTTTTACAATATCAATGATTTCAATTACAGCAATGGCGTCTATACCCTGAAGCCGGGAGTTGTATCAAATGCTGGCATCATTGGTGTTGTTCAGCCCGGTGCCATAAAATTCAAAGACCTTAATGGAGATGGTGTGGTTGACCTCAATAATGACAGGCAGATCATCGGTGACCCAACACCTAAATTCACTGGTGGTCTGAACCAGCAATTCAGCTGGAAGCAATGGGATATGAGCTTGTTTGTTAACTTCTCTTATGGCAATGATATTTATAATGCCAACAAAATTGAATTGACCAACGGGTATACTAACAATTCAAATATGCTAGACATCATGAGCGGCCGCTGGAAAGTAATTACGCCAACCGGTGAAACAGCACAGTGGGTTGTTGGTAATACTGTTTATGGTATCGCACCAGACCAACTCGCTGCATTGAATGCCAATGCCACAATCTGGCAACCGATCAGGAGTGCCGGTGCATTCTACCCGCATTCATGGGCTATCGAGGATGGCTCTTTCCTTCGTTTCAACAATATGACAATTGGCTATACTTTCCCTGCCAAAAAATTAGTTGGAACCAAATTGAGTAAACTAAGGCTCTATTTCACTGCCAATAATTTTGCCATCATCACTAACTATTCAGGATATGATCCTGAAGTAAGTGTAAGAAGCAACCCGCTGACACCGGGCCTGGATTATTCAGCTTATCCAAAGAGCCGCAGTTTTATTTTCGGTGTAAATGCATCATTCTGATAACAACTTAATAATTTAAGGTATGAATACTAAAATCTTTCAGGCAACGACTTTTATTACTGCAGGCTTGCTCCTGCTTACACTGGGCGCCTGCAAAAAGTTTCTGGATCAGAAACCAATTACTGAAGCCAGCGCTGAAGTAGTATTTAAAGATGTAGCCAGTACTTACAAAGCATTGGCAGCCGCCTACAGCCGGATGGTGGGAGATGCAGGTTATGGAATCCGCCTTAGCCTGTATTACACAGTTGATAATGATGAGATGCAGGGCCCAACCGGTGCAGCGGATAATGACAGGCGGGATATTGCCCGTTACTCTGCCACATCAGGTAATGCGCAAATCACCAATCCATTTAACCAGCTATTCCAGGGTATTGAATATGCCAATCATTGTATTGCCAATATACCTAAAATGGATATGTACAATAATGGCAATGACCAGGAGAAAAAGCAACTGCAAAGAATGTATGGAGAGGCGCTGACGTTAAGGGCACAATATTATTTTGAAGCCATCCGCAACTGGGGCGATCTTCCTGCACATTTTCAGCCTGCAGCAGACCTGGCCCTGACTAATCCTTTCCCCAGCCGCACCAACAGGGATAGTTTATACGACAAAATATTGGCTGACCTTGCTACAGCAGAGGATCTGGTTCCCTGGAAAAACGAACTTTCATCTATCGGCGATCCTATAGATGAAAGAATTACAAAAGGTACTGTAAAAGGACTTAGGGCAAGAATTGCATTATTCCGTGGTGGCTATTCACTTCGCCAGACCGGTGGTATGCAAAGAAGCAGTGACTACCTGAATTTCTACCAGATTGCCAGAGAAGAGTGTTTAGAGATCATGAATTCAGGTCAGCATAATTTAAATCCAAGTTTCAGGGCATTATGGAAAGACCAGGTTTGTGCCCATGCTGTGGCAGATCCAGATGGAGAATTAATGTTCCAGGCCAGTGCAGTCGGTTTAAATGCCGTAGCTGATACAAAACTTGGCTATTATAACGGACCAAGGGTAAATAACTTTGGCAACAGCAGTATTAATCCCCTGCCCAGTTTCTTTTATTTATTCGACTCTACAGATCAGCGAAGAGAAGTAACAATTACCACCTACTTTACCAATAGCAATGGCACAAGGGCAGGCCAAGCCATCACCAACCTTACTGATGGAAAGTACAGAAGAGACTGGATAACTAATCCCAGTTTCGCTCCCACTGATGCAATCCAATATTTTGGTTTAAAATGGCAGATACTAAGGTACTCAGACGTTTTGCTGATGTATGCAGAAGCTGAGAACGAAATAAACGGTCCTACAGCCTCTGCCTATAATGCCATAAATATGGTTCGCAGAAGAGGTTTTGGTAAGCCTATTAATACACCAGATGTCACTGTAGATATTCCCTCAGGATTGAGCAAAGCCGATTTCTTCAAACATATTGTAAGAGAAAGATCATTGGAACTGGCCGGAGAAGGTGTAAGAAAATATGACCTCATCCGCTGGAATCTTTTAGGTACAGCTATCGCTGAAAGTCGGGCCAACATGAACAGGATGGCTGCCGTAACTGCAATGGTAAACCCAACCTATATGGCTGGCTACCCCTCATATTGTCTGACAAATACATTACCCATAAGAATGTATGTAAATACCGGAACTACGTCTGACAATTACAATATTGGTTTTATGTACAGGAATTCATTGTACAAAACTGCGCCTACTTCCACACCTTCCGGCACTACCAGTGTGAACTGGCTGACAAATGCCATTAATGCTGCCGGAACCAATTCACCGGTTGGGAGATATGCCACTGGATTTACAACCGGCAAAGGAGAACTGTTGCCAATACCGCAACCTGCAAGGGATGCCAACAGAAACCTGTCGCAGAATCCGGGTTATTAAGTTTTTTCTCATACTGTTTTTTTAAATAAGGCTGCTATCCAATATGAAAAGGATGCAGCCTTATTTTCATCTTCCCGTCTTTTAAATTGAATGAAAAATCACATCATCATAGCGATAGTTTACTCAGCCAGCATGCTTTCATGTAACGCACAACACCTGGCAACAGTGGAAAACAAGAAAGAAGAAAAGGCTATCGCTTTTCCCGGTGCAGAAGGATTTGGGAAATATACTACCGGTGGCCGCGGAGGAAAGGTGATAATTGTTTCTAACCTGAATGATGATGGTGAAGGCACCCTTCGGAAAGCGGTAACTACTAAAGAACCTGCTATTGTAGTTTTTTCTGTCTCAGGAACAATTCATTTACTATCACCACTCACCATCAAAGGCAATAAAACTATTGCAGGACAAACCGCTCCCGGTGATGGCATTTGCATAGCAGATCAACCCGTTGGCCTTGGTGGAGATAATATTATAGTCCGTTACTTGCGGTTCAGGCTGGGCGACCGTTATCAAAATAAAGGTATGGTGCCCGGCAGCGGACATGATGATGCATTTGGCGGAAACAGGAGAAACAATATAATAATAGATCATTGCAGCTTCAGTTGGAGTACAGACGAATGTTTCTCTGTTTACGGCGGGGATAGTACGACCATACAATGGAATTTAATATCAGAGCCGCTCAATTACTCATATCATTTCGAAGAAGGAGATAAAGATTTTGAAAAACATGGCTACGGCGGAATCTGGGGAGGCGTTCATCTTACGGCACATCATAATTTATTTGCTCATTGTAACAGCCGTAACCCCAGGTTTAATGGCACAAGACTGGGAGCAGCACAGGAATTAGTTGACTACCGTAATAACGTAATTTATAACTGGGGAAGTAATAATGTATACGGTGGAGAAGCCGGAAACTACAATATTGTAAACAACTATTATAAATACGGGCCCTTCACCAATAAAAATGTCCGGTACAGGATAGTCAATCCTTCCAAAACAGATGCAATACCATTCGGTAAATGGTTCGTGGATGGCAATTACGTAGATGAAGCTAAAGGCATTTCCAAAAATAACTACCTCGGAGTAGACATGGGCAATGGCGGAACAGAAACAGATAAAAAAGAAGCAATAATGGATAAACCCTTTTCAGCTGAACCATTGGCAGTACATACAGCTTTGGAAGCATATGATGCGGTACTTCATTTCGCCGGTGCCAGTTTCAGAAGAGATACGCTGGACGAACGCATCATCAATGATGTAAAAAACAGGACCGGCCGGTTCATTGATGTACAAGGTGGCTTTCCTCATGGTACTCCTTACGAGCAAACAACCAATGCCTGGCCGGCTCTTCGTTCTTTGCCGGCACCTGCTGATAAAGACAGGGATGGTATGTCTGATGAATGGGAAATAAAGAATCGATTAAATCCCAACGATCCTGCAGATGCTTCACAATTAAAATTGGATAAACATTATACGAACATTGAAGTATATATCAACAGTATCATTAAATGAATAAAATAATAGTCTATCTGATAAGCATTGGCCTGCTTGCATTTACTGCATTACCGGAAAAACAGAAGATCCGGATATTTATGGCAGGTGATTCAACAATGAGTATCAAAGAACCAAAAGCTTACCCGGAGACTGGCTGGGGCATGCCATTTGTGCATTTCTGGGATTCAACAGTTACAGTGGTAAACCGTGCAAAAAACGGTCGCAGCACAAAAACTTTCATCAGCGAAGGGCTATGGAAATCCATTACTGATGAGTTGAAAGAAGGTGACTATGTATTCATACAGTTTGGGCACAATGATGAGTCGGTCGAAAAGAAAGAACGATATGCCACCCCTGATACGTTTAAGATGAACCTGCACAAGTTCATCACGGAAACAAGAGATAAAAAAGCTACACCTGTATTGTTCACCCCTGTTTCCAGGAGAAAATTTGACAAAGATGGTAATGCTGTTGCCACACATGAACAATATTCTGCACTGGTTAAGGAAGTAGTAAAAGAAACAGGAGTTCTGTTCATTGATCTTGACGAGAAAAGCAAAGCACTGTATCAGCAGTTTGGGCCAGAAAACTCTAAACTCTTATTTCTGCAGCTGCAGCCCGGAGAACATCCTAATTATCCTGAAGGGAAAAATGACAATACACATTTCAGTGAATTGGGTGCAAGACTGATTGCACAGCTTGTCTTAAAAGAACTGAAGCAATTAAATATTGAACTAAGCCAAAGAATTTTCACTCCACCGGTAAAAAAATGAGCGGATGAAAAAACTACTATTGGTCATTTTGTTACATCCCGTCTTTGTCACAGCACAAAATAAGTTTACTGTGGCAAAAGATGGCAGCGGTGATTTTAAATCGGTTCAGGAAGCATTAGATGCAATACCTGCGGGCAAGGATAAACCTTTTACAATTTTCATAAAGAATGGAATTTATAAAGAAGTAGTGGTGGTGGATGCCCGCAAAAATTTCATCAGCCTGATTGGTGAAGACAAGTTTAAAACAATCCTAACCTATGACAATCATGCAGGCACCCGTCTTCCCAATGGTGACACTTTAAATACATGGACCTGTGCTTCCACATTTGTGTATGGAAATGATTTTCATGCAGAGAACATCACTTTTGAGAATTCAGCCGGGTTTACAGCAGGCCAGGCAGTTGGTTTACGGATAGAAGGCAACAGGGCCTCGGCTAAAAATTGCCGTATAACCGGCAACCAGGATATACTTTTTCTGAGTGGCAGCGGCGTAAAACATTATTTTGAAAATTGCTACATAGAAGGAACGACAGATTTCATCTTTGGTGCTGCCACTGCTGTTTTTAAAAACTGTCATATACACAGCAAGAAGAACAGCCATGTTACAGCCGCTTCTACTAACAGTATTATTCCATATGGCTTTGTATTCTTTGACTGCAAACTGACAGCAGACAGCAATATCAATAAAGTTTCACTCGGCAGGCCATGGAGTCCAACAGCAAGCGTCACTTATATCAACTGCTGGATGGATAAACATATAATCCCTGAAGGATGGAATAACTGGAAAAATCCAGCCAATGAATTAACTGCCCGATATGCAGAATACAACAGCAGTGGTCCCGGAGCTAACCCGGGAGCAAGGGTGAAATGGGCAAAACAACTAACGGCTGAAGAAGCATCAAAATATACATTGAAGAAAATTTTAGGTGAATGGGAGCCGGGAAAAAAGTGATTAGTTTACCAGTTAATTGGGTTTAAAGGTGTACAGAATCTTCATATGGGCATTTCTAATTTGGGGAATCAATGGGTTTTCACAACCTATTTCCAAAGTATGGGTACCGGACAATGGCAACGGCACCTACAAGAACCCTGTTATCAATGCAGATTACAGCGACCCGGATGCCATAAGAATGGGCGATGATTACTACATGATATCTTCTTCTTTTAACCATGTACCGGGTTTACCAATTCTTCAATCAAAAGACCTGGTGAACTGGCAACTGATCGGACATGCCCTGAAGAGATTACCTTCTCCGCACTTTGATACAGTGAGGCACGGTGGTGGTGTATGGGCGCCCAGCATCCGTTTCCACAATGGAGAATTTTATATCTATTACCCCGATCCTGATTTTGGAATATATCTCACCAAAGCAAAAAATATCAATGGTCCCTGGTCTGAACCATTGATGGTTGAAGCCGGCAAAGGACTGATTGACCCCTGCCCACTTTGGGATAACGATGGAAAAGTATACCTCGTTCATGCATATGCAGGCAGCCGTGCAGGAATAAAATCAATAATCGTAGTAAAAGAACTAAACAAGGAAGGAACTAAGGTTATCGGTGATGCGGTAATGGTTTACGATTGTCATGAAAAAGATCCAACCATCGAAGGTCCGAAATTTTATAAACGCAATGGTTACTATTACATCTTTGCCCCGGCAGGCGGAGTAAGTACAGGATGGCAAACCGTTTTGCGCAGCAAGAATGTGTATGGTCCTTACGAAAGAAAAGTTGTAATGGACCAGGGCAGTACTCCCATCAACGGACCGCACCAGGGTGCATGGGTAGATACAAAAAAAGGAGAAGATTGGTTCTTACATTTCCAGGATAAAGAGGCCTATGGACGAGTAGTACACCTACAACCAATGAAATGGATAAACGACTGGCCGGTTATCGGAGAAGATAAAGATAGCGATGGGAAAGGCGAACCTGTGGCGGTTTATAAGAAACCAAATGTTGGTAAAACTTATCCCATTACAACTGTAGCAGATAGTGATGAGTTCAACTCTTCGAAATTAGGTTTGCAATGGCAGTGGCAGGCAAATCCAAAAGAAGGATGGGCTTATCCCACATCTGCAGGCTCTTTAAGAATGTTTTCGGTATACCAACCAGACTCGATTAAAAACTTATGGAATACGCCTAATATTTTAGGACAAAAATTTCCTGCTGAACAGTTTACAGTTACAACCAGGCTATCATTCACTCCACGGCATAAAGATGAAAGGGTTGGACTTGTTATTTTCGGAACTGATTATGCATACTTGTCAGTTGTAAATGGCCAGGATAGACTTTATGTAATCTATAGCGAGAATAACAAAGCCGACAAGGGTAATCCAGACGTACATAAAACCCACTACCCACTTGAACAAAATATATTTTATCTGCGGGTGATAGTAAATAATGATGGAAGCTGCCAGTTTTCTTATAGCAAAGACGGTGTGAGTTATCAGATTATTGAGAAAATATTTGCTGCTAAACCCGGAAAATGGGTAGGTGCAAAGATTGGATTGTTTTGTCTACGAAACAATATGACTAATGATGCGGGATTTGCAGATATAGATTGGTTTCGAATTGAAGTTGTAAAATAAAAAGACCCGTAAAGAAATAGTACTGTGTGACCTTATGTTAATGGCTAAAAGATTTTGATCATGAATAGAATCATTATAACTGTTTTATTGATTAGCTTATCCTTAATCTCCTATGCTCAAACTAAACAAGAAAAAGCAGTCACCGATGCTGTTGAGAAATTAAGGTTAGCTATGATCGATGCTGATAAAATTGCGCTGGAGGGCCTTGTGAACGAAAAACTCAGTTACGGCCATAGTGGCGGTCACATTGATGATAAAAAAGAATTTGTGGAAAAGATTGCAAGTGGCAAGTCAGATTTCGTCACCATTGACTTGTCAGAACAAACTATCAGTTTAAGTGGAAAAACAGCAATAGTCCGTCACATTTTGAAAGCTAAAACCAACGATAGCGGAAAACCCGGTGAGGTCCATTTACGAATACTTTTAGTATGGCAAAAAAAGGGAGGAAAATGGAAATTACTGGCCAGGCAGGCAGTGAAAATTACTTAAAATTCACCCTAAGAAAATTGCCTGAAAACCGACACCGTTCCCGGTAACGATTGCGTAAATAAAGAAACACAATTCGTTGATAAACAAGCAATATCTGGTTAGACTTGTATAGCGAAATGCTTAATAAATTGTTTGCCTGATGAAGAAAATCCTGGTCATTTTTGTTTCAGCTTTTATTACTTCAGCAGTACTAGCACAAAAAGCAAAACTTACTGTTGTTATTTCTCCAAAATTTAAAAAAGATACCAGCAACATTGTTAAGTATGGCGCAGTGCCGGATGGCCATACACTTAATACCAAAAGCATTAACACTGCTATTGAAGCCCAGGCAAAAAAAGGCGGTGGAGTTGTTTTGATACCTGCAGGTTTGTGGCTTACAGGGCCTGTTGTTTTAAAAAGCAATATCAATTTACATCTGGCAACTGGCGCAACCTTGCTCTTCACCAAAGATTTTGAACAGTATCCGTTAGTAGCAGCCAACTGGGAAGGTTTGCCTCAAATGCGGAACCAGTCTCCCATTTCAGCAACCGGTGCAACCAATATTGCCATTACCGGGAGAGGAATCATTGATGGCAACGGAGATGCCTGGAGAATGGTAAAAAAAGATAAACTGAATGAAACACAGTGGAAAAAATTAGTGGCCAGCGGCGGTGTACTCAGCGATGATAAAAAAACATGGTACCCTTCTGAAAAATCATTGAAAGGATCCAAATCATCAAACCCCGGAGTCATAAGCCCGGAAAAAGATGCTGCTTATTACGATAGCATCAAAGATTTTCTCCGGCCAAACTTACTGCTGCTCACCAATTGCAAGTATATTTTATTGGAGGGAGTAACTTTTCAAAATTCTGCAGCTTGGTGTCTTCATCCATTGATGAGTGAGCATCTAACAGTAAGAAATATATCGGTCAAAAATCCATGGTATGCACAAAATGGTGACGGTATTGATGTGGAAAGTTGTAAAAATGTATTGATCGAAAACTCTGTATTTGATGTGGGCGATGATGCCCTTTGTATGAAAAGCGGCCGTGATGCGGAAGGCAGAAAAAGGGCTATGCCTACTGAAAATGTAATTATCCGTGGTTGTACCGTTTATGCTTCCCATGGCGGCTTTGTAATAGGCAGCGAAATGAGTGGCGGTGCCAGGAATATCCATGTCAGTAATTGCAGTTTTATCGGAACTGATATCGGTCTTCGGTTTAAAACTACAAGAGGCCGGGGTGGTGTGGTGGAAAATATCTTTATCAGGGATATCTACATGAAAGATATCCCCGGCGAGGCGATTTTATTTGATATGTATTATGCAGCCAAAGATCCTATTCCACTGGCTGGCGAAAAAAGAGAATTACCAAAGGTAGAGTTTAAACCCGTTGACGAAACAACACCTGTTTTCAGAAATTTTCAGATCAGTAATGTTTACTGCAACGGAGCGGAGAAGGCAATTTTCGTAAGGGGTTTACCTGAAATGCATGTAAAGGATATTCTACTTGAAAATATGGTATTGCAAGCCAAAAAAGGCATAGACGTACAGGAAGCAAGCGGAATCGCTTTCAAAAACATTAAAGTAATCAGCGAAGAAACAAAACCGGTTATTGATGTGGTGCAAAGCGACAGGCTCGTATTTGACAATATACGGTACAAAGACGGGGCAGACCTCCTGTTCCGCATCAGTGGCGACCGGAGTAATGCTATACAAATCAAGAATACTGACGCTGGTAAAGCGAAAGAGAAAATAAAATTTGAATTAGGTGCCAGTGAAAAAATGATAACTGAATGAAAAAAATATTCCTCATAGTTTGTATTGCCTCAGCTTCATTTATTCATGCGCAGGAGAAATGGAGTGAGAAGATGTCGGCAACAGCCATGAGATTGTGGCCAGATTCATTCCTGATCGGAACGGATAAGGCAGCCAAATGGCGATACGACCAGGGAGTAATTCTAAAAGGAATGGAAGCCGTCTGGAATGCGACCGGTGATGGGAAGTGTTTTAAGTACATTCAGAAGAGCATGGATTTTTATGTGAAAGAAGATGGCAGTATTAAAGGCTATCGCCCGAATGAGTACAATATTGATCATATCAACAATGGAAAATTATTATTACTACTTTACCAGGTAACCGGGAAAGAAAAATATAGAAAAGCAAGTGATCTGCTGCGCAATCAACTGAAGACACATCCGAGAACCAAAGAAGGCGGGTTTTGGCACAAAAAAATTTATCCTCACCAGATGTGGTTGGATGGCTTGTATATGGGACAGCCCTTTTATGCTGAGTATGCCAAAATCTTTCACGAAGATTCAGCTTTCAATGATATTGCCAACCAGTTTATCCTGATGGAAAAATATGCGATGGATAAGAAAACTGGTCTGTTGTATCATGGATGGGATGAAAGCAAAGAACAACAATGGGCTAATAAAACAACCGGGCAATCACCCAATTTCTGGGGAAGAAGTTTGGGCTGGTATGGTATGGCACTTGTAGATGTGTTGGATCATTTTCCTGCCAATCACCCAAAAAGAACTCAGTTAATCACCATCCTTCATCGCTTTGCACTTGCTATAAGAAAAGTACAAGATGAAAAAACAGGTTTATGGTATGATGTGCCCAACCTGCCAAATGAACCTAAAAATTATCCTGAAGCTTCTGCTTCCTGTATGCTGGCTTATACATTAGCTAAAGCATCCAGAAAAGGATATATACCCGCCGGCTATTATGAAGCAGCAAGAAAAGCTTACCGGGGAATAATAAAAGAGTTTATTGAAACTGATGCGTCAGGACAAGTAAACCTGAAAGGCACTGTTGCTGTATCAGGTCTAGGCGGCAATCCATACCGTGATGGCAGTTTTGAATATTATATGAGTGAACCGGTGATCGTAAACGATCCCAAAGGGATGGGTGCTTTCATCAAATGTGCAGCGGAGATGGAATTAAGAGATGATGAAATGACTGGCAAAGGCAAAACAGTGTTACTCGATTATTACTTTAACAATGAATGGAAGAAAGACGCCACAGGCAAAATGGTTCGCTGGCATTACACCTGGGAAGATAAAAGTAATGGCGGCTATGCCATGCTGGGTGAAATTTTCAGAAGATATGGTGCAACCACTAAATCGATTGAAAAATGGCCTACATCATTTGATCTGAAAGATGCATCAATTTACATTATAGTGGATCCGGATACGGAAAAAGAAACAGACAAGCCCCGTTACATTAATCCCAAAGATGCCATTTCAATCAGCAACTGGGTTAAAAACGGCGGAGTATTGGTGCTATTAAGTAATGATGCCGGCAATGCTGAATTTAAAAACTTCAATAACCTGGCTCGTAAATTCGGTATTCAATTTAATGAAGACAACAAAAACCTTGTAAAAGGTGATAATTTTTCCGACGGAGCTGTGTTTGTTCCCGAAAATCATTCCATTCTTGGAAATGCAAAAAGACTTTACATTAAAGAGTTTAGTTCCTTATCAATAAAAGAACCGGCGATTCCTGTTCTTACTCACAATGGTGATGTGGTAATGGCCATTTCAAAATATGGCAAAGGAACAGTGTTTGCACTTGGCGATCCCTGGATTTATAACGAATACCTCGATGGAAGAAAATTGCCCGCTGATTTTGATAACTATGAAGCCGCTGTGAACTGGGTGAAATGGTTGCTAAAACAAGTTCCTGTTAAATGAGAAAGTGGTTTATTATACTGCTTACTACCCTGTCGCTGCAAGCCATTTCGCAGCAAAAGATTATCGTGGCAGCTGACGGAAGCGGCGATTACAAAACGGTGCAGGGAGCCATTAACAGCCTGCCTGATTCATCAGCCCATTCCAGAACTATATTCATCAGGAAAGGAACGTATACAGAAAAAATTTACATAGAAAAGGCCAATATCATTTTTGAAGGTGAAGACAGGAAAAAGACGGTCATCATCGCTTCTATTGCAAGAGACGAATGGCGATGCGGCCATACAGATGACTGGGGAGTAGCCACAATGAATGTTGGTGCCAATGATATTACACTGAAAAATCTGACCATTACCAACAACTATGGTTTTGATTTCAAAGAAAAAACTATCTGGTGTGCATCAGATACTTCGCAGAACAAAGAGAAGATACTGAGAAAAGATAGTCACCAGATGACCCTGCGAACCATGAATATGGCCACCCGTCTAAAAGCCATTAACTGTCATTTTAGAGCCTTTGGCGGAGACACGGTAAGTCCATGGGAAATCTATAATGGCATGTGGTATTTTAAAGATTGCATCATGGAGGGAGGTGTGGATTTTTATTGCCCCCGTGGCTGGGCATGGGCCGAGAACTGTTTATTTATCTCGCATACCGGTCCGGCAGCTATCTGGCATGACGGCTCAGGCAGTAAAGATTCAAAAACAGTTTTGGTGAACTGCAAATTCAAAGGTTATGATGGTTTCATGCTGGGGCGTTATCATCGTGAAGCCCAGTTCTACCTGATTAATTGTGCATTTGATAAAAACATGAAGGACACTCCTATTTACCGTGTGCCTACGAATAACACAATTAGTTGGGGAGAACGAATTTATTATTATAACTGCCACCGGGAAGGAGGAAATGATTTTGATTGGTATAAAAACAATTTACCTGCAGGGCTGAATGAAAAGAACATCACTGTTAACTGGGTTTTTGGCAACCGCTGGAACCCCGAAATAAACTGAGTATGCAATTATCAAAAGATGCGATTGGGAAGATTGCAGCAAAACCGGGATTGGAAATACCCGATGAAAGAATATTTGAATTGCCGGAGAAGGTATTACAATTCGGAACCGGTGTGCTCTTGAGGGCACTGCCTGACTATTTTATTGACAAAGCCAATAAGCAAGGAATCTTTAACGGCAGAATAGTTGTTGTAAAATCAACAGACAGTGACAGCAGCGCTTTTGACAGGCAGGACGGACTTTATACCATATGTGTCCGGGGAATTGAAAACGGGGTAACAATCCAGGAAAACATCATCAATGCCTCTATAAGCCGTGTACTCAGTGCAAAATCCGAATGGCAGCGGATATTGGAATGTGCTCACAACCCGGAGATGAAAATTGTTCTGTCAAACACAACTGAAGTAGGTATTCAACTGGTTCAGGAAGATGTAACATCAGAACCACCTGCTTCATTTCCTGGTAAACTGCTGGCTTTCCTGCTGGAAAGGTTTAAAGCATTTAATGGAAGTAAAGAAAGTGGAATGGTGATTGTACCCACTGAGCTGATCACCGATAACGGATCAAAATTAGAAAGCATTGTACTGGAACTGGCACACCTGAACAATCTTGATTTTAAATTCATAGAATGGCTGGAGAATCACAACATATTTTGTAATTCATTAGTGGACAGAATTGTACCGGGGAAACCAAATGCCGCGGAAACCAAAAAAATTCTCGAAGACCTGGGTTATGAAGATGAATTAATGACGATGAGTGAGGTTTTCAGGCTCTGGGCCATTGAAGGAAATGAAAAAGTAAAAGAAGTGCTGTCATTCAGCAAAGCAGACGAAGGGGTTATTATTACATCTGATATTACTTTATTCAAGGAACTCAAGCTCAGAATTCTTAACGGCACACATACTTTCAATTGCGGAACGGCATTTCTCTGCGGGTTTAATATTACGAGAGAGGCTGTCAGTCACCCCGTATATGGAGCCTTTACCAAAGAGCTGATGCATCATGAAATTGCGCCTGCTATACCATTTACCATTGACGAAAAGGTAAAAGAAGTTTTTGCCAATAAGGTATTTGAACGTTTTTCTAACCCGTTCATTGATCATCAGTGGCAAAGTATCACTGTTCAATACACTTCAAAAATGAAGATGAGGAATGTGCCGTTGCTGGAAAGGCATTTTGAACTGAATGCTGCACAGCCAATGCATATGGTTACAGGTTTTGCTGCCTACCTGCTGTATATGAAAATAACCAGGAAAAGCGGAAACAAATACTATGGCATCCGCAATACTGAAGAATATGAGATAAAAGATGATGCTGCAGAATATTTCTATGAAGTATGGCAAAAGAGTAACAGCGATAAAGTAGCAGCCGAAGTAATGGGCAATACTGATTTATGGGAAACAGACCTTGCAAAGTTCCCGGGTTTTCTACAGGCTGTGCAGGAACAATTAAGGGAATGTATTCATAATGGTGTTTTAGCAACGGTTGAACAACTGGAATCAAAAAAGGTAACCGCTTAAATGAAATATAAAGTTTTACAGGTTCACCCAAAAGACAATGTGCTGGTGGCGCTGACCAATCTCACCAAAGGGGAAATCATTTCTTTTGAAGGAACCGATTACCTGCTGCAAGAAGATATACCAGCCAAGCATAAGTTCTTTATGCAGGATATGAACACTGGTGATGAAATAATCATGTATGGCGTATTGGTAGGCAAAGTACAAAAGGATATCAGAACGGGTTGCCGTATGAGTACCGACAATACAAAACATGCTGCCCGGCCTT
>CAZWIM010000013.1:31832-46602 GCA_964634265.1 uncultured Chitinophaga sp. | reverse complement strand
TGTTGAAGGCCTGGCAAATTGGCGGTCAGTTGGAAAACATTGATCTCTCCCCTTCAGCAGGAAGCCCGAACAGGCCATTCAAAAATGTAGATGGCATAAAATTTCTCAACCACCAGGGTGGTTGTGGCGGAATCAGGCAGGATGCCGCCGTATTGAGTAAACTTTTAGCTGCCTATGCCGACCATCCGAATGTAGGTGGTGTAACTGTGCTGAGTCTTGGTTGCCAAAATTTACAGACACAGGATTTTCTAAATGACCTGAAAGTCCACAATCCCAATTTTGATAAACCACTTTACATCTTTGAGCAACAGCAATCGCAGAGTGAAGAACAACTGATTGCTGATGCCATACGAAAAACATTCGAAGGACTCATCGAAATAAACAGACTGGAACGAAAACCTGCTTCGCTTGACAAACTATGCATCGGTGTAAAATGCGGCGGCAGTGATGGTTTCAGTGGCATCTCAGCTAATCCCTCCGTTGGTTATTGTTCAGACCTTGTTGTGGCGCTTGGCGGAAAAATATTATTAGCTGAATTTCCCGAACTGTGTGGTGTGGAGCAGGAATTGGTTGATCGCTCAGTAAATGAATCGACTGCCCGAAAATTTATGCAGCTGATGAAGCGGTATGATGAAATTGTAACCAATGCCGGCTCCAGTTTTTCCATGAACCCCTCACCGGGAAATATTAAAGATGGATTAATTACTGATGCTATGAAAAGTGCAGGTGCTGCTAAAAAAGGGGGCACTTCTCCGGTAGTGGATGTGCTCGATTATACAGAACCCGCAACAAAACCTGGTCTGAACCTCGTTTGCACACCGGGTAATGATGTGGAAGCCACTACAGGGAAAGCAGCCAGTGGCGCCACATTGATCTTATTTACCACAGGTTTAGGAACCCCGACAGGCAATCCTGTTTGCCCGACTATAAAAGTTTCCACCAACAGTAACCTGACCAAACGGATGAATGACATTATTGATATTGATTGCGGACCGGTTATTGAAGGAGAAAAAACCATTCAGCAAATGGGGGAAGATATCCTGGAATACTGTATAAAAGCGGCTAGTGGAGAAATAATACCCAAAGCAGTACAATTGAACCAGGATGATTTTATTCCCTGGAAAAGAGGTGTATCATTATAAACTGAACAAGATGAAAAAATTTTTAGACGAAAACTTCCTGTTGTCCACAACTACGGCACAGCAACTTTATCATGAGTATGCCAAAGACATGCCTGTCATTGATTATCACAATCACCTGCCTCCAAACGAAGTGGCAGAAGATAAAAATTTCGAAAACATAACAAGGGTATGGCTGAATGGAGATCATTACAAATGGAGAGCCATGCGTACCTGCGGTGTGGACGAATCATATATCACCGGAAATAAATCAGACTGGGAAAAATTTGAAAAATGGGCTGCTACGGTTCCGTACACACTGAGAAACCCGCTTTATCACTGGACTCACCTGGAACTGCAGCGGTATTTTGGAATTTCCGATATTTTAAATTCAGACAGTGCCAGAAAGATATACGAAGAAACTTCAACCAAACTCCAAACAAAAGATTATAGTGTCAGAGCCCTGCTGGAAAAAATGAATGTAAAACTTATCTGCTCCACTGATGACCCTGTGGACAACCTGCAATATCACCAGCAGATAAAAAAAGACGGATGGAAAGTAAAAGTACTGCCTGCCTTCCGGCCCGATAAAGCCATGAATGTGGATGATGTAAACACATTCAATAATTACTTAACCAGTCTCGAAAGAGCAGCGGATGTTTCTATCAGCACCTACAATGACTATCTCGCAGCTTTGAAAAAAAGACATGACTACTTTGTAGCAAATCAATGCAGTGTAAGTGATCATGGCCTTGAAGAGATCTATGCAGAAGATTATACCAACACAGAAATAGCCGGCATTTTCGCCAAGATAAGAAGCGGCGGAGCGTTGTCTCTGGAAGAAAACAGGAAATTCAAATCGGCCATGCTGGTAACTTTCGCCGAATGGGATTGGGAAAAAGGGTTTGTTCAGCAATATCATCTTGGTGCCTTAAGAAACAATAATAGCCGCATGATGAAGCAACTGGGGCCAGATACCGGCTGGGACAGTGTGGGTGATTTTTCACAGGCAAAAGCATTGGCAAAATTTTTAGACCGCCTCGATCTGAATAATACATTGGCCAAGACAATCATCTATAACCTGAACCCTGCCGATAATGAATTGTTTGCCACGATGATTGGAAATTTCAATGATGGCACTACCGCAGGAAAAGTACAGTGGGGATCTGCCTGGTGGTTCCTGGATCAGAAAGACGGTATGACCAAACAGATCAACACCCTCAGCAATATGGGATTGCTGAGCAAATTTGTGGGCATGCTTACAGACAGCCGCAGTTTTCTTTCATTCCCCAGGCATGAATATTTCAGAAGGCTGTTGTGCAACATGTTTGGTGAAGAAGTGGAAAACGGAGAACTACCTAACGACATTCAATGGATTGGAAAAGTGATTCAGGATATTTGTTACAATAATGCAAAGAATTATTTCAACTGGCATTTCCTGGATGAGAAACAGAATGTTGATATAAAAGCGATAAATAAGTAATCATGAAACTACTTTTTACAGAAATGAAATATTACTCCCCTTTAGGGGCTGGGGGCATGGAAATCAGGTTTCAGAATAGTCCAGCCGAAACAAAAAAAATGACGACAGAAGAGCTGCGTCATAACTTTCTTGTACAGAATCTGATGCAGGATGATACTGTTCAATTAGTGTATTCGCATTATGACAGGATGGTTATTGGCGGGGCAAAACCGGTTGCTAAAACATTGACATTATTTAATCACCCCGAATTAAGGGCTGATTATTTTTTGCAAAGAAGAGAAATGGGTATCATCAACGTTGGTGGTGCAGGAATAATTATAGCAGATGGAAAAGAATTTGCAATCAATAAACTGGATTGTGTGTACCTGGGTAAAGAGACTAAGGAAGTAAAATTCAAAAGCAAAGGCAAGAAAGATCCAGCAATTTTCTATCTCCTCTCCACTCCTGCCCATCATAAATATCCCAATAAACTAATGACAAAAGAAAAGGCCTCGCCTGTTAGTCTTGGTGATGTTTCCACCTCTAATAAAAGAACTATTTATAAATACATTCACCTGGATGGAATTAAAAGCTGTCAGCTGGTAATGGGGTTAACAGTGTTGGAAAACGGCAGTGTTTGGAATTCTGTTCCGCCACATACGCATACAAGAAGGATGGAAGTTTATTTCTATTTCGATGTGCCAGCTGATCATCGTGTATTTCACTTTATGGGAGAACCACAGGAAACAAGACACCTGGTAATGGCCAATCATGAAGCTGCGATTTCAGCACCATGGAGTATGCACTTTGGATGCGGAACTTCGAATTATGGCTTTATATGGGGCATGGCCGGCGAAAACCAGGTATTCACTGATATGGACCCTGCACCTGTTCCAACAATTAAATAATATTCATCTTAAAAAACTAATAACAACTGATATGGCAAAGAAAGTAGTAACACTGGGAGAAATCATGTTGCGTTTATCAACACCCGACTTTAAACGTTTTGTTCAGGCGGATACATTTGATGTTACTTATGGCGGTGGTGAAGCCAATGTAGCCGCAGCGCTATGCAATTATGGATTAAATGGAACATTTGTAACGAAAGTACCCAATAACCCGATTGGCCAATCAGCAATCAATCATTTACGCCGCTACGGTGTCGACACACAATATATTGTAAGAGGTGGCCAAAGGCTTGGTATTTACTTTCTTGAAACAGGTGCTTCCATGCGGGCATCACAGGTGGTGTACGACCGGGCTGGTGCCTCTATTGCAGACGTAGATGTAAGTGAATTTGACTGGGATAAAATTCTGGATGGAGCCGACTGGTTTCATACTACCGGCATAACCCCAGCACTTAGTGATAAAGCAGCTGTATTGGCGGAAACCGCCTTAAAAGCAGCAAAAGCAAAAGGTATTACTACCAGTATCGACCTGAACTACAGAAAAAAATTGTGGAGCAAAGAAAAGGCAAGGGAAGTAATGACAAAACTCTGCCAGTATGTTGATGTGTGTATCGGTAACGAAGAGGATGCTGATACAACTTTAGGGTTTAAGGCAGCACATACCGATGTAACCAAAGGTGAATTACACCTGGATGGTTATAAAGATGTGTTCAAACAAATGAAAGAAAAGTTCGGCTTTAAATTTATTGCTTCATCCCTTCGTGAAAGCTATAGCGCCAGTGATAACGGCTGGAGTGCTTTAGTGTATGATGGCATTGAGTTTTATCACACCAAAAAATACAATGTCCGTATTGTTGACCGGGTAGGCAGTGGAGATTCATTTGCCAGCGGCTTGATATATGGCCTTGTCACTGGCATGCCGATGCCGGAAGCAGCTGAGTTTGGCGTTGCAGCTTCAGCATTGAAACATACCATTCCCGGCGATCTGAATCATGCTACTTTAAGTGATGTAAAGGATTTGATGAAGGGTGACGGAAGCGGCCGTGTACAACGATAAAATATTAAGTTATGATTGTTGATACTATCCAAAACGCATCAAAATATTTTTCTGTCCATCCTTTATTTGTAAAGGCATTTGAGTTTATCCGTTCAACTGACCTGGTAAATACCCCTGATGGCAAAAGAGATATTGATGAAGGATTGAAAGCCATTTTCTCCAATAAACCCGGTGTGACAGCTGAAACATCCGTTGCAAAGTTTGAATGTCACAATAAGCATATTGACATCCAGTTTTGCATTAACGGTATAGAAACTATAGGATGGAAACCAAGGGAAAAATGTTTCAATGAAAATGGCGGGTATAACGAAGAAAAAGATGTACAGCTATATCACGAACAGCCTGACACCTATTTTCAATTGACCAACGGTCAATTCGCAATTTTCTTCCCGGAAGATGTTCATGCTCCAATGATTGGTAATGGAAATATTAAAAAACTGGTAATTAAAGTAAAAATTTAGTGGCTACAGAAGCACTGAAAAAATTTTGTGATTCAGTATTTCTGTAACAAAAAATAATAACAATGAGCAAGACAAAACAAATAACTGACGTCATTATTGGACAGGGTATTCTCCCGTTATATTTCAATGCAAGTGAGGAAATAAGTCTTGAAGTATTGAAAGCGATTTATCGTGCCGGCATCAAAGCGGTGGAATATACCAACCGGGGTGATGCTGCTTTAGCCAATTTTAAAAAGATGGTGGAGCTTCGAAATGCTGAAATGACTGGATTATTATTAGGCGTTGGCACTATTAAGAATATGCAACAGGCAACAGAATACCTGGCTGCAGGTGCAGATTTCCTGGTAAGCCCCGGTTTTGTTCCGGATGTATCAGCGCATTGCGTAGCCAACGATATTTTCTATGCCCCGGGTTG
This sequence comes from uncultured Chitinophaga sp., assembly GCA_964634265.1. Classification (GTDB taxonomy): domain Bacteria; phylum Bacteroidota; class Bacteroidia; order Chitinophagales; family Chitinophagaceae; genus JJ008. The sequence goes on along the minus strand of CAZWIM010000013.1, from coordinate 41,181 downwards.
CATGACACCCAGTGAGATAATTGCTGCTGAAAATGCCGGTATAAAATTCATAAAACTCTTCCCGGGCAATATGCTGGGAACTGAATTTCTCACAACAATAAAAGATATTTTTCCAAAGTTGTTATTCATGCCCACCGGTGGAGTAGATACCACCAAAGAAAGCATTGAAAGCTGGTATAAAGCCGGGGTTTGTGCAGTTGGAATGGGCAGCAAACTTATCAGTAAAAAACTAATGGAAGCAAAAGACTATACAACGATTGAAGCTGAAACTAAAAAAGTACTGGAACTAATAAACGCCGTAAAAGCCTAACCAACTAACGCAGCCATATGAATAATAAAATGACCAACTACAGGTGGGCTATTTGTTCACTGCTTTTTTTTGCCACTACGATCAACTACCTGGACAGGCAGGTACTATCGCTTACCTGGAAAGATCATTTGGTTCCTGAATTTCACTGGAACAATAACGACTATGGCACTATCACAGCCGTTTTCTCCATCGCTTATGCTGTATCAATGTTGCTTGCAGGAAAGTTTGTAGACTGGATGGATACTAAAAAGGGCTTTCTATGGGCTATTGGTATCTGGTCTGTAGGAGCAGTACTTCATGCATTTTGCGGTATAGCCGCTTCAGGTATGATCACCGGTAACTGGTTGTTCAGTTTCAGCGGCTCTGCTGAAGCATTGAAAACAGTTTCAGATATCTCAAAGATCACTACCGTCAGTGTTACCTTATTTGTTTTTGCAAGAATCATATTGGCATTAGGTGAAGCGGGAAACTTTCCGGCAGCCATCAAAGCCACCGCTGAATATTTTCCTAAAAAAGCAAGGGGCTTTGCCACCAGTATCTTTAATGCAGGGGCGACGATCGGTGCCCTCGCTGCTCCCCTCACCATTCCATTCATAGCTAAAGCTTATGGATGGGAAATGGCATTTATTATCATTGGCGGACTTGGTTTCATCTGGATGGGCTTCTGGATCTTCATGTACAAAAAACCGGAGGTACACCCAAAAGTGAATGAAGAGGAACTGGCATATATCCAGCAGGATGACCATGCAAATCCGGATGAAAAAGTAGTTCACAGCAAAAAGATTTCATTCGCACAGGCATTTCGCTATAAACAAACATGGGCTTTTGCCGTTGGCAAGTTTATGACGGATGGTGTATGGTGGTTCTTTCTCTTCTGGACACCGGCTTATTTAAGTTCAGTTTACCATTTAGATTCCACACAAAGTGCCCCGCAGATATTTGTTCTTTATACAATCACCTTATTATCCATTTTCGGCGGATGGTTGCCGACATATTTCGTAGAGAAAAAACATATAAATCCTTATGCGGGCCGTATGAAAGCCATGCTCATTTTTGCTTTCTTTCCTTTATTGGCATTGCTTGCCCAGCCGCTGGGTCATATTTCAGTTTGGATTCCGGTAATTATCATTGGCATAGCCGGGGCAGCACACCAGTCATGGTCTGCCAATATTTTTTCTACGGTGGGTGATATGTTTCCCCGTTCAGCCATTGCCACCATCACAGGTATCGGCGGTATGGCAGGTGGCATTGGTTCATTCCTGATCAATAAAGGTTCGGGGATGCTGTTCGATCATGCTGCTGAAACAAAAATGAAATTGCTGGGTTTTGAAGGGATTGAATCCGGCTATTTTATCATCTTTTCCATTTGTGCTGTAGCCTACCTTATCGGATGGAGAATTATGAAATCGCTGGTGCCTGAGTACAAACCGATTACTGATTTATAAAAAGCTAAAGGGTTCTAAAAGAACCCTTTATAGTACCGGAGAGCAGACTTGAACTGCCGACCTTCGGGTTATGAATCCGATGCTCTAACCAGCTGAGCTACCCCGGCATTGGGCGGCAAAAATAATGGATTTCAGCTTATTTTTTGAAAGAAAAAAGCCTCTCCTTGCGGAGAGGCCGTATCCGGAACCGTCCTCATAGAAAAATCAGTTCTTCGCTATATCGAATTTTTTAAAAATGGATCTTACTGCATATTGAATTTCCCTTGTGGTCAGGTTTTTACTGTTTACTTCTTCAGTTGTCCAGCCCTGCCATACTGTTTTATCTGTCCTTGCATCAATCATGGTAATGGTAACAGTGCCTTCACGAATGGACCTTTCGTCTCTTTCATAGCCCACGAATTGCGAAGGGTAATAGATGGTCATGTAACGCCGGGTGTAAGGATTATACACCAGCCTGGTAAACGGTCTTGAATAAACAGGGTTGTTGCTTTCACGACTGCTTCTTTCCACCAGCACATCGTAACTGAGCATTATATCCGGTTTGTGTTTTACTTCTTTCCAGCCGGCTGTTTTGGAAAGTTCGGAATTCACTGCCTGCCTTATTTTCTGCTCCATCAGATCATTACGTTTATTATCCTCTTTATCTATCCATGCAAAAGTTCTGTAGCGGCTGAAATCAGCAGTATCGTCTTTTTCAATATGGGCTGTGGAGCTACAACTTGCAAGCAAGAAGACGATCGCAACAGGCACACTCCACCCCTTCAAAATCTTCTTCATATTGATCATTTATTATGTAGCAAATAAGAACCACTTAATAAACGTCAAAAAATGTGCTGAGATTACTAAGAAGATGTGAAAATCCGGTTAGAATTAAATAAGCATGTCAGGTAATTGTCAGCCAAGCCCTACTTCATAATGTTGCTCCGGAATTTCTACATCGAGGAATCCTTTTTTGATCAACCGCTGTTTGAAATTTTGTTGCACCTCATATTCACCATGTACAAGGAATAATTTCTTTACCTGCCGTGGATCCTGGCAGGACAGCCACTGGCACATATCTTCATAATCACCATGGGCACTCATGCTGCGGATAACGCCAATCTCTGCATGTACTTCATGCTGCACACCAAAGATGCCCACTTCTTTTTCACCCGCCAGTAAACGGCCACCGAGAGAACGGGGTTCGCAATAACCAGTCATAAGAATAGTATTATGGCTGTTCTCAATGCTATTACTGATATGATGTTTTACCCTTCCGGCATCGGCCATACCGCTGGCAGAAATAATCACCATCGGGCCGTTCATAAAGTTGAGTTGCTTTGACTGATCCACCGTTTTGATATAATGCAGTCCCTCAAAAGAAAAAGGATCCTGGTCATTATGCATGATGCGCTGAATAGTTTTATTAAAATACTGGGGGTATCGCTTTACAATCTCCGTTGCTTCCACACTCAGCGGACTATCAATATAGTAGTTTACTTCCGGGAGCCTGTTTTCAATTTCCAATTGATTCAGCGAATATAAAAGTTCCTGCGTTCTTCCCACACTGAAAGCCGGCATGATCAGCTTTCCTTTTTTCTGCAGGCAAGCTTTTTCAATCCAGCGCAACAACATATCCGGCGTCGTTACATTATTATCATGCAAACTATTGCCATAAGTGGATTCAAGAATAATATAATCTGCCTGCGGAAATTTTTCGGGTGATTTCAAAATGGCATCCCTGTAACGGCCCACATCGCCACTGAAAGTGAGTCTTTTTTCTGTACCGTTTTCTTTAATTTTTAAATGCACACAGCCGCTGCCGATTATATGACCGGCATCCGTGTACATGGCCTGTACGCCATCCGTTACATCAAACCACTCATTATAAACCCTTACTACAAAATGCTCTTCGGCTTTAGCAGCATCCTCCACCGAGTAGAGTGGACGCATATAAGGCAACCCTTCAGCAGCCCGCCGTTTATTTACATACTTCACATCATCTTCTTGTATTTCGGCTGAGTCCTGCAGTAGCACTGTAGTAAGGTCTTTGGTTGCCGGTGTGCAGAATATTTTCCCTTCATACCCTTCTGCAATCAATTTTGGTATCAGTCCGCTATGATCAATATGTGCATGTGAAAGGATCATTACATCTACCTCTTTTGGATTAAAACCAAAATGCCGGTTCAGCATATCCGTTTCCTTGCCCATTCCCTGGAACATGCCGCAATCCAATAATATCTTCTTTCCGTTTTTTAAAGTCAGCAGGTGTTTTGAACCGGTAACAGTTCTGGCTGCGCCGTGAAATGCAATTTTCATACCCCCTCCGCCCCCTGAAGGGGGAACTGCATCGTTCCTCCCAGGAGATTTTTTAATTAATTAATTATTTTTTCGCCTTGAATGACCAGGTGATAAAAAATTCTGCCACCTTATCACCTTCTATATTTGTTCCAACCGATTTGGCCCTTACTGTCCGGGGTTCACCGGTTGCAAGAGTTTCAGCTATTGCCCGTTGGAACAAATCGCCGTCTTCACAAACAAAGCTAGTTCGTCCGGTTGCCTTTTTAAAATATTCTGACTCCACTTTTACCACCAGCATTGATACCGGGGGATTGATCTTGTACAAATGCGCCATGGCCAATGCACCAGTACTCATTTCTGCTGCCATACTCAGGCAGGCAAAATAAGTAGACCGAAAAGGATTCTGGGATAACCATTTAAAGGGGACAGTTACCTCACATTTTTTTTCATCCACCGCTCTTACTCTTACGCCGGCAATAAATGCTGCGGGCAACTTAGTAAACAGAAACATCCTGAACTTAACAGGATGTTTCATCAACTTAATAAAAGTATTCGTATGGGGATTCATTATTAATCTTTGTATTGTTCCGGGTCAAATGCCTTTTTGCCCCAGTCATTAAAAAAAGCAGCCACTTTTTCTTTGTCGTATCCCTTTCCTGCCTCCAGGTACCAGGATGTTTGTGTGTGGAGCAATTCGCCTTTTTCATTCAGCACTAAAAAAACGGGAAAACCAAATCGCTGCGGAAAGCTATACTTTTTAAGTATATCAAGGTTTTTGTTTTCCTTGCTATAGTTCAGGTGATAAACCACATAGTTGGCTTTGAGCGATGAATCAAGTGACTTAGCATTGGTAACAAAATCGTTGAACCGGGCACACCATACACACCAGTTGCCACCGATCTGCAGCATAACATGTTTCCCGGATTCTTTCGCTTGTTTTATCGCAGATTCAATTTCCTTTTTCGCATCGTCATCGGGCTTATACAGGTTGAACTTTGTCATATCCTGTGAAAAGGATAGTACTGTGAAAATCAATCCCGTCGTGAGTGCAAATAATTTTTTCATTCGCTTATAAAAATTCAGTTATTGTACTTTATCAAATGCCACAATGGTTGCTACCGCTTTATTGCTGTTGGCATCTACTTTAAAATAAATCCTGCCATCATTGGTATTATTGAACCTGGCTGATGAAATTAAAATGGGCCTAAGTGCTTCATTAACTTTAGCGGCATAACTGGTTTGACGGCTTTGGCTGATCGCATTATTGATACTGTTATAATCCAGTTCATCTTTACTCACCACTATGGCAATATAGTCTTTTGTGCCAATGCTATCTGCTTCCATGGATTGTGCCTTAGGAAACAAACGGTAACCGGTTATACCACAATACGGCGAATGCTTTGAAACCGTTTCGCCCTGCTTCAGGTAAGGAAACAACACATAGCTGCTGCCATCCACCTCCTGGCCGAATACATAGATATAACATTCTGTAGCATTCTCGATTGACATCTTGAAACGGGTGCCCACTTTTATGGGTGAAGCTGTCTGGAAAACATTTCCGCCAGCAGTTCTTAAAGCTATATTTTGTTTGTCGGCATTATTCACTAAGCCGATAGCACATTCCAGCGGAATATTTGCCACATTGCTTCTTTTGGGAAGCGGATCAATACCATACGCTTCACGGACATAGTTTTTAAAATCACCGTAACGAACCCATGCCACCCCATTTTGTCCCCACTCAGGCCCCCAACTATTCATGATCTGAAAAGCGCCGCCAAACTTGCGGTCATCATAACCGATTACTGTCATGGCATGGCCACCCATTCCCATTTGCGATTCATCCATGCCCTGCGGAGTCCACAATTCCTGTCCCATCATATCCTGCATGAAACTCTGGCCCACCATCATACCAATGGCAACTGGTGCATTTTTAGCAAGGTGTTCTTTAATTCCCCTGACGCTTATCTCATTAATATTATCTCCGTTGGTGATGCGGGTAAACCCATGTATCACATTTTGCCTGCCCATCTGTAAATCAGATGAAGAAGGCTCTTTTTCACAATCCTGGTCATTATACGGATACTGACTAAGGGGCACACCTCCATTTCGGCTCATTGCCTCCATTGCTCTTTGTAAATATGACCCCTGGCACCCCTCCAATTTGATCTGGTTATATAAATAAGAAGGGCTAAATCGTATCGAATTAGGATCGGAACCTGTTGCAGCTGCTGTCAATATAGTTTGAGCACTGTATGCACAGCTCCAGGCCACACAACTGCCCTGCTGCCCCTGGTTTAGGCGGTCGGGAGCAAATCTTAATAACGATACCGCTTCGGGTAATGGATTTTTCCCGGCATCATCTTCGAGTCCTTCATAAACGGAAGCTTTATTAAATTCAGCAGGATTAAAGTTGTATCCGCTTTCCGAAAACTTTTTGACCACATCCGCTACGTTGCAGCCACCACTTCTTCCAAGCAGGAAGTAGGCCCCTCCAGCCAGCACTAACAGAAAAATAATTCCCTTTCCTTTAAACAACCCCATAAGCATAGGCAGTAAAGACATCAACCCGCCACCACCGCCCCCGGGAAATGAGGGTTTTCTTCCGCCACCCCCGCCGCTGTCATCCTGCTGATTAGGATCCACAGGATCATCTGTCATTCTGATAGGCATAGTAAACTGTTTTAATAGTAATTTGTATTAAAAATAATAAGTTCGGCCGAATAAACAGTTATACAATCCCCGTTGTTAATATTTAAAAAGCTGCAACGTTTATCGACAACTATCGTCATTTTTGTGCTCCTTATTTTAAAGAATATGAAAAGAACCTTTATCACTCTTACCTGCTTGTTTTCAGCCGCTATTGCCATGGGACAAAAAGTAGCAGGAAAATTAAAATTTGAACAAGGCCAGTCACTGAATGTGACCATGCAAATGAAAACCACCATTGCACAGCAGGCTATGGGACAGGCCATTGACTTTAACGTTGATGCTACGGGCATTCATGAATATAAAGTGACCAACACCACGGAAGATAACAGTACACTCAACCACCAGATGAAGTCTGTCAATTTTGCTTTTGATGGTATGGGACAAAAAAGAAATTTCGACTCCAACAATGAAAAAGATATAAGCGGCCCCTTTGGAAAACCAATTAAAGATCTGCTTGAAAAAAAATATGATATTATCATTGATCCTTCCGGTACTACAATGATGGCCCTGCCTGAAAAAATTCAGTTAACCGAAAACGACAGCCGGATGGCGATCATCAGCAATATGATGAAAGATGTTTTCGACCTGGTACAGCCGCCCCAAAAAGGCAGAGCCAGTTTCTTTAAGGTTTTGCCGGAATCAGAAGTTGGTATTGGTGACTCATGGACAGAATCTTACGAACTGGAAGGAGGCAAATACAATGCAACTTATAAACTTGCCGAAGTAACCGATAGTATTATTGTGATTGATTTTACAGCCAATTCTGTAACGGTGAGCAAAGCAGAAATGATGGGTAATGAAACGACGACTACCATGAACAATAAATCAACTGGTAAAATCCTTGTTGATAAAAATACCGGTATCATCCGTGAAAAAACAATCAGCACTGAGTCAACCGGAAATACAGAAACCAGTTTTGGGAATGTACCGGTCACATCCAGGACAAGTACTATTATAACCGTAAAATAATAACGCTATAATTGATTGGAGAGAAGATCCTCAAAAGTTTCCCGTCTTCTTATTAATTGCGATGAATTGTTTTTGAAAAAAACTTCAGCTGGTCTGTATCTTGAATTATAATTAGAAGCCATTTCAAATCCATAGGCGCCTGCATTTTTGAAAGCTAGAAAATCACCTTCCCTGATTTTAGGTAAAGATCTGTTTTCGGCAAATGTGTCGGTTTCGCAAATATTACCAACTACATTATACAATTCAGGTTCGCCTGCCGGGTTCGAAATATTTTCAATTTCATGATAGGCAGCATAAAACATGGGGCGAATAAAATGATTAAGACCGGTGTCCACACCAGCAAATGCTATTTCCCCGGCCTGCTTTAGCACATTCACTTTTGTTATAAAATAACCCGCCTCACTCACCAGGAACTTTCCCGGCTCAAACCAAACCTGCAGATGTCGGTTGTATTTTTTTTCAAACTCTTCAAATTCTTCTTTTACTTTTTGTCCAAGCTTTTCAATATCAGTTCCCTCCTCACCTGGCATATAAGGCACTTTAAATCCTCCGCCGAGGTCAATCACTTCTAATTCGGGAAAATGCTGCGCCACTTCAAATAAAACCTCTATTCCTTTAGCAAATACTTCCACATCTTTAATCTCGCTGCCAGTATGTATGTGTAAAGTGCGGATGAATAAGCCTGTTTCTTTTTGCACTTTAAGCACCTGCTCAATATCCTCTAACGGTACTCCGAACTTGCTGGCTGCATGGCCTGTCGATATTTTCAGGTTACCGCCTGCCATAATATTGGGACGAAGACGGATACCGACAGGATAACTATGTCCATACTTTTTTCCAAATTTTTCCAAATTTGAAATACTGTCAATATTGATATGAATACCCAGGTTCCTTGCTTCTTCTATTTCTTCGAAAGCGATATTATTAGAAGTATATAGAATATTTGAAGGGTCAAAACCTGCATATAATGCAAGCTTCACTTCATTAATAGAGCTGCAATCCACATTGCATCCAATTTCCCTGATGTATCGGAGCACATGAATATTAGTCAATGCTTTTGCGGCATAAAAAAAACGGGAGTCTGTACCCTTAAAAGCATTGATCAACCGCAGATACTGTTCTTTTATTCTTTCAGCATGATACACATAAACAGGTGTTCCGTATTCACCCGCTGCACCCAGTAATTGTTCCCTCGTAAGTTGTGCTGCCATAATTGCGAAAATAGTTAAAACAAACATGCCACTCCCGCAGGAATGGCATGCCAAGTATTATTGAGAAATAAATAATCTTAATTTTCTTCACCCTCACTACTGGCATCATTAATCACCAGTTCGCCACCATCATTTACTGCCAATGCTTCTGCATTGTCCAGTTGTTCATCAGCACTGTTCTCATTTTCTGACTGTACTTCTCTTATCACCGTTGGCTCCACCAGTTGTTCTGCAATCACTTCCTTGATTTTTGGGAGATCTTCTGCAGAATTAATTCCAAAGTAGTCCATGAAATTTTTAGAAGTGGAATATAACAAAGGCTGGCCCGGTGCCTTTTCATTTCTGCCGCTGATGATGATCAGCTCTTTTTCCAATAATTTTTGCAAAGCGTAATCGGAACTAACACCACGGATAGACTCTATTTC
>CAZWIM010000013.1:4846-31732 GCA_964634265.1 uncultured Chitinophaga sp. | reverse complement strand
GATACTTTGTCATCCATAAAACCCAGTGCATTATTCACCAGGTCAGTCAACTCAAGTGTAGTAACTGGTTTATCACTGGCAAAAATCAGGGATTCTATATGAGGTATCAGATTAGCTATTTCCATGGTTGTTGTTTCGAAACGATTTGAACGAAATTAATATTACCCTGAGGAAGTCAGAAACACAGTTATTAACATTTTGGACTCCGAGGTCAGGTCCAAAAAACTAATGTTACGATTGCTATTATCCCTGCAACGCTGCAGCGCCGCTTACAATTTCTGTCAGCTCGGTAGTAATGGTAGCCTGCCTTGCACGGTTGTAAGATATTTTCAGGCTCCTGAGCATTTCGTTGGCATTCTCGCTGGCTTTGTCCATCGCAGTCATCCTTGCACCATGCTCAGATGCATTGGAATCAAGTACAGCTTTGAATAATTGAGTATTGAGAATTTTAGGCATCAACTCTGCTATCAATTGTTCCTTGGAAGGATCATAAATGAAATCCGCTTTCGTTGCACCATTCTTTTTTTCCACCTTAGGGATGGGCAGGAACCTTTCTACCACAAAACGCTGTGTCGCTGCATTTTTAAACTGGCTGTACACCAGTTCCACCACATCAAACTGCTTTTCTTCAAAGGCTTTCATGGCAGCGGCAGAAGCCTGCTGTACATTTTCAAAAGTCAGGTGATGGAATATATCTTTAAAGGTCGCATCTGCCTTGTAGTTTAACTTGGCAAAATGTTCATAGCCTTTCTTTCCAATATTCCAGATCGTAACATTTCCTTTTTTCTGCTGATCAGCATATTTTTCTGCAATGGTAGCCTTGGCAAGCTTAATTACATTCGCATTGAAAGCTCCGGCCAGTCCACGGTCGCTTGTCAATACAATCATCAATATCTTTTCAGCAGGCCGCTCAGAAGCTAATGACATACCTGCACCGCTTTCACTATTGCTGACAATGTTTGTCAGCATCTCCTGTAATTTCTGGGCATAAGGACGCATTTGTAAAATAGCATCCTGTGCACGGCGCAACTTGGCCGCACTCACCATTTTCATTGCCTTCGTAATCTGCTGCGTACTTTGAACCGATTTAATGCGGTTTCTTACCTCTTTTAACTGACCAGACATAGTTTTTCTTGAATTGGCCGCAAAGGTATGGCCTGACAGCTAAAATTCCAGCACCGAATCAAAATAATGAGCCCTTAAATATTCTTTGTGATTTAATTGTGTAAATCCTTCTCTTTCAGGCTACTCCTGTAAAACAAATTCCCTGCTGATCCTATAGGTTATGGCCAGTCTCCCGCCGCTTTTAGTTCTGTTTTCAAGTGGTCTCTCAAATTCTCTGGCAAACATTATTTGTACAGGTCCGGAGGCAAGTTGCTTTAGCTCGTCCGGGGAAATAACAAGATTACCATCCCTGATTGTATCAACCCTGTTTATTCCTCTACCGGGAAAACTGGTATCTGTCATTAAAACCAGCAAATAATCTTCCTTTTCGAGGCCGGCAAACTGCAATCTAAGGCTGTCGCCGAAGCTGAGTTCAGCGGGGGGATTAATAAGTGAGAAAGGTTGAAAAAAGAAATCCTCCCGATAGGTATTCCCTTGTATATCTGTGAAAACTATATTATGCTTTCCCGTAAATGCCATTAATGACTTTCTTGTTTCATAATAATACCCGGTCATTTTTGAGCTGTCAAAAGCCAGGGCTTCGCCATCCAAAGCTACCCCTGAAGGTTTATCCAGTCTGAATGCATTGCCTTCAATATCGCCATCTCTGAAATGCAATAAAATAGTAACCGAATCTTCTTCTTCATTACCTGTTACCTGGTAATCCAAAAAAATGGATTGGGGATCATCATTTAAGTTCGCTGTTTTATCCTTGCTTTTACAGGCAACAAACCCGGCAATGATGAAAATACCCAGGAAGGCGGGTAAAATGGCAAAATGTATCCTGTTAATCATGAGGGGTGAAAGTTACATCAACCCAAGAAATTTGCATTGAATCTCACAGTTTTAATAGACCTAAAGGCCTATTTAGAGCTGCTGTTTAACTCCGAACTATAACTTATCTTTGCCACCCTTCAAAAGCCTTTGCTTTTGAGGCTGTCAAAATGGCCTGCAAATTTTTGTAGCACCGTTTTTGACAAAAAGAGACATCGAGGCAAACATCAGGTATTCCAGTTTGACCCGATTGACCATTTAACTAATTAACTAATCAACCAATTACCCAATTCCCAATACCATGCTTGGTTTCATTTCTAAATTATTCGGCGGCAGCAAGTCAGAAAAGGATGTGAAGAAGATTGAACCCTATGTCGCAAAAATCAACCAGTTTTTCAATTCTTATCAATCATTAAGTAATGATGAGCTGCGTAACAAAACACAAGAATTTCGTCAGCGTATTAAAGAACATCTGAAAGAGATTGATGCAGAGATTGCAGAAAGGAACGCTGCTGCAGAAGCTTTACCTTTTAATGACCTGTTGGGCAAGGATGCTATTTACCAGGAAGTAGATAAACTAAAAAAAGAAAGGGATAAAAAAATTGAAGAGGCCCTTGAAGCTATTTTACCTGAAGCTTTTGCCGTTGTAAAAGAAACAGCCCGTCGCTTTAAGGAAAGCACAGAGATTGTTTCTACTGCTACACAGCTTGACCGGGACCTGAGTGTGAAAAGAGATTACGTTACTATTGATGGCGAAAAATCAATTTTCAAAAATACCTGGACAGCTGCCGGTGGACAGGTAACCTGGAACATGGTGCACTACGATGTACAGCTGATCGGTGGCGTGGTATTACACCAGGGAAAAATTGCTGAGATGGCTACCGGAGAGGGTAAAACACTTGTTTCTACTCTCCCTGCATATTTAAATGCATTACCGGGTGAAGGTGTACACATAGTTACTGTAAACGACTACCTGGCCCGTCGTGACCAGGAATGGAACGGTACCATTTTCGAATGGCTTGGTTTAGTCGTTGATTGCATTGATAAACACCAACCCAATAGTGAGGAAAGAAGAAAAGCTTACCTCGCTGATATCACTTACGGTACCAATAACGAGTTTGGCTTTGACTATCTCCGGGATAACATGGTACATACGCCGGAAGAAATGGTGCAGCGCAAACACCACTATGCTATGGTGGATGAGGTTGACTCGGTATTGATCGATGATGCCAGAACGCCGTTGATTATTTCGGGTCCCGTACCAAAGGGAGAAGATCAGCAGTTTCATGTACACAAGCCAAGGGTGCAGCAACTGGTGCAGGAACAGGAAAGAATTATTCGTAATAACCTTAACGAAGCCAAAAAAAGAATTGCAGAAGGCGATGATGATCCAAAAAGCGGAGGCCTTTACCTTTTCAGGGCCTACAGGGGCTTACCCAAGTATGGTCCGTTGATCAAATACCTGAGTGAACCGGGCATCAAGGTAAAAATGCAGAAAGCCGAGAATTATTACCTGCAGGACCAGCAACGCAATATGCATATTGTGGATGCTGAACTATTGTTCCATATTGATGAAAAAAACAACTCCGTAGACCTGACCGATAAAGGACTGGCGATGATCACCAAAACAGGTGAAGATCCTGAGTTTTTTGTACTGCCTGATATCGGCATTAAATTGGCAGAGATCGAAAAAAGCAGCGTTTCTGCTGATGAGAAGCTTCAACAAAAAGAAGTCATCCTGAACGATTATGCCCAGAAAGCAGACCGTATTCACACTGTTCAGCAATTACTCAAAGCCTACACACTGTTTGACAAAGACGTTGAGTATATCATTGATAATGGTGCTGTAAAGATCGTTGATGAACAAACCGGCCGTGTACTGGAAGGCAGAAGGTATTCTGACGGCCTGCACCAGGCTATTGAAGCAAAGGAAAATGTGAAGATCGAAGCTGCCACCCAAACTTATGCCACTATCACACTGCAGAATTACTTCCGTATGTATCACAAACTGGCAGGTATGACCGGTACGGCGGAAACGGAGGCAGCAGAATTGTGGAGCATCTATAAATTAGATGTGGTGAGCATTCCTACTAACCTGAAAATGGTCAGGGATGATAAGCAAGACCTGGTATACAAGACAAAGAGGGAAAAATATAAAGCAGTTATTGATGAAATCGAAGCACTAAGAAATGCAGGCAGACCTTGTCTCGTTGGTACTACTTCGGTTGAGGTAAGTGAATTACTGGGACGGATGCTGCAGCAAAAGAAGATTCCTCATAATGTATTGAATGCAAAACAGCATGCCCGTGAAGCACAGATCGTAGCAGAAGCTGGCTTGGCAGGGGCTGTAACCATCGCAACCAACATGGCCGGCCGTGGTACGGATATTAAGCTGGGCCCCGGTGTAAAAGAAGCCGGAGGTTTGGCCATCATCGGTACTGAAAGGCATGAAAGCCGTCGTGTGGACAGGCAGTTGCGTGGCCGTGCCGGTCGACAAGGCGATCCGGGTACTTCTCAATTCTATGTATCATTGGAAGATGACCTGATGCGGATGTTCGGCAGCGAACGTATAGCATCATTAATGGATAAACTGGGCTACAAAGAAGGTGATGTGATCCAGCACAGCATGATCAGTAACAGTATCCAGAGAGCTCAAAAGAAAGTAGAGGAAAACAACTTCGGCATACGTAAACGTTTGCTGGAGTATGATGATGTGATGAACAAGCAGCGGAATGCTGTTTATGAAAAACGTAATCATGCCCTTTTTGGAGAAAGGCTTGCCCTTGACATTGATACTTCATTCTCCATGGTAGCAGAAGGCCTTGTCAGTTCATTCCGTGAACAGGAAGATTTTGAAGGATTCAAAATGGCCTGCATTGTAAACTTTGGCTTAGATACTTCAATTGAAGAAGAGGAATTTAAGAAGGGTGATCTGAATACATTAACTGATCGCCTTTATGCTGAAGCAACAGAGAGATATAACCGGCACAAAGAAGAATTGCAGAAACAGGCAATACCGGTTTTCAAAAACATCCGTCTGACACAAGGAAGCCACATCGAAAATGTAATTGTTCCTTTTACCGATGGACGTAAAGGGCTTAATGTATTAAGTAACCTTGATAAGACTTTGCATTCAAATGCAGTCGAATTGACGAATGCACTGGAAAAGACCATTACCCTTGCAGTAATTGATGATGCATGGAAAGAGCATCTGCGGGCCATGGATGATTTGAAACAAAGTGTGCAAACGGCTTACCTGGAACAAAAGGACCCACTGGTTATTTATAAAGTGGAAGCATACAATCAGTTCCGTAATATGAGTGCAGATGTAAACAAGGATATCGTTTCCTTCCTTTGTCATTCATCCATTCCTATTCAGCAGGAAGATGCACAGTTGAAAGAAGGCCGTCAGCAAAAAACAGACATGAGTAAAATGCGGGCCAATAAAGAAGAAGTGGATGCAACAGGCGATGACTATGCGGCCAATGAGAAAGACAAACTGGTACCAGTAACCGTAGCCCCGAAAATAGGACGAAACGATCCATGTCCTTGTGGATCAGGTAAAAAGTACAAGCATTGTCACGGTAAAGATGTCTGATGAAGCATTCCATAAAACAAAAAGGGGCATTCAAATGCTCCTTTTTGTTTTATGGAATGTGCAAAAACCGCATATTCTCAGCTTGTGGTTTTAAGGATTAATCACTACATTGGCGTTCAATTTTTAAACTCAAAACCATTAAACAATGAAAAAACTTTTTTCAATGCTGGCCCTGGTCAGCCTTATGGCAGTTGCTTGTAAAGACAAAAAAGAAGACAAGAAAGAAGAACCAACGACACAACCTACAACAACTGAACCAACCACAACTCCCACAACTACAGAACCTGCTCCGACTACTACCAATGCCGATGGCGTTCCTTCGTTTTCAGATCCTGAAGTTCAGAAATTCGCCAACGATTATGCAGCCTTTGTAAAGGAGTATAAAGAAGGTATGAAAGATCCGTCTAAACTTTCTGCATTAGCACAAAAAATGCAGGACTGGTCAAAAAGGGCTACTGAAATAGGTACCAAACTGGCCACTTCTCCTGATGAAGCTAAAAAGTGGACTGACTGGACTATGGCTATCGCTAAAGATCTAATGCCGAAATAAGATATTTACAGCTGAATACAATAATAAATCCCCCCGGTAATATTATCGGGGGGATTTTAATTTAACTTTAGTTACCAAACCTAATCTGCCCGTATGTATAAGGTGACCAAAAAGAAGGTGCATGGCCTGTTGCACCCTGAAATTGTAGGAGATAAGCACTGGGACAAGATCATTAATATCTTCATCATCTCACTAATAATCCTGAATGTAATCGCTGTAATGCTGGAAACCGTTTCATCATTGCACGAAAAGTATGCTGATTTCTTTCATTATTTCGATCTTATCTCAGTCATCATTTTTTCCGTTGAGTACGTATTGAGGGTGTGGAGCAGCAACCATGAAGAAAAGTATAAAGGCAGTTTAAAAGGAAGACTGAAATACATGTTGTCTCCCGGCGCATTGGTTGATCTTTTAGCTATTTTGCCTTTCTATCTGCATGCGATAATTGGCCTTGACTTCAGGGTACTGCGAATACTACGTTTGATGCGTTTCTTTCGCTTATTCCGGCTTACAGCTTACATGAAGTCTGCACATATGATCTCAAATGTTTTCAAGAAAAGGTTCAATGAATTGTTGCTAAGCCTTGTTTTGGTAATTTTTTTGGTAATAATTGCTTCCTGTGCGATTTATTTTGCGGAACATCAGCACATAGTGAACAGAGCAAAATTCACCAGTATACCTGCCACCATCTGGTGGTCTGTTGTGACCCTCACCACCACCGGCTATGGCGATATGTACCCAATGACATATCTCGGTAAAGCAATGGCCATGGTCATCATGCTGACAGGTGTTGCCTTTTTTGCTTTGCCTGCCGGTATCATTACAGCAGGATTTTTGGAGGAGTTCAGGATGAACAGAATTAAAAAGACACATCGATGCCCGAATTGCGGAGAACTTCTTGACCTGGATAACAATAACCATTCTCATCAAACTGATCAATAAAAAAGGCCGGTTACAACCGGCCTTTTTTATAATATCCCACTTTATACATCAGAAGCCTTTCTTTCCTTTCAGATCATATTTCTGCTCAAAACGTTCATTCAGCAATTTATGTTTATCAGTCAGGTCGATTTTACGGCCCTGTATAAATGCATCCGTTACATTACTGGTACGCATATCCAGTATATCGCCTTCACTTACCACAATGTTAGCATCTTTTCCGGCTTCAATGCTTCCTGTTTTATCAGCTACTCCCATGATCTTAGCTGCATTTAGCGTAATGGCAGCCAGGGCTTCTTCTTTTGTTAAACCATAAGCAGCGGCTGTACCAGCATTAAATGGCAGGTTACGGCCACGGGTCTGGCTATCGTCATCAGAGATTGAAAACAATACCCCTGCCTTCTGCAAAGCAGCTGCCGTTTTGTAAGGCTGATCAACATCATCATCAGTCGCAGTGGGTAAACTATGTGGTTGCTGTAATATAACAGACACATTATGTTTCTTTAAAAGATCAGCTACCTGGTAACTATCGCTTCCGCCAACAATTACCATATCAACACCAAACTCTTTTACAAAGTCAAGCGCTACGAGAATTTGTTTTACCGTATTAGCATTGACATAGAGCTTTTGTTTTTTCTCGAACAAACCTTTCACCGCTTCAAACTTAAGATTGGTTTCTTCATGCTTTCCTTCAGCCTGGTATGCTTTGGCTTCACGGAAAAACACCTTTACTTTTTCAATTTGTTCGAGTCCTTCCTTAACGGGATCAGTTTGAGATGCAGAAGGACCTGCCCCAAAACCTCCTCTGAAACCACCAGACCGAGCCATGAGTGAAGGCAGGTTCAGATGTATCCCGGCATCTGTTTTATAAGCCGCATCTTCCCAGTTCCATGCATCCAGCTGAACTACTGATGATGAGCCTGTCAGTAAACTACCCTGGGGTATAACATTCGCCAATAGTATTCCATTGGAACGAAGTGTATTGATCACTTTTGAATCAGTATTATAAGCTACAATAGCCCTTACATTGGGATTTAAATCCCCGATTTCTCTTACATCAGTGGTGGCCCTGTTAGCAGATATCTCCACCAAACCAAGACTACTGGTTGGCAGAATCAAACCAGGATAAACATGCTTTCCTTTAACATCATAAACACTTACATCATCCGCAGGTATCGGAAGGTTTGCACCCACTTCTTCAATTTTACCATCCTTTATTTTGATAGTGCCGTTTTCTATGACTTTGCCATTGCCGACATGTATAGTGGCATTCTTTATAAATACCAGGCCTTTTTGCGGTTTGGCAGGTAATACTGTTTCCTGGGCGTTTGCCAGCAAAGTAAAACAGACCGCTATTGCTAAAAATATCTTTCTCATTACTGTTGGTTTAGTCGTTATTAATATCATCTGAATCAATCACCAGCAAACCGTGGCTATGGCCATGATCGCTGCAGGTATGCATGATCTGGTATGTTGGCTGTGCCGGAATGACGGGTGCACCGCTTCTCTTTTCTCCGTTCATTTTCCGTACCAGTCTCAGCCTTTCATCATCTACCTGTTTTTGCATTGCCTCATCTTTCTGCCTGTCGAAATAAACTGTACCATCCACAATGGTATAAAGTGATTTAGCATAAATGCTAAGGGGATGATCGCTCCACAGCACCACATCACCATCTTTACCCACTTTCAGGCTGCCTACTTTATCTTCCACATGCAGCATGATGGCAGGGTTCAGCGTAACCATCTTCAATGCCTCTTCCTCTGTTACGCCACCGTATTTTACGATCTTGGCTGCTTCCTGGTTAAGTCTTCTTGCCATTTCAGCATCATCAGAATTGATCGCCACTGTTAAACCAACTTTTTGCATAATCGCAGCATTATAGGGAATCGCATCTTCTACTTCCATTTTGTAAGCCCACCAGTCGGAGAAAGTGGAGGCAAATGATCCATGCTTTTTCATTTTATCCGCTACCTTATATCCCTCCAGAATATGAGTGAAGGTGTTCACGGTGTATCCCATCTGCTCAGCCACTTTCATGGCACCGTTAATTTCGCTTTGTACATAAGAATGACAGGTGATGAAACGTTTTTTCTCCAATATTTCCACCAATGCATCCAATTCCAGGTCTCGACGAGGTGCCACCAACGACGCAGTTGACTTTTTCTCTTTAATCAGTTTATCTTTTGCGTCGTTGTACTCCTTCCATGCCCTTTGGTAATCTTTCGCTCTTGTAAAGGCATCTACCAATACCTGTTCAACACCCATTCTTGTATCAGGATAGCGGTTATTGTTAGAAGCGTTAGATATTGATGAAGAAGACCGCTTAACATTTTCACCCAACGCAAATTTTATCTGGCCGGGCCATCCTTTGAATTTCAGGTCATCATCATTGGCACCCCAACGAAGTTTTATCAGCTGTGTTTGCCCACCAATCACATTAGCCGAACCGTGCAGGATATGTGATGTGGTAACACCACCGCTCAACTGGCGGTAGATATTTACATCATCTGGATTCAGGTTATCTGTAATACGGACTTCCGATGTAACACTCTGACCACCTTCATTGATCGAAGCTGCAGCAATATGTGAATGCTCATCAATGATGCCCGGAGTTACATGCTTTCCGGTACCATCAATAACCCTTGCGGTAGCGTCAGATAGATTTTTACCTACGGCTGCAATCTTTCCGTTTTTGATCAATACATCAGCATTTTGCAACACACCTTCTTTTTCGTTGGTCCATACCGTTGCATTTTTGATCAGAATATTTTCCTGTTTGGGCTGCTGGCCTTCGTCCCAGCCAAATGGCACAAACGGGTAAATCACTTTACCAACAGCAGGCATATCTTTTTTCTTGACAGAATCTGACTTCACTTCTATTTCCTTCACCAGTGTCGCTGTCCAGGTAAGAGAATTGCCTAATGAATCAATTCCTGTTCCGTTCCACTCTTTTCCATTATTCACTCCACTTAGTCTCGCAGCGTTGGCAGGTAAAGTTTGATCGGTTGATCCTCCCCTGCTAAAACCACCGGTACCCATTGGAGGTCTTTGTCCTCCATCAGTTGCACCTTGTGGACGCATACGCCTTGTCATCGGAGCATAATTCAATTTGATCATCTTTCCATCCTGTGTGAATTTTGCATTCAGGGTGTCTTTGGCAAACATTGTAGCCGAACTGCTGCTTTTTACATCCAACGTATAGCTTTCTGTTCCCGCCGGAGTATTGATAGCAAGATTATAAGTGCCGGGAATCAGGTTTTCTTCTTTTACCGTATACTTAATTCCCTGTACATAATTAAAAAGAATGGAAGTCTTCTCGCCGAAAATCGGGCCGTTGGTAATAACAAAATTGGCCAGCTTACCAGCATCAAGACTACCAACTTTATCATAAACACCAAGAAGAGTAGCCGGGGTTTTTGTGAGTGCTTCCATAGCTTTTGTCTCGCTGAGTCCATAATCCATCGCTTTGCGAAGACTGGACCAGAAAGACCTTACATCTCGTAGGTCTGCAGTCGTCAGGCAGAAAGGAATACCCGCCTTTTCAAAAGCAGCAATATTTGTGGGAGCCAATTCCCAATGTTTCATATCGGAAAGGGCTACAAACCTGGCCTCATTAGGGTCTTCCACATCCTGGGCCTGGGGGAAACTCAATGGGAGAATGAAAGTGGCATTTGTTGATTTCATTTCTTTTATCCGCTGATATTCATTCTGGCCACCTTTGATGATATACTGCACACCAAACTCATCACCAATTCTGTCGGCTCGGAGGTTATTCCATTTATCATTGGCTTCAAAGATTTGAGGCAGACCCTGGTTATCATTCCATGTCTGCAAACTCAGGTTGATGCCTTCGGCTGCCGGTCTTTGCTTGTACCACTGCGCATCAAGATAGGTCTGGCGTAGCAGGGCAATCATACCCATCATAGAACCGGGATAACTTTGCGTAGAAGTTCCTTTGCTGAAAGAATAATGAGCCGATGCCCTTTCCTTCAGCATTACCAGGTTTTCCTTTTCATTGGCCAGGGTAACCACTGTACCGGTACCACGGGCAATACCATCTTTAACATGTGCTAATACAGTTCCAAATCCTGCATCTCTCAATGGTTTTGCCTTACTATCATCCACTGCAAATACTTTATAGGCATCCACATCACTTTTAATGGCCTGGTTCCAGCCGTAAGCACCTTTTGTATTGGTACTAAGTTGTGCTTGCTGTCCGGGAGTAAATCCGCCAAAACCACCGCCGGTGGTACGCTGGGCAGCTGGAGTGCCATAGTCTGCATAGATGTCAATAAAAGATGGATAAAGGAATTTTCCTTTACAATCCACTTCTACTGCTCCTGCCGGAACTTTAAGGTTGCTGCCGACAGCCACTATCTTACCATCCTTGATGACAAGTGTGGCATTGGTCAAAGTAGTACCGGCATCTTTAACGATTGTCGCATTCGTAAATGCATAGTGGCCATGCCGTGGATCGGCTACGCCATTTTCGGGGAAAGTAGGTTGGGCCCAGAGTGGTAAACTAAAGAAAATGCTACATACCATCGCCAACCAGGTGTTGGGTTTTCTCATTGCAATTTTTGTTTTAAAAGAGACCGAATTTAATGTAATCCGGTCGTTGATAATAATAAATAACAGGACGAAAGGTTGGATTTGACGTAAATCCGGCAACTATCCTTTCCTGAAAACTTTGGTTATCTTTGAAAACTAATCATTTCACTATGGCATTGGCCAAATCAATAAGTGTTTTTCCTGACCTGCCTACCGGACAGGCAGGCTTCAGCCTCTCCCCCCGCATCGACCAGGTGGGTGTGGAAGAAAGGGCTTCCCGGTTTACGAAACGCAGCATCAAGAAAGAAACCAAAATGAACGGACTGATGCTGGTGCTGAATATGATCGACCTGACCACACTGGAAGGCAAAGACACTGATGGAAAAGTAAAGCAGTTATGCTACAAAGCCATGCATCCGCATGATGCCGTACCCGGACTTCCAACTGTGGCAGCCGTTTGTGTGTACCCTTCGATGGTGAAGGTGGCGAAAAAAGCACTCGAAGGTTCAGGTATAAAAGTAGCTTCCGTTGCAACGGCATTTCCCAGCGGCCAGGCGCCAAGAGATGTAAAGATCAGGGACACTAAATATGCAGTGAATGAAGGCGCAGATGAAGTGGACATGGTCATCAGCCGTGGTAAGTTTCATGCCGGTGAATACAATTTTGTATTTGATGAAATAGCTGCCATTAAAGAAGCCTGTGGTGATGCAAGACTGAAAGTAATTTTAGAAACCGGGGAACTGGGCACATTTGATAAAGTAAGAAGAGCCAGTGATATCGCTATGCATGCTGGTGCAGACTTTATAAAAACATCAACGGGTAAGATTCAGCCAGCGGCTACAATGCCGGTAACATTAGTTATGCTGGAAGCTATCCGTGATTTTTATTATAAGACAGGAAAGATGATCGGGATGAAACCGGCAGGTGGAATTTCGAAGTCAAAACTAGCGTTGCATTACCTGGTAATGGTAAAAGAAGTGCTGGGGGAAGACTGGCTGAACAATGAATGGTTCCGTTTTGGCGCCAGCAGTTTGGCAAATGATGTGCTGATGCAGATTGTGAAAGAGAAGACTGGACTTTATCAGAGTGCAAACTATTTTTCAGTGGATTAATTTTCACGCAAAGACACTAAGGAGCAAAAACACAATATCTAACAACTTCTTTTGCGACTTATTTACTTTGCGACTTTGCGTGATTTCTATTTAGGTTGATTAGGGAACAGAACGATGAAGAGTGCGACGCAACGGAAGATGATCCGTGTTAATGTCGCTGGTTAAATAAAAAAATATTTATGGCCGTTATAAAGAAAAAAGCTGCAGCAAAAAAAAGCAACACTATCAAACTGAAATTTGATACAAGCTGGACTTATGCTCCTGCTCCTGAGAGCAAAAGCGCTGCTACAATCAATAAACAATATGATCTCTTCATCAACGGAGAATGGACAAAACCACTCAGCGGTAAATACTTTGACAGCATCAACCCGGCTAATGAAGAAAAACTGAGCGAAGTGGCAGAAGCAAATGATGCCGATGTGAACAGAGCTGTAGTGGCTGCCAGGAATGCCTATGAAAAAGTATGGAAGAAAATGCCGGCCAAAGAAAGGGCTAAATATATTTTCCGAATTGCCCGGATGGTGCAGGAAAAAGCAAGAGAACTGGCCATCATTGAAACACTGGATGGCGGCAAACCCATTCGGGAGAGCCGTGACTTTGATGTACCCACTGCTGCCAATCATTTTTTCTATTATGCAGGTTGGGCCGATAAATTGGAATATGCTTTTCCCAACAGGAAAACAGAACCATTGGGTGTAGCAGGTCAAATAATTCCCTGGAATTTTCCTTTATTAATGGCCGCCTGGAAGATTGCACCGGCATTAGCTACCGGTAATACCGTTGTACTAAAACCGGCAGAAACGACACCGCTGACTGCATTGAAGTTGGCCGAGATCATCCAGGAAGCAGATTTACCTCCAGGTGTGGTAAATATTGTGACAGGTGCAGGCGCCACTGGTGCCGCCATCGTCAACCATCCTGATGTCAATAAAATTGCATTTACCGGTTCAACTGATGTCGGTAAAATCATTCAACGGGCAATTGCAGGCACCAATAAAAAAGTAACATTGGAACTCGGCGGCAAAGCTGCCAATATCATTTTTGAAGATGCCCCTATCGACCAGGCTGTGGAAGGTGTGATCAATGGCATCTTTTTAAACCAGGGACATGTGTGCTGCGCAGGATCAAGATTGTATGTGCAGGAATCGGTAGCAAAAGAAGTGATTAGAAAATTAAAAGACCGCCTGGAATCATTGATAGTGGGTGATCCGCTGGATAAGAATACGGATATCGGTGCTATCAACTCCAGACAGCAATTAGAAACCATTCACAAATACATTAAGATAGGCAAACAGGAAGGTGCTGAAATGTATGAGAGCAGTTGCAAACTGCCGGGCAAAGGATTTTTCTGCCGCCCCACCCTTTTCACCAATGTGGCGCAAAGCAACCGCATTGCGCAGGAAGAAATCTTCGGACCGGTGCTGGCTATACTAACATTCAGAACGGATGACGAAGTGATAGAAAAAGCTAATAACTCACCATACGGCTTAAGTGCCGGTGTTTGGACTGACAAAGGTTCAAAGATTTTTAATATGACAAAGAGAATGAGAGCTGGTGTGGTTTGGGCCAACACATTTAATAAGTTTGATCCTACCTCTCCTTTCGGTGGTTATAAAGAAAGTGGTTTTGGCAGAGAGGGTGGCTTACATGGATTGTTACCTTACCTCAACTTAGTGGGGTAATATGACGTTCAAGGCTGGTCATATTGAAATAAGCACTGTAGAGGAAAAAGGAAATGTGATAATGCAGGTGCAAGACAGGAAATTGCTCTTTGCCAAACAGGATGAACAAAACATTCAGGCTTTATTGCTGGTTAATTTTGAAACGGTAAAAAAGCATTACCGGCAAAAAGGAGAAGATAAACTGACGGATGAAGAATTAAATGAGCTGAGCCTGAATATTGTTTTGCATTATCTCTACATGTACAACATGTGGAGAGGACTTTACAAAGGACAAGAGAACAAACAACTGGAATTTGACAAGGAAGACTTCCATCATCCGCAAACCCATGATGAGATTATCTGGTTTGTAAAGAGAAAATATCCCGGTGATTATATTCACCGTTGCAGTGCATTGATGGAGATGAGTGAAAGTGAATTCCGGGATTATGAAAAAAGAAGACAGGAATTCCACGACATGTTTTAATTGAAAATATTCAAGCTTTATAAATGGGAAAAGCACTTATAAAAAAATCATCACTTAACGTAAGTGAGAATGGCCTTGAAAGGGCAACCAGTTCCAAAAGACTGGAGGTTTTGAAAACCTACAAGATCTATATCGGCGGGCAATTCCCCAGAACGGAATCAGGCCGTTATTATATACCCACTAATGCAGCCGGAAAAAAACTGGCCAATGTCTGCCTTAGTTCCCGCAAAGATTTCCGGGATGCTGTAGTAACAGCAAGAAGTGCCTTTGGAGGCTGGAGTGGCCGTGCCGCTTTTAACCGCAGCCAGATATTGTATCGCATGGCCGAGATGCTGGAAGGAAGAAAAACACAGTTCATTGAAGAGATGGTACTACAGGATTCAACCAAAGCCAAAGCAGAAAAAGAGGTAAACCTTGCCATAGACAGGCTGATCTACTACGCAGGCTGGTGCGATAAATTCCAGCAGCTATACAGCGCTGTAAACCCTGTGGCGAGTTCCCATTTTAATTTTTCTGTTCCTGAACCTACGGGGGTAGTGAGCATCATAGCCCCTCAAAGTGATTCTTTACTGGGATTGGTTTCTGTTATAACACCTGTTATTGCCGGTGGCAATACCTGCGTGGTTCTGGCATCGGAAACAAAACCACTTTGTGCAGTAACCTTTGCGGAAGTATTGAACTCATCTGACCTGCCGGGCGGCGTTGTCAATATTTTAACAGGTAAACCTTCCGAGTTGGCCAGCTGGTTTGTGGATCATATGGATGTGAATGCAACCATTTATTGTGAAAACAATTCTGATACGCAGAAAATGATGCGGGAAAAATCAGCCACTAACCTGAAGCGTATCTTTTTCTATGACAAAGTGAACTGGTACAGTGATGAAGGACAATCGCCGTATTTCATTATGGATACGCAGGAAATAAAAACGACCTGGCACCCGGTGGAAAATATTGCCGGTGCAGGAGGAGGATACTAAACCCGTTTAGAGTTGCAAGTTTAAGGTTAAATGTTCTTCAGAACAATGAGGCTAAAACAACTTTAAACTTCAAACCTTAAACTTTAAACTAAAGAATTGGTAAGATATTTGAGCCTTAATATGTATATGAAATTCATCTGGTCTGTTATTTTCACCTTATTGGTAAGTACCGCTTTCGGTCAGGTTGATACGACTGCACCCAAACCCGTTGACAGTAATTCTGTAATTGTACATAAAGATCCCCGTCTTGATCTCCTTGTAAAAAAGCAGGCTACTATCAACGAAGTAACCAGCCGTGACGGACGCCGTACCGACAAAGGTTTCCGTTTGATGATCATCAGCACCAACAACAGGGATGAAGCCATTGCTGCCAAAACTAAAGTCTATACTTATTTCCCTGAGCTGAAAGCATATCTCTGGTACCAGTCACCCTACTTCCGTGTGAAGGCGGGTAATTTTAAAGACAGGAAAGATGCGGAAGCATACCAGAAACGGCTGAACACTTATTTCCCCAAAGGTGTTTTCATCATGAAGGATATAATAGAAGTGAAGCCCGGCCGGGGTGAGGAAGATGATATTCAGCCTTAAATAAAGAATGTGCATTCATTCAGGGCCATGCGATTGCATGGCTTTTTGTTTTATGATTGGCAAAGAGGCTTACGTTTGAAATAGTATTTTTGCCCCATGCAGGAAAAAATTAAAGCGCTGGCTAAACAATATGCTGAAGAATTTATTGCTGTTCGCCGTCACTTACATGCCCACCCTGAACTGAGTTACCAGGAATATGAAACCTCCAAATTTGTACAGGGAAAGCTTAAAGAGTTTGGAATCCCTTTTGAAATAAAAGCCAACACAGGAGTGGTGGGGTTAATTAAAGGCAAGAACCCGGAAAAACGAATCATTGCTTTGCGGGCAGATATGGATGCATTGCCCATCAAAGAAGAAAATGATATCCCCTACAAATCAAAAAATGAAGGGGTAATGCATGCCTGCGGCCACGATGTGCATACCACCTGCCTGCTGGGTGCCGCCAAAATTCTTTCTGAACTAAAAAATGAATGGGAAGGAACGGTGAAACTAATATTTCAGCCCGGGGAAGAAAAAAATCCGGGTGGCGCTTCGTTGATGATCAAAGACGGTGTACTGGAAAATCCAAAGCCGCAAGCTATACTGGCATTGCATGTCAATACTATTTTAGAAGTGGGCCGGCTGAGTTTCCGCAGTGGTAAAGTAATGGCCAGCGCCGATGAAATTTATATTACAGTAAAGGGTAAGGGCGGTCATGCGGCTTCTCCTCACTTAGTGGTTGACCCTATTCTTATCAGTGCTCACCTGGTGATTGCATTGCAACAAATTGTCAGCCGGAATAATAACCCCTTCAACCCCTCTGTACTTTCCATTACTTCTTTTAACGGGGGCAATACGACCAACGTTGTTCCCAACGAAGTAAAGCTGATGGGAACTTTCCGTGCCATGGATGAAGAATGGCGTTTCAAAGCACATGAACTTATCCGAAAAATAACAACTGACCTTGTAACCTCCATGGGCGGTACAGTTGATCTGCACATTGATGTAGGCTATCCCTGTGTAATGAATAATGATAAGGTCAATGACAGTGCAAGAAAGAAAGCGGAAGAATATATGGGTACTGCAAACGTTAGTGAAACAGAACTCCGTATGGGTGCTGAAGATTTTGGTTATTATGCACAGCAGATACCGGCTTGTTTTTACCGCCTTGGCACCATGAATACTGCAAAAGGAATAACCGCCGGGGTTCATACACCTGTTTTTAATATTGATGAATCTGCCATCGAGATCGGTATGGGTATGATGGCATGGCTGGGAAGCAGCGTTCAAGTGTAAAGTCTTATCCCCTTTCAGACTCAGTTAGTTCCGGATATATATTTTGTACCTTGCAACCCCGTTAGATTATCATGTGAAGTCAGATGAACATTAAAACAGTCTTATGCATAACGAATTGCGCAAACAGCAGGCATTGGAATACCATGCCAAAGGAAGACCCGGAAAAATTGAAGTAATCCCTACCAAAGAAGCCAAAACACAAAGAGATCTTTCTCTCGCCTACTCCCCCGGTGTTGCAGAACCTTGCCTGGAGATAGCTGAAAATATCGAAAACGTATATAAGTATACAGCTAAAGGAAATTTAGTTGCTGTAATCAGTAACGGAACAGCTGTACTGGGCTTAGGCGATATAGGGCCTGAAGCTGGCAAACCGGTGATGGAAGGTAAAGGAGTGTTGTTCAAAATATTTGCTGACATTGATGTTTTTGATATTGAGATCAACGAAAAAGATCCGGAGAAATTTGTACAGATTGTGAAAGCACTGGAACCCACTTTTGGCGGCATCAACCTGGAGGATATCAAAGCACCTGAGTGTTTTTATATTGAGAAAAAGCTGAAAGAGCAATTGCATATCCCTATTATGCATGATGATCAGCACGGAACTGCCATCATCAGTGCGGCGGCACTGCTAAATGCAGCAGAATTGCAGAAGAAGAAGTTAGACAAGATGAAGTTTGTGGTGAATGGCGCCGGTGCGGCTGCAATATCCTGTATGAAATTGTATATAGCCCTTGGTGCTAAAAGAGAAAATTTCAGGGTATTTGACAGTAAAGGCCTTATACATGAAAGCCGGACTGATCTTGATGAACTGAAAAAAGAATTCATCGCTGTTGGGAAAAACGTTTCACTGGCAGAAGCCATGAAGGATGCTGATGTTTTCATCGGACTGAGTAAAGGTGGAGTGCTAAATGGTGAAATGGTAAAAAGCATGGCAAAGCACCCGATTGTTTTCGCCATGGCCAATCCAGACCCGGAAATCAGCTATGAAGAAGCAACCGAAGCAAGAAAAGATATCATTATGGCTACCGGCCGAAGCGACTACCCTAACCAGGTAAATAATGTGCTGGGCTTCCCCTATATATTCCGTGGTGCATTGGATGTAAGAGCTGAGCAAATCAATGAAGCCATGAAACTGGCAGCAGTGAAGGCTCTTGCCGAACTGACCAAAACACCGGTACCCGACATTGTGAACATGGCTTACAATGAAACCAACATTACGTTTGGCCCTAATTATATTATTCCAAAACCTTTGGATCCTCGTTTATTGGCCACTGTGGCGCCAGCCGTAGCAAAAGCTGCTATGGAAAGCGGAGTGGCCAAGCACCCGATCCATCATTGGGATAACTATATTAACCAACTGAACAAACGCCTTGGTTTAGATAACCAGGTGATGCGAGCCATCGGTAATAAAGCCCGCCGTGATCCCAAACGGATCGTATTTGCAGAAGCCGATAATGTAAAGATTCTTAAAGCTGCACAGATTGTTTATGATGAAGGTGTAGGCTATCCCATTTTGCTGGGAGATGTAAATAAAATAAAAATGATGGCAGAGGCAAATTCTATAGACCTTTCCGATCTGCCCATATTTGATCCCCGCAGTGATGAGATGGAAGAAAAAAGGAACAAGTATTCAGAAATATTTTTTGCAAAGAGAGGCCGTAAAGGATTCAACGAATATGAATCGAAGAAGGTAATGAAAGACCGGAACTACTTCGGTTGTATGATGGTGGAATGCGGCGATGCAGATGCCATGATTTCTGGTTTAGCCAAAAACTATCCGGATACGATTCGTCCGGCACTGCAAACAATCGGTACAGAAGAAGGTGTGAAAAAGATTGCCGGTATGTACCTGATGCTGACCAAGAAAGGGCCATTATTCCTTGCTGATACAACTGTGAACTTCAACCCCACAGCTGAAGAATTAGCAGAAATTACGCTGATGGTAGCAAGGGAAGTAAAGCATTTTAATATCACACCGAGAGTTGCCATGCTCAGCTATTCCAATTTCGGCAGCAGCAATTCACAGGAAGCAAAACTGGTGGCCCATGCCCGGGAAATAGTCAAACAGAAAATGCCATCACTGATAGTAGATGGAGAAATGCAGGCTAGTGTGGCTTTCAACAATGAACTGATCAAAGAAAATTACCCCTTCAGTGAATTAGTTGACCAGGAAGTAAACACTTTGATATTCCCCAACCTGGCATCCGGCAATATTGCATACAACCTGATGAAGGAATTGGATACCGCTGATGCGGTGGGACCTGTTTTACTTGGTTTGAAAAAGCCGGTTCATGTACTTCAGTTAGGAAGCTCTGTCCGCAGTATTTTCAACATGGCACTCATTGCCGTGGTAGATGCACAGATCAAGAGTAAAACATCCACCCAGGATATTATAAAGCATTCACCGTGGTGGAAACGGTTCCGAAAAGTCAGCAAGACCGTTTAATATGCAGAAATCCCCAATTAAAACGGGGATTTTTTTGTATGACGTCCATTCTATATTTAGTATTTTACACTCTTAATTAAAGCATGACGATATTCAGCGACATAGGACGGTACCTTCTGATGATCAAAGGCATGTTTTCCAAGCCGGAAAACCACAAGATGTACTGGAAAGAGTTTGTACACCAGTGCACCGAGATAGGTTTTGGCTCTTTAGGAATCGTAGCAATAATTTCAGTATTCATCGGCGCAGTTTCCACCATTCAAACTGCCTACCAGTTAGTCAGTCCCTTAATACCACAATCCACCATTGCGCAAATAGTAAGGGATACGGTTATTCTTGAATTTGCCCCTACCCTTGTTTGTATTGTACTGGCAGGTGTTGCGGGCAGCCGTATTGCCAGTGAATTAGGGAATATGAGGGTAAGCGAACAAATTGATGCGCTGGAGATCATGGGCATCAACACAAAAGCTTACCTGATTCTGCCAAAGATCGTTGCCGCTTTGCTGATGATCCCGTTATTGGTGGTCATTGCAATGGCCCTGGGTATCTGGGGAGGACGATTGGCAGGCGTTGCCTCCGGTATAATCTCCGGTAGTGTATATGATAAAGGCCTGCTTGAATTCTTTGTGCCTTACAATGTAATTTTTGCATTGATCAAGGCTTATGTTTTCTCTTTTATCATTTCCAGCGTTCCGGCCTTTTATGGGTATTTTGTGAAAGGAGGTGCATTGGAAATTGGACGGGCCAGTACCAAAGCGGTGGTAGTAAGTTGTATTTTAATCTTGTTTGCTGATTATATTCTTTCAGCCTTGTTGTTATAAACTAATTAATGATCGAAGTTAAGAACATACAAAAAAGTTTTGGCGACAAAACAGTCATACATGATGTAAGTGCTGTGATGAAAGCCGGTCAGTGCAACCTGATAATCGGCAGCAGCGGTAGTGGCAAAACTGTACTGATGAAATGTATGGTGGGTTTGTTTGATCCAGATAAAGGTGAAGTATTATATGGAGGTCAAAATTTCACCGCTATGAAAGGTGAAGAAAAAACTGAAATCCGGAAGGAGATCGGCATGCTATTCCAGGGGTCTGCATTATTTGACAGCCTTACCGTTGAAGAAAATGTCATGTTCCCGCTGAGCATGTTTACAGATTGGACGCATAAAAAGAAGCTGGATCGTGTAAATGAGGTGTTGGCAAGGGTAAATATTGCAGATGCCAACCGAAAATTCCCGGCTGAACTTAGTGGTGGAATGAAAAAAAGGGTTGCCCTTGCCCGGGCCATAGTGTTGAATCCTAAATATCTTTTTTGCGATGAACCCAATTCAGGCCTGGATCCGCAAACATCATTGGTGATTGATAAGCTTATACGGGAAATCACTGTTGAATATAATATTACTACTGTTATCAATACTCACGACATGAACAGTGTAATGGAGATAGGCAATTATATCCTGTACATGTACCAGGGCCACAAAGAATGGGAAGGCAATAATAAGGAGATCATTTTCAGTAAAAACCAACGGCTCAATGATTTCATTTTTGCCTCCGAGTTTCTGCAGGATGCTAAAGATATGCGGGTTCTTGAAGAAACCGGTAAAATACCACATCACCGGAATTTTGATAACATGGGCGACCTGTTGAAATAGCCTACCTGTAGCTTCTGATAAGGCCCAAATCCCCTAATTTTGCGGCAACTTTTATATATCCGCATATGAGTATTCTTGTAAATAAAAATTCCAAAATCCTTGTACAGGGTTTTACCGGCACAGAAGGTACTTTTCACGCCTCTCAAATGATTGAATATGGAACCAATGTGGTTGGTGGTGTAACACCCGGAAAAGGTGGGAGCAA
Organism: uncultured Chitinophaga sp.; assembly: GCA_964634265.1. Classification (GTDB taxonomy): domain Bacteria; phylum Bacteroidota; class Bacteroidia; order Chitinophagales; family Chitinophagaceae; genus JJ008. The sequence continues at coordinate 9,759 of CAZWIM010000013.1, read as the reverse complement.
GCATCTTGATAAACATGTTTTTAATACCGTTTCAGAAGGGGTAAAAGCTACGGGTGCTGATGTGAGTATCATTTTTGTTCCGCCGGCCTTTGCTGCAGATGCCATTATGGAGGCTGCTGAGGCTGGTATTGGGCTGGTTGTTTGCATTACAGAAGGCATCCCTGTGCAGGACATGGTGAAAGTGAAAAACTATTTACAGGGTAAAAATACAAGGCTGGTTGGACCCAACTGTCCCGGCGTTATTACCGCAGGAGAATGCAAGGTTGGTATTATGCCCGGCTTCGTATTCATTCCCGGCCGGATTGGTATTGTTTCAAAATCTGGAACCCTTACCTACGAAGCAGCTGACCAGGTAGCAAAAGCCGGACTTGGTATTTCAACGGCTGTGGGAATTGGTGGCGACCCGATCATTGGAACAACCACCAAAGAAGCAGTTGAATTATTTATGAATGATCCCAACACAGATGCCATTGTCATGATAGGCGAGATTGGCGGTGGTATGGAAGCAGAAGCTGCCCGTTGGATAAAAGAAACTGGTAATAAAAAGCCTGTAGTTGGTTTTATTGCCGGACAAACTGCCCCTCCCGGCCGCCGTATGGGACATGCTGGTGCTATCGTAGGTGGTGCAGATGATACCGCAGCCGCCAAAATGAAAATTATGAGTGAATGTGGAATACATGTGGTGAGCAGCCCGGCTGATATTGGTAAGAAAATGGCAGAAGTGATAAAAAAATAACTAAACAATACTCAAAGCAGAATCCCCGCCATATGGCGGGGATTCTTTTTTTAACCCTCAGTGTATAATGTGTCAGAATTTAGCGATCACGGGATTCACGGATAAAACGGACCAGTTCTTCTTTGCTGCTGTTAAATGTCAGGGCATCATTTACATTCAGGTAATTCTGCTTATCAACAGTTTTTCTGTATGCTGACTTGGCAATTTCCAGCCTGTTGTTCTCAAAAGTGAAGAGAAGCATCAGTTCTTTCACCTGTGAAGTGGTCAGGCTGTTTTTTTCAATGATGAATTTGGCAGAATTCAGCCTGTTGTTTTCAAACCATTCCTTGCGAAGCTGATCTTTTACATCGTTGAACTCACGGCTGCTCATAACATTGCTGTTGCCCCAGCCACCATTATCGTAATATTCATCTTCATCGTTATACCATTCGTCGTTTACATCCATTTTGCGTTCATCCACTAATGCTTTACCAAACCTGTTGACAGTAATGTCGAGATGAAAACCTCTTTTCAGGAAAACGGTGTTGTCGTAAATAATCTCACGACGGCCAAAACCAAAACCGTTTCTTTTCCTTTCACGGTAGATTTTCACATCATGTCTTCCCTGGTCAAGGAAACCCAGTGTAATAGTGTTGTTCTTCATGGTATATTTCTTACCATCTACTTCAATTTTAATTTCCTGGCTGCTGGACACAGCAGATATACTGAGCCGGCTTCCATCAAAAGCCATAACAGCTAATGAGAACAGTGAAGTAATAAAGAGTGTAAAGATTTTTTTCATGACTTAAAGTTTTAGGGTTATTGAAAATTTGTTTCAGTACCTGTTATTTCCAAAGCCATGCCACCGTGCCAAAATTCTGCGAAACAAAATGTTAAAGGAAAAATTTACTAAACTAAAGAAGTTGCAGGTTTATGCAGGAGTGTAGACCTGGCAAGGCTTTCGCCATCGCTATTTGTATACATTTATTCTGGCAAAAAAAATAAAAAAGATACCCGGGTTTAAAAAAAAGAATATCGATGTTACGGTTTATTATGAAAAAGCATGACATCCGGCATCTTATCACCGCCCCAATTTAATTACCTTGTATAAAATTTTAGCAGCATGAAAATGCAATCCGCCAAGCACCTTTTCCTGTCAATCACATTTTTCTCATTTTTTATCATGAACAGTAACAGCCAGTCACCAATAAAGAATTACGAAAAGGAATGGAAGAAAGCTGATGATTTTGTAAAAAAAGGTCTTCCCAAATCAGCACTCACCGAGGCAAAAAAAATATATGACCTTGCCAAAAAGGAAAAGCAGGATGCCCAGGTAATAAAATCACTCGTTTATATCATCGGTTTGCAAAATGAAAACCGGGAAAACAATGAAGTGCTTTCCATAAATGAAGTGGAAAAAGAAATCTCCCTTAGCAAAGAACCTGTTGCCTCCATACTGAAAAGCCTTTCGGCCGAACTATACCTGAATTATTTTCAGCAAAACCGCTGGAAACTTTATAACCGGACCAAAACAGCAAATTTTGACAAAAAAGATATTGCCACCTGGGATATAGAAGATTTTCATAAAAAGATCAGCGACCTCTACCTGCAATCCATAAAAGAAGAAAAACTGTTGCAACAAACAAAATTGCAGCCATTTGATGCCATCATTATCAAAGGAAATGTCCGTCACCTGCGCCCAACGTTATATGACCTGCTGGCGCACCGGGCACTCAGCTATTTTAAAAATGATGAACGGGATATTAAAAAGCCTGCTTATGCCTTTGAAATAGACCAGGCCAGTGCTTTTGACCCGGCTGCTGATTATGTAAACCGGAAATTTCCGACAAAAGATTCCCTTTCCTTACAGCACAAAGCATTGTTGATCTATCAAAAACTCATCGCTTTTCACCTGAAAGATGAAAAACCAGACGCCCTAATCGATGCTGATCTCGATAGAATTGAATTTATAAGGGAAAATTCTACTCATCCGGATAAAGAAGACCTTTATTTCAATGCAATAAAACATATAACCAGTCAGTACAAAAATCTGCATGCCGCTTCACAAGCCTGGTACCTGCTGGCAAATTGGTATGACCAAAAAGCCGGTGAATACAAACCACACGGAGATACCACTTACCGTTATAGTCGTATTAAAGCAAAAGAAATCTGTGAAAGGATCTTACTGCAGAAAGATTCATCAGAAGGAAAAATAAACTGTTACAACCTCATGAATCAGATCAACAAGTCCAGCTTTCAGTTTGCAGTGGAAAAGGTAAACGTACCCGGCATACCATTCCGCTCCCTTGTCAAATACAAAAACATCAATACACTTTACCTGCGAATCATTAAAGCAGATGAAGCACTGAAGAAACAACTGGAAAACCAATATGATGAAAAATACTGGCCTGCCATCATTAGTGCTACTTACATCCGTAACTGGCAACAGGTATTACCTGCCACCAATGATATGCAGGAGCATAGTACAGAAATAAAAATTGATGCGCTGCCTGCCGGAGAATACATATTAGTCGCATCCAACGAAAAGTCAATGAGCGACAAAAAAACGCTACTGGGCGCCAGGCTGTTTTATGTTTCAGCTATCAGCTATATAAATAACAGCGATGACTACTTCGTTTTAGATCGCAACAGCGGACAACCTTTAGTCAAAGCTGCTGTGCAGGTTTGGGAACAGAAGTATGATTATAAAACCTACAAATACATAAAAGAGAAAGGAAAAGCTTATACGACAGATGCCAACGGCTTTTTCCGTATGGATAAAACAAAAAGAGATAACAATACTTATGGAAATTATTCATACCTGCTTGATATTACTTATCAAAACGACAGGCTCTTTATGAATGACCTGGTATACGACTACTACTATTACCGGGAACCGGAAACAACCGATTCAAAAGATGCCACAAGCATACACCTGTTTACTGACCGAAGTATTTACCGGCCGGGACAGACGGTCTACTTCAAAGGAATAGTACTCACTAGAAACCAATTAAAGAAAACAGGAGGCGTAAAGCCGAACTACAGCACCACTGTTATTCTAAGAGACGCCAATTACCAGGATGTTGATACCATCAAAGTAAAAACGAATGAGTATGGTTCATTCAGCGGAAAGTTTCAATTGCCACAAAGCGGCATGAATGGCCTTTTCAATATTTATACAAGGCCGGATGCATCGAATGTCAGCTTCCGGGTGGAAGAATATAAACGTCCAAAATTTTATGTTGATTACGAACCGGTAAAAGGAACTTATAAAGTGAATGATAACATAAAAATTACCGGTATGGCAAAAGCCTATGCAGGTAATAATATTGACGGGGCTACGGTGAAATACAGGATTGTTCGACAGCCAAGGTTCATTTATCCCTGGTTATTCTGGCGTTGGTGGCAGCCGCCATCTGATGAAATGGAAATTGCCCACGGAGAAACAACAACCGATAAGGATGGAAAATTCGTTGTGAACTTTACCGCCATTCCTGATAAAAAAATAGATAAGAAGTTTGAGCCGGTTTTTGATTACACCGTGTATGCAGATGTAACGGATATTAATGGCGAAACTCGAAGTGGTGAAAAATCAGTTTCGGTAAGTTATAAGTCACTGATGCTGGTTTCAACTGTCCCTGCCTCACTCCCGGCAGACAGCCTGAAAACAATTTCTATCCGCACTCAAAATATGAATGGTGAATTTGAGCCTGCTATTATCAAAGTAACCATTAGTAAACTAAAAGAAGAAAAAAGGCTGATCCGTGACCGCTTCTGGCAGAGGCCTGACCAGTTTGTAATGACAAAGAATGAGTACATACAATCATTCCCTTATGACGAATATGATAATGAAACTGATTATAAGAGCTGGGAAACAGGCGGGCAGATTTTCAGTAAAACAGATTCGACAAAGGAAGATGGTTCATGGCGCATCGCTCAAGGATCATGGACACCTGGCTTTTATGTTATAGAAATACTTGCAAAAGATAAAAACGGTGAAGAAGTAAAAGATATAAAATACATAGAGCTGTTCGACGAAAAAAACAAGCAGTTGAACCGGCCTGAATATTTATGGACAGGCAATAGCAAAACCACTGCTGAGCCCGGCGAAACAGCGAAAGTGGAAATGGGAACAGCAGCAGATAATCTCTTTGTGGTTCACCAGGTAAATAAATCAACAGTCAACAGTAAGCAGTCA
>CAZWIM010000013.1:0-4746 GCA_964634265.1 uncultured Chitinophaga sp. | reverse complement strand
CAGTTTTATGCTCATAACTGGAACGAGCCTTCCATCTGGCCTTATTATTACAATAGTAGGAGCTGGAGCGGTTCGCAAAATTTTGCACAGGTGCAGTCAAACCAGAAATATGTTAATGAAGGAGAGGCAAAATATGTTATAAAAAACTATGATCAGTTCTTTCATGAAGCGTATGAGAATATGATTTATGGTTTTACAGCAAGAACAGTAGATGCCAAAGAGGAGGCTTATAACAGGGCTCCAGCCCCAATGGCCGCAGACACTACTGCAGTTGCAGATAATAATAATGAAGTTGTAGTTGTTGGATATGGCACCGTAAAAAAGAACAAAGAAAATAACAATCAACAAGACCCCTCCGTCAAAATCCGTAAGAACTTCAACGAAACAGCTTTCTTTTTTCCCGACCTGAGAACAGACAGCAGCGGTGCCATCGAGTTTTCATTCACTATGCCGGAAGCATTGACAAAATGGAAATTCATGGCATTGGCACATACCAAAGAAGCGGCTTTTGGCAGCAGCACCAAAGAGATTGTTACCCAAAAAGAACTGATGGTGCAGCCCAATGCCCCCCGTTTCCTGAGAGAAGGTGATAAAATTGAATTCAGTTCAAAAATTGTAAACCTGACGGAAAAAGAAATAACCGGAACAGCCGAATTCCAGTTGTTTGATGCTACAACCGGAGAGCCGGTGGACGGCTGGTTCCACAACATGATCCCTAACCAATATTTCACCGTGGCAGCCGGGCAAAGTGAAGCGGTGAAATTCCCGATTGATATTCCCTACCAGTTCAACAAAGCCCTGGTATGGAGAATAGTGGCCAAAGCCGGCAACTACAGTGACGGTGAGGAAAATTCTTTGCCGGTATTGACCAACCGGATGCTGGTGACTGAGACCATGACATTGCCGATGAGAGGAACAGGCACTAAGAATTTCACCTTTGAAAAACTGCTGAACAGTGGCAAGAGTGAATCATTGCAGCACTATGGACTGACAGTGGAATATACTTCCAATCCCGCCTGGTATGCGGTACAGGCACTACCCTACCTGATGGAATACCCGTATGAATGTGCAGAGCAAACCTGGAACAGGTACTATGCTAATTCACTGGCCAGTTTTATTGCCAATTCATCACCAAAAATCAAGCAGGTATTTGAAAAATGGAAAACAAAAGACACTGCCGCCTTATTAAGTAACCTGCAAAAGAACCAGGAACTGAAAGCTGTTCTGCTGGAAGAAACACCGTGGGTATTGCAGGCAAAGAATGAAAATGAACAGAAAAAGAATATTGCCTTGCTGTTTGATATGATCAAGATGGGTGAGCAATTACAAAGCTCTTACGAAAAGCTAAAGCAGATGCAAAGCAGCAATGGTGGTTTTGTATGGTTTAAAGGTGGACCGGACGACAGGTATATGACCCAATATATCGTAACGGGAATCGGACATTTGAAAAAGCTGAAAGCTATTGCACCCGGACAGGAAGGTTACTTAAAGGCGATTTTAACCAAAGCCATCCCTTATCTCGACAGGAAAATAAAAGAAGACTATGATGACCTGATTAAGTATAAAACCAATTTAAAAACATATATACCCGGCTACACCACCATTCAATACCTGTATATGCGCAGCTTCTTCCCCGACTATGAAATAGCCACTGCCAGTAAAAAGGCCTATGACTATTTCCGCAGCCGTATGCAGCAAACATGGGTGGGCCAAAGTAAATACATGCAGGGTATGGCTGCTCTGGCATTGCACAGAACAGCTGACACCAAAACGCCTCTAGCCATACTCAAGTCATTGAAAGAAACATCCATCAGCAACGAAGAATTGGGTATGTACTGGAAAGATCAGCGAAATGGCTGGTTCTGGTATGAAGCGCCTATAGAAACCCATGCGTTAATGATTGAAACATTCCAGGAAATTGGAAAAGACAGCAAAGCCGTTGATGACCTGAAGACATGGCTGCTGAAAAACAAACAAACCAATAACTGGAAAACCACTAAAGCCACAGCTGAAGCATGCTATGCTTTATTGTTGCAGGGCAATGACTGGCTGGTTAATGAACCTTCAGTAGAAATCAACCTCGGTCCTGCATTCATAAAAACTGAAGGCGAACAAGAAGCCGGCACAGGTTATATCAAGAAAACAATCGAAGGAAGACTGGTAAAACCGGAAATGGGAAATATATCAGTTAAAGTAAACAGCAATAATAACCAGTCGCCGGTAAGCTGGGGTGGTGTTTATTGGCAATATTTTGAAGACCTTGATAAGATCACAACGGCATCTACTCCATTAAAGCTGACAAAAAAACTTTTTGTAGAAAAGAACACAGACCGTGGGCCTGTTATCACTCCTGTAAACGATGGTGATGCCATAAAAGTGGGCGATAAAATCAAAGTAAGAGTGGAGCTTCGGGTGGACAGGGATATGGAATATGTACACATGAAAGATATGCGGGCCTCAGCTTTTGAACCGGTTAATGTGCTGAGCCAATACAAATGGCAGGGCGGATTAGGTTACTATGAAAGCACCAGGGACGCAAGCACTAATTTCTTCTTCTCTTACCTGAGAAAAGGAACCTATGTGTTTGAATACACCCTGTTTGCTACGCATACCGGTAATTTCAGCAACGGCATAACAACAATTCAGTGTATGTATGCTCCGGAATTTACATCGCATTCTGAAGGCATCAGGGTAAATGTAGAATAACAGAAAGGAATAATTATGAAGAGGCTGATAATCGTCCGGCATGGAGAAACCAAAGAAAACGAGTTAAATATTTGCCAGGGGCAGGAACATGGAACTTTGTCTGAAAAGGGAACCAGGGAAAATGAAAAGCTTGGGCTGGAGTTGAAACAATTCTCTTTTCAGACAATTTATTCAAGTCCTTTACGCCGTGCATTAAAGACAGCAGAAACAATACAACTACATAATCCCGGCTCCCGGATCATTACAGACAATAGATTAATGGAAAGGCACCTGGGGGTATTACAGGGACAGACCTATCCCCGGCCATACCTTGAAACTGATTTATATGAGCGAATGGAAACAATTGAGTCCGTTGCGGAACGAATAACTAATTTTTTAGCTGAAATAAATTCCAAACAATTCAACGAAGAAACAATTGTGCTGGTCAGCCACGGGTATGTAATAAAAGTACTGCTGTCGTTACTCAGAGGACTGCCAGTAAATGAATTCTATAAGATAAGTTTGATGAGCAACTCATCCTATGCAGCTGAGCCCTTTAAACAAGCCATACAAAATAGCTAATTCATTTACTTTTGCCCATGCATTTTCAATTTCTCATTATTGGCCAGGGCATCAGCGGAACATGGCTTAGTTATTATCTCAAAAAAGACAACAGATCATTTCTTGTCATTGACAATAAAGATCCGAATGCACCATCACGCCTTGCAGCAGGTATCATAAATCCTGTAACCGGAAGAAGACATGTAACAGCCTGGATGATTGAAGAACTCCTTCCTTTTTCCTGGCAAGCTTATACAGAAATGGGAAACAGTCTTGGTATCAAAGCCATTTCGCAGAAAGACATTGTTGACTTTTTTCCCAGTGCACAGATGCGGCAAAGTTTTCAGCAACGGGTAGAAGAAAATGCTGCTTATGTAACGCTTGAAGAATCTGTCAGCTATAATGAACTTTTTAATTATGAATTGGGTTATGGACAAATCTCGCCGGTTTACACTGCACATCTTGATAATATCATCCCAGCATGGAGAACAGAGCTTAATAACAGAAAACAGTTATTGGAAGAGCAATTTGATCAATCGCAACTGACCGTCACTGCAAATGGTGTATGCTATAAAGAAATAACAGCAGAAAAAATCATTTTTTGTGATGGCGCCGCTTCGGTTGACAATCCTTATTTCAATGCACTGCCCTTTGCTCCCAATAAAGGCGAAGCACTGACACTGGAAATTGATCACCTTTCGCCAGACCGCATTTATAAGAAAGGAATGATGCTGGTTCCGCTGGCCACTCCCTGTCATTGGTGGATTGGCTCTGCTTACCAATGGGATTTTGACAACCTGGATCCTTCTCCTGAATTCAGGGAAAAAACAGAACAATTACTAAAACAATGGCTGAAAGTGCCCTACAAGATAACTGGGCATTTAGCCAGCAACCGGCCAGCCACCATGGAAAGAAGACCGTTTGTCGGGCTTCATCCTATGCATCCGCAAATAGGAATACTGAATGGCATGGGAACAAAAGGTTGTTCACTGGCTCCCTTTTTTGCCAGGCAACTGGCAGATCATTTACTGTTCAATACAGCAATAACGGCCGAAGCTGATGTAAAACGCTTTACAAGGATTCTTTCCCGCAACATTTCATAACTTTCTTCCTTCAATTTCAAATGATGGAACAAACCAACGAAGCTTTATACAGCATCCCCTCCCGCTATCGCCGTATGGAAAATATGCATATTGTTTTCTGGCTGGTAAAAGATATCAGCTGGTGCCTGATATGGCGGGAACTGGGATTAGCTATGTTTATTCCCACCCTTGTCATTTCCATTATCATTGCATGGCGGACAAGACAAATGAAATCAGAACTGGCTCACAACCTGGCTATCACATTCTGGATCTGTGCCAATGGTTACTGGATGATCAGTGAGTTCTTTGGTTTCGACGAAGCTATTGTATGGAATGAATTTACAGGAAAACATATGGCACTTATCCCCTTTATCACAGGGGCTGCTATACTCCTGTATTATTATGCAGTACAGCGGCC